>CAOKFI010000001.1 GCA_948467675.1 uncultured Porphyromonadaceae bacterium
GAAAGCGTGTATACGCCAAAAGCGTATCGGGGGTTCGAATCCCCCTCACTCCGCGATGCAAGGTGTTGAGTATTAAGCATAAAGCTGAGTACTTAACACCTTTTTTATATGCACGAAATCAAGCGTTGTGTGCTTGAAATGGCGCGGAAATTGTCAAAAAATCCAATATTTTTATTGTCATACAAACAAATACCTGCAAATTTCGTGCACATCAAATCGAGTCAGGTGCAATTGAAATCTGACTCCTTCCGGAGAAGCTGAACATGGAGAGCCGTTTATGTGTCGTGGTCTGCCAGATGGAGGGTTTCAAGAAATCTTCGCACAGTCGCTTTGTCGCCGGAGTATTTTCCTTTGTCCTCGCTCAGCTTACATGTGCTGCAATAGAACGGCCATGATTCGGTTATTTTTACAGCAACAAGTTTTATGACTATATTCATTGGTTTTACGCCTTTGAAATCGTTTGTGAAATGAGTGCCTATGCCGAATGAGGGGATACATTTGTTTTGGGCATATCGCTGTATTTCTATTGCTTTGTCGACATCCAATCCGTTGCTGAATACAATCTGCTTGGTGCGTGGATCGATGTTGAGGCTCCTGTATTTGGATATTATAAGATCCAGTTCATGAAAATTGTCACCGCTATCCACTCTCAGTCCCTTAAACATATTGGCATAGTCTTCCGAGAAATTAAGACTGAATATTCTCCAGCCGTAGGTGTCGTAGAGAAATGTGCCCAATGTTCCTCTGTAGGTTGAAGCCCAGGTCTTCATGGCAAGATAATTTGCCATCTGAGGTCCATACATTCCGGCAATGGCGCAGATCAGCTCGTGGGCCATTGTACCGACCGGTACGAGATCATATTTCATTGCGAAATATACATTGCTTGTGCCTATGAATCTTCCTGGACCGGACATTGAATCCTGACACTCTTTCATTGCGCGGACTACAGTTTCCTGTGCCTGAAACGAGGCGCGACGGCGTGTGCCGAAATCGCTGAACGTACATCCGGCCTCAATCAGTCGGTGTGCTTTCGCCCATGATTCCTGACGGTATGCCTCATAATCGAGTCTTTCTGATTTGCCGGTCATCATATAGTACAGTTCCGAAACGATTGCAAGGACTTTCACTTCGAGAAGGATGGTATTGCTCCAGCAACCTTCAAATTCGATGTCAAGATGTCCGTTGGCATCCTGGCGTATCCTGACCCAACGGCTGTCATAACGGAAGCCTTTAAGATAACTGCAGAACCAAGCGGGAATGTAGCTGCACTTTTTGCGCAGAAATGCGATCTCTTCTTCCGTAATAATTACATTTTCGAGCATTTTTATCTGCTGACGCAATTCTTCGGCAAATCCTTCGGGATAAACGGTATTATCCCTGTCGTTGAACTTGTATCGAACCTGTGTGCGCGGAAAATTCTCGATCACCGCGCAACACATGGTAAATTTGTACATATCGTCGTCAGTAAAATGTTTTATTATCTGTCGCATTGTAAACCAGGAGATGTGTTGTGTTATTGAATATAACAACGCTTGTTCTTCTTTTTTTGTCGCTTGCGTATATTTTTCTGCGTGGACTGCCGTTTCACAATCCCGGTATCGGGTGTTACAGTGTGGAAACTATTCAGTGGCGCGGGGTGTTTGGATATTGGTTGAAATATATTTGTGTCTATGGATTCCCGACCGATTTCAGATACCGGCAGCCGTGAGGTTTCAGGCGCATTGTCGCCCATGGCTGTGAAATTGCAGACCAGCAAGAAATATTACGGATTCTTGGTGATGTTTCTGGTTGTGCTTAGTGCTCTTGGCTCGTTTGTGAACGATATGTACACTCCTGCGCTTCCGGCTATGTGTCGATTTTTCGGGTGCTCGGTGCCGATGGGACAGATGGGCCTGACTATGGGCATGATAGGTCTTGCTGTCGGACAGCTGATTCTCGGTCCCATGAGTGACCATTATGGACGTAAGCCGGTGTTGATAGGTGCTATGGCCATGTTTATAGCAGCGGCTATAGTCAGTGTGTTTTCGCCGACTATAGAGTTTTTTGTAATATGTCGTCTGTTTCAGGGAATAGGTGCATCGGGAGGCTATTTTCTGGCTCGAACGATTCCGGCCGATGTCTATTCCGGCCGCTCGCTGGCCAGACTGATGGCGGTGGTAGGGGCTATAAATGGTATAGCTCCGGCTTCGGCTCCGGTGCTTGGCGGTGTCACGGCCGATGCTTACGGGTGGAAAGGTGTTTTTGTGGTTCTCGCTGCCTTTGCCCTGGTCATACTTGCGATATCGCCTTTTATGGCTGAATCGCTTGACAAGTCCAGACGGACGGTCGGTTCATGGTGGAAGTCGATGTCAGGCTATGGCCGTCTGTTGCACAACAGAGCGTTTATGGTTCATATATGTTTTAAAGGCAGTGCGTTGGGACTGCTGTTTGCGTACATATCGTCGTCTCCATTCATATTGCAGACACATTACGGGCTGTCGCAGACTGCCTATGGTTTTGTGATCGGGTTCAATGCTCTGTTTGTGGCTGCAGGATCTATGATAGCATTGAAGTTCAATCCATTGAAGAGGGCTGCGCGTACGGGTGCGCTTATTCTGGTAGCCGGAGTTACAGGCGAGGCATTTGCTCTGTATCTGATCCACAATATATGGATCTATGAGCTGTTTATGATTATAATACTGTTTGCTCTCGGGATGATCTTTTCTACAGCCAATACCCTGGCTATGAACGAGGGGCGTCAGCAGGCAGGAGAAGCCTCGTCGCTGCTTGGAACAGCCGGCTATGTGGTGGGTGCGATAGTTTCACCGCTTGTCGGCATGGGCGATATAATGCATTCGACCGCTATTGTGTATGTGGCTGTGCTGATTGTGATTATGATATGTTCTCAGGTTTCGAAAGCTCTTGCTCCGGATCTTGGCAATTAGGATTGATGTGTTTCTGAAGTTCAGTTATTATCTGATCGGGGTTGTTGCAGCCAAGCACATACCGATCACCGTTTGTTAGTGTTATGAGAAAGCAGTCCGACGCTTTGCCGTAGCATCCGGTGTACGTCCCGATATCGCTTTCGCGGAACAATCCCCAATAACCCATGAATCCCCCTGAGGCACAAAGCCGTATGGCTCCCATTGTAGGCTGGAATGGTGCAACACTGCTGATCCGGGCGAATGGTATTGTCCGGGTGCGTATAGGATTTTTGATTTTTATTGCGGTATTGTCAGTCGATATGGAGACTGGGGCATGCCATAGGCCGAATACGAGCAATACTGCGGTGATGATACATAGGCCTGTGAATTTTGCCTGATTGCCGTATGTGGCGTACAGTCCAATGCATAACACGCAGATGACAAGACTGGTGATGACCGATGAATATAGGCTGAGCGTTACTTTCTGTTTCATAATATCATTATGGACGGTGGCGCATGCAGGGAACTTCCACATAGCATTTTCCACATCCGAAGCGCGGTGCGTATTTTTCGCGTAGCGTATCGAAATAGGAGGTGCAGAGGTGGTGCGATTTTCCTTGCTCGAGACTTATGGCATGTGCCGGACAACGGCAGCAGGCTCCACACATTTTGCAGTATTCGTATATGCCGGTATAGGCTCTTTGGGTTATGGGCAGTTCGGCATCGGTGATGACGCTGCCGAAACGGCCGCATACGCCGCGCTCTGTGATAAGTGCTTTGGATAGTCCGAATGTGCCGAGACCGCAGATGAATGCTACATGGCGCTCGGACCAGTTGCTTGTGAATGACAGCGATGGGTCGGATATGTCGGCTGAAGAACCGGGTTCGAACACATATTGAAACTGGTTGCCGGCATATGGAGAATAGGCTTTGATGCCATGGTCGGCTAACCAGCGTTCCAGAAAATGATTCGTTTCGGTCAGAAATGCCTGTCCCTCGACGCGTGCATACAGCCATCCGTTGCCGACATCGACTGGATCGATGCAGTTTCCGTTGATAACAAAGTCGGTAAACGGGGCGAAATATGACAAGACGGTTTTGCTCTGCGGCATCCATTCACGAGGAGTACGGAATATGGATCCGACAGCCTCCTTTCGGTGCATATCCTCCCACATCGGGTCGTCGGCCGCCCCGATGCCGATTATAGGGGTTTCGTAAAGTTTCTGTCCGATATCGGATGGTTCGAGAGCCATCTGTTCTGAGACAATATTTAGGTGAGACCGGTTAAACCATTTAGCCAGTGCTGCTTGTAATTCGTCCAATATATTCTCCATAGTTTGTGATGATGTCGTTAGGGGTTGATGCAAATATAGCAAATACTTTCGAGGATTTCACCGAAACCGAGCTGATAGCCATTGCTGACGGTTATTTTGACCGGCACAGGTTTAATCCTGACATCGGATGCAAAAGTCGCGCTGACATCTCTGCTGGCTCATGATTACCGGTATCGCGATAACGATTTCGGCAATGCCCGCCATGTCATTAAGCTAACCCAGACAGGTATACTCCCATTCCGACACCGCAATTGCAACACTCGGAAAGCCGACCGCGTATAGGCTTCGCTGTATGATAAAAAAACGCAGCGGACTGTCTTTATCTGGCAGCCCGCTGCGTTTAAATAAATACTGTTAGAGTCGGTTAGTCGCGGCGGAAAATGTCGCGGGTATACACCTTGGCCTCCACATCATCGAGGCAAGCGTCGTAACGGTTGGCTACAATTGCACGCGACATCTCCTTGAATTTAGCGAGATCGTTCACTACAAGACTGCCGAAAAACGTAGTTCCGTCCTCAAGCGTAGGCTCGTAGATTATAACCTGCGCACCCTTCGCTTTGATCCGCTTCATGACGCCCTGAATGGACGACTGCCGGAAGTTGTCCGAATTCGACTTCATAGTCAGACGATATACCCCGATTGTGCATGGTTGTTCAGTTCCCGCATTATAATGGCTGTTCGCCGTATAATAGCCAGCAAGATCTAAGATTTGATCGGCAATGAAATCCTTACGGGTTCGATTGCTTTCCACGATAGCTGTCATCATGTTCTGTGGAACCTCAGCATAGTTGGCAAGAAGTTGCTTTGTATCCTTCGGCAGACAGTAACCGCCGTATCCGAATGACGGATTGTTGTAGTGTGTTCCGATTCGAGGATCGAGACCAACGCCTTCGATTATCGCTTTAGAATCAAGCCCTTTCACTTCTGCATATGTGTCGAGTTCGTTGAAATAGCTGACACGAAGTGCAAGATAGGTGTTAGCAAAAAGTTTAACAGCTTCGGCTTCTTTCATTCCCATGTATAGAATAGGAATATCATCTTTGATGGCACCTTGCTGAAGCAGATTTGCAAATGTATGAGCTGCTTTTGTAAGATTTTCGATATCAGTTACAGCCGTAATAGCATTATTCTCTTCAGCAAAACGAGGTTGATCAATGATCTTGGGAATACCGGCTATTATACGAGAGGGATAGAGATTGTCGTATAGTGCTTTGCTTTCGCGCAAGAATTCAGGGAAGAACAGAAGATTGAACTGTTTTACACCCATTCCGGCATACTTCACATAGAGACTACGGCAATAACCTACAGGGATGGTTGACTTAATAACCATCACTGCATTAGGATTCACACTTAACACAAGGTCGATTACATCCTCGATGCAATGTGTATCGAAGAAGTTCTTTACCGGATCGTAGTTGGTCGGAGCTGCTATTACTACGAAATCTGCATTCTTATATGCAGACGCGCCATCAAGTGTAGCAGTCAGGTCAAGATCTTTTTCGGCAAGATATTTCTCAATGTACTCGTCTTGAATCGGAGACTTTCGGTTGTTGATCTTTTCAACCTTCTCAGAAATCACATCAACTGCGGTGACGTGATTATGCTGAGCCAACAATGTCGCTATGCTGAGACCAACATACCCTGTGCCGGCAACAGCTATATTATATTTCTCTTTCATAATCAAAGGTTATAGAATTGTTTGAACCAAGCGACCGTGCGGTTGATACCGTCTTGAAGTGGTGTACAGGGTTTGAAACCTGTTGCGTCTCCGAGAGCCGAAGAATCAGCGTAAGTCTGATAAACATCTCCCGGCTGCATGGGCAGGAAGTCTTTCTTCGCTTCTCTTCCAATGGCATTCTCAATGCACTTGATATAGTCCATTAGTTTTGTGGGCTGCTGGTTGCCAATGTTGTAAACTCTGTAAGGAGAAGGAGACGTCGCCGGATCAGGATGAGTTTCATCCCATTCCTTATTACCTTCCGGAATCACGTCGACGATTCGTACTACACCCTCCACAATATCATCGATATATGTGAAGTCTCGAAGCATATCACCATTATTGAATACCTTTATAGCGCGGTCATGAAGAATCGCGTCGATGAACAGGAACGGTGACATATCTGGACGTCCCCATGGGCCATAGACTGTAAAGAAGCGCAAACCAGTTGTCGGTAGATTGTAGAGCTTCGAGTACGCATGTGCCATCAGTTCGTTGCTCTTCTTTGTTGCTGCGTAAAGGCTCACGGGATGTGCTATTCCGTCATGCTCAGAGAACGGCACTTTACCGTTTAAGCCATATACGCTTGAAGACGAGGCATAAACAAGATGCTTAACCTTATTATGTCGGCAACCTTCAAGAATATTAATGAATCCATCGACATTACTTTCAATATATGCCTGCGGATTAGTAATTGAGTAGCGAACACCTGCTTGTGCCCCGAGATTGACAACTACATCGAAATTGCCGTTAGCAAAAAGCATCTGCATTGCCTGAATGTCTTCCAAATTCATACGGATGAAGCTAAACCGTTCATCACTTGTGCTATTCGAGAATTTGTACCATGCAACGTCTTCTTTTGCAACGCCGAGACATTTAAGACGGCCATATTTCAACTCCGGGTCATAATAGACATTGATATTATCCAGACCAACAACTGTATCTCCCTTATCAAGTAGTCTCCTACAGACAGCACTTCCTATGAATCCTGCTGCACCTGTAACTAAAACTTTCATCACACAATGTTTGCTTTGATAGTGTCAACGATGTAGAGGACGTCGTCATCCGTTACGTACGGTCCGGCAGGTAGGCAGATTCCGACGGCGAACAAAGACTCGCTAACACCGTTGGCGTATGCAGGAGCGCTCTTATAAACTGGCTGTTTATGCATCGGTTTCCAGAGAGGACGGGCTTCAATATTGGCAGCATCGAGGGCTACACGCAGAGCCTCTACGTTATCATTGGGCTGACAGTCTGTTACGGCCGTAGATGCTGCATGAGTTACGCCTGCTGCACCACCGACAGCACCAGTGATTACTTGTTTGTAAGCGTTCTCTTGTCCTTTGATTTTCAGATCAGGATCGAGTGTTGCAGTGCAGAGCCAGAAGTTGGAATCGTATTCCGGGCTGGGATTGCCGTGCATTGTAATGCCTTTGACATCTTTAAGGAGTTCGCAATAGAGTTCCTGAACATGCTTGTGGTGAGCAATGTGTTCGTCTACGATTGTCATCTGACCACGACCGATACCGGCACAGATGTTACTCATGCGGTAGTTGTAACCGATTGCTTCGTGTTGATAGTAGGGGTAGCTTTCGCGAGCCTGTGTTGCGTACCAGAGGATTTCACGGGCCTTGTCAGCATCGGGGCAAATGAGTGCGCCACCGCCCGAGGTAGTGATCATCTTGTTGCCGTTGAACGAGAGTACGCCGTATTCACCGAATGTTCCGAGTGCCTGGCCATTGAAATTTGAGCCGAAGCCTTCGGCGCCGTCCTCGATGACGGGAATTTCATAGCGATTGGCGATCTCCATTATCTTGTCAATCTGATATGGCATACCATAGAGTGCTACCGGGATTATCGCCTTTGGCTTCTTACCTGTTTTCGCAATACGATCCTTGATAGCCTCTTCAAGAAGTTCCGGATCCATATTCCACGAATCCTTCTCTGAGTCAATGAATACCGGAGTAGCGCCCAGATAGGTAATCGGGTGACTTGACGCGCAGAAAGTGAACGACTGCACAAGCACCTCGTCGCCGGCACCGACACCACATGCAATCAGAGCCAGATGAACGGCAGCTGTTCCGGCCGATAGGCAAACCACCTTCTTGTCAAGCGGCTTATTATTCTCGCTATGGTTAACAAACGCCTCAAGATCCTTCTCAAAAGAAGTTACATTAGGCCCCATCGGTACAACCCAGTTGGTATCGAACGCCTCCTTTATAAAATCCTGTTCCTTGCCGCTCATGTGAGCCAGACAAAGGTAAATTCGTTCACGCATTGTTTATGATATTATATTATTTCGTTACCGTACTTCATTCTGCCACCAAGAACCGTGCAGAATATCATTTGAATATCTTTTATAAACGAATAATGATGCAGATAATACAAATTGATTCTTACTTTATCGGGGAAAATTACCTCATCATTATATCGTTGTGGATCTGCTTGTTTAGCAAGTAAATCTTCCTCATTACGATATTTCAACGATGCAGGACCAGTAATGCCGGGACGTAGCTTCAATACTTCACGGTCATCACCTTTAAGTTGGTCTGCATAACCAGGGACATCCGGCCTCGGCCCTACAAAACTCATGTCGCCAATAAGTACATTCCAAAGCTCGGGGAGCTCATCAAGCTTGTAATGGCGTAGTTTTGCACCAAGCGGAGTAATTCGACTTTCGCCAGCAACCGATACCGATGAACCTCCATGCCCCACGGTCATAGACCGGAACTTATACATGGTAAAGAGTTTTCCATTTCTCCCAACACGTTTCTGAGTAAAGATCACTGGCCCCCCCGGCATCTTAATCCGAACAAGAATAGCCACAATGAGGAGCACCGGCCACAGAACCAACAGTCCGAGAAGTGCCATAATTCTGTCAAATAACCATTTAAGCATGTTTGTCGGTTTATTTATTCAAATTTTTAATACATTTCTTACATTCAATGGGAATAACTTTAAATGTCGCATGGGATACAATATGCTGATTGCAATTTTAAGCCATTTCGAATAGCATAGCTTCATATTTTTACATTTAATAATTTTTAAGCCTCACAATCGCATTAGTAACTATTCAGCTGATACTGACTCTTTATTTTCAGCTGTTTACAAATTTGGCTTTTGAGAAATTTCACGCTGAAATTTTCTTTTTAGGGCTCAAAAGCAATTATGATATTACGTAGATAATTGAATTTAACCAATTAAGTATTATATTATTCGCTGAATAGTTACTCGCCTAAATTCAACCTGAGAAATTAAACAAAAAAAATATGTAGTTAAGAACAATCAAACACATACTTATTGTTTGATGATTTTGGTTCCCATTATATAGGTTATGATAAATTTTGAATCACGCAATATTCGAATTAAGAATTGCCTATATGTCGATTTCTGTTGTAATGATTTAGATTGTGAGTTTGGAAAAATTCAGTTGTATTATTTTATTTTGTATGATATATTTTTTACCATAGTAGGAGAATTGGTGATTATAATATTTGAGGGATAATTAGATTCAATACCCGTATTTACAATATTGATCGTATTTTTGATTGAGTTTCGTACTTTAAGGTTATGGATTGATATATCTGTTAACCCGTATACAATCGGATTATTTCTATTGGACGTATAGTAGAGATTCCATGATGACATCTTGTCTGAGAAGTTAACCACCATATTGTCAATGAATAGATTTGGCCAATTCAGGCGAGATAATTCCTTACGCACAGGTGATTTAGTAATGACTCCTGATCGCATATCAATCAAATATGGACGTCTGGAATCGGCTGTAATGTTACAGTTTTTGAAAGTTATGTTGAACGTTGTATATGCAGAATACGAATCCTCAATTAGAATTGGGACGAAATTTATAAACTGGCAATTATCGAATGTCAGATCCCCGTAGAAAGAAGAAAATTGGTTGTATAAGTTTCTGAAAATTATGTTTTTGCAGTATACATCACGTCCGTAGCAGTGGATGTCAAAGCGGTTGATGTCGCAGTTTGTAAGTGTGCAGAGATTTACATTGTTAGTTCCGAATATTCCCCAGTTTGCATGGGCTGTAAGATTCGTAAATCGACTGTTCCATACATTATTCATCCCAATTCCATAGCCATATTTATTGTTTTGGGAATACGTTCCGTCAATAGTAATATTGTTACAGTGTATGTTGGTGCAACATATAAAATTAATCGCTATATCTCCATATAGATCAGATTTTGGAGTTCTGATATAGATATTTCTGAGTTCAAGCTGGTTCTGATTTTCAAATTTGAAGCAGAATGTCTTATATGTGGAATTATTGCTACGTATAATGGTTGCACCAGATATTAGCTTATTTTTTTTGCTTACATTCACGTATGAACATTTTGGTATTGATATGCTATCATTGTATGGTATAATGCATTTATTGATAGCTTTCCCATTTTTGATCAGAAGGATATCTCTGCGAACGGCTCCAGAATTATAACCGGTTCGATGTGCTACCCAAGGAGTCTCATCTTCAACATTCAGTATGTAATACCCTTTACACAGCTCTTTTATATGAGTGAAATCAGAAGTATCCAATATTTGCTTGGAAATTTCAATTGGAACAGTTTCATTACTCATTGAAAACAAACAGAAATCCTGAGATCGATTGGTTACGATAATTACGGATTTTGCAAAATCGGTATTCTCAGCTAATGGAATGGTGACTGCATTTATCGGAATCTCGATACGAATCGTGTCAATTCCATGATACGAAATGTTTGTGTTTTGAGCTATGGCAGTTGTATGAGTCCGATGTAATACCCAAAAGCGTTCGATGGCATTGTTCGCCTCTTTCAGACCGAATTCTAACGGAGACAAACCTCGGCCGTGAACGTGAATACTTATTGTGCAAAATAGTAATATCAAAAGAGTTAATGCTTTAGCTGTCATTGAACTCATAAGTTTTATAACCCATAAAGAATAATTCAGTATATCAGCTCCGATAGGCAAGTCTTTTTATAATTCCAAAGAATATATTATTTAAGGTGAACATACAACATTTGAAAGAATTTGCATTTAAAACACTTTTAAATAGTCTATAGTGCCATTTTATTAGTGTAAAATACCCTTGATTACTGATGGAGCCTTCTCTCCTTCGATAAGAAGCAAGAGTTTCTTTAAGTAAATGGCAATCGGCTCGTTGGCTTATCAATAACCACATTGCATAGTCGTTATTCTTTTTTATGGGTGGAATTTGAATCAATCCGATAGCTGAACTATCGTACATTACAGTCAGACATCCAGGCCAACAATATAATAACATTCCCAATTTGGTTATCTTTGTAGGACCAGTTATTCTATTAGTGATAATTTGCCCAATATAGTTTACTTCGCGATATTCTGTATACGAAAATTTATACGAGTTGGAAATCATAAAATTTAATTGCTTCTCCAACTTGCACACGTCCCATAAGTCATCACTGTCTAAAAATGCAATCCAACGTCCTTGAGCTAATTTTATTGCTTCATTTCGCGCGACAGCTGCTCCTGAATTGTGTTGTAGACAGAAATATCTGATTCGATGGTCATTTTGTGCATATTTCTGAACTATTTCGTGTGTATTATCAGTTGAACAATCGTCAACGATTATCATTTCCCAGTTAACATAGCTTTGAGTTTTAACACTCTCAATTGTTTCTGCTATAAATGCAGCACAATTATACGTCGGGGTAATTATACTGACTAAGTTATTGTAATGATTCATCGGCTAAACTCATTATGTATAAGTACAATGTCAATCCTATTTTATTGTACGCCACCCTTTAATTTCCATATTGTATGCTTTAATCATTGAGATTTGAGATTTATACAAAGAATATTTAGTCAAGATAAAGTAAGTTATATATATAAGAGACAACCATGGGCCGAGTATTCGCCTTGTAGACCACCCATGATTTTTGAAATATGTGATATTATATCCGTTGAACCATTGAGAAGCTGTGTCTGGAATTAGATGTCCGATTTGAGTCGGTATGTAAAATAATTTCAGATGGTGTTTCCTGAAATCTAACATGAATTTATTCTCTTCTCCTGCACCATTTCCTGATCCGCTACCAAGCATTGTGTCAAATACGATATTATTCAGCTTTGCGGAAGCCTGTTTGAATGTTATTTGAACGGAAGACGTTTTAAGAATTTGTTTAAATCCAATTTTTATGGCGTTGTTAGCGTATGGTTTTTTATCGTCTCGTTTTATCTCAAAGGCAATAAGATCCGCGTTAGGAAACTGATGATATCCAGATATGATTTTTTCTTCATAATCATTATCTAAAATTTCATCATCATCGCATATAAGGCAAATGTCGCCTGTCGCGTGATGTATTGCCATATTTCGGCTTCGTGATAATCCGCGTTCTGTCGTATGAACAATTTTGATATTATCTACGTGTACAATATTATCATAACTACATTGATTAATAACCACAGCCTTACCTTTAATATTGGTTCTCTTAACCAACGCCATTACTTCTGCATCATTCTTGCAGTTCATGCAAGAAAGAAGAACTTCAACAGTCATGATTGTTTATTAAATTAAGATATTGGTTTATGAACTTGTCTGCCGTTAATAGTTCCTCGGCTTTTTGTCTTGAACGTTGTCCCATTGCTACTTTTTTTTCTTGTGTTAGGTGATAGAATCGAATAATAGCATCTGCAATATCAGAAGGTGAATATGGGTCGAACAAGATGCCATTAATGCCATCTTCGACCATTACATTATTATCCCCTACATTATCACTACACAGAATAGGTAAGCCGCAACTCATAGCTTCCCCGATAGCATTTGAGAAACCTTCGATCAATGACGGCAGACAAAAAACATCGGCATCGAGATAAAAATTCTCGATATTATCCTGATGTGGCAAGAATGTAATTATGTCATTAACGTGAAGCTCAATCCCAAGGTTTTCTATCGTTTTGAAATAGGAGGTATTAATATTGCCAAACCATTTTACCGCAATGTTGATATGATGCTCTTTTATAATTTGGAGTGCTTTAAGAAAATTGATGCCATTTTTTACAGGAAAATGACGGGCTACAACTATTATTTTTAACAGAGGATTGCATGTTGCTATGTTAGATAACGCTGGCCGGAATTTATTTATGTCAACACAATTCGTAATTGTGTGTATCTTCTTTCTCATAAAAGGGAATTTGGCTCTCAGAATTTTGGCCTGAGCATGTGAGTTTGGAACAATATAGTCCGCTACACGGTATAGATTATATTTGATGAGATCTCTAAAAGTGATTTCTGGAGTGGTATTCCTATCCGAAACAATCAGTTTAAAATGGCAATTTATTAGTTTTGTAACTAATGATGCCATAACTGCACCTGGAGCATAGGCGATTACAACATTGTACTTGCCCTTAGTTATAACATTATATGATCGTTTGAATTTTGTGATTAGCCTTTTAGGTGAAGATGATTCCTTGAGCAGTTTTACGCCTTCCTTTTTCAGAAAAGGCTCATAAAAGTATATCGGATGATAACAATAAACCTCAACTTCATGACCTGCCTTTTGTAATAATGAGGCTAGGCCGACAAGTTGCCGTTCTGCTCCACCAGATCCTAATTCATCTATAAAACATAATATTTTTGCCATTTATTTTAAGAATGAGAGTTTTTTTATAAAAAAATTGAATATGAAATACACAATTAAGAGATTTAGAATGTCACCAAGCGTTAGTGAAATCGACGAGCGAGAAAGGTAGAACGATAGAGTTGATAATTTTAAAATAACAATCAATATGGGGATGCTTAATGCTCTTCCTGAACATAAATAACTATTATCTACTTTTTTGTAAATAATTCCAATGATGAGTGCTGCTATGATTACACCAAATATGTTTGCATCTAAATATGCTTCTCCTAAAGCTGACGTACCGATACCAAATGTATAGTTACGGCTGTTATTGTAGGATATAGTTAAATATTCGGCACTTGAAAAATCACTGCTATCAAACCCCAATGGCTCAAAATATTTTCGTTTAGCTCCAGGAAAAGATCCAATAGCTGTTAATATAGTATATTGTCCGAATTTATATCCAGTCCGATTTTCCTCAATATCCCGTATGCCAACATAATTGCATCTGAAACTAGAGGCTAATTCGTAAGTAAAAGGGGATATCGTGGGTGTTCTGTCTAAAGACATTTCATTATATCGGGTCAAAGAGGATTGAACTTTATCTAAATAGCTTAAAGTTGTATCTCTCGATCGAATTATACCCATTAATGTAATTATAAATGCTCCGATGCATATCATGGGCAATGCAAATTTGAATTTAATCAAATTCTTTGAAACCAATGAATATGAATAAAAAATCAATAATCCGTTATACATTACCGGCCCTCGATCTCCGCTGAGGAGACGTAAAGAGAGATAACATATGAAAATAATCCAGAATATGAATGGAATTGATTTGATATATTGGACAATAGAATAATGCACTTGAGTGATAAGCATCCGTTTTGTATATATGGCGACTAAAATCACCATAAATACATTGAATAATCGTTCCATTGAAGCTGAGATCCCTGCTTCAGCATCAGATGCGCCAGATCCAATATACACTTGTCCTGTGAGAAATTGAACAATATCTATATTTATTATGAATAGGATAAATGCAATAATGTATAACCATAGCCAAGTTTTATCCTTTAGACATTCTTTTTGTCCTATTCGATTTTTCCTAAAGTTATCTGTTGTTATATAGTTGCTTAATACAAATACTGTTATAAATATAAGGCCACTAAAAAAACAAATATCGGCATATTTATAAATCTCAGGTAAGAAATCAATTGGAAGTTTTGCCAAGCCAAAGGCGTAATCAGCAAGAAGTTGCAGGTTTACAGCAATAAGTCCAATAAAACATAGGTATGACGGTCTGAAGCCCCACTTCCGAATGGTTCTATTTACATGGAATTTATTAGCAAAACATAATATCCAATAGGCAAATGAAATAATCAAAAAATATGGATATGTAATTGATAAATCTGCATTATTGCTAATAAAAAAGAATGCAATAAGTATTATACACCAAAATAGGCCAATTGTGAATAACAGCATAGTAAAAGGCTTGTTGTTTCCTTAAACGTTATCTAAGACTGAATCTTTTGACGCTGGGTAGTTGTATTAAATAGTATATGAGTAGCAATATGCCTGATATTGTCATTGATATAGACATTGGGAATATGCCAGAAAAATATACTATTATACATAGTACGATAATACTGCAGGGTATTAGAAGCATTTTAAAGATACTTAATAAAAACTCTCCCAAGCCATGCATAATTAGTTTGCAATATAGAATGGCATTGATTAAACAACCTATGAAAGTGCTTATAATTAGACCATATAGCATTGCAGTACTAGATATTAATATAGATAAGCATATTATGGTTATGCCTATTACACGTTTTAGCAATGTCACCAATGCAAGATTCCGCACAGCGCCTAATGATTTTATATTGTTACGCAGAGACGATTCAATTATATATATCATACCGTTAACCATTAGAAACGATAAATATGGCGCTGCTCCCATCCAATCTTCACCAAATAGCAGGCGTATAATAATATCAGAGAATAATGCAACTGTCGCTAATAATGGGAAGAAAATGGTTATGCAAGTCTTTAATATAGATTGTGCTTCTCGTTTAAATTGCAGTATGTCGTTTGCTGATTTTGTTAATATGGGAAATGCAACAGCATTTATAGTGTTAACCATTGCATAGGCGGATCCATTTTCTAATTTTTTTGCTTGGTCATAAAATCCTACAGATTTTACATTTAAGAACTTTCCAATAAGTAATGAGAGTATATTTTCATATATCGCATCAATAATACCGCATATTGTAGTGAATGCTCCAAAAGAGAATAACCGTTTGAATGAATGTTTTGAGAAATTGAATGATATATGTGTGTGTGATTGTATTGATAGCAGTATTAGTGACATTAATGCGTTTCCAAGCTGAAAAGCTACTAAAGAATATGCTCCACAATTTAATGCACAGCACACAAAAGCCGAAACAGATGCGAAAATGATTGATACAATTGAAATCAAGGCCAATCTTTGAAACTGCAATTGCTTAATTAGTATAGATTTTGGAACGATACAAAAAGCATTTAATATCAATATTAAAGTCAGGCATCTTGTTATGTTAGCCAAGCCGTCAATATGGTAGAACGATTCTATATATCCGGCAGAAATGAAAATTACGAAATATAGGAAACTACTGATCCAAAGGTTGAATGAGAATACTGTTGAATAATCTTCCTTAGATAAAGTTTGTTCTTTGATGAGGCTTCCACCTAAACCAGAATCGCTCAATGTTGTAGCAATTGCTATGAAAATTGCTAAAACGCCAACGGTTCCAAACTCTTGTGGGGTTAGGAATCGCGCAAGAATGATATTTGTAAGCAGATAAATCCCCTGCGGAATAAATTTTTCTGCAAATCCCCAAATATATGCGCGCTTATTCTTCACTTATGTATGAATTTATTATCAGATAAATTTAATAATAGCTTACGTTTTTCAGAAGATGGAATGTTTTTGCTTTGAAGATCGTAATTTTGATTACGGTCATAGTACTCATCTACAGTGCATATAATACGAGCAGGATTACCAGCTACGACTGAATTTGAAGGAATTGATTTTGTCACTACGCTTCCGGCTGCAACAAGCACGTTATTGCCAATCGTAACTCCCGGCATTATTAATGCATTGCTGCCAATATATACATAATCGCCAATAACAACCTTGCCAAAACAATCAAACAGAGGATGCAAATTACGAATACATTGCCCCCCCCCGTGTGTAAATATTTTACAATTAGTAAGTTGGCAGTAGTTCCCTATGGTGATGAGATATGGCTCAGAACTCCAATGATGTTTACCGATAAGATTATTAGAACCGATGGTCACTCCTAAATATCTAGCATATTTTGTAGGAGAGCTAAATATTCTATGATATAAGAGCGTGATGGATTTGATTGGGTTCATGCAAATGTAATTTTTGATGAAATTGTTTATTTGCTGTAGAAAGTCTTGTACCAGTTTGCGAAACGTCGGAGACCTTCGCGGAGCGTGGTTGAGGGGCGGAAGCCGAAGTCGTTTTCAAGGGCAGTAGTGTCGGCGTAGGTTACGGGGACATCTCCGGGCTGCATCGGAACGAGTTCTTTGTGGGCATCGAAGTCGTAGTCGGCAGGAAGTACGCCTGCTGCAACGAGTTCTTCTTGAAGGATCCGTACAAAGTCGAGGAGCTTTTCTGGATTGCTGTTTCCGATGTTGTACACGGCATATGGCGGAATAGGGAGCCCATCTTCACCGACTTGGCGTTCTGGAGCCTTCTTCATGACGCGGATAACACCTTCGACAATATCGTCGACGTATGTGAAGTCGCGCTTGCAGTGGCCGTAGTTGAAAATTTTTATTGTCTCGCCTTTAAGGAGTTTATTCGTGAAACCGAAATATGCCATATCTGGGCGTCCTGCAGGGCCATAAACAGTGAAGAAACGTAGCCCGGTAGCTGGTATGTTGTAGAGTTTAGAGTAGGCGTGAGCCATCAACTCGTTGCTTTTTTTGGTGGCGGCATAAAGCGATACCGGATTGTCTACTTTGTCATCGGTAGAATATGGCACTTTCTGGTTGGAACCGTAAACCGAGGAACTTGAGGCATATACAAGGTGTCTCACTCCTTCTGCTCCGTTATCGTAGCTGTGTCGGCATGCCTCCAGAATATTGTAAAACCCGATAATATTTGATTCTATATATGCATTGGGATTTGTTATAGAGTAGCGTACTCCGGCCTGAGCGGCGAGATTTACTACTATATCGGGTCGAAAATCATTGAAAATCCGGTCGATCAGTTCCTTGTCGGCAATATTGCCTTTAAGGAATGTCCACTTACTATCGAGATGTTCGGCTACGATTTTCTTGATTTCGCCAAGACGGAAATTTTTGATGGTGGGGTCGTAGTAGTCATTTAGGCTGTCGATGCCCAATATTTCCACAGCCTTTTCCCTTTTGAGAAGCTGCATTACGAGGTTTGCGCCGATAAATCCGGCGGCGCCTGTTATCAGTATTTTCATATTTCAGTCACGTTTGAAAATATCCCGGGTATAGACTTTGTCTGCCACGGAGTCGAGGCAAGCGTCATATCGGTTGGCGATGATAGCTTGTGATTTTTGTTTGAACTTTTCGAGGTCGTTGACTACGAGGCTACCGAAGAAAGTCGAACCATCCTCGAGTGTTGGTTCGTATATGATTACTTCGGCTCCTTTTGCCTTGATGCGCTTCATCACTCCTTGGATTGATGATTGGCGGAAGTTATCGCTGTTAGACTTCATCGTCAGGCGGTAAACCCCCACAACGCATGGCGATTCCGAGCCGGCATTATACTGGCTGTTGGCGGTGTAGTAACCTGCCATTTTCAGTACTTGGTCGGCGATGAAGTCTTTGCGGGTACGGTTGCTTTCGACAATTGCACTCATCATGTTCTGAGGCACGTCAGAGTAGTTGGCCAGTAATTGCTTAGTATCTTTGGGCAGACAATAGCCGCCGTAGCCAAACGATGGATTGTTGTAGTGGGAGCCGATGCGAGGGTCGAGGCCTATACCTTCGATGATTGCGCGAGAATCGAGACCTTTTACTTCAGCATAAGTATCGAGCTCATTGAAATAGCTTACGCGCAGAGCCAGGTATGTGTTTGCGAAAAGTTTTACAGCCTCGGCCTCCTTCATGCCCATATATAGGGTATTGATATCCTGTTTGATTGCACCTTGTTGCAGTAGCCTGGCAAATGTATGTGCAGCTTCGCTTATCTTGTCGATATTTGTCACAGCAAGTATCGCGTCGTTTTCTTCTGCGAACTCCGGATTGTCAATAATCTTAGGAATGCCAGCGATGATACGCGAGGGATACAGATTGTCGTACAGAGCTTTGCTCTCGCGTAGGAATTCGGGGAAGAAAAGTAGGTTGAACTGCTTGACTCCTTTAGTGGCATATTTCACATATAGGTTGCGGCAATATCCCACCGGAATAGTCGATTTAATAACCATAACGGCGTCAGGATTGACGCTCAATACCAGGTCGATAACATCCTCGATGCAATGGGTGTCAAAAAAATTCTTTACCGGATCATAATTGGTTGGAGCCGCGATTACAACGAAGTCGGCCTCGCGGTATGCAGCGGTTCCGTCGAGAGTCGCGGTTAGATCCAGTTCTTTTTCAGCGAGATATTTCTCGATATATTCGTCCTGAATTGGTGACTTCCGTTGATTAATCAAATTGACTTTCTCGGGAATTACATCCACAGCAGTTACATGATGATGCTGCGCTAGAAGTGTTGCTATTGAAAGGCCGACATATCCGGTTCCGGCAACAGCGATATTATATCTTTGTGTTAGCATACTCTAAGGTATAGTTTTATTAAGTTTGGCTTTTGTAACGTTGGTTAACGGTATGTGAAATTATTATATTGGGGTGCTTACGATTTGCTTAAAATATTAATTTTAGCTTAGTTCGTTGAGGAGGTTGTCTATGGTCGTATCGATGTGGTTGGCATTGCGGCGTGCCAGTTCGTATAAATTTCTTAGTAGCGAGAGGTCGTGGTCTGCTGCTGACGCCGATTTTGTCAGGGAGTCGATCTCGCCTCCTTCTTCATTCAGGATTGCAAATTTATATTTTATGCCTGATGGGGCGGATATCCGTTCGATAATCAATTGGTTGGAGGCCATTGAGAGTGTGAACTGCATGGATCGGCTTGTGGTTTCCCAGTTGAGTTCTCCGGCGTCGGTTTTCTCGATCAGTCGGTTTATAAGTGCTTCATTTTTGCTGTGCATGGTGATCACATGTTTTTGAGTTCAGTTTGTTTGACTACGAATATCTCAGAAATTTCCTCAATTCGATCGAAAATTTCGTCAATATGGAGTTCGATGGTGTCATCGTATGATTTATGTCGCAAATTGCGGATGTCGATATTGACTTTATTCTTTAGATCTTTTAATTCTCGGATCTGTCCGTGTTCACCTTCTTTCGCTATCAGTGCGATGAGTTGATCTCGGGCATCTCTGAGGCATGCGGCGACTTCCCACCAATGTTCGTCGGCAAGTAGTTTGGGACTGGTCTTGAGGATCTCGATGTTTTTAGATAGATTTGCTATTGATTGAAATGATTCCATTTTAGCCGATGTCTGTTGCGCAGATTCTTTGGCCGCTTCCGCTGCGCTTTTAGACTTGCGGCTTTGGAAATATGTTAATAGTAGCCCCAGTATAGTCAACGGAAATGCTATGATTGTGATCCAATTGGCTATATCTGATACTATAGGTGCAATTGGACTGGTCTGTCCAGATTGCGCTATCGTATCAAGTAAAATATCGAGAAGAATCATAACATTATACCTATATGGCTCCAATCATATCGGGGATAGTTTCATGTGGTGGGTGTATTCGGCGAGGAGGAGGCGGTGGGTGGAGGAGGTTGGGGTGAGGGGGGAGAGGAGGGCGAGGCCGTCGCGGAGGAGGGCGGGGGTGTGGGTGGTGACGGCTTGGAGGAGGAGGAGGAGGGCTTGGAGCCAGGGGCTGGTGATGGCGTTTTGGCGGCGGGCGAAGCGGGTGGCTGCGATGGTGTGGCTGTCGGTGTCGCCGAGTATGTGGGTGGCGCACATGAGCAGGGCTTGCAGTTTGGCGTCGAGTTTGGGATTGTCGATGCGGACTGCGCTCATGCGGCGGCAGAAGATGACGAGCGGACTCAGGATCGGGGCCGGTATCGGTTCATCGGCGGCGTAGAGCCGCAGGGCTTTGAACAGTTTCGGGATGAATGCTTCGATCTGGTCGTAGGCGCGTTTGCTGCCTTTGGCGAATTCGAGTACGCGGACATATTCGGCTCGGATGTTGTAGACTACGGAGGCGAGGTCGTGGGATACGGCTATGTATATATTGCCGGTTTTGCCTCCTTTCTTCGGGATATACGTTCCGGTAAGTCCAGGGAAATCGCCGTAGACGACTTCGACCAGGTCTCCGTCTTCAAGTGTGATATCGTCTGGTGAGAAGCATGGCAGGCTGTTGCTGTAGGCACGGGCTATAGCTTTGAAGTCGGCCATGTTTTTGTCGGATACGGTGACATACTTTGATTCGCCGCTATGGTTTAGCACGAACGAGAAGCCGTTTGGCATGCTGCACAATTGCTTTACGTCGTCGGATGTGCCTCGAACGAATACGTAGTGGAATGTCAGTGGTTCGGATTTGCACACAGATCTGCCGTTGTGCTCGACCATTCTGACGAATGTCGGGGCAAACAGCTCCAGTCTATCGTTGTTTATAGCGTTGAATCTGTTGACCTCGGCCTGCGGGGTCGAGGCCTTGGCGTTAGTATGTTTTATATGATTCAGTACGAACCAGTGTGCTGCTGGCTTATCCATCGGATTGGGATAGGTCTCCAATGTGTCAGAGTATATCTCTACTTGGTCTGATATTTATTAGTGTGTTGACGCAAAGCGCTTTAACCCTGTATAAATATCAAACCTCCGAAAAAGGTGGCCGTGTAAATCCGGCGTTCTGTCTACAAACATCTGTTAATTGATGTTTTGACACTGCAAAACTAAACAAATAATGTGAAATATGCAATGTTAATTCTCGTGGCGTATGATTTTAGCTCCGATTGCGTTAAGACGCTGCTCGATCTCCTCATATCCTCGGTCTATCTGGTCGATGTTGCCGATTTCGCTTGTGCCTTTGGCCGACATGGCGGCGAGCAGCATTGCTATACCGGCACGTATGTCGGGCGATAACATGCGGTTGGCTCTCAGTGGCGATTTGTGGTCGAGGCCTATGACTACTGCGCGGTGAGGATCGCAAAGCATGATCTGCGCTCCCATGTCTATGAGCCGGTCTACGAAAAACAGTCGGCTCTCGAACATTTTCTGATGGATAAGTACGCTTCCGCGGCATTGTGTCGCCACTACGAGCATTACGCTCAGGAGGTCTGGAGTAAGTCCGGGCCATGGGGCGTCGGCTATGGTCATGATCGATCCGTCGAGCGCGGTCTCGATTTCATAATGCTCCTGTGCCGGGACGAATATGTCGTCATTGCGTCGTTCAAGCGCTATGCCGAGTCGTTTGAAACTGTCCGGTATTATTCCGAGTTCAGGGTAGGCTACATTCTTTATGGTCAATTCACTGCGTGTAAGTGCGGCCATGCCTATAAAGCTGCCTACTTCGATCATGTCGGGCAGTATCCGGTGTGTCGCTCCATGCAGGCTGCTGCGGCCTGATATACGGAGCAGGTTGCTGCCGAGTCCGTCGATTCCAGCGCCCATTGCTTGCAGCATCCGGCACAGTTGCTGTATATATGGTTCGCAGGCGGCATTGTATATGGTGGTTTCTCCTTCCGATAGTGCGGCGGCCATGATGATGTTGGCGGTTCCGGTCACCGATGCCTCGTCGAGAAGCATGTAGCGTCCGGTCAGATGGCGGCCTTCGGGTACGGACAGCAGATACGCCTGTTTGCGTTCGTCGTATGTGGTCGAGGCTCCGAGGGCTTCGAGGCCGGATATGTGTGTGTCGATCTTGCGTCGGCCTATCTTGTCTCCGCCGGGTTGTGCGAAATAGGCTTTGCCGAATCGGGCCAGCAACGGGCCTACCACGAGTACCGATCCACGTAATCTGGCGCACTTTTTCACGAATTCATCGCTGAATATATAGTCGGTGTCGATGTGGTCGGCTTTGAATGAATATTCGTCTTTGGCATGACGGGTCACGGTCACGCCCATGCTGATGAGCAGATCGATAAGATTGCGGATGTCGAGTATGTCGGGGATGTTGCTTATGCGGATCTCCTCCTCGGTCAGAATCGAGGCGCTTATCACTTGCAGCGCCTCGTTTTTGGCGCCTTTGGGTTCGATGGCTCCGGTTAATCTGTGTCCTCCTTCGATTATGAATGTGCTCATGCGCGTATGGCGTTTATAGTTCTGTTGGTTATATATGTTCTACTTCGGGGTGGAGATGTATTCCGAAATTTTTGTAGACGGATTGTATTATCTCATTTTCAAGATTAGTGATATCCTGGCCTGTCGCATGGCCTGTCGCATTGATCAGTACTAACGGCTGCTTGTGCCATACGCCGGCATTGCCAGTAATACGTCCTTTGAATCCACTTTGTTCAATCAGCCATGCTGCCGGAATCTTCGTGCCTTGAGGTGTGTCGTAGTGTGGAATATCGGTGTAGCCGGAACCGCCAGCCGATTTCAGGAACAGATCATATTCCTCTGCTGACAGTACCGGATTTTTGAAGAAACTTCCGGCATTGCCTATTGTTGCAGGATCGGGAAGTTTGGTATCGCGCAGTCGAATGATCTCTTCTCTGACTCTGTGCGGTGTCAGGCGGATGCCGGTTTCCGACAGGTTGTTCAGGCCTGCATATTCCAGGCGTGGTGACGGTTTCTCGTTTAGTCTGACTGTGATTGCCGTGACAATGAATCGGTGGTCGCTGTTCTTGAATATCGATGAACGGTATCCGTATCCGCAATCGTCGCATGTCAGAGTTATGAACTTTCCGGTAAGAGTGTCGTAGCAGTCTACGGTCTCGATCACATCTTTTATTTCTACACCGTATGCTCCGATGTTCTGTACCGCGGCCGCTCCGGTATCGCCCGGTATGCCGCTAAGATTCTCTATACCCCACAGACCGTCATCGCAGCAGCGGTCGATAACGCTGTCGAATCTTTCGCCTGCGCCTATTGTCGCTGTATGCACGGCTCCTTTTTTCGTGATCTTCAGCCCTGTTATGCGTGAGTGTATGATAGTGCCGTGGAAGTCGCGGGTAAACAGCAGGTTGCTTCCGCCTCCGATGCTTAAAAGCCTGTAGGTTCCATAGCGTTTCGTGATTTCAGGAATGTCGGATGTCTCGGTATAATCTATCCATCGGTCACATCTGGCTTGTATTCCAAACGTGTTGAAAGGTTTCAGATCTATATTTTCGCGTACTGTAATCATACATATTTATAATACCGATTACAAATATATGAAAATAAACTTTTCTGGGCAACCTATTTGCCGGACTTGGCGATATCAGACGCTAAAAACTGTCATAGGCGCTAATTTTTGTGGCGGAGCTTGTTTTTACAGCGTATTTTGCGTATTTTTGCAATGTAAATCAGATGAGAAACAGCCATCATGAACAGTATTAGCCAGCATATCTGTTACTTGCTCAGACATCACGACTGTGTTGTGTTGCCGGGGTGGGGTGCATTTATGGCTCAACGTTGTCCGGCTGTCATCGATACTGAGTCGGGTGTGATATATCCTCCACGCCGTGTGCTCGGGTTCAATTCCGCTATCACACACGATGACGGACTTGTGGCATCGTCGGTTGCCCGCCGCGAGGGCATCGGATATGATGCTGCTGTGCAGCGTGTGGGTGAGGCTGTCGATGCTCTTCGCCGGCAGATCTCAGTGGATCGGGAGTTGCACCTTTCCGGCATCGGTTCTTTCCGGATCACGGAAGATAATACATGTGTGTTTGAACCGCATGACAGTAATGTCGTGTCGCTTCCGTCATCCGTGCTTCCTCCGGTTTCTGTCGTTCCGGTGCTGGAGGCCGCCAGAGCTCAGTCCGAACATGCCGCTGATGTCGTGCGGCGTGAAAATCAGTATCTGCCGTTCAGCCGTAACTGGATGAAGATCGCGGCCTCATTGGTTGTACTTATATGTATGGGTGTGGTATTGTCTACGCCGATCGCTATACCTGATGCGGCCCGGGCCTCGCTTGCCGCACCAGCCATAACATTTGTTTCCCAAGACGAAGCGTTGGAGCATTTCGAATTGTCGGAGGCTAACCGTCATGGAGTGCTCAGTATAGTGCTCCCTCAGGGGGACGATGCGATGTCGGTGGTCGATACGGTTAAGGCTGTAGAACCGGTCGTCGAGCCTTCTTATGGCGTGCGAATGGAAGAATCCGACAGCTATTATGTTATTGTGGCATCGCTTGCATCGCGAGAACTCGCACAGGAGTTTGTCGACAGAGCCGATATTCCTATGGCCATACTGGAGAAGGATGGAAAATACCGTGTGTATGCCGCCACTGGATCGACATCGTCACGGGCTCTGGACATCGCCCGTCAGGCTCATCTGACCGACCGCTATCCCGGTGTCTGGGTATGCCGTCGCTGATCTCCGCAAATCACTAAACCTCAAAATATAACAGACATGGATAACCTGCATCAACTGATCGTGGACCGACGCAGCATACGTAGATATATCGACAAACCTATTGACGGAGACTGTGTAAAGACTATACTTGAAGCGGGTCTGATGGCTCCTACTTCCAAAAACTCGCGGGCATGGGAGTTTGTAGTGGTCGAGGACAAGGAGACGCTTGCGCGTCTGGCGCACTGCAAGGAGATGGGGGCTGGGCCTATCGCCAACGCTCCCATTGCCGTGGTTGTATCTGTCGACATGACTGTCACGGATCCATGGATCGAGGATGCCTCGATAGCATCTGCCTTCATGCAGTTGCAGGCCGCAGAGCTCGGCATCGGATCATGCTGGATTCAGGTGAGAGGCAGGTTTACTGCTGACGGAACCCCATCGGAAGATTATGTACGGGAATTGCTTGGAATGCCTGAGGCTCTTGGAGTTGTATGTGTGCTGACTTTCGGTTATCCTGACGAGCAGCGCAAACCGCATGATCCGGAGAAAACGCTTTGGGAGAGAGTCCATCTGGGACAATGGAGCGAGTAAGTCTGATAGGAGCCGGCAATGTGGCCACCCATCTGGCCAGGGCTTTTGCATCCGCCGGATACAGGATAGGACAGGTATATGCTCCGCATATTGAGAGTGCGGCGCTGCTTGCAGGAGAGGTAGGAGCAGCATCGGTCGATTCATTGTCCGGGATTGACGGTGAGTCTGATCTTTATATTGTCAGCGTCAAGGACACGGCAGTAGCTGAAACTCTTGAAAAAGTCGTATCGTCCGGTAGTGGTGCTGTATCTAAACTATGGGTTCATACTGCCGGCTCGATACCAGTCGATGTGTTTCCGCAAGAGTTTGCGCATTGCGGTGTGTTATACCCTCTTCAGACATTTTCCAAAAACGTGCTGGTCGATATGTCGCAGGTTCCGTTTTTTACTGAAGGACGCGATGAGGATTCGGAAGCAGCGATAAGGCGTGCGGCATACGTTATCTCCGATCATGTATATCATGCGGATAGCGCCGGACGTCGGCAGTTGCATATAGCCGGAGTGCTCGGTTGCAATATGGCTATGTATATGTGGGCGTTGGCGGCCGATGTGCTTGATCGGGCTGGATATGGTTTCGAGGTGTTGCGCCCGTTGCTCCAGGCCACTCTTGACAAAGCCTGTACCTCGTCGCCTATGGCCGGTATGACCGGCCCCGCACGGCGTGGCGATCTGGCTGTGCTTGAAGCCCATATCGCTGATTTGCCCGACAATATAGCTCCGGTCTATCGATTTGTCAACAATGAGATTTTGCGGCATTTTGGTTATGATGAACTTAAATAACGGATTATGAGCCGTATCAACTACGATCTTAAAAAAATAAAAGGTATCGCATTCGATGTAGATGGAGTGTTGTCGCCCTCGACAATACCGCTCGGTTGTGATGGCGTACCGTCGCGTATGGTCAATATCAAGGATGGTTATGCGCTTCAGCTTGCCGTCAAACATGGATACCGTATAGCGATTATAACCGGAGCCGACTCCGAGGCTGTGCGCACAAGGTTTGCCGCACTCGGTATTGCTGATATATACATGCGGGCTTCGGTAAAACTTCCGATATTGCAGGAGTGGATGGAAAAGTACGGATTTCATCCGGAAGAAGTCGCGTTTGCCGGCGATGACATCCCTGATTATGAAGCTATGCGTTACGTCGGGCTTTCGGTAGCTCCATCAGATGCCGCGGTCGATATCAAGGCTATAGCCGGTTATATATCGCCTGTGGCCGGAGGTTGCGGAGTGGGGCGTGACTTGCTGGAACAGATTATGAAAGCTAATGGCGAGTGGCTGTCATCGGCCAAGGCGTTCGGATGGTGATATAGATGAGCTGTTGTTATGGATATGCTGAACCGTAAATTCATTCTGGCGAGTGGATCGCCACGGCGCCGTGAACTTCTTGGCATGCTTGGCGTTGACTTTACTGTAGATACCTCGCGTCAGGTAGACGAAAGAATTCCGGATGGAGTGTATATAGAAGCCGAAAAGATTCCTGAGTATCTGTCGCAGGTCAAGGCCGAGGCGTATCTGTCGGATTTGACTGACGATAATGTGCTTGTCACAGCCGACACGGTCGTAATTCTCGATGGCGATGTGATAGGTAAACCGGTCGATGAAGGCGATGCCAGACGTATGCTACGCCGGCTGTCCGGCCGTGTCCATAAAGTGGTTACCGGAGTGACTGTGGTTTCGTCCGGGAAGCGGAAGACTTTTTCGGAGACGACGGAGGTAGAGTTCGCTCCCATTTCCGATGGCGAGATCGATTATTATGTCGATACGTTCCATCCGGTCGATAAGGCCGGGGCATACGGTATACAGGAATGGATCGGGGCTGTCGCCGTAAAAGGGCTGAGAGGCAGTTATTACAATGTTATGGGACTTCCTGTCAACAGGCTTTACCGCGAGCTTAAAGACTGGTAGGCTGTTGCTCTACGGCCAATGTCATTCTGAATCCCGGATGTGGCGGAATGAGGTTGAGTGTGCCTGCGCACAGCCGGAATCCATCAGCGATGAAATTGTCGGCATAAACCTCATTCGGAGCATATCTTACGGATAGGATTCCGTGTCTTCCTTCGCTCATAATCCGTTTGTATAATTTATGGGCAACAATACCCATGGTCATTCTTAAATTGATTTCTACAGCTGGATTTATGAGTGGCTCTGAGCCGTCGGACGGACGATATACCATCATATCGACTCCGAAATATCCGTTGTAGTGGTGGTGTATGCCTGTTCGGGCAAGAACCGATGCGGTTTCGGCTGCCGTCGATACGACACATTGTTCATCGATATGGCGGCCTATGCATGCGAGCAATTCATCGTCGGAGGCGACATGATTGCCGGAATAAGCGGTAGTTCCGTGTGAATTGAAAAACATGGAGTAGCCGATATGTCTTATTCCATCGTAACTGGCATGGTATAACGATGCAAAATCAACGACCTTGTCAAGAGCCGGTTCGAGCATTACAGATCCCTGATGTCTTATGATTCCTTCGGCCTGGCGCAGGATCTGTTTGCGAGGTATGGCCGAGCAGTCCACAACGCCGCGTCCGCTGCTTGACCATGGCGCTTTCATGAAAAAATGCGGATGGGCTGTGGCAAATCGTTCGAGATCACTGATATTTCTGGCTTCTATCGGCGTGGATGGCAACCGGTAGGCGAGCCGGGAGCGCAGTTTCTCCATCAGTATCGCTGCCGTACGTCGATGGCTTAGATCACGCATCTTTCTGATTTTGTCATCCCATTTTGTCGGATCTATGGCGACCCCCATCTTAATGTACTGGCGTAGTGCGTGCATTGAGAATCCCCATGGCGCAGGTCTGACATGTGGCTCGGAGTCGTACAGAGCCGCGGGCAGGCTGAATAGCTGCCGCCGGTTTTCTATCCATTCTGGACTTGCATGAGGGGCATATATCATGTCGCCGTCGGTATCGGCATACCATAGAGGTAGCGCGGCTCCGGCATCGTGGAAATCGCGCACTGCGCGTGTCGGAGTATAATTGCAGTCGGTCTGGCCGAGTGCTATATCATTTTCGGGATTGAATAGAAACAGGCGTCTCATTTACAGTCGTAATGGCAAGATAAAGTTACGCAATTATATCGAAGTGTGCAGTCTTATACATGAAATTTCATTAACTTTGTGGCACTTTTAATCATAAAGTAGACTATTTTTAAGATGAAAGCATTTGTATTCCCGGGCCAAGGCGCCCAGTTCGTAGGCATGGGCAAGGACCTCTACGACAACAATGCCGAAGCTCGCGCTATGTTCGAGAAGGCCAACGAAATATTGGGTTTCCGCATCACAGACCTCATGTTTGAGGGAACCGACGAAGATCTTAAGCAGACCAAAGTGACACAGCCCGCAGTATTTCTTCACTCTGTAATTCTGGCTAAATGTCTTGGCGATGAATTCGCGCCCGATATGGTGGCCGGTCATTCGCTCGGTGAGTTCTCTGCACTGGTTGCCGCCGGAGCATTGAGTTTCGAAGACGGACTGAAGCTCGTAGCCGCCCGTGCCAACGCGATGCAGAAGGCTTGTGAGCTGACTCCATCTACAATGGCGGCCGTACTTGCGCTTCCCGACGAGACCGTAGAGGAGATTTGCGCCGGAATTGAGGGCGTAGTGGTATGTGCCAACTATAACTGCCCCGGACAGATCGTTATATCCGGCGAAGTTCCTGCTGTCGACGCTGCATGCGAAAAACTGCTTGCCGCAGGCGCGAAGCGCGCTCTCAAACTCAAGGTCGGAGGTGCGTTCCATTCTCCATGTATGGAACCCGCCCGTGCGGAACTTGCCGAAGCCATACAGGCTACAGAGTTCAAGACCCCGGTATGTCCGGTATATCAGAATGTAGATGCACTGCCTCATACCGACCCCGCAGAAATCAAGGGTAATCTCGTAGCTCAGCTTACCGCACCTGTACGTTGGACACAGACAGTGAAGAATATGGTAGCTGACGGAACTGACGAATTTGTCGAGGTTGGTCCCGGCAAGGTTCTCCAGGGACTTGTAGCCAAGATTGCCAAAGGTGTTCCGACCTCCGGCCATCAGTAAAATCTACACGCAACTTTTCACTAATAGTTTTCAGAAAGGCTTCCGGTATTTATCGGGAGCCTTGTCTTGTAATATGCTCAGGTAAGAAGCGTAGCGTGATTGGGCTATGCGGTTGTTGTCCAGAGCTTCGAGTACAGCGCATCCGGGCTCGTGGGTATGGGTGCAGTCGCTGTATCGGCACTCTGCTCCGGTCTCGAATATCTCAGGAAAGAAATGCGCCACCTCGTTGGTGTCGAAGTCGATGGTGCCGAACCCTTTTACTCCGGGGGTGTCGATTATGTAGCCGCCGTCAGGCAACGGAAACATCTGGGAAAAAGTAGTAGTGTGCATGCCGGTATCGTGCGATGCCGATACTGTGGCGGTGCGCAGGTCGAGCCCCGGCAGCAGTGCGTTGATCAGAGAGGATTTGCCTACGCCGGAATTGCCTGACATGAGGCTTACATTACCGTCAAGCATATTCCGCAATCTGTCAATCCCTTCTCCGGTTCTGGCCGATGTATGTATCACATCATATCCAATAGAGTGGTACAGATATGTGACAGCCTCGAGCAATTCCCGGTCACAATCGTCTGTCAGCAGATCGGTTTTGTTGATGACTATGGTCGCGGGAACCCTATAGGCCTCGGCTGTGGCGAGAAAGCGGTCTATGAATGTGGTCGATGTCGACGGATGCGCAAGTGACGCTACCAGAAAAGTTCTGTCGATATTGGCCGCGATGATATGAGCCTCTTTAGAGAGATTGCTGGCTTTACGTATTATGTAGTTGCGTCTTGGTTCGATGGCTGTAATGAATGCCGTCCCTTCGGGGGTGGGGGAGATCACGACTCGGTCTCCGACGGCTACCGGATTGGTGGTTCTTATTCCTTTAAGACGGAAATTGCCTTTTATCTTGCAGTTGTATTCCGCACCGTCATCGGTACGCACCATATACCAGCTTCCTGTGTTTTTTATTACAAGTCCATTCATCGACAACAAATTTACCAATAAACAACTGATTAACCAACTTTGATATGTAAATTTTGGTATGTGTGAACTAATAAGTTGTAAATTATTGTATTATGCTTGCCTGAACCAAATAGGTGGGAAACTTGTTGGGTATATAACGTGAGAATATGCAAAATTTTTGTAAATTTGCAAAAAATTCTTACGGAATGTTATGACGCATGTATGCTGTCTATATTGGAATTTTATGCCACATATTATAAACCTAAAACATTAGAAAATGAACACAGAAACTATTGGAAGCTGGGCAGGGCTTGTGTGGAATGCCCTCAATGAGGCTGAAGCGCTTGGAACCAAACAGATCAAAAAGATCACAAAGCTGAAAGACAAGGAGCTTTATGCCGCTTTAGGATGGTTGGCCCGTGAGGATAAGGTCAACATGATCCCTTCTGAAGAGGATCCCAAAGAGCTGATCGTATCGCTTGTACAGGATAAGTAAAAAAACACCTACCGATATATACAAAGAGGGCGGCAATCTGTAATTGCCGCCCTCTTTGTATATATCGGTAGGTGTCAGAACATCCAGGCTGCTGTTACTGTCCAGTATTTGTTTTTGCCATCTATATTGGCTGCCTGCCCTCCGATGCCGACTGCCTTCATTGCCTTGGTCATACCGAGGCCGTAGCTCGCTCCTACCTGGAGTTTGCTGAACAACTGTATGCCGACGCCGAAGTTCCAGGCTGTATCGAAAGTCTTGTTCTGGAGTGCGGCGTTGATTGCTTTCTTGCTTGTGAGGAATGCGAAGCTCGGACCAGTAAATACGTAGGGAGTGAATACTTTGCCTACGATGGGCAATCCGATTTTCCATTTGAGGTTGATGGGTACCTCGATGTAGTCACGTCCTGCCTCGGTCACGGCTATGCCTCCGTGGGGAGCGTCGCTGTTTCCTACCACAATATCAGTAGTGCGGTGTACATACATTACCGACGCATCGAATCCGAGGTTGGCGATTGGAAGCATGACCTCGAGCATGAGACCTCCGGTGAAGCCTGCGCGGTTGTCGCTGCTGAGCAGAGCTTCTTTATTGAATGACAGACGGTCGATGGCTACACCGACTTTGGGTCCGAATGATATCTGTGCCGATGCCGGTACTACAGTTGCTGCGATTACAACTACGGCAAGCGCAATGCGTTTGATTGTTTTGATCATAATTATGAAACGTGTTGATTAAGATTTTAATTATTTATGATTTAACAGCGAAGATAGTTAAAAAAATTGTAGCATGGGAAAATTTATGCTATAATATTCTACTTATTTGCGAGGTATTTTTAGCTTTTGTCCGATTTGGATCTTGTCGCCGGCTGTCGGATTGGCTTTCCGTATATCGTCGGCGCTGACTCCGGGATATTTTTTTGCGATTTTCCAGTAGCTTTCGCCGCGTTTTACAGTATGGATTGTAGTGCCTCCGCTATTGTTGTTCGCTTTCTTGGGGGTGGTGGCGGTTTTCTTCTGTTCCTGTTTTGGCGATACTGTTTTGGGTTCTGATTTCTTTGGCTCTGATGCCTGTTTGCCGGCGGATACTGTAGAAGCCGTTTCCACTGATTGAGCTGTAGACACCGTTGTTGCAGCCGAATTATCATTAACCTGGCTGTCCGATATGGCTGCAGTGGCTGTTGTCTTTTCTGCGACAGACAGTTCGTTGGCCGGTTCGTATGTGTGGATCTTGATGTTTTGTCCGCGTTTTAGCTTTGTACTCTTCAGTCTGTTCCACTTCTTGATATCGGCTACTGTCACTCTATATCGCGATGCGATCTTCTGCATGGTCTCACCTCTGGCAACTTTGTGTGTCTTTACCACGAGCCTTGTTCCGGTAACCAACGCTGTATGATCGGTAGGCTCTACTACTGTCCGCCGTACATATCTGGACTGATTGTTGCTGAGGATAGAGTCTTCGCTCATGATATAGGCATAGACCAGTTTCGACGGCAGGCGTAATGCGTATGAACGTACATCGCCGGGGATTATATCTTTGCGATATTGCGGGTTCAGAGCGCGTATCTCCTCGATAGGGATATTGAGTACATTGGCTATCTGGTTGAAATGCACACGTTTGTTGATGTGTACCGTGTCGGTCAGTATCGGACGTCGAGCCAATGCGGGACTTATGTTATGGCAATTGTAATAGTTCATTACATAGTTTGCCGCTATGAAGGCAGGCACGTATCCGCGTGTTTCGGCCGGGAGGTTGTAATATATCGACCAGAAATCTTTCTGTATGGCGGCGGCATTGGGGTTGTCCATATCTATGCCGGCTCTGCGCAAGGCTTTGTTCACATTGCCGGGGCCGCAGTTATATGCTGCTATAGCCAGAGACCAGTCTCCGTATATGTCATGCAGCTGGCGGAGATATTTTGCTGCGGCCTGAGTCGATGTCACGGGGTCGCGGCGTTCATCTACGAGTGTGTTTATCTCTAACCCGAATCCCCTGGCGGTAGGGAGCATAAACTGCCATAGGCCTGCAGCGCCTGCACGCGATACGGCGTCGGGATTAAGGGCCGACTCGATAACTGGCAGATACCGCAGTTCCAGGGGGAGCCCTTCGCGTTCGAGAGCTTCTTCGAAAATAGGCATATAATAAAGACTCATTCCGAGCATGTTTTCAACCAGGCTGCGGCGCCTTTGGGTATACATGTCGATGTGAGACCGTACTATCTGGTTGAAAGGCATCTCGATGGTCGTAGGGATCTGGGCGAGACGTTGTATCATGACCTCATCGGTGGCGTCGACGTCAGACTCACTGTCTGCTCTGGAGTCGAGCACTATGTAGTTTTGCAGATACCAGTTCTGCATCATGCGGTGTACGTCGGTTTCAAAACTTTCGGGATAAACGATCGCCGTGTCGGTGATCGTTTCGCTCAGATTTAGTATACCCTGTGATGCTTTTGCGCAGACGGGAGCTATAAGTATTGACGATAATATGAGTAGCTTGCTTAGTGTCATAGCGTTGATTTCGGGTTAGAAAGTTAGAGCCCAGTTCAATCCTACAGAGGGACGGACTCCGCGGGAGTCCTGGATCAGAGCCGGAGACCATTGCAGCGACAGATCGGGTGTGATATCGAAATGGCTCAGCGATGCGTCGACATAAGCGTCGACCATGGCTATTAGATAGAGCCCGACCATACATATAATACATAGGTCGCGGTTGCGACGGAAGTAGTTCTTGCGTGATTTCAGGATATTTTCGAGCCATTGTCTGTCGAGATCTTCTTCCTTTGTCGTCGACGGGAAGAAGTTCATATAACTGTTGGTCGATGGGTCGTTGTCCATTATGTCCTGATATGCACGTGTATAGTCGTTCAACATGCCGTTGTTCCACGATGTGGCGTAGCCAAGCCCCATGTATCCGCCCACGACAAGTGGCAGTTTCCAGTATCGGCGGTTGTATATCTGTCCAAGTCCGGGAAACAGTGCCGACAGCCATACTGCACGGTTCGGATCGGGATTGAATGTGCGTTTGACTTCGATCCAGTCATCCCCGCTGTTGTCGGCTTTCCATGCCGAATCGGCTTGCGCTATGCCGGCGAGGTTCAGGTCTACAGGTATTGTATCGGTATGAAGTACACGCAACGAGTCTCCGCTCAGTTCGAAATTTTCATCTACCACTTCAGCCGGATGTGTAAGCGGTTGTCCGATCGGTATACTGTCGGGCAACTGGGTCAGAGACATAAGGTCGAACGGAAACAGAAGTACGGTTACAAGCGCCCACGACACCACGCGGTATGCCCGCGAAGGTAGCGCATCAGGATGCCGTTCACGCCATATATGGGTCATCTGCTAATCGGGATAGTCAGCTTTCTTGATTTTTTATGGTGTCAAAGATAGTGATTAATCGCTCAAGTTCGGCTTCATTTTTGAACGGAAATGTAATTTTTCCGCGTCCGGTGCGGTCGCAGCTGAAATGAACAGGGATTTTGAAAGCGGCCGTAAGATGATTTTTGAGCAGGTCGAAGTCATGGTTAGGCGCGTTTCGGGGTTTGGGCTCGTCCTGTAGTTCGCCTTTTTCGGCGGCTGCCTGATAAGCTTTGGCCAGTTCCTCGACTTTACGTACGGATAGTCCCTGGGCGATAGTCTCGTTGTATAGGCGAAGTTGCAGCGACGGCTGGTCTATCGACAGCAATGCGCGGGCATGTCCCATGTCGACGAGTTTGTCGCGCAGTCCGAGCTGGACTTCGGCCGGCAGTTTAAGCAACCGGAGGAAATTGGCTATTGTGGCGCGTTTCTTGCCTATGCGTTCGCTCAGACGCTCCTGTGTCAGATTGTATTGTTCGATGAGTTTGCGGAATGTCAGCGCTATTTCTATGGCGTTCAGATCCTCACGCTGTATGTTTTCGATCAGGGCCATTTCGGTAAGCTCGCTGTCATTGGCCGTGCGTATATATGCCGGGACAGATGTAAGCCCTGCCGATATGGCGGCGCGGTAGCGGCGCTCACCTGCGATGATCTGGTAGGAGGATGGTCCGGTTTTGCGAAGCGATAAGGGCTGTATGATGCCAAGTTCGCGTATCGACATGGCCAGCTCGTCGAGAGCCTCCTGGTCGAAAGTGGTTCGCGGTTGTTCGGGATTAGGCGAGATCTGATCGAGAGGTATGTCGTTGATGGCCGAGGATCCTGTTGCGGGAACATCGTCCATGGCGATTAGAGAGTCGAGACCGCGGCCTAAGGCGTTTCGTTTTTGTGCCATAAGAGAGAATGAGCTTTAAGGTTATGACTGGTGTTTGCGGTGTTTGTTTATGATCTCCCGTGCGAGCTGTATATGGCTTGTGGCTCCGCGGCTCTCGGAATCGTAAAGGAGTGCCGGAAGTCCATGGCTCGGAGCTTCGCTCAGTCGTATATTGCGCGGGATAACCGTATTGAATACCATGTCGCTGAAATGTCCCTTGAGTTCTTCGTATATCTGGTTGGCAAGTCGCAGACGTGCGTCATACATCGTGAGCAGGAATCCTTCTATTTCCAGTTCGGGGTTGAGTTTGGACTTTATTATGCGTATGGTATTGAGGAGTTTGCTTATGCCTTCAAGGGCGAAATATTCGGCCTGTACAGGTATGATCACAGAATCGGCGGCTGTCAGCGCATTGACGGTGATCAGACCGAGCGATGGCGAGCAGTCGATAAGGATATAGTCGTATCGTTCGCGCACCGGATCCAGCAGCCTCCGCAACACCGATTCGCGGTTGGGTTTGTTGACAAGTTCCAGTTCGGCACCGGCCAGGTCTATGCGTGACCCTACGAGCTGAAGGCCGTCGACGCATGTGTCGACCTGCGATCCGTCAAGAGGATAACCGTCGACCAGACATTCGTAGATCGACGAACTCATGGTGCGTGGATCTATGCCGTAGCCCGATGTGGCGTTGGCCTGTGGGTCGGCATCGATGATCAATACTTTTTTGCCTTCATTGGCGAGAGAGGCGGCCAGGTTGATGGTCGTAGTGGTTTTGCCTACGCCACCTTTCTGATTGGCTATTGCAATTATTTTACCCATGTAATAATAAGGTGAATAATTAAACGTAGCCACAAAGTAACACAAAAAAATGTGTATGTCAATACCCCTTCGGGGTTGAAAATGAGTTAAATGTTAATAACTGGCTCCAATTGTTGATAACTCGTGGAACGCTGTGGAACGTCTGAGGATACCGCTTATCGCCTGCTGAGCCATTTATCCGACAGCCAACGGCGCACAGGTTCATCATATAGCCGCAGCGCTCCCCACGCGATCAGTATTATGGCGACGAAAATGCCTGCGCATACCGGCCATGCTTCTACTGGTGTGATGCCGTTGTTCCATACCCACGCATAGAACAGGTACATCAGCGGATAGTGGACTATATAGACCGGATAAGACAGGCGCCCTAAAAATCCGCATACTCCGGTCGAGAATCTGTCCGTAGTGTTGCCGCATGCTCCGATATATACTACAAGGGGGAATATCAACAGGGTGCAGACGGTATCGTATATGCCATTGAGTATGGACGGCTCTCCGTCACTACTTCCTACGTATGGACACGACAGAATAAGGATCAATATGGCCGAACATATCCAGAAGGCGCCACGTATGCGGCATGGACGGAAAACGCGAGTCATGAGCAATCCCGCGGAGAACGAGAATGACACTCTGGCAAAGCCGCCGATAAATCCCCATTCGGCCATGCTCCAGCCTACACCGAGATGGTATGCGCCCGACATATTGCATACGGCGCAGGCACCCAGGGCTATGCCCGATGCTGCGACTACTGCGGCCAGTGCCCGTCGGGAAAGCCGGTGCAATATTACAGCATATAATATACTGCCGATATATTCGAAAAACAGAGACCAGCTCGGGCCGTTCAGAGGGAACATTTCGCCATTGCCTCTGACTTCTGCATCTACGCCTGGAATGAGCGGAATCATGACCAGTCCGAGCAATAGCGCTATCAATACGGAATGCAGCTGTACCGGCGTGCCGTCCCAGTGTACGCTGCCTTGAATAAGAAAGGCTATGGCACCGAATATGACCGCAAGGACTACCATAGGCTGCAGTCTGATTATTCGTCTAAGCATGAAACGCCAGGCAGTCATGCCGCCGTTGCGCCAGCGGTCGTCGTAGGCATAGCCTATTACGAATCCCGACAATACGAAAAAGAAGTCAACCGCCAGATATCCGTGGTTCATCATCTGGTCTACAGCGGAAGTCGCGAAACCTTCGCCGAAGTGATATAATATTACTAACATGGCGGCTACTCCGCGTAGCCCGTCTAAAAGCTCGTAGCGGGGTCTGCATACCGCTTGCGATGGCGTTTGGGTCATGTGGTGATGTCTGTTTTGAAGTTCAGTGCAAAATTATTGCCAAAAGGCGATAATGTTTTTGTCCTAAATCAAAAAAATCACTTTATGCTGCGTATGCGGCTCAATGTGGCCGGTGTGATTCCGAGATACGATGCGATATCCGTAAGTCTGGCTCTGCGGCACACATCGGGAAACTGGCGTGCGAACTCCCTGTATCTTTCCTGGGCTGGCAGTGTGAGGCGCTCTTTGTGCGAACGGTGTATGCGCCTGTATTCGTTCTGGTGTATTATACACCACCAGTTGCACAGATCCATATCGGACGTTATGAGCTGCCGCAGTTCGTCTATGCTTATACTCCAGGCTTTTACCGGTTCTACGGCTTCGACATATTCTTCGCTCGGAGTTCCGTAATACATTTCGTCCATACTGAACACGAGAGTGCCCTCTGTAGAGAATGATGTAGTTATCTCTTCGCCGTAGACTACCCAGTAGCTTCGGGTCATACCTGTCTCTATAAAATAGGCCTGTCCGTCGGTCGAGCCCTCGCTGACGAGAGCCTGTCGTTTGGCAAAATCGTGCGGAGTCAGCAGATCGATGATTTTGGCGAGCGACCTGTCGCTGATCGGCCAGGCTTTGCGCATGACGGCAATAAGGTTAGGGATCTGGATCGGAGCTGTCATAATGCAAAGATACGTCATTTTTGTTCATGATCGATGATGTGGCATATATTCTGATTTTGGAGCGATAGGTATAATTGTCTACATTTGCAATATAAATTATGCACTGACTAACCTTATTAATACGTACTGAAATGTTTTGTCCTGATTGTCTGCGGTCATGCGCCGTGTCCGCTCTGTGTTTATTGGGTTCTGCTGTGTCGGCCGGTGTACCGCAATATATCAATCCCGCAGGTGATGAATTTCCCATATTGGCCTGGTATTCCATACTACCCGACAGTGCGCAGACGCCGGAGCGTTACCGCGAACTCCGTGAAGCGGGTTTCAATATATCGTTTTCGCATTTCAAGAGCAATGCTCAGGTGGAGCGAGCCTTGGGGGCTATGGCCGGAACAGGTGTCAGGCTTATGCTGACAAGCCATGAGCTTGTGGATGATACAGAGGCTACAGTCAACCGATTTAAAGACTGCGCGGATGTTGCCGGATGGTTTCTTCGCGATGAGCCTACAGCCTCGGGATTCCCTGAACTCAGGCAGTTCCGGAATCGGGTTTATGCTGCCGATTCCTCGCGTGTGGTCTATCTTAATCTTTTCCCGAGTATGGTGGATGCCAAGTCGCTTGAAGTAAAGGACTACGACGAGTATGTCAATCGTTTTATAGACGAAGTCTCGCTTCCGATGGTCTCTTATGACTTTTATCCGATCGTCGATGAGGATGGCAGTATACATGTGCGTGAACAGTTTTATGACAACCTGGAGCGTGTCAGCAGAATATGCCGGGAGAGGGATATGCCGTTCTGGGCGTTCTGTCTGTCGACAGCGCATACTCCGTATCCGGTCCCCGACAATGTGCACATGCGCTTCGAGGCATTTTCGGCTTTGGCATACGGAGCGCAAGGCATACAGTATTTCACTTATTGGCAACCGTCTTCGGCGAGGTGGAATTTTCATCATGCGCCTATAGATGAGACTGGACGCAGGACAAACGTGTATTATCTGATCAAAGACCTGAATCGTGAGATCCAGGCTCTGTCGTGGGTGTTTCTTGGCGCCCAGGTCGAGGCGGTAGGGCATACCGGAGAATCCATACCTGCGACCTCCGTGAGATTCGCTTCATATCCTCATGAAATACGGTCTGTCGAGTCTGATGGCCAAGGTGTCATTGTCTCTCGTTTTGTCAACGGCGATAAACGGTTCCTGATGATCGTGAACCGCGATATAGACCATTCGCAGACTGTATTCGTCGACAAGGATGCCTGTGTGAAACGTGTGAGTTCCGACGGAAGAATTGTTACTGACCATGATTCTTCTGCCGTAGTCGGGCCGGGTGACTATATTTTATATACGTGGTGATATCAGGCGGATGTTAATATTTTTAACATCCGCTTTTCGTAAAAATCGCAGTCCGTCGGAGATCTGCGGGTTTATCTTTGCCGTATGATCTTAATCAATACACACAATGAAACAAAAATCATTTACTTTCCGCAGTTCATGGCTGGAAGCCATGCGTAATATGTCAGGTGAAATACGTCTGTCATTGATGGATGCTATATGCCGGTATGCTTTCTATGGCGAACAGCCTGCCGGTCTGGATCCGGTGGCGGAGGTCGCGTTCATATTGATACGCGCGGAAATCGATTCATCGCCGTCGCGACGCAAGGCAGATGCCGGAGCCGATACGGCTGCTCATGATTCAGCGACGCCCGACAATGTTGAATCCGTGACTCGTGAGAATCTTCCTGATGGCAACGCCAGGGAAGCATTCGACAGATCGTACGATGCTGTCGCGTCGAGGGTTAAAGGCAAGCCGGAATGGCGCGACATGGTCTATGCGAGAACCGGTGTCCTCGATATGGATATGGCTGTAGCTGATTTCAGGGAGTATCTTTTGAAGAATGGATCAGTGGCTGATTTTGTAGGGACTGAAATGCGTGAGAAGGTATTTTGCAATAAGCTGATAGCATATCTGAGCAGACCGGATGCCGCTATATGCCATATAAATGACGACAGATAGCGCAGACTTTGGCTGCGCGCAAAAAAAATGGTAACTTTGGCGTAATGAAACGCAAGGTTACCATAGTGACTTCAACTCGTGCTGACTGGGGACTGCTGTCGCCGGTAGCATGCGAGTTGCGCTCCCGGGGCAATGTCGCATTGTCGATTCTGGCCACAAACATGCATCTGGATCAGCGCTACGGCAATACATTGGCCGAGATAGAAGCCGATGGCTTTGCTGTCGATGCAATAGCGCCGATGCCTACTGACGCAGCCGACGGCTGTGATACGGCAAAAGCCATGGGTACATGCATGATCTCGACAGCCGGTGCGCTTGCCGCTCTTGAACCTGACATGATCCTGTTGCTTGGCGACCGTTATGAGATGCTGGCTGTCGCTTCGACAGCAGTCGTAATGGGTATTCCGGTCGTGCACATGGCCGGAGGCGAGATTTCGGAGGGCGCTTTCGATGACTCTATACGCCATGCTATAACCAAGTTGTCGGCACTGCATCTTACATCGACCGAAGAGTATCGCCGACGGGTTATACAGCTCGGAGAGGATCCGGACCGTGTGATAAATACCGGTTCTACCGGGGTATACAATTGCATGAATGTGCCATTGATGTCGAAACCGGAACTTGAGCAGTCGATCGGAATGTCTCTTGGCGATAAGGCTCTGCTGGTGACTCTTCATCCTGCCACGCTGGATCCTGTGCCGGTTGTGGAGCGTGTCAGGTCATTGTGTGAGGCACTCGACCGTTTTCCCGACAGCAAGGTGCTGATCACGTATCCCAACAATGATCCTCAGGGGCGTGTGATTATCGATGAGATAGAACGCTATGCATCCTATTGGCCCGGCCGTGTGCTGACAGTCCCTTCGCTGGGACGCCGCCGTTATCTGTCGGCATTGAAATGTGTCCGTGCTGTTGTCGGCAATTCCTCGAGCGCTATAATAGAGGTTCCGTCTATGGGCATACCTACTGTGGACATCGGGATCCGTCAGCAGGGACGCATAGCCGCGGAGTCGGTCATACATTGCGATGCTGATGCCGACTCCATAGCCGATGCTATAGCACGGGCGCTGGTCATGGATATGTCGGGGATTGACAATCCATATTTCCGGCCTGATACGGTAAGCCGTATAGCCGATGCGATAGAGAATACCCCTGTCGGACAACTTAGATGTAAACGTTTTTACGATCTGCCGAACGTATGAGACCGCTGTTTGTGATTCCGGCCAGGGGTGGAAGCCGTGGAATTCCCCATAAAAATATCAGACCGCTTGCCGGCAAGCCGCTGATCTGCTACTCGATAGAGGTGGCTTTACAGCTGGCAGGAATGGAACGCGTCATAGTCAGCACCGACGATGAGGCCATTGCATCCGTTGCCCGCGGTACGGGGATAGACCGTCCTCACCGCCGTCCGTCCGAGCTGGGGTCTGACACCGCAGGTACGCGTGAAGTATTGCTCGATGCCATGGCCGAGGCCGGCCGCCGGGGTATCGGGTTCGACTGTGTTGTTCTGCTTCAGCCTACGTCTCCGTTTCGTACTGTATCGGATGTGAGGGCTTGTATGGATGCGTATACACCCGACATTGATATGTCGGTGACTGTTGTCGAGGCATCGTGTAATCCTTACTATGACTGTTTCGAGCGGAACGATGAAGGATTTCTGCGTGTGAGCAAGGGCGATGGCCTGCTTAGCCGCCGTCAGGATGCTCCGGAAGCATGGCAGCTCAATGGAGCCGTCTATGTGATAAATCCGGAGTCGCTTGCCCAACGTCCTATCGGAGCTATGATGCGCCGTCGTCCTGTGGTCATGCCGGCCGACCGCAGTATCGACCTTGACACACCGCGAGACTGGGCTGTAGCCGAGGCTATGGCTCCGTATGTGCTTGGAGCTGGCTTTGATGGCAAACATAGAGATGATCGCTGACGTTAATAGATAGCAGACAATGATGGCTGATAATCACATAATAAACGATACGACATCGCTCCGCGACGCTCTTGCGGCGCTTAACCGGCTTTCGGGGGGAGAGATGACACTGCTGGCTGTCGATGATGACGGGATTATGACTGGCACTCTGACAGACGGCGATGTGCGCCGGGCATTGCTCGATGGGGTCTCGCTCGATTCTCCGGTATCGGAGGCGATGCACCGCAAGTTCCGGGCGATACATGCGTCGGACGATGATCTGGATACAATGCGCCGATGCAGGAGTATGGGTATCGCATTGCTGCCACGGCTCGATGCCGCCGGACGTGTGGCCGAAGTCATAGATCTCACCAGAACACATACGAAACTGCCTCTCAGCGCCATTCTTATGGCCGGAGGAAGAGGGGAGAGGCTGCGTCCGCTTACCGATACCTGTCCCAAACCGCTGCTTGAGATCGACGGGAAACCGATCATAGACTACAACATAGAGGCATTGTCGAAATGCGGTATACGCGACATTACTGTGACTACACGCTATCTGGCTGATATGATAAAGGCACATTTCAGTGAACCCCGGTATGGTGTCGAGGTGGAATGCGTGGAGGAAACGGAACCGCTCGGCACTATCGGTGCAGTCTCGCTGGTATCTGAACGCACAGGTACTGAGGCTACCGTAGTGATGAATTCCGATCTTCTGACTACTATATCGTTTGAAGACATGTATCTTCATCACAGAGCTGACAATGCCGACATAACGATCGCCGCTGTCCCTTATGTGGTAAGTGTGCCATATGCCATATTGACGACTGATGGAAACAGAGTTTCCGCCATAGAGGAGAAACCGACGTATACTCATTACGCCAATGGAGGCATATATATGATAAGCAACAGTTTACTCAGAACTATAGAGGCCGGAAAACGCCTCGATGCGCCTGATTTCATAGACCGTGCGATAGCCGAAGGGCGCCGGGTGACGTATTACCCCGTGTCGGGTACATGGATAGACATAGGTTCGCCTGCCGATTTCCGTCAGGCGCAGGAGATAATGCGTCATCACCGCTATCTGAGTCATTGACAATAATAACCATAATCACATATATAATATATGGCTGATTCCAATTTTATAGATTACGTAAAGATATTTTGCCGCTCTGGTAAGGGTGGAGCAGGATCAAGACACTTCTACAGAGCCAAATACATACCCAAGGGAGGACCTGACGGTGGCGACGGTGGTCGTGGCGGTCACATCATATTGCGTGGCAATCAGAATATGTGGACATTGTTGCCCCTGAAATACCAGCGGCATCTGTTTGCCGGAAATGGTCAGAGTGGTTCAGGAGGACGTTCGTCAGGTAAAGACGGAGACGATGTCATTGTCGATGTGCCTTGCGGAACCGTGGTGTTCGATGCCGAGACAGGCGACTATCTGGCTGAGGTAACGGAGGACGGACAGGAGCTCAAACTGTTGCGTGGTGGCCGTGGAGGTCTGGGCAACTGGCATTTCAAAAGCGCTACCAACCGTACGCCGCGCTATGCACAGCCTGGTGAGCCGGCTATCGAAAAGACCGTGATTCTGGAGTTGAAACTGCTGGCCGATGTCGGTCTGGTAGGTCTGCCAAATGCCGGAAAGTCCACATTGTTGTCGGCGGTATCCGCTGCACGGCCTAAAATCGCCGATTATCCGTTCACGACTATGGAGCCTCAGCTTGGTATCGTTGGTTATCGTGACAACCGTTCGTTTGTCATGGCCGATATTCCAGGTATTATCGAAGGCGCAAGCGAAGGGCGTGGTCTTGGTCTGCGTTTTCTGCGGCATATCGAACGCAATGCCGTGCTGCTGTTTATGGTGCCGGCCGATGCCGATGATATACGGGCGGAATATGAACTTTTGCTCAACGAATTGCGTCAGTTTAATCCTGAACTGGTCGATAAACCGCGTGTATTGGCTGTATCGAAGAGCGATATGCTCGACGAGGAACTGATCGAAGCCATCACACAGGAACTCCCGGAAGGTGTCCCTCATGTGTTTATTTCAGCTGTGACAGGATTCGGTCTGCAGGCGTTGAAAGATATGCTGTGGCGTGAAATCACCTCTGAAGACAACCGTCTGTTGGCGGAACAGGCGGTGCACCGTCGCCTCGACGGCCGCCATCGCGTTCCCGACGAAGATGCGTTCATATTCGAGAATATCCCGGCGCCGGTGCCCGATGAAGATGAGCTGGCCGAAGGTGAGGACGAGGAATGGGACGACCTCGACTATGACTGGGACGAGGATACAGAACCGATCGATTTCTCCAATTGATTATGGGCTGGGTGAGGAGCGCTGCAGTGGCGGCTTTGGCCTGGTGCGGTGTTGCAGCTATACATGCGGCGGCCTATGATATTGTGTTCGATACTCCTGAGCCGTATCCGCCTGTGCTGTCAGGGCAGAAAGATATATCGTGGGAAAGCCGTTCACTGCCGATAGGCAACGGAAGCATCGGTGCCAATATATTCGGATCGATAACTACAGAGCGTATTACGTTCAATGAGAAATCCTTGTGGTGCGGGGGACCGAACGTCAGCGATGATCCGTCGTATTACTGGGATGTCGACAAGAAGTCGGCTCACTGGTTGCCGGAGATACGCCGGGCATTTGTCGATGGAGATTCATTGCGGGCCGATTCGCTGGTAAGGAAGCATTTCAATAGCGGAGTGTCGTATGTGGCCGGTGACGAATCGCCATATCGGTTCGGTAATTTCACCTGGATTGGTGAGTTCCTTATAGGTACGGGAATCAATCAGAAAGAGGTCTCGGGATATACACGGTCACTGTCTCTTGACTCGGCTGTAGTCACAGTGGCGTTTGAAGCACAGGGAATCCGATATAAACGTGAATATTTCGTATCGTATCCCGACAATGTGATGGTGGTCAGGTTCAGTGCTGATGCGCCTCAGCATCTGTCGTTCGTCTATGACTCTAACAGAATATCATCTGGGAAGTTCAGCAGGACAGGATCGGACGGACTGCTTTATGACGGGCGGCTGGATGACAACAGAATGCAGTATGCTGTAAGGATCAGGGCTATAGCCCGGGAGGGTTCTGTAAGCAATCGCGACGACCGGCTTGTCGTCGACGGAGCCCGTGACGTGGTTTTCCTGATTGCCGCCGATACTGATTATAAAGTCAATTTTAATCCTGATTTCACAGATCCGGCTACGTATGTAGGTGTGGATCCGGTTGAGACTACACAGGGATGGATATCATCGGCTGTTGATGCTGGCTATGACCGGTTGTTGCAGACACATATACAGGATTACAGGCGGCTGTTCGACAGAGTGAGCCTTTCGCTTGGTTCAGGCGAACCGGAGCCTGTCTCCACACCCGAAAGGCTGAGGCGCTACCGCGAGGGAGCTGCTGACCGTTATCTCGAGGAACTGTATTATCAGTTCGGCCGATATCTCCTTATCGCAAGTTCCAGACCCGGGAATATGCCTGCCAATCTGCAGGGTATATGGCATAATGATGTGGATGGACCATGGCATGTCGATTACCATAACAATATCAACATTCAGATGAATTATTGGCCGGCATGCATGACCGGACTGTCTGAATGTGTGGAACCGATGATAGATTTCATAAGGACATTGGAAAAGCCCGGAAAGAATACAGCCCGGTCATATTTCGGAGCCGACGGCTGGACAGCATCGATATCAGGCAATATATTCGGGTTTACGGCTCCTCTCAGCAGTGAGGATATGTCGTGGAATTTCAATCCCATGGCCGGTCCGTGGTTGGCGACACATCTGTGGGACTATTACGACTATACCCGTGATACTACCTATCTCAGGGATGTGGCCTACGATCTGATAAAAGGCAGTGCCGATTTCGTGTGCGATTATCTTTGGCTCGCGCCTGACGGCAGATACACGGCATGTCCGTCGACTTCCCCTGAGCATGGCCCTGTCGACAAAGGAGCTACGTTCGTCCATGCCGTGTGTCGTGAACTGTTGCTCGATGCTGTCGAAGCGTCATCAGTGCTCGGAGTCGATGCCGGTGATCGTGAACGTTGGATGGGAGTACTTGACAATATCGCACCATACCGTATAGGCCGTTACGGTCAGCTGATGGAATGGTCGGAGGATATCGACGACCCCACCGACGAGCACCGGCATGTGAATCATCTGTTCGGGCTGCATCCGGGCAGAACCATAACCGTGGAAGATACGCCGGAACTGGTCGATGCCTGCCGTGTGGTGCTTGAACATCGCGGCGACGGCGCTACAGGCTGGAGCATGGGATGGAAACTGAACCAGTGGGCTAGGCTGCATGACGGAGACCATGCATATAAACTGTATGGCAACCTGCTTAAAAACGGCACTCTCGACAACCTGTGGGACACCCATCCGCCGTTCCAGATCGATGGTAATTTCGGTGGTACTGCCGGTGTCACTGAAATGCTTATGCAGAGTCATACAGGCACGGTGCATCTGCTTCCCGCATTGCCGTCGGCATGGCCCGCAGGACGAGTGACGGGACTGGAGGCCAAAGGCAATTTCGTTGTGGACATCGAATGGGCTGACGGAGTCCCTTCCGATGTGATTGTGACATCGCGTTCAGGAGGTGTGTGTCGCCTGCGTTATGGTAAATCGGTTTTGACTTTCGATACAACCGCAGGAACAATCTACCATATAGGTTACAACGCCGTGCGCGGACTGTATAGAGTAAAGTGAGCAATCGCTCTATGATATTTGTTTGAATCGTGTCGGTATTGCCGGTTTCATAATTTTGTGTAATTTTGTCGGCGTAATGGTTGCTCTGTCGTGAAGAGTCGCGGCTTTAAGGAGCATCAAAAGGGAACGGGGTGAGATTCCCCGACAGTACCCGCTGCTGTAATTCCCGCTCACCGGTGGTGAGCAGACGAGTGTCGCAATATGTCACTGGCCGTATCAAGGCCGGGAAGGCGTGACTACTCCGGGATAAGTCAGAAGACCTGCCATATACGCCACTATAAGATTCGCCTACGGGATTATGGGCACAGGTCTCTGATTAGAACATCCGTTCGAGATTGTTTTATCGTATATACACGTATATACTCCCGTTATAGCCCTCTTTGTGTGGCAATGACGGGAGTTTTTTTGTATACCGATAAACCGATTCAACCCAATGAGGGCTAAATTATCCATACTGTTGATCCTTTTTTTTGCGTGGCAGTTGCCGGCAAAAGCCTACGATGCGGCCGATACTACTCTGGTACTGAATGAAGTATCGGTTACCGCTGTGCGTCCACGAACTGAAATAATTCCGGCGCAGCAGCTGAGCGGCATTGAACTGCAGAAACTCAACAGCAACAGTGTGGCCGATGCTCTCCGTTATTTTTCAGGTGTGCAGGTCAAAGATTATGGTGGGGTAGGCGGTATAAAGACAGTGAATATACGGTCGATGGGAACCAACCATACCGGTGTGGTCTACGACGGCGTGGAGCTTGGCAATGCACAGAACGGCCAGATCGATCTCGGTCAGTTCTCGCTTGACAATATCGAAGCGATATCGCTGTACAATGGTCAGAAAAGCGAGATATTGCAGCCTGCCAAAGACTTCGGTTCCGCAGGCAGCATATATATGCGTACACGTACGCCTCATTTTGATATCGGTGAAAGCTATCATCTCCGCGCTACCGTGCGTACCGGATCGTTCGGCCTGTTGAATCCCTCGGCGCTGGTGGAATTGAAACTTACGGAATGCGTCAGCGCGTCATTGAGCGCCGAATGGATCACATCGACAGGTAAATACAAATTTCGTTACCGCCGGGTGAATCCGGCCGGTGAGCTTGCCTACGATACCACAGCGGTGCGCGAGAACGGAGATATCAACGCTACCCGTATGGAATGCAACCTTAACGGAAACATAGCCGGCGGTGAATGGCATTTCAAAGTCTATAATTATAACTCGGAGCGAGGTGTGCCCGGAGCTATTGTCAATAATGTGTGGCGCCGCGGCGAGAGGATCTGGGATACGAACTCGTTTGCACAAGGGCGTTTTACACGGACATGGAATAGATTCACTACGCTGGCCAATATGAAGTATGCGTTTTACCGGACCCATTATGTCAACAACGATGACAAGCAGATAAAGATCGACAATCTTTACCGTCAGCGAGAGTTGTATCTGTCATCGGCCAATGAGTATGCGTTCAGTTCTTGGTGGCGAGTATCGGTAAGTTATGATCTGCAGTGGAATGCCTTGCAGGCCGATATGTACGGCTTTGCGCGTCCCGACCGTCTGACCAATATGCTGTCGGCTGCCACAGCGATTGATCTCGGTCGTATGAAGGTGCAGGGCAGTGCTCTCGGCACATGGGTACATGATATATTGCGCGGCCAGCAGTCTCCGCCAGACAGGCATGTGTTTACTCCGGCGGTATATATGAGTTACGAACCGTTGCGTAACCGGAATTTCGCTGTAAGGGCTTTCTATAAGCGGTCATTCCGTATGCCGACTTTCAATGATCTGTATTATGCCGATATGGGTAACTCAAAACTCAATCCTGAACGTGTGACACAATATAATGCAGGCATAGTCTACCGGCATGCCGGACGTGGAACTGTAAAGGCGGTGCGATTGAGCGCCGATGTCTACTATAATCATGTCCGCGATAAGATAGTGGCGTATCCGAAGGGACAGCAGTTCCGCTGGACCATGCTTAATCTCGGACTGGTGGATATACGCGGAGCAGATATCAGCGGTCTGCTGACATTGACTCCGGCTGAGGAGCTTGATGTGACGGTGAGAGGGCAGTATACATATCAGCGGGCTATAGATGTGACAGATCCGGCCGATAACTATTATCGCGACCAGATTCCGTATATACCCCATCACTCAGGATCGGCTGTGGTGAATCTGTCGTGGCGCAGATGGGGGCTGAACTATAGTTTCATATATGTCGGTTCACGATACAACCAGCAGGAAAACATCAGATATAACTATACCCAGCCCTGGTATACGAGCGATGTTTCCGTGAGCCGAGACATTACTTTCGGTCGTGTGTCGATGCGTGCACTGCTTGAAATCAACAACCTGCTCAGTCAGGACTACGATGTGATTCTCAATTATCCGATGCCGAAACGTAATTTCAGGGTTACACTGACTGTGGAGATATGACAATAGCCTTTCCGATGAAACATTTTATATTAATAATTCTTTCTATTCTGCCGCTCCTTACGGTCATCACGGGCTGTCGCGAGGACGAGCTCGTGGTGCCTTCGGAGTATGATATCATTCCGGAATCGCCATTGCCGGACACCTCCATCCGCGGATTCTATCTGGTGAATGAAGGCAACATGGGCTCGAATAAATGCACGCTCGATTATTTCGACTATTTCACCGGACTTTATGCACGCAATTTTTATGCTGAACGCAATCCGTCAGTGGTCAAGGAACTCGGTGATGTGGGCAATGACATTGGTATATACGGCTCACGGCTTTATGTGGTGGTCAATTGTTCCCATAAAGTCGAGGTGCTAGATGCACGCAGTGGTGTCAGGATCGGTCAGGTCGACATACCGAACTGCCGTTATGTGCGTTTTCACAGAGGCAAGGCATACGTAAGTTCTTATGTCGGCCCGGTTCTGATCGATCCGGCGGCTCCGAAGGGCGCTGTATATGAGGTAGACACGTTGTCGCTTCAGGTGACTAGGAAAGTTACGGTAGGGTATCAGCCCGAGGAGATGGAAGTGGTCGATGACTATATGTATGTGGCAAATTCCGGTGGTTACAGAGCGCCTGATTATGACCGGACTGTATCTGTGATACAGATGATCGATTTCAAACAGGTACGGCAGATCGATGTCGGGATAAATCTCCACCGTCTGAAACAGGACCGTTATAAAAAACTGTGGGTATCGTCGCGTGGCGATTATCAGAGCCGCCCATCCAGACTGTATGTGCTGGAGAAGAGACCGGGTTACAATCAGATGGTCGTGTCGGATACTATACCGGTGGCATGTTCCAACATGGCGATACACGGCGATTCGCTATATTACTATGCTACCGAATGGAACCAGTACACCGCCTCCAACACTATATCCTATGGCATAATCGATGTGCGGTCACGTGAGATTGTCTCGACTAATTTCATCACCGACGGTACTGAGCGGGATATAACCGTGCCATACGGTATCGCTGTGCATCCGGAGACAGGCGACATATTCGTGACCGATGCGAAAAATTATGTAAGCAGCGGCACTCTGTATTGTTTCACCCGCGATGGCCGCCGTAAATGGAGCGTGCGTACCGGCGATATTCCTGCTCACATGGTATTTCTGAGACGATGAAGACAATGCGATATATCTTTCCGATAGCGGCAGCGGTTATGGTAACCAGTTCGTGTACTGACGAAATACCGACGGTAAACCTCGGTATAGACGATGTATATTATGTGTACCGGATGCAGAAACTGCCGCTCGAATCGGCTCTGACAGGTGCAGAATACAGATGGACTGTCGATGGACAGCCGGTCTCTGATGAACGTTCCTATATATTTCTTGCCGGGACAGAGGGTGTGTATGATCTTACGTTCGATATAATAGATGACGATACGCCGTATCACTTCGAGTTTACGGTAAATGTTGTTCACGAGGAGGTGGAGTACAGCCCGTACATATCCCGGGTATATGAGTACTGTCCGGCTCCCGGCCAGTTCATCAACAAGATGCCGCAGTACGATGCCGGCGATACGTATGCCGATATTCTTCGTAAGGCGGAGGAGTCGATTTCGGGCACGAACGATGTGATGATTTCGCTCGGAGGGTTCGGCGGCTACGTTACATTCGGGTTCGATCATACTGTTGTCAACGTGTACGGTGAATATGATTTCAGGATATGGGGCAATTCGTTTTATGAACTTACCGATCCGATCCGCCGCGGCGGATCGGCAGAACCGGGTATCGTAGCAGTAAGCTATGATGCAAATTGCAATGGACTTCCTGACGATCCGTTCTATGAGCTTGCCGGAAGCGAGTATTACAAGCCGTCGACCGTTCACGGATATTCGATAACCTATATGTGTCCTGATCCTGACCGGGAACCCGATGCCGGCGATGACGGTTTTATTACCGATTCCAGATATATCTCATGGCATGATTCCGATGGTGGTAACGGATATATCGGCAAGAATCAGTTTCACGATCAGTCTTATTGGCCTGAATGGATTTCAGCAGCCAGTATGGATTTTTCAGGGACGAGGTTGGCCGACAATGGTATTGATACAAGCGGTACTGGGCGTTACTACATACTTTATTGCTATGACTGGGGGTATGTGGACAATCATCCAAACGACTATCCGGAACTGTGTTCGTTCGATATCGGATGGGCAGTGGATGATACCGGTATGCCGGTATTTCTTCCCGGTGTCGATTTCGTTCGTGTATATACCGGACTGAACCAACAATGCGGCTGGCTCGGAGAGACCTCGACAGAGCTGTCGCGTGCTCAGGATTTACATATCGATCCACTTTTTTAATAATAAACCAATAGTATGAGAATTAGACATTTACTTTTATCTGCGGTAATTGCTGCAGGTGCGGTACCCGACAGTACTGCGACAGTAGATCTTGATGCTATCAGGAACTGGGCCGGCACAGGCGAAAAGCGAGCCGCTCTGGTAATTGATTTTCATGATGAGAAAGGCAACGATCAGGCTCTGGTGTGGGGTTACCGGTGGGACGGTAACGCATCGGGTGAGGATATGATCCGTGCGATTGCCCGTTCGAGCCGTGTACTCGTGCTGATGACTCAGTATACGGGCAATATGGGTTCTACTGTCAATGGTGTAGGCATAGCGGCAGACCGTAATGAACTGTTAAGCTATCTGCGTTATGATTTCGATGGCGCGAGCAGTTCCGACAAAGTTGCGTTCGGATATTATGAACCGGAAACAGTCATGGGACAGACTTCAGCTCCAGGTGCTAAAACTCCTGAACTCGTGCAATCGGCGATAGATGCCGCACGTATGACAGGTATCATAGATCATCCTCTCAATTTTTTGCGTTACGGTTATGCGGCATACGATTATGATTTCTGGCAGTTGGATCCGGTAGTCGCCGATAGTCCCAACTATCGCTGGGAAGCGGCCTGGTACAAGGGGTACTGGCAGTTCTTTACCGGTGACGCCGACGGGGATCTGTCGTACTCCGGGCTCGGAATGTCGAGTGTGCAGCTATCGGACGGAATGGTAAATATGTGGACATTCGCGCCTGATTTCCAGCACAAGGATATGAGTCCGATAGACTATACAATAGAGGATTTCGGAGAGGAAATGACTCCGGGTCAGGAAGAAGCCTGCGCCATAGACCTGTCGAAAATCCGGTTCTGGGTAGGAGACGGCGAGAAAGAAGCTGCTGTGGTACTTCAGTTCAATGATGGCAAAGGCCCTGAGAATCTGGTTTACGGTTATCGCTGGAGCGGCGGCTATGATAAAAGCTGTCAGGATGTGATCAAGGACATAGCCGAAGCTGATCCACGTATGACTCTTTCGGATAACGGGACGGTTACGTATGAGTGCAATGATGACGGCAATCTGAACTATAACGACCATAATGCGACCAACGGAAACTGGAACGGCTATCTGCGCCGTAAGGTAGATACGGAATATCTGCGTGTGGCTGATATGAAGAAAGTTTTCGTGGCACCCGGTTCGGTATTTGTATATGCAAATTCCACTGATGACACTGTAGAACTTCCGTTTACTCTTTTCCGTCCTGCTTCCGACGACACACAGATCATATATCTGCCTGAGACACTGACTTACAGTATCAACGATACCCAGTGCGTGATACCAGCTTTCATACAGTATACACCGGATGTGGTGTCGCATGCGTCGACTGCGACGTGGGCTGTAGAGGGAGCTGCAAACGGTCTGCTTAAACTGACGGGCACCCAGATGCTATGCAAGGTAACACATAATGAACTGAAGCCGACCGAAGGTGATGTGACACTTAAAATCCGTGTGAATTACGAAGGGGGGAATGCCGACTATGTGTCCTCCAATGTATGCCGTCTTATCGTCGCTGCGCCGGAGCGTCCCATAACATCGATGTCGTTTGAGAGTGCGACTATGGAGGTGGCTCTGAACAAGGCAGTCGTTAACCCGCTGGTAACAGATCCGGAAAATCCGACATATACGAAGGTCACATACACTACGTCGGATGCGTCGGTGATCAAAGTGAACTCCTACAACAATACTCTGACAGCGACTACGACTCCCGGTACTGCTGTCATTACAGCGACCTACGACTATGATCCGGAAATCAAGGCTGAGTTTACTGTAACTTCCAGGCTGATGAATCCTGTGACGGATATAAAGCTGCCGTTCGAGGGCAATGATGTGACTATCCCGTATAAGGGTGTTTTTGCCCTTCATGTATCTGTCGAGCCTGACGATGCCGATATCGCGGACTATAATATTGAGATCGCCGATCCGGATATAGTATCTGATTTCGGCAAAGGCAAATATGCATACGTGACTCTCGTCGCCCATAAACCGGGAGCAACAACCGTGACCTTGACTGCGGCTGACGGATCCGGAGCTGAACGTGTGCTGAATGTGACTGTCGAGAAACCGGAGGACCAGGATCTGGACTTTACCAGCGGTACGTTCATTCTTAATGAAGAGTGGTTTGGTCATACCAACGGTTCGATCAACTATGTAGATGCTGACGGCATGATGCATTACCGTGTGGTGGGTTCCCGCAATGACGGACTGTCATTCGGTGCCACTTCCTGCTACGGTATGGTATGGGGCGGCAAGCTGTATGTCATGTCAAAGCAGCATCAGGACGGTGGCGATCCCAATACCGGCGGCGGCCGTCTGGTCGTAGCTGATGAAAAGACTATGAAGATCGTGGCCAGATTCGACAATATAGGCGGAGGAGACGGTCGTGCCTGTGTAGGTGTAAACGAGTCGAAGATATATTACGGCTCGACTGCCGGTATCTTTACTTTCGATGTCGATAATCTGACCACAGGTTCTCTCATAGAGGGGACAGCCGGCAAGAACGCTTATTCAGGCCAGATAGGTGACATGGTATGTACCGGAAGCCGAGTATATGCCGTACAGCAGTCTACTGGTGTGCTGGTAATCGATACAGAATCCGACTTGCTGATAAAGAAGATCGATGACACTACTGTGCAGGGTATAGCCCGTTCGATGGATGGAAATGTCTGGGTTGCATCCAAATCGAAGCTCACATGCATAGATCCTGCTACTGCTGAGATAATAGAAACCGTGGATCTGCCGTCAGGTCAGACCATAACCTGCGACTGGGGTTCATGGCGTCCGACACAGTTCTTTGCGTCAACTACTGAAAACCGTCTGTTCTGGGGCTTCACATCGTGGGAGATCGGAACCGATATAGCGACTGTGGCAGACAATACTTATGTGACGTCAGTCAAGGAGCTTCCGGGTGAAAATAACGGTATGCGCTACGGTACCTCCCGTCTGGATGAACGTACCGGCGAGGTGATAGTCATGACCACGAAGTCGTACGGACTCGATGCGGTGTTCAATACTTATCATTGGGTAGATTATAAGACAGGCGAGGTGAAAAACACTATAGTACCACAGGACTATTTCTGGTTCCAGGCGATGCCGGTTTTCCCTGATGCCCATGATCCTGAGATCTCACTTGCCAGGATCGATCTAAAGCCGTCGGATGAGCCGCTTGAGATAGACCTGGCCGATATCGTGACAGACGGCGATGTCAATTTCCATCCGATGTCAATCGAGTGCCGTGTGGATGCTCCCGATAACGATGTCGTTTCGATCGATAAAGACGGCGGTCTGCTCCGTGTGTCTCCTAAAGCGGAAGGCGAGACTTCGTTTGTTCTGACAGCCCAGTCCAACGGCAAGGTGGTTTCGGCACGGATTCCGGTGACGGTTTCCAACACTACCAGTGTGGATGGTATCTCTACAAATATACATTCGATAACAGCAGCAGACGGATTGTTGACGGTCAAGGGATGTGCCGGATATGATATTGAGATCATATCGATGTCGGGGCGTGCGGTATGTGCGTTCGGATGCGGTTCCGATCATGAGACTATACGTCCGGTCGTAGAGCCAGGTATCTATATCGTACGTGCAATGTCAAATGAAGATACAATAATTGCTAAAGTAAAACTGTAATCATGAACGTTACAAAAACCTTAATATCGGGAGCCATTATGATGTGGCTTCCGGTATTATCGGCCGACGCGGCCGATATCGATTATACCGCTGGTATATTTGTTGTCAACGAAGACTGGTATGGACATCAGAATTCGACAGTGAACTATCTTCTTCCTGACGATCCGGACGGGAACTGGTGGCACTATCGTGTGATCCAGACCGAGAATCCCGGTAAGGAGCTGGGATGTACCAACCAGTACGGTGCTATCTGGGACGGCCGTTTCTATCTGATCGCGAAACAGGACAAGGATCCGGGCGCTTCTATAACCGGAGGACGCATAACGGTGGCCGATGCCTCGACAATGCAGATCGTGAAACAGCTACAGCTTATAGATCCGTCGGGCAGTCAGTGCGATGGCCGTGCATTTGTCGGGGTGAGTACCACTAAGGGCTATGTCTCGTCGAGTAACGGTGTCTGGATTCTGGATCTGACGGCTCTGGAAATTACCGGACAGGTGGATGGAACCGGCAATTCGTCAGGCTCTCTCTATCTGGGTCAGGTCGGAACCATGGTGCTGGCCGAAGGAAAAGTATTTGCCGTGCATCAGCAGAATGGACTGCTCGTGATAGATCCGGAGTCAGACAGTGTGATAAAAGTCATAGATATGGATATTGTAGATGATGCTGTCGAGAATGCGACCGGCAAGCGTCCGACCAAGCCGTCCGGCATAGGATCGACAATAGTGCGTTCGAAGGACGGCTCCCTTTGGATCAATCTGGCCACGAATGTGTCAGGGGGCGGTAGCGCACTGCCGTATCTGCTTCATGTCGATCCTGCCACACTTGATACAGAGGTCGTATCGCTCTCTGGCGATGGGATATATCCGCCTTCCAACTCATGGTATGCGTGGACTCCGGATCCGTTCTGCGCGTCGTCGGAGACAAACACTCTCTATTGGTGCGGCGGAACGAGCAGTTGGTTTTCAGGCAAGATGATATTCCGTTATGATATCGATGCCGGTATATGTACGAAGATTGCCGATTTCAATACATTGGACGGAAACTGGCAGGTGTACGGCTGTTCGTTAGGCATACACCCGGATACCGATGAACTGTATGCGTCGCTGTATCATTCGTTTGGGGACAATACCTATATTGTGCGCCGTTTTAATAATGAGGGCGAGGTGATCCGGGACTATGAAATGATAGCGAACTACTGGTTTCCGTCACTTTTCGTGTTCCCGCAGGCCGGAGGTATCTCCGGTATAGATGCGCTGACTCCGGCGCAGGGCGGATACGTCGCCGTTTCGGGAGATAAGATCATGTTGCATGGGTTTGCCGGATGCGATGCCGCTGTGTATACGTTGTCGGGACAGTGTGTGTGCCGTATCCCTGTCACCGATGATATTCAACAGATCCCGGCGGCTCTTATTTCCGGCATCTATGTTGTACGAGTGGGCAATACCGTCAGCAAGGTCGTGATATAAATCAGCCTCTTACATATTACCACATATAAAAGCACGGATAATCTCCGTGCTTTTATATGTGGCATGAGGCCATTATATTTCAGCAATTTTATTTATTGATGAATGCTACATCCATCAATAAACTAATATAGGTCATGTTGAATTTGTAAATTATTTATTACAGTGGATAGTGCTGTTGTAATTCTTATTCTGATTTTGGAGTAACGGAGTGATGAACATATTTGTCTATTTGCAGGTGAATATGCAAATAGAATAAAAAGTATAATAGAATGCATTATAAAAATTGGCGTATATGCCAATTTTATTATCTTTGTAGCGAATTTTATCAACAAAGGAAGTGGCAGCAACACTTAAAATATGGCATTCTAACTATGAATAAAAAAATCAAAGAATTCATGAAGCGGGATTTCCAGTCAAAGGCCCTAATTGTGGATACAAAAATGGTGAAAGTAGAAGCTCCTGATGGAGAAGTATTTACTTTGTGCTGCGATATTGGGAAATATATTAGTGAGGAAACCCGAGAATATATGCTTCATATGCTTGAAGCAATATTCGATAAGAATTTCTCTATGGATAAGGAACAAATGGTTAATGCTATTTGGCGTGATTCTTTTGTTTATGGAGTTTCTTTCTTAGGTATCAATTCAGGTGACAGACATGGGGAAAGAATAAGAATAGGCAATAAAATTAAGCAAATTCGTGAGGAAAGAAATATGGATGCACGAGATTTAGCTAAGCTGGCGAATATTGATGCAGCAAATCTTAGTCGGATTGAAAAAGGAAAATATTCTGTTGGACTTGATATCTTATCTAAAATTGCAGCCGTTTTAGGGAAAAAAATTGATTTTGTTGATTTAGCATAAGTCGTTATGGTGGATATAGATGATTTCAAAGTCGAAGTGATTTGTGAATATAAAGGTGAAACGTATTCAGTACGTGATAATGGTGCTATTATGAGACATCATAAGTGTAATTCACGGTTAAGACCTTTGGATGGCAAATGGACTTTTGGCATTAAGAACAAAGATAATGGATATATGTTTTTTGCTTCAAATGTCCGTGTTCACCAAGTTGTGGCGACTGCTTTCTGGGGGCATATGAAAGAGGATGGTATGGTCGTTGATCATAAAGATACTAATAGGTGTAATAATAGAGCTGAAAATTTGCATTGGGTGACAAAACTCGAAAATGTTTTGAATAATCCGATTACTCGTCGCAGAATAATTAATATATGTGGAAGTATAGTTGCCTTTCTTGAAGATCCGACTTTGTTGCGAGAAAGTACAGCAGATTATAATTTCACATGGATGCGTACAGTATCTAGAGAGGAGGCTGCAAAATGCAAGGCGAATTTAGAAAAATGGAGTCAAGAAGATGCAGATTTTATTTCTACTGTGCGCGGTAATGGTATTGGTGAATGGATATTCAGTGACATACGTCCGATGAGACAAAATAATGATATGGATCAAGGAATTGCAAGATCTGGATTCCCGATAAAACAAAACAAAGAACTTGAGAAAAAAGCTATGTCATCATTAATAGAGTCATTAACTGCCAATGCTATGCAACAGTATTGGCTAACACCTACTGAGTTTCCCTTATGTCCGATTGATATTTTGTCATTGGAAACTTACTACTCATCTTTGGAAAAAGGAAAAGTTTTTTCAAAAAATATTCATGGTGCACAAACAATCATAGAGATTGCTATATCTAATGATAATAAGGAGTTGTGTGTTGCTACTCATAATCCTGAAGGCATAAAGCATTGGTATATAACATACGTATATATATCAGACGATAAGTATATTCATAAAAATGGAGGCTCTTTTTTTGACGAAAATGGAGTATTAAAAGAGATAACATTATTTCAAGGTAAAGAATGGACTGGTGGTGATTGTATAGATGATTACTGCTTATAAATAGAACTACATAATGTTAGTCATTTTGATAGATTTCTAATAGATAGGTTGATATAAACATTTAATCAAATGTGTTAAATTTAGATTTATTATGTGTAGATTTCGCATACACAGAAATGTACATACTTTTGGTGGCTTGTGATATAGAATCGTCATAGGAATTGTGATATTTGTTATGGATGTCGGGATGTGGAGTCCGGTGCATTTCTATAGCGTGTTGGAATCAGGATCTTCGGCTCCGCGTTCTTGCGTTGGGTCTATGAATGTGTGATTTCGCCACATGCTAACTGATTGAGCTACACACTAAATCGGCATGTCTTTAGGCGAGGCTCTATATCAGTATTGCTGAGACACTGGTCTCAAGCGTACTTATTTGCTTAATGAAATAACTTGGGTGCAGAACAGATCGCCGCTACGATTATGGTAGAACGGACTGTAGGAGCAGTAGTAGGAGCAGACAAGGCTATTGATCAATGATTGAATGTGGTGTCGTTGAGGGGGTGGAATGCGGCGGCGTGGCGGCGGCAGTCGCGCGATGAGAGGTAGGTGTCGATGGCATCGGCGTGACGGTGGTTGTGGAGGTCGGTGCCGATGAAGTCGGCCATTCCTTTTTCGATAAGCCATTCGGCTATGGCTTTCTCTTCTTTGCCGTAATATCCGGCTAAGCTAAGAAGGTTGATCTGGAACATTGTGCCTGCGGCATGTATGGCTTCGTAACGCTTGCGGTTGGAGGAGTGGTAGTATCGGTAGCGTTCCGGATGTGCGAGTATCGGTCTGAAGCCTTTTACTTTAAGATCGAACAACAGCTGGTCGATATTCCACGGTTCCTGAATGAATGAGTTTTCGACGAGCAGATAGTCGTGAGCGATCGGTATAAGGATCTCATTTTCGACGTGGGTCAGAAAATTATCATCCATGCGGTATTCGGCACTGTAGCTGACCTGAATGTCGATGTCTTTAGAGATCAGTGCGGATTTCAGTTCCGCAAACGCAGGTGCGAGTGTGGCCGGTGTGTTCTCGAATGTGTCCTGAGTGACATGCGGGCTGGCAATAATGCGTTTCAGTCCCCAGCCCTGCATGCGCCGGACTAGTTCGGCAGACGTGTCCGGATCAGGTGATCCGTCATCGACTCCCGGTATTATGTGGCAGTGGATGTCGGTGGTGAACCATAATTGCATCGGTTCCTTTTTCTTGAATATGCTAAACATGGTCCGGATATATATCAGAAAATGAGGTTGGTGATTACGGGTATGATATATTCAATTATAACGATATATGAGACCATGGCCGGCGCCACAAGCAGCAGAGAGTCGATCCGGTCGAGTATGCCTCCGTGTCCGGGTATTATATTGCCGGAATCTTTTACTCCGAGTGTACGTTTGATTAAAGATTCCACGAGGTCTCCCCATGTGGCGAATGCCGCTACTACGGCTCCTGCAACAGCGAGCTGTATGGTATCGAGTCCGCTGAAAAAGTGCTGAAAGCATGTGCCGAACAATATACCTGCGGCAATGGCGAATACTACGCCTCCCCAGAATCCTTCCCATGATTTCTTGGGCGATATGCGCGGAAACAGTCTGTGTCGGCCGATAGCTGATCCTACTATGAATGCGCCGGTATCGTTAAGCCATATCATGATAAATATGCCGAGTACCAGATGGGGGGTGCCGCACCGGCTGTACAGCAGGGTCATGAGCGATATGGGGAGTGCTATATATATCTGGCTGAAAAAGGAATATCCCAAAGACCGTATTGCGTCGAGAGCCGGCAGATATAACTGACAGACCAGTCTGGCGACAAGATACAAGATGTAAAGGGTGGCAAAACACCAAGCTATGGACGGGGATCCGATGAGATTGGCGGCTATGAATCCTGAGATCATGAATATTGTGCCAGCGACATCAAGGGTGGTTGTGAGTGCGGTGGAGGCTTTCTGTCCGGCGAGCAGCCGTGAGAACTCGATGGAGGCTGTTATGCCGAGCAGCAGCAGGAGTGATGAATATGCCGATGTTCCGCACAGTATTCCGGCTATGATGATGGCAATATAGACAATTCCGGATATTGACCGTTTGATGATTCCGTTCATGAGATCAGTTTAAACGTTATGTTTTATGTGGTTAAGAGGACGCAGCAGGTTGCATAGCGTCTGGCTCCAGTAATTGTCAAAATCCTCGCGCAATGCGGTAAGCGCTTCTTTGATGAGGTCGGTAGGGGCATCCTTGATGGTTTCGATGAAGTTGTACAGCACCTGGAATATGTCGGCAATTCCTTCCGATATCGATGCGGCGATGGGTGTATCGCTATATTTCATGTCTTCTTCGAATACTTCAAGATATATGTCGTCAGGTTCCATCAGGGCGGCTACATTGCTGCGTACGGTATTATAATAGTCTTCGTCGAGAGCCTGATCGATATAGAACATTTCGTCCTCGAGCGATGGATCTATCTGCAGATCAGCTGCCGATATGTACAGTCTTGGCAATAACCGTAGCATTGATGCGATAAAGTCATCACGTTCGGACTCGCTGGCGTGTTCTACGGTCTGACAATATTCATTGCACAGTGCAATAAGAGCTATAGAGTTTGTGTTTAGTTCAGTATTCATCGTTATTAATGACCGGTTCTAAATGAATCGGGCTATTTCAGATACAGTTTTCTTGAAACGATATATTTGTATACTCCTTGCGGAAGGAAAAAGTTCATGTCCTTGCCGCTGCGGATTGCCCGACGTATAAATGTGCTCGACAGAGAACATTCGGGAGCGTCAATCACTGTCACGCCGTCCTGATATATGTTTGATACGGGATATCCCGGACGCGGGTAAACTATGACTCCGTATTCGGATATGATGCGTTCGTAGTCTTTCCACTGAGTGAATATCTTCCAGTTATCGCTTCCTATGATCAGATGGAACTTTTTGGCGGGATGCCGTTTGCTCAGCAGATCGAGGGTGTTGATCGTATATGAGGGTTTAGGCATGGCCAGTTCGATGTCGCATACCTCGACCCTGTCAAGATCACGTGTGGCCAGTTCGAGCATGGCCAGGCGCTGCATGTCGGGTATCAGTCCGTCGGGTTCCTTGAGAGGATTGCGCGGCGACAGGGTGAGCCATACTTTGTCGAGCGATGTCCACTGCACTATGTAGCTGGCGAGCATCATGTGTCCTATATGAACCGGATTGAATGATCCGCCGAGTATACCGATATGTTCCATAGCAATGCTCAGTGAATGTGTTCTGTCAGTTAAGGAACTGTGTTATGACCGACCGGGTTTCGGCAATGGCGGCCGACAGGTAGTCGTTGACCACACATGCTTCGTATTTCTTGCCTTGTCCGATTTCGTATTCCGCACGGGCAACACGTTGCTCTATCACGTCGGGGGCATCAGTGCCTCGGTTTATCAGCCGCTGACGCAGTGTCTCGATATCGGGTGGGGCTATGAATATGCCTAATGCCTGTGATCCGAGTTGCTTTTTCACGTTTATTCCGCCATTTACGTCGATATCCATTATCACGTTGTGGCCGGCTGATGTGATGCGTTCGATCTCGCTGCGCAGTGTTCCGTAGAAACGTCCCGGATATACTTCTTCGTATTCGATGAATTTACCGTCGGCTATGTTCTGACGGAATTCGTCGTCGGTCAGGAAGAAGTAGTTTACTCCGTGGCTTTCACCTTCACGAGGCGGTCTGTTTGTGGCCGATATGGAGAACTGCATGTCGATATCGCCTTCGGCCAATATCGCGTTGATTATGGTAGATTTGCCGCAGCCAGATGGCGCTGATATTATGATGACTTTACCTTTCATTTGTGTCGGCTTACATTACGTTGAGAACCTGCTCTTTGATCTGTTCGAGCTCGTCTTTCATCCGGACTACGGTCTTCTGCATTTCGGCATGGTTGCTTTTCGATCCGAGAGTGTTGATCTCACGACCCATTTCCTGGCTTATGAAGCCTAATTTCTTGCCTTGGCCCGGTGCGCCTTCCATTGTCTCGATGAAGTAGTTCATGTGTTGTGTCAGGCGCTGTTTCTCTTCGTTGATGTCGAGTTTCTCGATATAGAATATCATCTCCTGCTCAAGGCGGGATTTGTCGTGGTCTACCGCCGGAATCTTGGCGAGTCCGTCTTCGATCCGAGAACGGATCTTTTCGATGCGTTCGTTTTCCCATTGAGGTATTTCGGCCAGTAGGTCTCTGATACGTGCGATACGTTTAGCGAAGAATTCCTCAAGTTTGATACCTTCCTGACGACGGAAATTCATAAGTTCGTCGACGGCTTCATCGGTGGCTTTGAGCAGAGCGGCGATTTCTGTTTCGTCGACAGTGGCGGTGCTTTCCTGCCTGATGGTGTCGGGGAGTCTGAGCAACAGGCTGTACCAGTCGTCGGGGGAGGGTAGCCCCAGAGTTTGTCCGAGCTGTTCGATCTGCTGCTTATATGATGCGATCATCGGAATGTTGAGTGCGGCGTTGGTTTCGGTGCACTGACTCTCGACATATACGTTCATATCGGCTTTGCCGCGTTCGAGCCGCCGGGCTACATGATTGCGCAGCTCAAGTTCTTTTTCACGGTATGCCGCCGGTATGCGTGTGGCTAAATCCATCTGTTTGCTATTGAGGGATTTTATCTCGACAGTGATTTTTTGATTCGGCAACTGAACTACGGCTTTGCCGAAACCGGTCATTGAAAGTAGCATATCGTCTTACGTTTTTCGCAAAATTAGTCAAAATACGGGATTCTTAGGCTTGGTGGCCTGAAATTCTTTAAGGTAAAGTGGCACAGAGTATGCTCTGTCAAGGAAATCGTTTTCCCGGAACGCTTTTTCGGAAAGAGCCAGCATGTCGGATGCCAGCGGCACTATGCCCGATACGAATACCGCATTGGGATGGCGTATGATGTCGCGGGCTTTGCCACTCCCGTTTCCGAACAGTAGAAGCGGACCGCTCTCCAACAGGTCATGATAGCTGCCGGGGGTGAGTATGAGCGGCTGTGTTGGCATAATTTCGTGGAGCCACATATCGAGTACGCATGTATATACTTCCATGCGCCGTGCGTCGATCATTGGAGCAAACCTTGTCTCGAGGTTTACTCCGGGATATCCGAACATGACCGATGTAGCCATGATCTGGAGAGTGGGGATTCCTATAAGCGGAATGTCAAGGGCATAGGCGAGGCCTTTTGCTTCGGACAGGCCGATACGCAGTCCGGTATAACTTCCCGGTCCGATAGATACGGCTATTGCGTCGAGCTGTTTATCTTCAAGTTTTGCCTGGTCGAGGCATTGTTTTATAAATCCGCTGAGCACTGCGGCATGATTCTGCCCTTTGAATTCTTCAAAATGGCAGGCTACTGCCATGTCTGTGGTAAGTGCTACCGAACATACGTCGGTCGATGTTTCTATATTGAGTATGGTAGCCATGATCTGTAGTCAGTTAGGGTTATATTATGGGATTTTGTCGGCCGGTTTGTCCTGGCCGGTTGAAATCGATACCGGATCTGTGTCAGGCTGGATATCCGGCTCCGGTTCGTGTTCCGGTTCCGGTTCAATCTGCGTGTCTCTGACTGCTGCCGGTGTATCGATATCGTTTTCCCCTGTTGCGGATGGTGCCGCCGGCTGTTCTGCTGACGGTGGTACAAGTCGGGTCGGGGTATCCAGTTGCCTGATGTTTGCCTGTTCCGGCTGGGCGAAGAGGTCTATCATTTCCTGCGGGATGCGGAATATGTCGTCGGGTGATGTAGGGCGAATCGGTTCGTACCATTGGAACTTAGGCAGATAGTACATGGATTTCTTGGACAGATACAGCGGCACTGTATTCGTTGTGGTGTTAGGCCATGTTATGCCTTTTTCGATTGCGTTTTTTCTAAAATCGGCCGACATGAAGCTGCTTTCCAGCGATGTGATCTTGTTGTATGTGGAATCGCTTTCCATCGGAAGCATTATGGCCTGCACATTTCCGCTGACGTCAAGATGACGCAACTCTCCGTCTTCCATGAAGGCCACCATCTCTTTTCCGCTCAGCTGATTGTAGAATTCTTCGTCGATATGTTCTGCGGAAAAGGCAAAATCCGGCAGCCGAGCCCAGTCGACTGTGGAGTCGTTTAAGTGCACATGTATTATGTTGCCGAAAATCTGGCGCTGGCCGGTCCAAACGATGGGATGCTTATGCATGTAGAGTATCGAGTCGCGCTCCATGAAACTCAGAGAGTCGCATACTCCCTGAAGATCTACGCGGTAGAAGCGTACGCGCGGATTCGCGATCATCACATGAGTGGAGTCTTCGGCCAATGTGAATGAACGGATGGTATCGCCGTGCATGTACAGTGTGTCCTGGCGGGAGTATTCCAGGGCTCTGGCACGTCCTGTGACGAATGCGCTGTCTGTCACCTCATTGTAGAATCCGTAATCTCCTTCGATGGCTGTCTGACGTGCGGAGTCGGTCAATACCATGTTGCCGAATGCTTCGCCGTAGCCTGCGTTGCGGTCGTAAAACAGAGTATCGCCGGTAAGAGTATTGCCGTTGTTGGTCCGAACCGTTGAACGATCGTAAAGATCCGCAATATCAGTGTTTGTGTCGTATACACCGTTGGAGGTATAGATTGTTCCGTCGCGGTTTATGATTTCGGACGGACATGTCAGTTCGGCTATGTGTGTGTCGGTATTGTACGATAAAGTATCGGTGTATATATACAGGGTGTCGGATTGTTTTTCCGAGATGCTCTGTAGCTTGACGTCGATGTAGAAGTTGGCATCTTTGGTAGACGGGCTGTATTCTCCCTGCAGTGAGGTCAGTCTGTTCTGCCGGTCGGTAAGAGTGCCCCATACTTCATAATATCCGAGATCGATTCCGAGGTCGTAGTTGAACACGTCGGTCTCAAGCATTACGTCACGGTTAATCAGGCGTACTTTTTTATGTTCGTCGGCATATAGGACGGCCATTTCCGTAGGTCCGTCGTAGTTCAGTATATCGGCGAAGACAAACAATGTGTCGCCTTGCTCCATACGTACGTTTCCGAAAGCGTCGAGCGAGTTTGTCTTGTCGTAGAAGTAGGCGCTGTCGCAATACATGAACATGTCGCCTTTGCGGAATTCGACGTTGCCTATGAGTACCTGGTAGTCTACGCCCCGGTTCTCGTCGGTCCACAACCGGTCTGCTCTTTCAAGAAATATCTTTCCCGGCTGGTGACGGTCGGCTGTCGGGATCATAGGCTGTATTGTCTGGGACTTGCCTGAAGCGACAGGTTTCTGTGCCAGCACCGCCAATGCTGCCGCTACGGACAGAAGGGCAGGGAGTATGTGTCTAATCCCCGACATTCTTTATCCATCCTTTGTGCTTGAAGTCGCAGTTTCTCCATCCGTCTTCGATACGGATGTAGGTTTCCCGTATCTTTTTCTCAGTCCAGTCACGTATGATTTTCTCGCGTGCGTTGTCTTCATACATGCCTTTGATCTGCTGGTAGTCGTCGCTGAGATTTGCTTTATGGGCATCGATACGATTGGTTAGCTTGACGATAGCCACTATGTCGCGGTTTCGTTTAGGATCTTTCATTATGAAGGCTTTCGAGATCTCTCCGGGCTCCATCGTGTTTACTACTTTGGCGACCTCCTGTGGCAGTTCGGACATCTCGAAGCGTGTGGTGCCGTTGTTTTCGTTGACCATCACGCCACGGCTGTTGCGTGTGTCTTTGTCCTGCGAGATATACGGAGTGGCTTCTTCGAACGAGAATTTTCCTTCGACGATGTCGGCACGTATCGAATCGAGGCGGTTAAGCGCGTCGGTCAGATCTTTGTCGCTGACTTTAGGACGAAGCAGTATGTGGCGAGTATTGATGCGGTCGCCGCGTTTCTCGATGAGCTGTATGATGTGGAATCCGTATTCTGTCTCTACGATTTTAGATGCCTTTTTCGGGTCGTTGAGGTTGAAAGCCACTGCGGCGTATTCCGGCACCAGCTGACCGCGTCCGCTGAATCCGAGTTCTCCGCCGTATACTGAGCTGCCGTCCTCGCTATACATGACAGCAAGTGTGGAGAAGTTGGCTTCGCCACGGTTCACACGGTCTGCATAATCTCGCAGACGGGCTTTGACGTCTTCTATCTCCTGACGAGGAATTATGGGGTTCAGGGTCATGATCTGCGCTTCGACCTGCAACGGTACGAACGGGATACTGTCTTCCGGCAATGAGGCGAAATATTTGCGTACATCGCTTGGCGTGGTCTTTATGTCTTTGGTAAGGCCGGACTGAACCTGCTGTATGCGAGCCTGATTACGTGTCATCTCCATCATAGTCTCACGTATTGCCGGCAATGGTTTCCGGTAGAATGACTCCAGTTTCTCACGTGATCCTACTCCTGCGATCATGGCGTTGATCCTTGCATCGACCTGTTGCGCCACCATGCCCTCGGATACCTCTACAGTATCGAGTTCGGCCTGATGCAAGAACAGTTTCTCCAATGCCATCTGTTCGGGCAATACACAGAACGGATCTCCATCGATCGGCATGCGCTCGTACTGCATCTGCTGGTACAGTTCTTCAATCTCCGATTTCCAGATCGGCTGGTCTCCGATCATCCAGGCGACTTCTTCTGCGATATTATTATTTTGAGCCAAGGCTGCCAATGACATGGCAGCAAATGCACCTAAAAAGGCTTTTCTCTTGATATTCACGTTATGTCGGTATTTTAGGATGCAAATATAGCAAATATTTGCGTGCGGGTTGTCAGTATACCACAATTTCGCCCGATTTTATCGCCATGTCGTACAATTCTTTCCGCAACTTACGGTCATATTCCATGCGACGTGTGGCAATAAGGCGCTCCAGAATTTCCGGTTTTGCGATTTCCAGCGGTTTGACTGATCCTACAGGGAGGTATTCAGTGATTGCGAGCAGATATACAGATCCCCCCCGGGATGTGTCAAGAAATTTATGAGTCCGCAGAAAGTGGTCTGGATTCGTTCCGAAATCATACGGAATCATGTTTTTCACGGCGCTCCATTCGACCCATCGGTCGCGGAAGTATTCGTAACTCACGTCAGTGTCGTCGCATGCTTTCTCAAGGCGGTCTATATCGTCGGCTTTGTCGGACCGGTACCATTTCCGAATGTCGGACAGTGAATGCGAATCGTCCGGCAGCCTGACATAAATGCCTTTTATCAACGGCTCGGAGGTGCGCAGCTGTTGCTTGTGGGTTTCGTAATATGTTTCGATTTCGTCATCACCCGGAGCTGCGTCGGTATTCTGGTCGAACATCCGTCTGCGGTACTCACGCATGATCAAATCCCGGCGGTATTCGGCCACCATAGCGTCGATATCGCGAGTATCATTAATGTTTGCAATGGCGAGTTCGTCGATGATCTCGTCGTCGATCCAATTTGCAATAAAGGATTTTGCGAATTTCACACTATCCTCCGGAGTCAGTCCGTAGGGGATCGCTTTCTGCAGGTCCTGGCGTGACAGGGTGGCAGAGCCTACTTTAACCAGTATATCCCCTTGGCCGGATGTCTCTTGTGGGCTGCACGAGACGGCAGCCAGCGCAGTCAACGCGGCAAAGGGGATATACAGAACCGGAATCCGGAACATCATTTGATCTGTTTGAGTATCTTTTTGTTGATTTTTACGGGATATTTCTTCTTGAGAGCCTTGATCCAGTCTTTCTCAAGAGCGGCCTGATAATCGGTGGTGACAGGGCCGCGTACATCGGCCGCTTCTTCGGGAGCTGCGATGACCTTTCCCAAGTACGGGGTGTATGCTTTCCATTTTTCAGCTGAGCGATCCGGAGCCGGCTGGCCGAAGGCGATGGCATCTATTACCGGATTGTCGCCCATGGCCATCACGACGCGTTCGGTCTTTACCTCGCGGCCGAATTCCTGACGCATCTTCTTTGCGACTGAGTCGGCTTCGAGTTTATTGTCGTCGAGGTATCTGTTGACTTCGGCGAGTATGGAGTCGCTTGTGGCGTAGATTACGAATCCTTTGTATCTTGGAGAATCCCATTTGTAATCCGATTTATGTTTATTGAAGAACGCTTCGAGTCCTTCTTTATCTTTCGACGATTTTTCCCAGACGTTGCGGTTGCTGATCTCAAACAGCATCATGCCGTCGCGGTATTCATTGACAAGATTCCGGAATTCGGGATATTTGTTCTCCAATTGTCCTTTTTCGTATTCTATGGTCGCTGCATCAGCCTGCCGGTCGAGAGTCGAAGATATCACTTTGAATCCTATTTCTGACGGTACGACAGTGGAGAACGGAACATTGGCCATGACCTGTGACAGCGGAACGGTCTGATCGGCTACCTGAATGGCCGGAAGGTCGCTTTTACGCAATTCTGCAACGATAGTCGAGTCATACGAGCCGTTTCTGTCCAGCTGCTGGCGGATGTAATCAAGAGTCGAGTCTATGATCCGTGTGCCATAGGCGGCTTTGAGTTTGCCGAGCTGTGCATTGTCAGCCTCCATTGCGCGTTCATCGCCGGCTATCGCATTCAAAATCGTCGGTCTGGCTTCGTCGATAGGCACTACCGGACGGGCGTCGATGCGCTGGATTATGTGATAACCGAATGAGGATGCGAACGGTTTCGAGATGTCGCCGTTTTTCAGTGCGAAAGCTACTGTCTCAAATTCCTTGACCATGCGTCCGGATCCGAACCAAGGCAGTTCTCCGCCGTTGCGTGCCGATCCTGGATCTTCGCTTTCTGTCTTGGCGACTTCGGCGAAATCAGCTCCGGATGATGTCACGATGGTGTATATGGAATCGATTCGGGCTTTGGTCGCGGCATCACCTTCTGCGGTGCGCGGTCGGGGGAACTGTTTGAGGATATGCCGTACAAGTACTTCTCCCTGGTCTGGACGGCGTGCATTGACGCGTATCAGATGATATCCGAAACGAGTCTTGAATACGGGCGACAGTTCTCCTACAGGTGTTTCATACATCATTTTTTCAAACGCGTATGGATATTGGTTGGCTCCGGCCCAGCCGGTATGTCCGCTGTTATATTGCACAGCCGGATCTATCGAATAGGCTTTTGCTATTTCATAGAAATCGCTGCCATCGACAATGGCCTGGCGCAGACTGTCGGCAAGGTGTTTGTTCGGATGGCCGGTGGAATGGCTGTCGTCGAGACGCAACATAAGGTGGTTGATGTCGACGTTTTCTTTCATGTGCGCGTATGCCTCGTTTATGAGTTTTTCCTCTACGGAATTGTCGCGGAGATATGGTCGGGCAAGCTCGTCGCGGTATCCGTTGAATTCGCGGATAAAGGCCGCTGTAGTATCAATGCCGGCAGTTTTGGCATCGGCGACTTTCAGCTTGTATGTGACAAACATGTCGAGATATTCGTCGAGGCTCTGCGGTTTGACCTGCTGGCTGTTGTTCTTGTTGTATAGATACTTGAATTCGCTCAGGGGCACAGCATTCCCGTTAACTGTCATCAGTGTAGGGTCGTCATCACCGGCGGTTCTGGCCCATGATGCCGATGTAATGGCGAGGGCGCACAATGCCACTGTCAAAAAACGTTTTTCCATTGTATGTTTACGATGAGGTTAAATTGTTCCGAAAATAATAACGGGCATTGCTGCCCGTTTATTATTTCAATTATATGTATATAATAGCATTAATGCTTACGATTGCGTATTACTGGTGCGATGCGCTGTAGTTCGGAGCCTCGCTTGTGATGGCTACATCATGCGGATGGCTTTCCATTACGCCGGCATTTGTGATTCGTGTGAATTTTGCCGAATGTAGAGCTTCGATGTTTGCGGCGCCGCAATATCCCATACCAGCGCGGAGTCCGCCAAGCATCTGGTATACTACTTCATAAAGCGATCCTTTGTATGCCACGCGAGCTGCAATACCTTCCGGCACGAGTTTTTTCGCATCAGTTTCGTTGGCCTGGAAATACCGGTCTTTCGATCCTTTTTCCATGGCTTCGAGCGAACCCATGCCGCGGTATGCCTTGTATTTACGACCGTTATATATTATAGTGTCGCCAGGAGTTTCGTCGACACCTGCCAGCATTCCACCGAGCATTACCGAGTATGCGCCTGCCGCAAGTGCTTTCACGATGTCGCCGGAATAGCGTATTCCGCCGTCGGCGATCAATGGCACGCCTGTGCCGTCGAGGGCTTTTGCAACGTCATATACGGCACTCAGCTGTGGCACACCGACACCTGCTATTATTCGTGTTGTGCATATTGATCCGGGACCGATTCCGACTTTCACGCCGTCAGCGCCGTTGTCGACAAGATATTTTGCGGCTTCGCCGGTAGCGATGTTGCCTACGACTACGTCGATCTGCGGATATTTTTCCTTAACTGCGCGAAGGACGCCTATCACGCCGCGGCTATGTCCGTGGGCTGTGTCGATTACGATTGCGTCGACACCGGCTTCAACCAATGCATCGACGCGATCCATGCTGTCGGCTGTGACTCCGACACCGGCTGCCACACGCAGACGACCAAGACTGTCCTTGCATGCGAAAGGTTTGTCCTTGGCTTTGGTTATGTCTTTGTAAGTGACGAGGCCTATGAGCTTGCCGTCGTTGTCGACAACGGGCAGTTTCTCTATTTTGTGGTTCTGGAGTATGAGGGCGGCTTCCTCGAGATTGGTCGATTGGGTGGTGGTCACGAGGCCTTCTTTTGTCATCACTTCGTCAATTGGCCTGTTCAGATCCAGTTCGAAACGAAGGTCGCGGTTGGTGACTATACCGACGAGTTTGCGGTTTTCGTCGACTACAGGTATACCTCCGATGTGATATTCCTCCATCATCTTCAAGGCATCGGCTACGGTACTTCCGCGGGCTATGGTCACGGGATCATAGATCATGCCGTTTTCGGCGCGTTTCACAGCATGTACCTGGCGGGCCTGTTCGGCTATAGGCATGTTTTTGTGTATTACGCCAATGCCGCCTTCACGGGCTATCGCTATGGCTAAACGAGCCTCTGTCACTGTGTCCATAGCGGCTGACACAAGAGGAACGTTAAGAGTGATGTTGCGTGAAAATTTTGTGGACAGATTTACTTCGCGCGGAAGTATTTCTGAATAGGCGGGAATCAATAGGACATCATCGAAAGTGAGTCCGTCCATTTTTACTCGATCTGCAATAAACGACATAATGATGTGTAAAATTTATTGCATGCAAAGATAGTGCTTTTTTCGCAATTATGAGAGATGGCGTGCTATAAAATCACAAGCATTTTTGATGCGGATGGTCATTCAGGGATTTTGCCGTCGATGAGGCTGTCGAATAAATCGTCAGGAATTCCGACTGTTATGACTTCGGCTTCGTCGAATTCACACATCATGCGGTATAGTTTCAGAATCCGTTCGGCATATCTGTTATTGGCAGCCCAGCGTCCGCTTAATTTTTCCCAGTCTTTGGCGCATCCGCGTATCACCTGACCGAAACGCGGATCGACAAGTGTTTCGCCGTCGGGCAGCGGTGCTTTGGTGGCGTATGCGTACAGATGCTGTATCTGTGCGGTCACGCCTTCGTCTATTCCGGAGAATGCGCACCCTTTCATGCCTTTGGCCAGAACTCCCAGGCCGCAGTAGTTGAATTGCTGTCCATCGACTGCTGTTCCGTCGGAAAACCGGAACCAGCCGGTCTCAAGAATTGCCTGGCACAACGCGATATCGCCACGTATTCCATAACGGTTTCCCACGCGATGGAATGTTTCTGCAATTTCACGCTGAAAGTCACTGTTTCGTGATTTTACGAACTGATACATGCGTTCGACCGACAATTCAGTGTCGCCCATGATAGGTGTCGCCCCATATATATATGGTGCGGAGACAAGCCATATAGCCAATATGAGTATAATCGTTCGTTTCATTCAGCAGCAGTAACCGGTACCGGTTCGTCAAGAGGATTGCGTGATGGAGTGGATCCGGAGTGTTTTTTTGAGGATCGGGACTTTCGTAGGCCTTTGCTTTTGTCCTGATGCCGGTTGTCTGATGCGGCTGTCGAATCCGGCTGGTTTTCAATGAAGCATGTAACCGTATCGCGCACTATAACGACGGGGCGCTGAGATCCATAGGAGTGCAGTGCCAGAGCTATGACTATTGCGGTCATGACCAGCAGCAGGATCAACAGCCCGCGTTTTTCAGCATATGTGAACCGGTCGGTCAGTCGCATGGCTTACAGAAGCGGGGTTATTAGTACGCAAGCGATGAGGACCGGAGCCAGATAGCGGATAATGAATCTGATCAATGCCGGCATACGGCTTTGGATGGTGCCGTAGTTGCCGAGTTCCGATATCAGGAGATTCTTCGGTACATACCATCCCATATAGATGCACAAAAGCAATGATCCGGCCGGGAGCATTATATTGGATGTGAGATTGTCGAGAAAGTCGAATATGTTGAGTCCGAATATCGTGACATGGCTCAGCGATCCTTGCGACAACGAGCATAGCGCGCTCAGCACAAACAGTGGTAAAATCACTATAAGGCATGATTTTATGCGCGACATACTGAATCTGTCCTGTATGAATTTTACCGAGACTTCGGCTATGGATATGGTCGAAGTGAGGGCGGCAACAGTCAGTAGCAGGAAGAATAAACCGGACCATAACGGTGCGTTGCCCATGCGGGCGAACACTTCAGGCAGTGTTACGAAAACAAGGGTGGGGCCGGCCAGTGAATGATCTTCCATGCCGAATGATTTTATTGCCGGAAATATAATGATACCCATCATTACTGCGACAAGCAGATCGAGCAATGATACGGTTACGGCTGTACGCGTCAGATTTGTAGTTCGCGGGTAATAAGCGGAATATGTAATCAATATGCCCATTCCGAGACTCAGCGAGAAAAATGCCTGGCCGAGAGCATTCAGGCATACTCCTGGTGTGATATGCGACAGATCCGGTCTGAGAAAAAAGGCGAGGCCCTCTTCTGCCCGAGGCAGCGAGAGTGATACCCCACAAAATATGACAAGCAGTATGAACAGCACGGGCATCAATATATTGCTGAGGCGCTCAATCCCTTTGCGGACACCTCCTATAAGTATGCCCAGATTCAACAGAATCATAATGTATGTATTGATGAGCGGTGCTGTATCGTCCTGAATGAATTCGTGCATGCGCGCGGAGAACTGCATACCGTAGTTGCCGCCTGTTTCTACAGGAGTATACAGATAGCCGGTTACTGACTGCCACATATATTCGAAGGTCCATCCGGCCACTACCATGTAGAAACATAATATGAGATAGGATGTAAGTATGGCTGCGGCTCCTACGATCCACCAATGCGATTTCCGCGACAGATTCCTGAATGCGCCTATGGCATCTGTGCCTCCGGCTCTGCCGAGTGAAAATTCGGCGAGCATCACAGGGATGCCGAGCAGCAATATGCAAAGTATATATATCAGCAGGAATGCAGCACCGCCTCCAGCCTGTGCTTCGGCCGGAAACCGCCATACATTGCCTAAGCCGACAGCTGACCCGACAGTGGCGGCTATCAGTCCGATGCGGGATCCGAATTGTTGCTTATGCGACATTGGTGTATCGTTAGATGTTGGTTTGTGCGTGCAAATTTATAAGATATCGGCGAAGTATGGTGAAGAAATTGTATTTTTGTGATGATAAATGCGGGATAATGAAAGATTTTTTGAAAAATATGCCGCAGTTCCTTGTGTCAGGAACCGTTGTCGCGGCTGTGTTGTATCTGACATTGGCGCCAAAGCCTTTGCCTGATAATGATATCAATTGGTTCAAGCATACGGACAAGATTGTCCATGCTGTAATGATGGCAGGGGTCTATCTTGCGGTCGCATTGGATTATATAAAACACCGGCGGCAACCTTGCGGGTTGCCGCCGGCGGCTCTGGGATGTATTCTTGCCGCCGTGATAGTGCTTGGCGGATCTATAGAGTTGCTTCAGGGAGCTATGGATATGGGGCGCGGATGCGATCTGTATGATTTTATAGCCGATTCTGCCGGCGCATGTTCGGGCTATCTGATATCCATGCGATATTCCGGGCGGATGGCGTCGTGGCTTTACGGTTAATATTCCAGTCCATCCATTACCTGACGAACGGCATCGCGGAGGCTGTCATCCTGTAGGTCGCGGCTTACGATATTGCCTTTCGGATCGAATAGAATTATGCACGGTATTCCCGATATGCCGTAAAGATCCGTGGGTATGGCCTGGGCGTTCAGTATCTGCGGCCATGGGAGTTTATGCCGCTGTATGGCTTCGCGTGTGTTGTCTGGATCATCCCATACCGCAACTCCGAGCACATCGAGTCCTTTGTCATGATATTCATCGTATAGCTCTTTGATTACTGCAATCTCGCGTATACACGGTCCGCACCAGCTCGCCCAGAAGTCGACAAGGGTGTATTTCCCTTTTCCGACATAGTCGCTCAGGCGGGATACCGAATCATTGTATGTTATTTCGAAGTCGGTGAACATCTGTCCCGGAGATGTGGCCAGTTTGCGCTGCTGGGCATCCAGAAGTTTCTGTATGCGCCGGTGCTTTTTCATCGACGGATTGGCTTGTAATGCAGAGTCGAGTTCTTCGGGACTATAGCCGTATGCGTCCTGCAGGAACAGATAATAGCCAATGGGATTGTCCATATTGTCTTTGGCCAGCAATTCTTTGGCTGTGTTGAACTGTGCAATTATTGCTTCTGCCTGATCTTTTGAGCTTTCATCCTGAGGCAGGGACTGCATCTGCTGTGCGAGTGACTGATACAGTTCGTCGAAGCGCTGGTAGCGGTCGTTGAGTTCCGATCCGCTTACTATGCCGGCATCATCGACAGATAATGTGCCGGGTTCGAGAATGAACATGCCGTGGCGCTCTCCGTCGACAATGAACCGAACCCATGCCGGCTCGGCAATGGCACCCTTGAATGTCAGTATCCTTTCATCGACAACGGTGCTGTCGAGTTTTTCTTCTGTATCGAAATTGACCAGGTATGCCATGGCGCCTTCGGTGTCGGCAGGCGCCGGAATGGTTACTGTATAGGCTGATCCTCCGTCGGCTGCACAAGCCGACATGGCCAACATGGCAAGTGATGCCCCTATGATAGATTTCCTTTTCATTATGAGTTGACTATAAATTTATAAGTGCAAAGGTACTATACTTATGCTGTAAATCGCACTTTTTATGCTTCTGATTTGTTATGATACTGGAAATATGGCTAATTTTGTCAATTATTTATGCTTATCTTAATAACAACTCTGTAATATGGTTACCAGTCTGATTAAGATGATAGAGGATTCCGTGCGTACTAACTGGGATCAGTTGGCGCTTACCGATTTCAACGGATCTTCGTTTCAATACCGTGATGTGGCACGCAAGATCGCGAAACTCCATCTGCTGTTTGAACATGCCGGAATCAAAAGCGGTGACAAGATCGCCTTGTGCGGTCGCAATAGCGCACAATGGTCTGTCGCTTTTCTTGCCGCAGTGACCTATGGCGCTGTCGCGGTGCCGATACTCCATGAATTCAAGGCCGACAACATACACCATCTTGTCACTCACAGCGATGCCCGCCTCTTGTTCGTAAGCAATAGCAACTGGGAAAATCTTGACCAATCGGCGATGCCGGGACTCGAGGGGGTGTTCCGTATAAGCGATTATTCCCTGCTGATGTGCCGCAACAAGGCGCTCGAGGAGGCTCGTGCCCGTCTTAATGAATATTTCGGGATGCGTTATCCGGAACGATTTACTCCAGAAGATGTAAAATATGCTGAGGAGGAACCGGATCGGCTTGCGTTGATCAATTATACTTCTGGATCGACAGGCTTTTCGAAGGGCGTCATGCTGTCGTATCGCAATTTGTGGAGTAATGTTCAGTTTACGATCGACGGCCTGACATTCTTGCGTCCGGGCGATGGTATAGTATGTATGTTGCCTTTGGCTCACATGTATGGTCTTGTGGTGGAATTGCTGCAACCGATAGTCAAGGGGTGTCATGTCTATTTCCTGACCCGCATTCCGTCGCCTAAGGTCATTATGGATGCGTTTGCCACAGTCAAGCCCAAGCTGATTGTGACTGTTCCGCTTATAATTGAAAAGATTATCAAGACCAAGGTTTTCCCGCTGCTCGACAAGCCATTGATGAAACTGCTTCTGCATGTGCCGTTTGTCGATGACCGTCTGCTTGGCAGAATCAAGGATAAGCTGACAGAGACTTTCGGTGGCAATCTACAGGAAATAATTGTTGGCGGTGCCGCATTGAACAAGGATGTAGAAGCGTTTCTTAGGCGCATAGGCTTTCCGTATACAGTCGGTTACGGTATGACTGAATGCGCTCCGCTTGTAGCGTATGCGCCGTGGGATCAGCAGCGTGCCGGATCGTGCGGCAAGGCTGTTGACCGCATGACGGTACGGATCGATTCGCCTGATCCTGAACATCAGGCTGGAGTGCTGTGGGTGAAAGGCGACAACGTGATGCAGGGATATTATAAGAATCAGGAGGCTACTGATGCTATAATGAAAGACGGATGGATGAATACCGGCGATCTGTGCAATATCGATGCCGACGGATACATTTATATACGCGGACGTGACAAAAATATGATTCTCGGACCTTCCGGTCAGAATATATATCCTGAAGAGATCGAACAGCGGCTTAACAATATGCCATACGTGAGCGAGTCGCTGATCGTCGATGATAAGGATCATAAGCTCGTAGCCCTGATATATCCGGATATAGAATCGGCTACACGTCAGGGTATATCGATGTCTGATCTGGAGAAAATGATGTCTGACAATGTGACTCAGCTCAATAAGGAACTGCCGTCATACAGCCAGATATCGCGTACCAAAATATTCCATGAGGAGTTTGAAAAGACTCCTAAACGTTCGATCAAGCGCTATCTGTATACAAATATCTGATCGCGGATGAATATCGAGGAGATCCGGGAATATTGCCTGTCGTTGCCGTTGACCACTGAAGATTCGGCTTTCGGCGAGGAGTATCTGTTGTTTCGCGTGTGCGATAAAATATATGCCTGCATAGGACTGGAGCGCCCTGACTACTTCGTTGTCAAATGCGATGCGGACTATGCGATAGATCTCCGGGATCGCCATGGGGAAATAGTTCCGGCATGGCATTGGAATAAGAGGTACTGGAATCAGATCAGTCTCCGGGGAAGTCTGGATGATGAATTCATACGTTCGCTTATCAGGCATAGCTATAGCGAGGTGGTAAAGAAACTGACCCTGGCTGTCAGGGGCTCGTATCCGCAGATTACAGAAGTCAGACAATAACATTCAATAGCATCGATGGCCGTATCAATTACGGCCATCGATGCTATTGAATGTTATAAGGTTATGTGTTAATTGTGTCGGAGTTCTGGTTGTAGGCCTTGGCTACGCATTTCCATTCGCCGTCGAGTTTGAGCAGCAGCAGGAAATCGGTGAAGTCGATGCGACCGCCCCATTTTTCTTCGAGAACACGCACAACGGCGACAGTTTCCTCAACTGCGAGTACATCTATCCGGGCTTTGAAGTCGGAACCGGCGCCTACGGTGTCGACATTGTGATAGAATTGTTCGATCGATCCATGTTCGAGCACTCCGTCGAGTATACCGAACAGGACAGCATCGTCGGTAAACAGCTTTTTGGCGTATTTGCTGTCGCCTTCGGCCACGCTTTTTACGAAATTTTCAGCCGCTTTGGCCACTGCTTCGTATTCTTTGATGTCGTCTCTCATAATTTGATTGCTTTTTATGTGATTTTATGTCGGCAAAGGTATGACAGTATATCACTTATGTCAAGTACCGAAAAATTATTCAGGTATGGAAAATTTTTTCGGTATACTGTATTTCAGGCATATTACATATCTTTGTCGGATAATATTTTGAAATATGGCATACGAAAAGAAGATACCTGTAGATCTTGATTGTCCGTTGAGACTTACGATGAGTCTGATTGAGTCGAAATGGAAGTCGTGTATATTGGATGAGTTGCGTAATGGCGATCCGATGAGACCGAGCGAGATTCACAAATGCCTTCCCGAAGCAACTCCCAGGGTTCTGGATATTCAACTCAAAGAGATGGTGGAGGATGGACTCGTGGGTAAGACGATATTTCCGGAGCTGCCTCCGCGGTCGGAATACCATATCACAGATCTCGGTAAAACACTGATTCCTATTATAGATGCTATGTTGAGATGGGGAGAGGATCATTATGATATATTCGAGAAAAAATATGGTGCGGGCAATTAGATTATTGACAACAGTATTTATATCAGTAATATTATGTCATTCGGCTATGGCTCATAGTGTGACGAAGGAACAGATGCATGATGATGGCATTGTGCGCCTGTCAAAAATAGAAGTGTATCCGCAGTATCGTGATGAGTATATTGAATTGGCAAAAGAGGTCGGTGAGATATCGCTGCTTTCGGAGGCCGGGGTTCTTGCAATGTATGCTATGGCCGAGACCGATAATCTGTGTCTGATCACGATTCTGGAAATATATTCAAGTCAGGCGGCATATAGCAGGCACATAGAATCCGGACATTTCAAAAAGTACAAACGTGAGACCCTGCATATGGTGAAGTCTCTTGAGCTATGTGATCAGACACCGCTTAACCCAAGGAGTGAAATTGCCAATGTCATAAATGCGGATTGATATGTATAAAGTGAGGAATATAATATTCGACTTCGACGGTACACTTGCCGATACGGCGCCATTGATCATCGCTACGATGCAGGCTGCCATAAGGGAATTAGACCTGCCATTGCGCACGAATGAAGAGTGTCGTGCGTCGATAGGTCTGCGTCTTGAGGATATTCCGGCAGCATTGTGGCCTGGTTTACCTGATCTGAGCGCACGATATGCTGCTGCTTACCGTCGTATTTTCGATGAGATGAAACACCAGTTGCATGTGACTTTATTTCCCGGAGTGTCTGAAACTTTGCGCTGTCTGAAAGCCGATGGTATAAATATGGCGATAGCCAGCAGCCGCAGTCACGGCTCGCTTGTGGAATATGTCGGCGGATTCGATATGTCCGGTTACTTCGGAATGCTGATAGGTGGCAATGATGTCGAGAAGGGTAAACCTGCGCCTGATCCGGTGATAAAGATATTGAATACGTTGGGCTGGAATGCCGCCGACACTCTGGTGGTCGGCGATGCCGCCGTTGACATCCTGATGGGGCGTTCGGCAGGAACTGTGACCTGTGGTGTGACGTATGGCAACGGTACACGCCGGGCATTGGCCGAGGCGGGAGCGGATTTTATAATAGACCGATTCGTAGATATAACCGGCTGTCTTGGAAAATAGGTGACATTTGCTATCGGTTCTATCGATTTGCAACCCATAGATGGTGCTTGTTTGGGCGAAAACACGTAACTTTGCAAACTGAAATCAATTTTGGTATGCAGAAAATCAGAAATATCGCCATTATAGCCCATGTGGATCATGGCAAAACCACGGTAGTTGACAAAATGCTTTTGGCCGGAAATCTTTTCCGCGACAACCAGACAACCGGAGAACTCATACTTGACAACAATGATCTGGAACGGGAAAGGGGTATAACGATCCTGTCCAAGAACGTTTCGATAGATTATAAAGGATATAAGATCAATATAATCGATACTCCGGGGCATGCCGACTTCGGTGGCGAGGTGGAGCGTGTGCTGAATATGGCCGACGGATGTCTGCTGCTTGTAGATGCTTTTGAAGGGCCTATGCCTCAGACCCGTTTCGTGCTTCAGAAAGCCATACAGATGGGACTGAAGCCGGTGGTCGTGGTCAATAAGGTCGATAAGCCAAATTGCCGCCCGGATGAGGTGCAGGAGATGGTGTTCGACCTGATGTTCAACCTCAATGCAACAGAGGATCAGCTTGACTTCCCAACAATATTCGGGTCGGCCAAACAGGGCTGGATGGGCACAGACTGGCAGAAGCCGACTGATAATATACTGCCTCTTCTCGATGCTATAATAGAATATATTCCGGAACCGGAAACCCTTGAGGGTCCGGCTCAGATGCTGATCACGTCGCTTGATTTTTCAAGCTATGTGGGTCGTATCGCCATAGGGCGTGTGCATCGCGGTGAATTGCGTGAAGGCATGGATATAGCGCTGTGCAAGCGTGACGGTTCCATTGTGAAACAGCGTATAAAGGAGCTGCATACATTCGAGGGCATGGGACGCAAGAAGGTGCAGTCGGTAAAGAGCGGCGATATCTGCGCTCTTGTGGGCATAGACGGATTCGAGATCGGCGATACCGTGGCTGATCTGGCTACTCCGGAGCCGCTTCCCCGCATAGCTATCGACGAGCCTACAATGTCGATGACATTTACTATAAACGACAGTCCGTTTTTCGGACGCGACGGCAAATTCGTGACATCGCGTCATATCGGCGACCGTCTTACCAAGGAACTCGACCGAAATCTTGCTCTGCGTGTGACCAAGGCTGACCACGAGGATGTATGGACCGTGTTCGGACGTGGTGTGCTGCACCTTTCTGTGCTTATCGAGACAATGCGCCGTGAGGGTTATGAATTGCAGGTCGGTCAGCCGCAGGTTATCATCAAAGAGATCGATGGCCTTAAGTGCGAGCCTGTAGAGTTGCTTACAATCAATGTCACCGAGGAATATTCGAGCAAGATCATAGACATGATAACCCGGCGCAAGGGCGAGATGGTGTCGATGACCGCTCAGAACGATCGCGTGCACATGGAGTTTCACATACCTTCGCGTGGTATAATAGGTCTGCGCAACAATGTTCTGACTGCGTCGGCCGGCGAGGCTATAATGGCTCACAGATTCCTGGAATATCAGCCATGGAAGGGCGATATCGAGCGCCGAACCAACGGATCGCTTATAGCCATGGAGGCCGGTACGGCTTATGCATACGCTATCGACAAACTTCAGGATCGCGGACGGTTCTTTATATTCCCTCAGGAGGAGGTGTATGCGGGACAGGTCGTAGGTGAGAACGCCAAGGACAATGACATTGTAGTCAATGTTACCAAGTCGAAAAAACTGACCAATATGCGTGCATCGGGCGCTGACGATAAGGCCCGTATTATTCCTCCGGTCGTTTTTTCGCTTGAAGAAGCTCTCGAATATATAAAAGAAGATGAATATGTCGAGGTGACTCCGAATCACTTGCGTCTGCGTAAGATCATTCTTGACGAGCTTGAGCGCAAGCGTGCGTCCAAATAAAATGAAGACAGTTTACCGTTCGCGTATCGACTGGTGGGTGTGGGGTGTGGTTGTCTTTTCCGCGGCCGTCATATACGTGTGCAGTATAGATATCTCGTGGATATTCACTGCTATTTACGGTACGTTTATCATAGGACTGGAGATCGTTTCATTTTTTGGCGTGTGGTACACTATCGAAGATGATACCCTGACAGTGTACAATCTTTTCAGACCCCACCGAATGCCGATAAACAAGATTTCGGAGGTGCGTTACTGCCGTGGCTGTATAGCAGGACCGGCCTTGTCGCTGACAAGGCTGTCGATACAGTTCAAAGACCGGTCGGTGCTTAAAAGTTTTTCGCCGATCGAAATTTCTCCTAAAGACAGGGATGCGTTTGTGGCTCATCTTCTCCGGATCAATCCGGATATAAATGTGGTCTGTTAGTGCCCGAGTCTTGAATTGACATAACGTGCGAGTCCGTAGATGTAGCGGCGGAATCCCGGTCGGTAATACAGCATTCTGTCAAACCATCCGAGATGTTTTGATATCAGTTTGACCATGAATCCTACGTAGACCATGGCGAACAGAGTCCCGATACCTACGACATTCCACATCCATCGTCCGAAAAACATGTATCCGGATATTACGGCAAGAGCCACGAGGCAGATGTCGATGTAGATCTTGATGTCGGCAAATGGTTTGCCTGTGGCTTTGCTGATTGCAGCCGGAAGGCCTTCGCCAGGCATAGTTATGGAGCCGCACCGCATTTCCAGCGCGATGCCGATGGCCATTATAGAGCAACCGGCGATCTGGGTCATGATCTGGGATGCAGTGGAACTGCATGTCATGGCCGATGTCATGGCCATGTTAAGGTCGATCATAGCACCGAATACGAATCCTATCAGCAGCTGCAGAAGCTGTATGATCTGGAATTTCCGTCGCAATACTATAATCTGTCCGATTACGAGCAGGCAATTGAGTATGTTCGTATATGTTCCTAATGAAAGAGGTTGTGCCATACCGGCAGAGCCGGCGAGAGTGAATGCAAGCGGACACGATGAAATTACGCTGCTCCCGAGATTGGATCGTACGCAAAGTACGACTCCGAGTGTCATTATGAAGAGTGATACAAGCAGCAGGATGTGCTGCCATAGGAATGATACTGTTCTTTCTTTTGTCGGGAATTTTATACTTATATTGGTCATGTATGAGATTGGAATTTAATTGCAAAATTAGCAAAGAATCCCTACTTCATGAATACGAAATATACAGCTAAAATCAGGCAGCAGAATGCTGCGAAATGATTCCAGTGTAGTGCTTCGCCTTTGAAAAACACGACGGTGAACAGCGTGAATATGACAAGGGTGATCGCTTCCTGGATTACTTTTAGCTGCATCAGGGAAAACGGACCTCCGTTTTCATGAAATCCGATGCGGTTGGCAGGAACCATGAATATGTATTCGAAAAAGGCTATGAGCCAGCTGAAAGCGATCACACCAATCAGAGGCAATGCCGCAAACCAGCTGAATTCCTGTTTCATTTTCAAGTGTCCATACCATGCGAATGTCATGAATGAGTTCGACACTATGAGAAGTAATATAGTGTATATTCCTTTCATATCCGGATCGTTTGGCGTTTTCTGTATGTTTCGTTTTTTATTGAGCGGTGCAAAATTAGCGGAATTTTTGCTAAGTTTGCGTTATGAATGAGAATTTGCTGACCAATCGTATCCGCAAGGAGGTGGCGTCGCTCGGCGATGCACGTAGCCGCCGTGAGTCAGGATGTTTCGTTGCGGAGGGCTCTAAATGCGTGCGCGATACATGGGGTCATTTTGAGTGTGTGCATCTATTTGCTACATTACGTTGGTATGACGAGAACCGTAGCCGGCTTGCCGGATTTGAGCCGATAGTCGTGTCGCATGGTGAGATCGGGCGTATGTCGCAGCTTAAAACTCCGGGAGAAGTGATAGCGGTGTATCGGATTCCGGAACGGCAATTTGAAGCAGAGCGTTTTTCTTCAGGTCTGGCTATTGCGCTTGATGGTGTGCAGGATCCGGGAAATCTTGGTACGATAATGCGTGTGGCCGATTGGTTCGGTGTTGAAAACATATTGTGCAGCCCGGATACCGTGGACTGTTTCAATCCCAAAGTCGTCCAGGCTACGATGGGAGCGATAGCCCGTGTCAATGTCGTGTACGCTGATCTGTGTGAGGCATTCGGTCAATTGCCTGGAGTGCCGTTGTTCGGTACTTTTCTTGACGGGAATGATATTTATAAGGAACGACTGCCTGAAAGCGGAATCATAGTGATGGGTAACGAGGGCAAGGGTATTTCCCCGGGAGTGAGCGGGATAATCAATAACCGTCTGCTCATACCGTCGTATCCTGCCGGACGCCCGACTTCGGAATCGCTCAATGTGGCTATGGCCACAGGTATAGTCTTGTCGGAATTCAGACGTCGTTCATTATAAGTTGCAGTATGGCGAAGAACAATATAAAAAGTGTATGGGTGTGCAGTAACTGCGGCAATGATTCTTCCAAGTGGGAGGGCCGTTGTCCGGCCTGTGGTGAATGGAACTCGATGGTTGAGGAACGGATATCCGTCAAAGGCAAAAGCTCCGACAAGGGTCGTTTGCTGGCATCCCGTAGCACGCCGCAGAGAGTAAGCGATATACAGCCTTTGCAGGAACCACGCATTGCAATGCCGAGTCAGGAACTCAACCGTGTGCTGGGCGGAGGTCTTGTGGCGGGATCGCTTGTGCTGATAGGGGGTGAGCCCGGAATCGGCAAGTCTACGCTCGTGTTGCAGAATATACTTTCGATACGTAACCGGAATATATTGTATGTATCGGGCGAGGAGAGTGCTTCACAGTTGAAACTGCGTGCCGACCGTATAGGGCGGCAGAGCGATAACTGCTATATCGTCTGCGAGACGTCGCTTGAAGCGATTTTCGACCATATCAGATCAGTGGATCCTAAACTTGTGATAGTCGATTCCATCCAGACTGTGGCTTCGGATGCCATAGAGTCTTCGGCGGGCAGTGTGAGTCAGGTCCGCGAATGTGCCGCGCAGTTGCTCAAATATGCCAAAGAGAGCGGCGTTCCGGTACTGCTGATAGGGCATATAAACAAGGAGGGGAGTATAGCCGGTCCGAAAGTCCTTGAACACATTGTCGATGCTGTGCTGCAGTTCGAGGGCGACCGTCATTACATGTATCGCATACTCCGCTCGATCAAGAACCGTTTCGGAAGTACATCCGAGCTTGGGATCTACGAGATGTGCCAGCGCGGACTTCGGGAAGTGACGAATCCGTCGGAGATGCTACTCTCACAGTCGGAAGAAGAATTGTCGGGTATTTCGATCGGCGTCACGCTTGAAGGCATGCGCCCGTTCCTGATAGAAGCGCAGGCGCTTGTAAGCACAGCTGCTTATGGTACTCCGCAGCGTTCTGTGACAGGTTTCGATTCCAAGAGGATGAATATGCTTCTTGCTGTGCTTGAGAAGCGTGTCGGCTTCAAACTTGCGCAGAAGGACGTGTTTCTCAATATTGCCGGGGGCCTCAAAGTAAATGATCCGGCATTGGATCTGGCGGTGATCTGTGCCATTCTGTCGAGCAATGTCGATATGGTTGTGCCACGCCGGACGTGTATGTCGGGCGAGATCGGTCTGTCGGGCGAGATCCGTCCCATAACAAGGATAGAACAGCGTATCATGGAGGCTGAAAAATTAGGTATGGATACGATATTGATTCCTCGCAACAATCTGAAAGGAATCGATACATCGAAGCTGAATATCAATATAGTAGAGGTCTCGAAAGTAGAGGAGGCATTCCGGCAGCTTTTTGCTTGATCTGCGAGTTGTATTTTTTAACATTGGTGTGCCTGAAATTCGGCGTTTCGGCGCCTATCTTTGTATCGCTATGACTGAACAGACTCTGGAGAAATTACGTATATTGGCTGAATCGGCAAAATACGATGTCAGTTGCTCGTCGAGCGGTACGGTGCGGCGCAACAGCGGTGGCGGCGTGGGCAATACTGTAGGGGGTGTAGGCATCTGCCATAGTTTTGCGGATGACGGCCGTTGTATATCGCTGTTGAAAGTCATGCTCACCAATGTCTGTATGTATGACTGCGCATACTGTATAAACCGTCGCAGCAATGATATACCGAGAGCGACTCTGTCTGTGACGGAACTGGTGGAGCTGACCATGGAATTTTACAGGCGTAATTATATAGAGGGGCTGTTTCTGAGTTCCGGAGTTGTACGCAATCCGGATTACACGATGGAGCGTCTGGTGCGTGTGGCTAAGGATCTTCGCACGATACACCGGTTCAATGGCTATATCCATCTGAAAAGCATACCCGGAGCATCGCGCGAACTGGTCAGTGAGGCCGGGCGTTATGCTGACAGGATGAGTGTCAATATAGAGATTCCGAACGAACAGTCACTGAAGTATCTTGCTCCAGAGAAGGATTTCGAGAGCGTATACCGTCCGATGGGTTATATAAGGCAAGGTGTGCTTGAGAGTGCTGAAGACAGGCGGAAATACCGCAAGGCACCCCGTTTCGTTCCTGCCGGACAGAGCACCCAGATGATTGTAGGCGCCTCGCCGGAGCGTGATCGCGACATACTCAGGCTGTCGTCGGCATTGTACGGAACGCCGACCATGCGGCGTGTATATTACTCAGGTTATGTTGCGGTTAATACATACGATACACGTCTGCCGATGCTGAAGCAACCTCCGCTGGTACGTGAACACCGCCTGTACCAGGCCGACTGGCTGCTGCGCTTTTATAATTTTAAGGTGGATGAGATCGTTGATGACTCGTATCCGGATCTCGATCTTGAGCTTGATCCCAAGACCGGGTGGGCATTGCGCCATCCTGAATTGTTTCCGGTAGATGTGAACAGGGCTGATTATGAAATGATATTGCGTATTCCCGGCATAGGTGTCAAGTCGGCTATGCTGATAATCAATGCGCGCAGGTTCCGCAGGCTTACGTCCGATCACCTCAGGCGTATGGGGGTGGTAATGAAGCGTGCGCGCTATTTCATTACATGCGGCGAATTGCAATCGGCATGTGTGGCAGATGTTTCGCCGGAGTATGTCCGCCGTCAACTCACGGCACCTTCCCAACGGCATTTGAGAAAGGGGGCCGTTCATCCTGATCAACTGACTTTGGATTTCGGATCATGAAATCGGGGATATTCGTTTTCGACGGAACATGGGAGGGAATGCTGACCGCGGTGTTCGATGCGTTTTCGATGAAGATACAGCCGCAGGAGCTGGTGCGCATTGGTGCGCAATTGCCGATCTTTGCCGATACTATACATGAAGTGCAGACTGATTCCGGCCATGCCGGACGTGTGTGGAAAGGATTGACGGCCAAACTGCAGTCAGAGGCTCTGGCTGCATTGACGGCATCCTTTCTGTCGGAACTGGAGGAGATGGATATGCCGATATTCCGTTATATAGTCAAAGTTTTCATATCGCAATCCGGTATTGAGCGTGACTTTACAGATCCGGATATGCTGTCGGTTTTTTCGACAGCTCGGAAAGTCCGTGGCGAGAAGCATCGTGTGCTTCAGTTCATGCGTTTTCAGAAGGCGGCTGACGGGACGTATTTCGGTATTATGGAACCGCTTTATAATGTTATGCCGCTTACTGTAGCCCATTTTGCCGACCGTTTTGCCGATCAGAAGTTCATATTGTACGATAAGCGTCGCGGATTCGGATATTATTACGATGGTGACAGACCGGTCGAAATAACGATGCCTGAGAATCTTAGCCATATATCTACCGGAAAACTCGATTCCGACATAATGGATTCTGATGAGCGGCTTTTCCAGCAGATGTGGAAAACATATTTTAAGGCGATAGCAATAAAAGAACGTATGAATCCGCGCAAACAGCGTCAGGATATGCCGGTACGATTTTGGAAATATCTGGTTGAAAAGCAGGATTGAAAATGTTAACTGGTGTTATTATTTAGGCGCTGTTGGAAATAATACTAATTATGTGGTAGTGGATTTTGTTGAAAAATGCGGATATTTGCAAGCTAAAACATTAATCGTATAATGAGACTGTCTGATCTTACAGCCGGAGAATCGGCTATTATCGTCAAGATATTGGGTCACGGCGCATTCCGTAAGCGCGTCATTGAGATGGGATTCGTCAGGGGACGGCACATCAAGGCATTGCTTACAGCACCGTTACGCGATCCGGTAAAATACAGTCTCATGGGCTACGAGGTCTCGTTGCGCCGTAGTGAGGCTGATCTTGTCGAGGTGATGCCGATAGAAGAGGGTGCGGCGGATATGAATAGTAAACATCCATCGACAATAGAAGACTGCGATGATGAGCTGACACGCCGTTATGACGGGCAGAGCCATACCATAAATGTCGCTCTGATAGGAAATCCTAACTGCGGCAAGACGTCACTGTTCAATATTGTTTCTGGCGCGCGCGAGCATGTAGGGAACTACAGCGGTGTGACGGTCGATGCCAAGGCCGGACGGTTCAAGCATAAAGGCTACAATATAAACATCGTGGATCTTCCCGGTACCTATAGCCTGTCGGCATATTCTCCGGAGGAACTGTATGTGCGCCGTTATCTACGCGATCAGACTCCCGACGTGATTGTAAACGTAGTCGTGGCGTCGAATCTCGAGCGTAATCTGTATCTGACGACCGAGCTAATCGATATGGACCGCAGTATGGTCATTGCCTTGAACATGTATGATGAGCTGAACGCAATCGGGTCGGAGGTCGATTACAAGACTCTTGGCGAGATGATCGGTGTGCCTATTGTCCCAACGGTGTCCAGGACCGGCCAGGGCGTCGGGGAGCTGTTCGATACCGTGATACGCGTGTATGAAGGGCGTGAACGGTCAGTGCGTCATGTGCATGTAAATCTCGGCGACGAGATAGAACGCGGTGTGCGTGCTATAAAAGACCGGATCAAGACGGCCGGGGATGTCGAGCCTCACTTTTCGCCACGATATCTTGCCATCAAGTTTCTTGAAAACGACAAGGAAGTCGATTCGATATTGTCGCATGCCGCGGATTACGGCCAGCTGAAAGAGATCCGTGACCGTGAGCGTTTACGTATAGAGCGTTTGCGAGACGAGGATATAACATCGGCTATAGCCAATGAAAAATATGGATTTATTGCCGGTGCTCTTGCCGAGACGATGACGCATAGCGACAGGGAGGCAGCCCGTTCCACTCATATAATAGATGCTTTCGTCACGAACAAACTGTTCGGATTTCCGATATTTATAGCTGTCATGCTGTTCATGTTCTGGACAACATTCAAGATCGGTTCTTATCCGATGGGATGGATAGAAGCTGGCGTGGCGTGGCTCGGACAACTGGTCAATACTCATTTCCCTGACGGACCGATCAAGGATCTGCTCGCCAATGGAGTGATAGGTGGAGTAGGCGGTGTCATTGTGTTCTTGCCGAATATACTGATACTCTATTTCTTCATATCATTTATGGAGGATTCCGGATATATGGCTCGTGCGGCTTTTATAATGGATCGCGTAATGCACAAGATCGGGCTGCATGGAAAGTCATTTATCCCGTTGGTGATGGGGTTCGGGTGCAATGTGCCTGCTGTAACGGCTTCACGGGCAATAGAAAGCCAGAGCAGCCGCTTGATAACGATACTCATCAATCCTTTCATGTCATGTTCTGCAAGGCTGCCCATATATGTATTGCTGGTGGGTACGTTTTTTGAGGAACATGCGGCTCTGGCTTTTCTGGGACTGTATCTTGCCGGCATTCTGGTGGCTGTTGTCACAGCCCGTTTGCTTCGACGGTTCTGGTTCAAGGTCGATGAGACTCCGTTTGTCATGGAGTTGCCGCCATATCGTCTGCCTACAATGAAAGCATCGTTGCGTCACATGTGGAGCAAGGGGGAGCAGTATCTCAAGAAAATGGGAGGAATCATATTGGTGGCAAGTATCGTTGTCTGGGCTCTGAATTACTTTCCTAATCATGATGCAGAGCGTTCGCGTGATGCTTATGTGGCGCTTGCCGAGACCGAAACGATCAATTACGATACCGATTCTTATCTGGAAATGGCAGGAAAGACAATTAATCCGGTCATGGCTCCGCTGGGATTCCATTGGCGCGGGACTGTTGCGGCACTGGCCGGAGTTCCGGCCAAGGAGATAGTAGTCTCTACTCTCGGGGTGCTTTATACCGGCAATGAGGAGACCACGGATGCAACATTGTCGCAACGGATCACAATGCCTTCGACGACGACCGGAAAGTCTGATTTCACTCCGGCATCAGCGTTGGCATTCATGGTGTTCATTCTGCTTTATTGTCCATGTCTGGCTACAGTGATTGCAATATCGAAGGAATCGGGCAGCTGGCGGTATGGCGCATTTGCTGTAATCTACAATACCGCAATAGCATGGGTAGCCGCATTTATTGTATACCGCGTCGCATTGCTGTTCTAACTCAGTTCTACAACGGTGATGCCGGCACCTCCGAACCTCACATCTTCATCGTGGTATGATGCGACTCCGCGCAAAGTTTCGAGGTATTGCCGTATTGCCTGACGTAAAGCCCCGGTGCCGGTTCCATGCAATATTCTCACTCGCTGTGCGCTGAACTGTATTGCGTCGTCCATGAAATATGTTACAGCCTGCAGGGCTTCGTCGGCGCGCATTCCACGGACATCGATTTCCTGTTTGAACTTTAGCTGCCTCTCGCGCAGGCTGTCGGTTGTGGCCACACTTATGAAAGAGGCTTTCCTGGCTCCGGAGTCAGGCTTTGAAAGAGTATGGCGCAATCGGTCGGTCTTGACTGTGGTTTTGAGCATTCCGAATGTGACTATGGCGTTGTTGCCCGACAGTTCGATCACCCGTCCGGCTATACCTTGTCCGTCGAGTTTTACGGTGTCGCCTACGGATATCGGTCTGCGGTCGGTTGGTTCCGGTGCGACAGCTTTCTTCTTTTTGGCCTTAGGGGCTTTTCTTAGAATCGACGGTTCGTCGGCCGACGATTCGCTGTCGAGTCTCATCCTGTCTTCTTTAAGACGGCGTCTGGCTTCGAGTGTCTTTTCCTTTTCGGCCTGCGATTTGCGTATATCGTGGATCGTCCGCTCTATCAGAGCATTGCTGCCTTCGAGTATCCGTTTTGCCTCGTCCTTGGCCTCCGAGATGATTTCGCGGCGTTTCTGACGTAGGGTTTCGGCGTCGGTCTCGTATTGCTCAAGCAGATTTTCAAGTTTTTTCTCTTTCTGGCGGATGGACATGCGTTTGTTTTCCCAATATCTGCGGTCGCGCGCTATGTCGAGCAGATATCGGTCCATATTTATGTAGTCGCTGCCTACGATATCTTCGGCATATTCGATGATCGATGCCGGAAGACCTATTTTGCGTGCTATTTCTATAGCAAACGAACTGCCCGGATTGCCTATGGACAGTTTGAACATTGGCTGCATCAGATGCCGGTCATACAGCATGGAGCCATTGATCAGTCCGGGTGTATCCTCGGCGAAATGTTTCAGGTTCTGGTAGTGTGTGGTGATAACACCCCACATACAGCGGTCATTGAACTGCTTCAGGATCGCCTGGGCTATGGCTCCGCCTATCTGAGGTTCGGTGCCGCCGCCGAATTCATCGATGAGTACTAATGACGATCCGCGTCCCTTGGCAAGCAATATCTTCATATTGCGCAGATGGGAACTGTATGTGCTCAGATCGTTTTCGATAGACTGGTCGTCGCCAATGTCGATGGCCATGTCTGTAAACATGCCTATGTGCGAGTTTTCGTATACTGGCGGGAGCATGCCGCACTGTGCCATATACTGTACGATGCCTACAGTCTTGAGTGTTACCGATTTTCCGCCGGCATTCGGACCGGAGATTATCAGAAGCCGGTGTTCTGGCGTAAGTGTGATGTCGAGAGGCACTATGTCCTTGCCCTGACGTTGCAGAGACAGCAGCAATACCGGGTGGCAGGCATGATACCATTCCATCTCGGGGTTACGGGAGAGCGATGGCATGTGGCCTCCAGTTTCGTTGGCAAACAGGGCTTTCGCCTGAATGAAGTCGAGCTCGCCTGCGATGTCATAGCTTGCCAGCATATCGTCTATGTAGGGGCGCATCTCGTCAGATACGGCAGTAAGTATCCGTATTATCTCTCTGCGCTCTTCCATCTGTAGTTCGCGTATGCGGTTGTTGGCCTCGACGATTTCCGCCGGTTCTATATATATGGTCTTGCCGGAAGCGGACTCGTCGTGGACTATGCCGTTGATCTTGCGCTTGTGCATAGGAGCTACTGGAATCACAAGGCGTCCGTCGCGGACCGAAGGGGATGTGTCGCTGTCGATATATCCAGCCTGGACTGCCTGGGCGAGCACGCGACGCATGGCGGCGTTCATCGATCCTGTAGCTGCCGATATAGATGAGCGGATCTGGGCTAATTCGGGTGTCGCGTTGTCCTTTATGTTGCCAAAACGGTCTATGATCCGGTCGATCTTGCGGCAGATATCAGGAAATGGTGTTATTCCGACCGCAATTGTATCGAGTGCGGGATATGCAGATATCCCTTCTTCAGAGCGGTGTGCCGCGAAAAATGAGGCCACATCTGCGATTGCTCCGAGCGAACGACGAACGGCTCCGAGATCCTCTGCCGATATATATGTTCCGGCAATGCGTATTGCGGCTATAGCCGGTGTCACATCGGTTATTGCTCCCAGATTCAGCTCCTCGTCGCTTGCTATTATGGTCTGCATCTCGGCTGTGGTGTGCAGTTTGAACGACACTGTATCATAGTCGTCGGAAAATGTCATCAGGTCGCAGTGTTCCGTGCCAAGCGAAGAGCAGCAACGTTCCTTGACGAGATCGCGAACTGTGTCGAAACCTATCTTATGCTCGAAATTGTCAGGATATATCACTTATCTAAACTGTCTTTATATGATATGCAAAATTACGAATTTGCATTCAGTTGTGCTATATTTGTGAGATGAAACAGATGGATAAGATTCGTTTTGGTGTTGTAGGTACCAATTTTATTACCGACTGGCTGATCGAAGGGGCGCGGGATGACGTGCGTTTCAGCCTGACGGCGGTGTGTTCTCGTCAAGAAGAAACCGGCAAGGCGTTTGCGTTGAAACATTCGATTCCGTACGTTTATACGGCGGTTGAAGAAATGGTATCGTCGCCGGATATCGATGCGGTGTATATAGCGTCGCCAAATGCGTTGCATGCCAGTCAGGCAATAATATGTATGGAGCATGGCAAGCATGTGTTGTGTGAGAAGCCTATGGCTTCCAATTCCAGGGAGGCGGAACGTATGATCGATGTAGCCCGGCGGAATGGGGTGGTGCTGATGGAGGCGATGAAACCTACGTTGTCGCCTAATTTCCGTGTATTGACAGATAATCTGTACAGGATAGGTACGGTGCGTAGATTTTTTGCGTCGTATTGTCAGTATTCCTCCCGTTACGATGCCCTGAAGCGCGGAGTTGTGGCCAATGCCTTCAGACCGGAACTTTCGAATGGGGCAGTGATGGATATCGGCGTCTACTGCCTTTATCCGATGATAGTGCTGTTCGGTAAGCCGGAAGCTGTCATTGCCTCAGCTATGAAACTGCCTACAGGTGTCGACGGTCAGGGTTCTGTCGTATGCCGTTATGACGGGTTCGATGCCGTGGTTGTCTATTCCAAGATCTCGGATTCGCATTTGCCGAGCGAAATTCAGGGAGAGGACGGTACATTGAGTATTGATCGGATCAATCAGCCGCGTAAAATTATGTTTTATCCGCGTGATAAAACGAAGCCGGCAGAAGACCTCAGCATCCGATGTCTGGAAAACGAATATTATTACGAGGTCAAGGAGTTTCTGGATCTCATAGAGTCAGGCAGTGTGGAGTCGAAGGTCAATTCGCATAAAAATTCATTGGATACAACAGCAGTGATGGATGAGATCCGCTTTCAGTCAGGAATCGTGTTTCCGGCAGACGGGGAGATGTGACATATTGTCGTAACGGCATTGAATGATAGCTGTTTCTTTTCAACAAAATTTGTTAACCTGTTGTTATAGTTGGAAAGATAATAAATTTAATGTCTAACAAATAAATTTAAGTCATGAACTCTAAATTGAACTATTGGGGACAGTCCAAGGCTTGGTGGGCTGTGCTTTGTGTAGGTATCTTGATGGTATTGTGCGGATTTGCTTACTGGTTCTTTCCAGTCATGGGCTATGCTGTGGCATCGGTGCTTTTTGGCTGGCTGTTGATACTGGCAGGAGTGGTTCAGCTGTGTGTGTCTGCCGGAGAGAACAGGCCCCGTGGGTGGGGCTGGTGGCTTGCCGGCGGCGTGATCGATATGTTTATCGGATTTGTGCTGGTGCGTAGTATCACACTGGCTGAGGCTGTATTCCCGTACTTTATTGCATTTGTGTTCATATTCTGGGGCATAAGCGCATTGGTAAGCGCGGTCAACCAGCGCGGTCGCCGTTATTGGTGGCTTTACATCATCAATGGCATTCTTCTGCTTGTGATCGGTTTCTTCTTTATCGATGCCGGCTGGGGACAGGATATGGAAATGACCAGTTTCCTGGTGTCGCTCGCTTTTATCTATTGGGGCTTCTCTGTAGCCATGGCGTCATACGATATGAAGCCGACCCGAGTCGAATAAGTGCGTATGTCGGCTCCGACATGCGATCTGAAAACGGAATGCCGGTGGAGCGGATACCTGCGGGAATTGGCAGCATGTCACCGCCCACCGGCTCTGTTTGTCGCGTAATGCGCGTTGTTTACACTCCTTAGCTTTTATTAATATGAAATGTCGTAGATAATTAGTAGCTTTGTATTATTAAAGGACTAAACTATTTCGATGTAGAGTGGTCTAATAATGAAAAGAAAGTTTACACATCATTCAAACGAACAATCATGAACTTGAAGAAACTTGCATTGCTTATGGGTGCCGCTATCGGTTGCACCGGGATCGTGATGGCTCAGAACTACTACGATGATGACATATACTTCGATGCGTCGAAGGCTCCTAAAAAGACAAAAGAGGTTAAGGCCGTGAAAAAATCTTCTGCCGAGCAGGGCGGGTACGCATACGATTATCCGTCGTCGGACAGCTACACGGTGGTAACATCAAATACGCGCGATGTCGATGAGTACAACCGCAGAGGATCGTATGTGTCTTCAGATTCTGTATCATCTGCCGGTGATGAGGACAACTTCGCTTATACCAAACGCATAGAGCGTTTTCATAATCCGGATATAGTAAGCGCGTCTGGAGACGATGACCTGATTTATTACTATACTTCCGCTGACAATGAATTGCAGCCAGCTGCCAATGTCAATGTATATGTCTCGACTCCCGGCATATGGGGCTCCTGGTATCCGAGCGCATGGTCCTGGGCCTGGTCGTCGCCTTGGTATAGTCCGTTGGCTTGGTCATCGCCCTGGTATCCTTCCGCCTGGGGATGGGATCCTTACTGGAGTTTCGGCTGGGGGCCTTCGTGGGGCTGGGGGCCGTCATGGGGCTGGGGGCCGTCATGGAGCTGGGGCTGGGCTGGTCCCGGATGGCATCCTGGCCATTGGTATCCCGGTCATGGCCCAGGTCATTGGCACCCTGCGCCTGCTCGTCCGACAAGTCCCGGTGCATACCGTCCGGCACGGCCGTCGGGAGCGTCCGGCATTGGTGGTCGGCCGAATTACAACAACCGCTATGGCATAGGGTCGGCGCGTCGTCCCGGACAGTCGGTTTCGTCGGGTAATACCGGCGGACGTCCAGGCAGTAATATGAGGCCTAATGCCTCGCAGTCAAGCCGTCCTTCGTACGGGGCTTCGTCAGGTTCTGCCCGTCCGGGAAATCAGCAGCGTCCGACAGTCGGTGTCAACGGACAGCGTCGAGGCGCTAATACAGTGTATTCCACACCCGCACAATCCGGTAACTATAATCCATCAAACGCCACTCGTCCGAGCGGGAATTATACACCATCCCAGCGTCCGTCCAACTCAAACGGATACCGTCAGGGAGCGAACAGTAATAACCGTAATAATTCATCGGTCGGTTCGTATCGTCAGCAATCAGGTTCCAACCGTTCCAACGGATCTTACAACAGTGGATCTTCGTGGGGGGCAGGTGGCGGACGATCCGGCGGATCGTACAATGGCGGCGGCCGTAGCGGCGGATCTCGCGGCGGTGCCGGAGGGCGTCATTAATCAATAATTTACAATCACGTTTAAATCAACTTGTCGAGATATGAAAAGAAAGATACTGACAGCTGTAGCCGGAGCACTTCCGATGGTGATAATGGCTCAGGGCGCTACCGATCTATATCAGTTGTCGCAGACAGAACTGCGGGGAACCGCACGTTTTATGTCGATGGGCGGTGCGTTCGGTGCTCTTGGAGGGGATCTGTCGACTCTTAACCAGAATCCTGCCGGTATAGGCGTATATCGTGGCAGTGAGATAGGAGTGACTCTCGATATCGATATCCAGGGTTCGAAATTTACCCCGAACCAGGGTCAGTCATCGACAATGAGCCAGACCAAAGTAGCCTGCAATGATTTCGGGTATGTCGGAACAACACAGCTGTTCAACGACATAATGCCGACCTTCTCCTGGGGCGCTTCATATTCGCGCAGAGTATCGTTCGACCGCGTGTATTCTGGTTATGTGTCATCAATAGGGACTTCATTGAGTAATTATGCAGCCTATATGTCGCAGGATTATGCTCCTTCTGAACTGTTAGGGACTACAGGCTCTGACGGGTACGATCCTTTCAACAATCCTGATATTCCATGGCTTAGCGCATTGGCATATAACACATATCTTATCAATGAGGTGGGGGGCCAATATAACGGCCTGTTTAAGAACGGATCGGCAGGAGATGCGGCGGTCAATGTACGTCAGCGTGGATCAGTCGACGAGTATTCTATAAATTTCGGTGGAAATTTTGCCAATACCGTTTATTGGGGACTTGGATTCGGAATCACCGATCTGAATTTTACGTCTGATACTTACTATGACGAGCAGATTGCTGATGCCCGTATTCCCAATGCCGATGCTACCGGTGTAGCTACCGGTAATGCCGCATTCGGACTCGGTAATCATGAGAATGTATCGGGTACGGGTTTCAACTTTAAATTCGGTCTTATATTCAAGCCGATCAATGAACTCCGTATAGGTTTTGCAGTTCATACTCCTACATATTATAGTCTGACATACAACCGCAATGCCTGGGTCGATTACAATCTTCAGAGTCCCGATTTCAATCCTCAGGCTCAGACCGGATACGCATATACCAATAATGATGACAAGCCGTATGATTATACCGGTTATGGAAACTGGAACGCCAATCTCAATACCCCGTGGCGTCTTGTAGCCAGTATTGCAGGTGTCATAGGCGGACGAGGCATTATAAGTATGGACTATGAATATAATGCATATCAGAATATGTCGGTAGGTGACAGCTGGGGCAAATTCGAAGATGTGAGCGCTGACGTGCACAGTTATTACAAGGCCTCCAATACATTGCGTATCGGTGCGGAATACAGGCTTACTCCACAATGGAGCCTGCGAGCTGGTTACAGTATAAAGTCATCTCCGGTTCAGACCGATGCGTATGACAACCGTGATTATATATATACTTCAGGTACAAATCCGTCATATACGTTCGATAATACTATACAGTATATAACATGTGGTCTCGGCTGGCGATATAAAGGATTCTATGCAGATGCCGCTTACGTGCACAAGCATCGTGAAAGCCGTTGGTCTGCATTTACCAACTTCAATGGTGTCACGCCTCCTGAAGCAACTATAACCGACAACAACAATCATATCGTTTTGTCGGTAGGTTATAAGTTCTGATAGATCTGACTGTTGATAAAATAATCGAGGCTCCGTGAGTCGGTTGGCTTATAGGAGTCTCGATTATTTTGTGTATGTGGATATAATTTAAAATGAATTCATGGATTTAAACGATATTTTGTATTATTATGGATTAATGATTATATTTGCACATCTATTATTTTAAGCAATCGTAAAAATAATTAGTTATTAGACAAATCTCATTTAAGTAATGATTTGAACATGGGTAAACACAAGGGAATGATTCATCACACACTTTTCCGCAAATTGCGGATGGAGCGTTATTTTAGTTCCGGTCTGGTTTTGGCTATAGATCTGGCGTTATCGATCTGTGCCTCTGCCGGCGGCCTTCTGTTAACGCGGCTATTGTCGCGTTCAGCCTCTTTCGGATCGCAATTCATCTGGTTGTGGATGGGTGCCGCGGTGGTATCGTCGCTGATTGTATTTGTAGGATTGCGGTCATACCGGAGCATAATCCGTTACGCTACATTGCGCGAAGTAGGCCGGCTCTGTATGGTCGGTTTCTGCAAGGAAGCAGTAATGGGGCTCATTTTGCTGCTTATGCCTGTCGGTCATGCAGCGTCAGTCCCTCTTGCCGGAATGCTGCTGATAGATTTTTCGCTTACCATATGTCTGCTGATTCTTGTCCGTGTGGCAATGGTCGTTGTCTATGATACAATTCGACGCAGCATCAATGCGAGCCGCCGGGTGCCGTCTATCGTGATCTATGGCGATAGCGATAAGTCAGTCGCTGCGTTGATGCGCTTGCGTGCATCGACCCACTATCGTGTTGCCGGCTTTCTGACCCATGGACGTCACTTGCAGGGACACATGCTCTCCGGTCTTCCTGTGTGGTATTTTGAGCGGGAACGCGATATTGAATGGCTTCGTGACACTCACGGTATCAATGGCGTGTTGTTTGCATATCCGGCTGATGCCCGTGACGAACAGGACAGGCTGATACGGTGGTGCCGTTCGGCTGGAATGAAACTCCTGTTGGCTCCTGGCATAGACGAGATGGGTGCTGCTGACGGTGATATAAAACCCGGAGATGTGCGTAAGATCCGCATAGAAGACTTGCTCGGTCGTGCCGAGATCAAGATCTCTATGGATGAGATAGTAGCCAATTTCCGCGACAAGACCGTTATGGTTACGGGTGCCGCCGGTTCTATAGGCTCTGAGCTATGCCGCCAGCTTGCACGTTTCGGAATCCGTCGCCTTGTGATGTACGATAATGCCGAGACTCCGCTCCATAATGTCCGTCTGGAATTTGAAGAGAAATTCCCTGATCTGGATTTCATCCCTGTGATAGGTGACGTCCGTCATAAAGAACGCCTTGATTTCGTGATGCGCACGCATCGTCCGCATGTCGTGTTCCATGCAGCTGCGTATAAGCATGTGCCATTGATGGAGGAGAATCCGTGCGAGGCTATTCTTGCCAATGTCATCGGTTCGCGTAATGTTGCCGACAAGTGTATTGAGTACGACGTCGAGAAGATGGTCATGATATCGACAGACAAGGCTGTCAATCCGACAAATATCATGGGATGTACGAAACGCCTTGCCGAGATATATGTTCAGTCTCTTGGACTTGCGGTGGCATCAGGCGTACATGCAGGACGTACGAAATTCATAACTACACGTTTCGGTAATGTATTGGGATCGAATGGTTCTGTAATACCGCGTTTCCGCGAGCAGATCGAGAAAGGCGGTCCGGTTACTGTTACACATCCTGAGATACGTCGATTCTTTATGACTATACCGGAAGCGTGTCGGCTGGTTATGGAAGCTGCGACGATTTCAGATGGAAACCGTATCTGCGTTTTCGACATGGGCGACGCTGTGAAGATTGCCGATCTTGCCCGTCAGATGATTGAACTTGCCGGATATCGTCCGGATCAGGATATCAAGATTGAATACACCGGATTACGTCCGGGTGAGAAACTTTACGAAGAGGTTTTGGCCACTAAAGAGGATACTGATCCGACATCGCATGACCGTATACGAATAGCGCGAGTGCGCGAGTATGACAATAAGGAGGTGGCTGATATAGTGGACCGGCTTCGGGATTTGGCTCAGGCTGTGCAGATTCCGCCTATGGTGCGGCTTATGAAGCAGACTGTACCGGAATTCATATCAAAAAATTCGGAATTTGAAGCATTTGACCATACAGACGGCAAATAAGTATATCAAAAGAATAAAAAGACAGACAAGGGCGGAATCCTCAGAGTCCGCCCTTGTCTGTCTTTTTATTCTTTTGAACCACACTCCGGCATGAATCGTTAGTTATGCAGAGGCGGTGTTCATGCCGCTTACATGAAAGATGCGATTCTAACTGGATGATGATGAGATTTTTCTTTGTTTGTGCGTTGGCGGCTACGGGTATTCTTGCCGCGACGGCAGAAATGACAATAGAGTATCGGGGAGAGGGTATGGCCAATGGCGGACGCGGTAAATTCGCTCCGTTTTATATGGCTTCGAATCGGCATGGAATCATAACGCAGGCTAAGGATGTGATGTTCCGGGCTTCGGTGTGGAAGCCGCTTGACGCGGATTCGGGCCGTTTCAGCTATGGTTTCGGTGTGGATGCTTTGGGTGGTCATGGCTCTGCTGTAGCCTATGATCGGTATAATCAGGCCGGTGTTGTTGTCGCCAATGGTCAGAGACCACCGTCGGTATGGTTGCAGCAATTATACGCTTCGATACGCTACCGGCGTTTTTATCTGACAATAGGTATGGAGGAGCAGGGATCGGCACTGTTAAATGACCGTCTGTCGTCGGGCGATATGACCGAAAGTGCCAATGCGCGTCCTATACCGCAAGTTCGTGTCGGATTCGTGGATTTTGTCGATGTCCCCTTTACAAAAGGATGGCTCCAGGTGAACGGTGTGATAGCATTTGGCCGCTTCATGGACGGAACATGGCTGGAAAACCATACAAATCGCAATGGATTCATTACCACCGGAGCGTTATATCACTACAAACGATTATATTTCCGCATTGCTCCGCAACAGCAGCTATCGCTTACTGTCGGCATGCAGGCAGGTGCGCAGATCAGCGGTACCAAGATCCATTGGAGCCGCGGTGAACAGACTTCTGTGGACAAAAAATCGTTTCGGCTGAAAGATCTATGGGATATGTTTATACCGGGACATGACCGTATAGAATATTATCCGGGCAACTCAGTGGGCGATTGGGATATTCACCTGACATGGAGACTTCCGGCTGACGGACATATCCTTCATGCGTATTGGCAAAAGCTCTGGGAGGATGGATCCGGTATCGGATTCCAGAATGGGATGGATGGATTATGGGGACTGGAATATACTGCGCCGGAGGAATTCGGATGGATTTCGGGTGTAGTTGTAGAATATCTCGATCTTACTAACCAGTCTGGCCCTATTCATTGGGATCCGGTGTTGAATCCCGGGACAGATCTTACGAGCCATACTTCAGGCCGTGATAATTATTATAATAACGGCGGTTTCAATGGCTGGGCTAATTACGGTATGTCGATCGGTTCGCCTATGGTGCCTTCTCCGTTGTATAATGTCAATGGGCAGATGTCGTTTCTAAACAACCGTATACGCGGTTTCCATATCGGTATCGACGGACATATAGGAAATGATGTGGATTGGCGTGTCTTAGGCGGTTGGCGCAAAGGCTGGGGGACATACAACACCCCGATGAATCCTTCGCGTTATGATACTTCTTTCATGGTCGAGGCTTCTTGGCGTCCGCGTTTTCTTAATGGGGTGACATTTCATCTTCAGGGGGCTATGGATCACGGAACTATCTATGGAAATAACCTCGGTGCGTTTGTCTCGGCAAGCTATCACGGAAATTTAACATTCGGCAAGAAATGACACACGACAAAACTTTTATGATGAAAATATTTTGGCGGTTTGCTTTGGCTGTAATGCCATGTATGGTGATGTCCGGTTGTACTCAGGATGGGGGACATATAGGTCCATGGTTCGGCGAATGGCTGATGACCGAGGTCGATGTGGACGGATGCCGTGATCAATCGTATGACGCCGATACTTATTGGTATTTTCAGTCCGATATAATCGTTATCGGCAGTGGTTACGGGACATGGACATCATCCGATGACGATAATACGCTGACTGTCCGTTTCGATGATTCCGATGACGATAATGCCCGCGGAAGTTCGTTATATTCACCGGATCCGGCAACTCATTTGCCATTGGGAGTATCGAATCTTGAGATACTTCAATTGTCGTCATCGGATATAGTGTTGAGATACATAGATCCGGCGGATCCTCCGGTGACCTATACATATCATCTGAAAAAATGGTGGTGATATAAAAATGTCAGGCTCTGTTGCAATCCAGAACCTGACATTTTTATAGATATATTATCGTAATGTATAGTTTATGCATTCCGGAACCGTCGGGCCTGTTCTTCGATCAAGGCCGCATCGTCGAAATAGTCGATACGCATTGCCCGGCGAACTTCAGCCAGTGTCTGTGCCGCGGCTTCTCTGGCTTCGGCACAGCCGCGTTTCAGAATGTCATATACAGCCGGTATGTCCTGTTCGTATTGTTTGCGCCGCTCGCGTATTGGAGTGAGTTCCTCTTCAAGGATATTGATGAGGAGTTTTTTTACGGTGCCGTCTCCGAGTCCTCCGCGCGTATAGTGATCTTTTAATTCCTGAAGGTTCTTATAGTCGGGCAGATATTTTTCGAAGTGCTCGTCGCGGCAGAATGCGTCGAGATATATAAACGGGCAATTTCCTTCGAGATGTCCGGGATCGCTTATGTTCAGGTGTAATGGATCTGTGTACATGCTCTTGACCCGTTTCGACAACTCTTTTGTCGAGTCCGACAGATATATGCAATTGCCGAGGGATTTGCTCATCTTGGCTTTGCCGTCGGTGCCTGGTAAGCGCAGGCATGCCGCATTTGTCGGAAGAAGAATCTCAGGCTCTACAAGGGTTTCGCCATATATATGGTTGAAACGGGCTACGATCTCGCGGGTAAGTTCGATCATGGGTGCCTGATCTTCGCCAACAGGGACTGTTGTGGCTTTGAATGCTGTGATATCCGAGGCCTGGCTTACAGGATAGCAGAAGAATCCTACCGGTATATTGGCTTCGAAATTGCGCATCTTGATCTCGGTCTTTACTGTAGGATTGCGTTGTACGCGCGACACAGTGACTAAATTCATATAGTAAAATGCCAGTTCAGCGAGTTCCGGAACCTGTGACTGGATGAAAATGGTCGATTTTGCAGGATCTATGCCTACGGAAAGATAGTCGAGAGCGACTTCGATGATATTCTGCCGTATCTTTTCAGGATTGTCGGCATTGTCGGTCAAGGCCTGGGCGTCGGCTATCATTATGAAGATCTTGTCGAACTCACCTGAATTCTGGAGTTCCACGCGTCTGCGCAACGATCCTACGTAGTGACCGAGATGAAGACGTCCGGTAGGGCGATCGCCTGTGAGTATGATTTTTTTCATTTATTATTGGTGTATTGTTTATTCTTTTTGCAAAGGTAATTTATAAATGTGATGGTATCGGTCTGGATCTGTAAAATTTTTATTGCCATAGTAAATTAAAGTATTACATTTGCCGCATATTTCCAAGGACTGTTTTATGGAGTTTAAAATTTGTAGAGTATGATTTTACAATGTGCCGTGCTGTTCGCGTTTCTTGCTATCGGCGAGTTTATTGTCTGGTTTACAGGCATACCTATACCTTCGAGTATCATCGGGATGTTGTTGCTGACGGCCGCGTTGCGTGCCCGTGTGGTTCGGCTTATCTGGGTCGATAAGGTCGCAGATTTCCTGGTCAAGAATCTTGGATTCTTTTTTGTGCCTGCCGCAGTAGGTATTATCCGTCATTTCGGTCTTATCAAAGTCCAGTGGATGCCTATAGTCGGAGCATCGATAGTAAGTACATTTGTAATCATTGCCATAACCGGCTGGGCTCATCAGATCGTAAGACGGCTTACATCAGGACATCATGAACTTTCTCGCTAACAAATATTTCTTGATAGCGCTCACATTTATAGTATTTGTTGCAGCGCGTATGTTTCAGCGTCGTACCGGAATTGCGATGCTTAATCCGATTCTGGTCACGACCATATTGCTTATCGGGTTCATGCTTGGTGCCGATGTCGATTATGACACCTATGCAGAAGGCGGATCATATATCGAGTTTTGGCTTAAACCGGCAGTAGTGGCTTTAGGAGTGCCGTTATACAGGCAGCTTGAAGCCATCCGCAAGCAGTTGCTGCCTATTCTTGTTGCAGAGCTTGCCGGATGCGTTGCCGGAATCGTGTCGGTTGTGATTGTAGCACAATTGCTTGGCGCTACCAAGGATGTGGTTCTGTCATTGGCCGCTAAATCAGTCACTACTCCTATTGCGATGGAAGTTACGGCGGCTGTTGGCGGTATCCCGTCGCTGACTGCCGCAGTAGTTGTATGTACCGGCATATTCGGTGGCATGACCGGTTTCCGGATGATGAAGATGTCGCGTGTTAAAAGTCCGATAGCCCGTGGGCTTTCGATCGGAACTGCGGCACATGCCATAGGCACATCGGCAGCCATGGATGTAGGCTACCGTTATGGAGCTTTTTCATCGTTGGGATTAACCATAAATGGTCTTCTTACAGCACTTCTGACGCCGTTTATCCTTGATTTGCTCGGATATAATGTATAATCCGGATCGTCAATAATCGTTTAATGGTCTATAAATTCTATTAATTGGGGGTGCCGCCGCAGATTTGTGAGACCGGTCAATGCGGATTTATTGAAATAATTGCTAACTTTGCATCTTGAATATAAATATACGATACAGAACTCTATGTCAAGATATATTATAGTACTGTTGTTCGCGCTGGCATTGACCTCATGCGGAGAATATCAGCGGGTGCTGAAGAGCAATGACTATGACTATAAGCTCGAATATGCCAAAAGGGCTTTCGACCAGAAGAAATATGTGCAGGCATCTACAGTATTGACCGATATCGTTACGGTATTCAAGGGAACGCCCAAAGCCGAGGAATCGTTATATCTGCTTGCCCTAAGTCACTATGAGAACAAGGACTATGTAAGTTCAGCGGAATATTTCCATTTGTATTATACCCGATATCCTAAAGGCAAGTATGCCGAGCTCGCGCGTTTTTATTCGGGCTACGGATACTACCTTGATTCACCTGAACCTCAGCTCGATCAGAGCGGTACAATCAAGGCGATAGAGGAGTTGCAGGGATTTCTGGACTATTTTCCGCGCAGCGATAAAGTCTCCATTGCTCAGAACGCTATTTTCGAGCTTCAGGACAAGCTTACGCTCAAGCAGTTGCAGAATGCCCAGTTGTATTATAATCTCGGTAACTTCATGGGCAATAACTATGAGTCGGCTGTGATTGTCGCCCGCAATGCCATCAAGGACTATCCGTATTCGAAATATAAGGAGGATCTGGAGTTGCTGATACTGAAAGCCCGTTATCAGGAGGCAAGCCAGAGTATAGAGGAGAAAAAAGCCGACCGTTTCCGTGAGGTGCTTGATGAATATTATTCATTTACGAATAATTATCCTGACAGTCCGAACCTGAAGGAGGCTGAGAATATCTATAAGATAGCCTCGAAATACGTCACAGAATAACCACGTTACAACAGAATATATAAAACGAAGCTCAATATTATGGACTACAAGAAGACAAATGCTCCGCTCAACACCGTGACCCGCGACATGATCGATCTGTCGAAGGATACCGGCAACGTCTATGAGACAGTCTGCATTATTGCCAAACGTGCTAATCAGATAGCCGGAGAGATGAAGCATGATCTGGAAAAGAAACTTCAGGAGTTTGCATCGCTCAATGATAATCTGGAGGAAATTTCAGAGAACCGCGAGCAGATAGAGATCTCGCGTTATTACGAGAAACTTCCCAAGCCCACCTTGATTGCCACCCAGGAATATGTAGAAAATAAAATCCATTTCCGTAATCCGGCCAAGGATAAACCAAATCTGGACTAAAACACAGTCTGGACGGTAACGAACAATCAGCCGACCTTATCAAAGGTCGGCTGCTGTCGGTTTAATACATAATTATTTGATAAATGGAAAATCCGGAGAAACTATACGGATTGATAGGCTATCCGCTCGGCCATTCATTCTCACAGAACTATTTCAATCAGAAATTTGACGCAGAAGGGATTTCTGCCAGATATGTTAATTTTGAAATTCCTGATATAGCTGATTTTAAGGAAGTGGTGGCCTCGCATCCCGATCTGGCCGGACTCAATGTCACGATTCCATACAAGGAGCAGGTAATTCCTTATCTCGATGCAATAGATGAGGATGCTGCCAAGATCGGAGCTGTCAATGTGATCAAGTTTATACGCGAGCGTGGTAAATTGACATTCAAGGGATATAATTCCGATATAATAGGTTTTTCCGATTCAATCTCACCATTGCTTACACCCTCGCGCAACCGTGCGTTGGTGCTCGGTACCGGCGGGGCGGCAAAAGCAGTAGCCCAGGGCTTGCGCAACTTAGGGGTCGAACCGGTCTATGTTAGCCGGACAGCCCGTCCGGGAATATTGACTTATGCAGATCTGACACCGGAGATAATGGCTGCATACAAGATTATAGTAAACACTACACCCTTGGGTATGTATCCTCATGTCGATGAAGCGCCTGATATACCGTATCATCTTCTGACTCCTGAACATCTATGCTATGATCTGCTGTATAATCCCGACGTAACCATGTTCATGAACCGTGCAGCCCGATATGGGGCAACGGTTAAGAACGGGCTTGAAATGTTGCTCCTGCAGGCATTCGCAGCATGGAATATCTGGAATGACAAATAATATGTCATTGTTATCGGATCTGTGGCTGTAAGCCGCATCCGTTACGTCAAGCATGAAACAAGATCTCTCCTCTGTGCCTCTCTGGCCGATATTTGCCGGAATGACAGCCGGCATCATAATCGGCATAGTCTCCGCCATATCGCCATGGTGGTCATTGGCGGCAGTGTCTGTCGCGGTAGTGTGTTTCGTATTACGGCATCATGTGATTGCTATCGTCGTACTGGCTGTCGCAGTAGGATGGATTGATGCATCATTAAATGAGGTGGAGTCGTTTCCCGATGAGATGGATGGACACATGGCGTGGTATAAAGGGGTAGTGCATGATGTGAGAGACGGGATGACATCCAGACGGATAGTGGTTTCGATAGGGGAGTGTGGCGCCGACAGCAGCGCCATGGTTCCGTGCCGGCGTTTTAAGGCCGCTTTGTTTGTGGGGTCTATCCTGCCTCAGATCACTTCCGGAGATATGATCATAATAGAGACGTCGCTGACCCGTCCGGAATATGATCCTGATATACCTTATGAGATGAGTCCTGTCGGGGCTCTTGCTATTCAAGGAATAGAAGCTGTAGGTTTTGTCAGTCCGTCTGATATCTCAGTCGACCGGAGCGATGGAGTAATGACCGATGTTTTTGTCCGCATGCGGCTCAGATGCTCTGATATGTTGCTTAGGAGTTCTCTCGGAGAGGATACGGCAACATTTGTCAATGCCATACTTCTGGGAGATACATCGTTGCTGCCAGGCGATGTCCGACGGGATTTCGCATCGGCAGGCCTTGCTCATCTGCTTGCTTTAAGCGGTATGCATGTTGCTGTTATAGCTATGGTTATATCGGTAGCTCTGTTTCCGCTCAAAGTCCTTCGCTACGATGGTCTTCGCCATGTAATTACGATTGTACTGTTATGGCTTTATGCATTGATGACAGGCATGTCGCCATCTGTGGTCAGGGCTGTGGTTATGGCAACGATTCTATTGACAGGACATATATTGGACAGGCAGAGTTCTCCGCTTAACAATCTGTGTATAGCGGCGATTGCCATATTGCTGTTTGATCCCATGGCATTGATGTCCCCCGGATTCCAGCTTTCGTTTGCCGCAGTGATTGCAATATTGACTATAACTCCGAGTTTTAACATGATTGATCGCCGGAAACATCCGTGGCTTTATCTGCTGGTGTCGTGGGTTATTGTATGTGTGGCTGCTGTCCTTGGAACCGGAATGTTGGCTGCATACTATTTCCATACATATCCGATATATTTTCTGTTCGGTAATCTGATTGCAGTATTCGTGATGCCAGTTCTTATGGGCTCGTCTTTTATGCTGCTTATATCGGAGTCCTTAGGCTTCGATCCATTATGGCTGTGCTATGTCATAGATCTGATGTACGATGCTGTTTCAAGTAGTGCCAGGGCGGTGTCATCACTTCCGGGAGCGGTATTGGGCGGTCTGTATTTTCCTGCCTGGATTCTGATACCGTATTATGCTTCGATCGTATCGCTGGTCTTGTTTATTGAAAGACGTCGGATCATATACATATCGGCGGCATCGGTGTGTGCGGCCGGAACTATAGTTTCGCTGTGTATTGTGTCGCCGGAATTGCCGCAATCGGAATATTTTATAACCAGAAATCCATATCGTACGGATATGATAATACGGCACGGAGTCGATGCGTATCTGTTTACAACCGCACCATTATCTGACAGAATGAGCGTTGCAGAAGAATGTATGCGCAGGTACGACGGGTATTTTGGGCGGGCCGGAGCGAACCGGTTGCGGCTCTTGCCGGATTCATGCACTACAGGTATTATATCCAGATGCGGCTCCCTGCTGTCCGTAGGTCCGGATACTTATCTGCTCCTCGACCGGAATGTGCCGGTATCATATTCCGGCATGCATGTAAAGTATGCGCTGGTGTGCAGGGGATATGCAGGTACGATGGATGATATAGGGCATGTGGCTGATACCGTGTTGCTTTCGAGGGATATCGATATACGCAGGCATAATAGATATATACGGCAATTGCAGAATGATTCTGTTCCGTATCGCTCTCTACGTGAAACTGCGTTCCACCGTATCCTGTGTCACCGGCTTGTCAGTAAATCATATCCATGTCTGAAGTAAGGACGTCCAAACTCTACAGGGCGGATTATATTTCCGTTCCATACTACAATATCGATATCGATAGGTATTTCTCCCTTGATTTTCGATACCGGTGTGCGTCCGCATAACGTCTCCCACTGTTTTACACGAACTATTGCTGCATCGAGATCCATGTCGGTCTCTGCAGTCATAACCGCATTGAGATACGGTCCGTCGATACCATTGTCGGCGACAGCTTCGTATACTTCTGATACCTTGACTGCATTGAACTGTTTTCTGAGCCATTCGATGGCATTTTTCATTTGCCATTCTCGGTCGTGATTGTTACTGCCTATACTCAGAACCAGATTGTTGCTCATTGCGCTACTCCTTTCATTGTCAGCCCTATGCGTTTGCGGTCGTAATCAACATCTATAACCCTGACCTTGACATGCTGGTGTACGCGTACGACCTCAGCTGGAGATGAGATGAATCGGTCGCATAACTGGGAGATATGAACCAGTCCGTTTTCTTTGATGCCAAGATCTACGAATACTCCGAAGGCTGTTATATTGTTGACGATACCGTTAAGTTCCATACCGGTCTTTATATCGCTTAAACTTGTAACCCGGTCGTCGAATTCCATCACTTTGGCAGAGGCACGGGGGTCGCGCCCGGGCTTTTCCAATTCCGAGATAATATCGGTAAGAGTGGGGAGTCCTGTCGTTTTAGTGACGTATCGGTTAAGGTCTATATTCTTTAGGCTGGATGGTGATGTCAGCAATTTTTCGACGGTCAGCCCCATGTCCTCGGCCATAGCCGAGACGATTCCGTAGCTTTCAGGGTGCACTCCTGTGTTGTCGAGCTGGTTTGGTGCGTCCGGTATGCGCAGAAAACCGGCACATTGCTGGAATGCTTTTTCTCCCATACGGGGTACCTGAAGCAGTTGCTGCCGTGATGAGAAATCGCCATGCTCGATCCTGTATGTCACTATGTTGTCGGCCAATGTCTTGCCGATACCGGATACATAGCTCAGTAATTGCCGCGATGCGGTATTGATGTTTATGCCGACCGAATTAACGCAGCTTTCTACCGTATAGTCCAATGCTTCTTTCAGTTTTGTCTGGTCTACGTTGTGCTGATATTGTCCTACTCCGATGGATTTCGGATCGATTTTCACGAGTTCGGCCAACGGATCGATAAGACGCCGTCCGATAGATACGGCTCCGCGGACGGTGACATCGTAATCCGGAAACTCCTCTCTGGCAATTTTTGATGCGGAATATACCGATGCTCCAGCCTCGTTGACAGAGAAAATCTGTATTTTATGAGGATATCTTATACCGGACAGAAATTTCTCGGTCTCGCGTCCGGCGGTTCCGTTGCCGACGGCAATGGCGTCGATCCTGTATGCTTCGACGAGATAGCTGACTTTCATGGCCGCTCCATGGTAATCGTTGGCTGGTGCGCACGGGTAGATCACATCATTGTGAAGCAGATTTCCCTGCTCATCGAGGCATACTGTTTTGCATCCTGTTCTGAATCCCGGATCGATGGCCAGCACCCGTTTGTGAAACAATGGTGGCGCAAGTAGAAGCTGCCTGATATTTTCTGCGAACATATCTATCGCTGATTTGTCGGCTTTTTCCTTAGTCAAAGCCGACACTTCGGCTTCGATCGACGGCCGTATAAGACGGCGATAGCTGTCTTTGACGGCATTGCGCACTATATCGGCACATGCTGGTAAGGATGAAACGCGTACAAACATGCGGTTGAGCCGTTCGATCATCTCGTCATCGTCGATCGATAAAGAGATTTTCAGGATTCCTTCCGCTTCGCCACGTCTAAGCGCTAAATAGCGGTGTGACGTACATGTTCTCAACGGTTCTGAGAAGTTGTGGTAATTCTGATAGATCCGTCCTTCATCTTCCTTACCCGATATGACCTTTGATGATATCGACGCAGAGCGTAAGTATCGAGACCGTACCAGAGCACGTCCTTTTTCACTTTCGCTCACCCATTCGGCAATAATGTCAGAAGCACCGGCTATCGCGTCATCAACATTCAGGACATCACTGGAGATAAACTTTCTGGCTTGACGCTGTATGTCGTCGGTATGTTGAGCCATGATTATTTTGGCAAGCGGTTCCAGTCCTTTTTCCCGTGCAACAGATGCCCGTGTACGACGTTTTGGTTTATATGGCAGATATATATCTTCAAGAACGGATGGGTCAAGGCAGTCATCTATACGCTGTTTTAGCTCATCGGTCAAAAAATTCTTTTCGGCAAGAACTGATATTATGTATTCCTTGCGTTTGATAAGCTCGCGAAGCGATTCCATGCGAAGACGGATATTGTGGATGGCTACTTCGTCAAGCATTCCCGTTGCTTCTTTACGGTATCGGCTTATGAATGGAATGGTAGCCCCGTCGTCGAGCAGTCTGATGGTTGCGTTGACGGATTTGCGTGGTATATTCAGCTCTTCGCTTATGATCGAAGACAGATCGTGTGTCATTAATTTGAATAGGATGGTAGTGTTGTATATTTTTATACTGGCTTATTTGCTCCGGAGAGTGATAAGAGTCAGTTCCGGTGTTGCTCCAAGGCGCATGGGTATTCCGACCGTTCCCATGCCGATATTTACGTATAGTGTCCGTTTTTTGTCAGGACTGTCGTAGCACCCTCCCCAGGTTTTGTAACGTATGGCGGCAGGCGATATGCCCAATGCCTCTATCTGCATGGCATGAGTATGACCTGAAAGAGTAAGTGCGATATTTGCCGAGATATTATTTTCTACATCGGCGATCCAATGTACTGGATTGTGAGTCAGTAGAATCTTGACATTCTTATCGGATGTGTCAGGATAGGCTTCGTGCAGATTGCCATACGTCGGAAACGGAGGTTCGCCCCAGTTTTCTACGCCTATGACTGCTATGGAGTCGTTGCCGCGATGTATCCATGTCGTAGCGTTGCGCAACAGTTGCCAGCCCATGTTCCGCTGTAGTTTTTCCATCAGCATCATATTGTTGGCTTTGTCTTGTGGCGAAGGCCAGTCGCTGTAGTCGCCGTAGTCGTGATTTCCGAGAATGGAGTATACACCGTCGGCCGCTTTAATTCCGGACAATGTTTTAGTAAACGGTAGTAATTCTGCGGTACGTCGGTTTACTATGTCGCCGGTAAAAAATACGGCATCTGGTTTCTGTGCATTGATCTCGTTGACAACTTTGCTGATAAAGGAAGTGTCCGACCCGTATGATCCGACATGTATATCGCTGAATTGTACGATTCTGAATCCGTCGAAAGATTCCGGTAGATTTTCAATCTCAAGGGTAACTTCGTTTATTTTTATCCGGAACCGGTTTATCAGAGCACCCCACCATAATGAGCCGAACAAGGTAATTGCGATTGCAGTTCCGATCCATGACAGAGCTTTTATCCGCTTGCAGTGCCACAGCTTCGGTACTGAGGCTATAAGATCAATGATGACAAACAGCGTCTTTGACATATATACAGTAATGTAGCCGAACAGCAGCCACATGACCGTAGCAAGAGTCTCGTCATTGCCTGTCCGCCGTGGAAGGCAAAGGGTTACAATTAGATAGATCAGAAAAAATATGGCTGTGCTTGCCTGAATGCGGGGCCATCTGTCTTTGCGTGTACGCGACATCGCTATCCTGAACAGATAGATGTCTATCGCCAACTGCAGCAAGACCAATATCGAGATCAGTATCCAGGGGACTCTCATCTGTGTAGCTTGTTGCGTAGAGGATTGGAGTACATGGTCAGCATCATGTTGCGCATGTATGTCCTGTCTTCGTTCGTAAGGCCATCCAGATCCACTTTTTCAAGTTGCCGGTCTATGTAGCTGTTGAATTCTGCTGCCTCATCCGTGGTATAGTGCGACATGAATTCCTGGGTTCCGTGCAGCTCATCGTATGCGATATAGTTGATAGGATATATCTTATAGCCGGAATGGATAGCCGAATCTATGAGTGTACAGATATGGTGCAGAGCCTCATGCCTGTCAATATCCGGAGCTTCTTTGGCGAGATCGGAGTTGATACATGGCTGAATCGCGAAATGTATACGACCCTTGAACTGAAGCAGTCCTGTTTCCATGCTGAACAGATCGTCGCGTTGTGACTTCTTGAAATCCGGATTGTTGCGCTTCAGAAGGAACTCTCGTGCTTTAAGATAGTCGTTAGGATCATATTCATACGATATTGATACCGGAGTGAGGCGAACCGCATCGATATTTTCCATAAAAGACCCGTTGCCGGAGAGTCCGAGCATCTTTATAAGGCTTTCTTGAGTCCGGTCATTGCTGTCTTTGGCCCGTCCTTCGCGTTGTGCTATCCATACGCTTTGCTTTTTTGTGCCTATTGCGTAGTGGATATATGTTGACAATTGTCTGGCAGCTTCGAGTGCACGGGTTATTTTCAGGTCACGTTTTACTATGAAACTTTTGTTCAGGCGTACAAGTGTGTCGATCCAGGGATATATAAGCAGGTTGTTGCCGATCGCCACTTCGCTTGTAGGCATATTGTTCCGTAGGAAGCATAGATTCAGAAACGATGCGTCTAAGACTATATCGCGATGATTCGTTATGAATGTACAGGCTTGTGCCGGATTGTAGTTTTCCAGTCCTGACACACTGATCCCTGCGGTTGTCTTATTTGCAAGCAGTTCCAGAAAAGGAGCCATTATCTCATGTTGAAAGGCATCCTGCGATGAGATTGATGTGAGTCCGCTTACAAATGCTGGATAGTCTACGTCTGGCATGACGAAGCGTACAGCGTGTTCGAATCCCGGTTCTTTCACCAGTTCAGCCATGCGTTGTTGGAATTGGCTGTCATCGTATGGTTCTATGTCGCTGAAGTCTTCGGATATCATAATAGATGAAATATCTTTTTATCTAAATTGTTCGGACAGAAATAATATATTTTTCAAAGTTAATATAAATTCCGTGTTCCGTATGAATATATGGGCTGCATTAGAATATTTTCACACATCGCGGCTTGCACAATATATGCGCCATTTTTCAATCATTGCAGTCATATCGTCAGGTATATCTGCCGAAAAAAACATCTCCTGACCTGTTTTGGGGTGGACAAAGCCCAAAGTGCGAGCATGGAGAGCCTGTCGGGGACAGATGCTGAAACAGTTTTTAACGAATTGGTTGTATTTTGCTGATCTGGTACCTCGCAATATCTCATCACCTCCGTATCTGGAGTCGTTGAGCAATGGATGGCCGATATGCTTCATATGCACACGTATCTGATGTGTGCGTCCGGTTTCCAGTCGGCATCTTACTACAGCTACATGTCCAAGCGGTTCCAATACCTCATAGTGTGTTACTGCATGTTTGCCGAGCATGCTGTCTGTCGGAAACACAGCCATTTGCAGGCGATCGTTCAGGCTACGCCCGATATTGCCTTCTATGCGGCCTTGTGGCGGATCTGGAATACCCCATACTACGGCCACGTATTCGCGTTTTGTCGTTTTGTTGAAAAACTGTTTGCCAAGATCTGTTTTGGCATCAGGAGTCTTTGCCACGACTAAAAGGCCTGAGGTGTCCTTGTCTATGCGGTGTACAAGTCCCAGTCGAGGATCGTTTACGTCATATCCGGTGTCGTTTCGGAAATGCCATGCGAGGGCATTGACGAGTGTTCCGCTGTAGTTGCCATGACCCGGATGTACAACAAGTCCTGCCGGTTTGTTGACTACCAGCAGGGTATCATCTTCATACACTATGTCGAGAGGAATATCTTCGGCTATTATCTCAAGTTCGTAGCGAGGTCGGTCCATCACTACGCTCACTACATCCAACGGCTTGACGCGGTAGCTGCTTTTGACCGGGGTTCCGTTTACGAGTATACATCCGGCGTCGGCTGCCTGCTGGACGCGGTTGCGTGATGATTTCTCAAGCCTGGCAACCAAAAATTTGTCAACCCGAAGAAGTGTCTGCCCTTTATCGGCTACAAAACGGAAATGCTCGTATAGTCCGTTTCCGTCATCTGTGTCCGCTTCTTCGTTATCAGGCATATATTGAGCGAGGCTTCCGTCGTCTTGTGGCGGTATGGAGTGTTCCGTGTCTATCATTCTGGAATTGGTGCGGTCAGATCGTCTATGTTGAGATTGTTGTTATCGATAATATCTGAATCTTCAGCAGCGGCGTATCCCTCGCCGACTTCTAATGTGATTGAGGCTGATATGGGTACGCGTGTGCCTCCTTTCAGATTTATCCCATTGAATTTGGCGCCTAATACCAGATCTTTGTATTCCGACGGAACATAATTGATACGCACATTCTTGAAACCGTATCCTTCAAGAACGGATTGTGCCTGACGTATAGAGATGCCGTTGAAATCAGGCAGTGTGACCGACTTCGGAGAAAATGCGTTTATAGTCAAATAGACAGTCCGTTGTGGCTTTACCTTGTCGTTCATTTTAGGCATCTGGTCCACTACAGTGCCTGGCGCCACATGGTCGTCATAGATGGAATCGCTCAACTCCGCCACAAGGTTTCCGCTTCTTAATATCTCGCTCGCGCGGTTGTATTGTAGGCCTCTTACATCGGGAACGACCTCGAACTGTCCGTGACCGGTCCATGAGTCGAGGCAAGTAAGACCGATCCATACGAGGGCACATGCTGTAAGCATGATAAGAAAGATATTGAACAGTATGGGATGTCTGCGAACCCACTGCATTCCGCTGGATATATAAGATCCTGAATTTTCTTGCTGGTTCATTTTCAGTTGGTTTTGAATCCGGCCATAAAACGGCATTTTACACTGCAAACTTACTCAAAAAAGCAATCTTGTGCAATAACCGGTTGTCCTTTGAGCTTAGATTCTGATACGTGGAGCGGTAGGACCGGGATAAAATATAAAAAGGAGACTGTCACAGACAGTCTCCTTTTATACGGTCCGTATGATTCCGGAATCGTTTTATTTTACTTTATCAGCAAGTTCCGCACCGGCTTTGAATTTTACCGTCTTGCGGGCTGCGATCTCTATTTTTTCTTTTGTGCGGGGATTTATACCTGTGCGTGCGCCTTTTTCAGCGACAGCAAATGTACCGAAACCGATAAGTGCTATTTTTTCATCCTTAGCAAGGGCGTCTGTGATTGTTTCCAAGCAAGCCTCAAGTGCGTTTTTCGCGTCAACTTTGGTAAGGCCGGCTTTTTCTGCGATAGCATTAATAAGCTCTGTCTTGTTCATAATTGATTTAGATTTTGGGTAATATGTTGGCTACAAATATAGTCGTTATATATGAAAAACGAATAATAACTATTAAAAAAAATACAAAAAATGCGGTTTTGAAGCCTATAACCCATAGCTGCGGAGCTATGGAATTATCCTTTTTATTACATTTGCACTGCAAACAAAAGATAGTTATATTATTTCAACTGATCATGACAGGAAACGGAAGATCTATTTTCAGCAATATTCCCCCCATAACCAAAAACCTGATTATAATCAATTTTATAATATGGGTGGCTATGCTTGTGCTGCCTTCGAAGCTGGGCATAGATATGGAACGGATCGGCGGCTTACACTATTTTGAGTCGCCGTGGTTCAATCCCGCTCAGCTATTTACCTATATGTTCATGCATTCGACGACTGATTTCGGACATCTTTTCTTCAACATGTTTGGTCTGCTGATGTTCGGATCGTTGCTTGAGCGGGTTTTCGGCAGGACGAGGTTTCTGTTTTACTATATATCGGTCGGGGTAGGGGCTGCATTGATTCAGGAGGGTGTATATGCTGTTTGGATCAGTGCGATATCTTCCGGTGTCGACTCTGTGGGATATGTTATAGACGAGGGTGCCAGGGCGCTTGTGAACGGACAGAATTTTGTGGATCCGTCACTGGCGCAGATCAATGTACTGGCAAATATCCCTACGATCGGAGCCTCGGGGGCGATTTATGGTATCCTGCTTGCATTCGGTATGCTCTTTCCGAATATGCCTCTATATATAATGTTTTTCCCGGTGCCGGTAAAAGCCAAATGGATGGTTATCGGCTACGGTGCCATAGAGTTGTTCCTCGGTATTACCGGATTCCAGAGCGGTGTAGCCCATTTCGCGCATTTGGGCGGTATGCTTGTGGGGTTGTTCATTATCTTGTATTGGAGGAAAAAAGGTATTGTCGATGGCCGCTTTTATTGATTCGCTGCGCCGTACATACCGGTTCGGAAATGCGGCGATGAAACTTGTGCTTGTCAATGTGGGGATATTCATACTGCTGCGTATTGCGGCACTGATCCTTACATTGGCCGGTTGCGATGTCCAGGAATGTGTGCTTCAATGGATAGAGTTGCCATCGTCGCTGCAGGTACTGGCTTCGCGTCCGTGGACATTGTTCACGTATATGTTCTCGCAGTACGGTATATTCCATCTGCTTTTCAATATGCTGTGGCTATACTGGTTCGGATCGTTGTTTCTGTATTGTAATACTCCCCGTCAATTGATGGCGCTTTATGTATATGGTGGTATTGGCGGTGCTGTTATATATATAGTGTCTTTTGCCGGATTGCCATATTTTAGCGGTTCATTCGGCTGGCTGATAGGTTCTTCGGCTTCGGTTCTCGCTATTGTGGTCGCGGCGGCATGGAGGATGCCGGATCACAAGGTCGGCCTGTTGTTTGTCGGTGAAATCTCGTTGAAATGGATTGCTGCCGTTACAGTGCTTATTTCATTGTTGAGCATTCCGGGAGAAAATGCGGGAGGCAATATAGCTCATATCGGAGGTGCTGTAATTGGCGCCATATATGGTTTGGCAATGTCTCGTGGCCGTGATATCACAGTATTATTCAATCTTTTTTGCGACAAGTCAGTCAATTTGTACAGGAACCTGTGTGTCGTATTCAGGCGGATTCCCCGTCGGAATGCCTCGTCAGCAACTGAGCGGCGACATAATACAGATGAAGAGACACTCGATATAATATTGGATAAGATCAAGAAATCCGGCTATTCGGCATTGTCGGCCGACGAGCGAAAACGCTTGTTTGATGTCAGTCGTCGTATGAAATGAGTCCGGGATTGAAATTATATGGTAAGCGCGTAATGCTGGCAATAGGTGTCGCTGTCAATGTATTTGCATTGATGGTGACGTTGTTTACGGCATATTCGGGATATATTGATCCGGATAAAATGCCGTTTGCCGGACTGGCAGGCATGACGTTTGGTATCTGGCTTGTTCTTGACATGCTGCTTATTGCTGTGGATCTTGTTTTCAAAAAGATCCTCGCGTTATTGCCCTTTATGGCTATGTGTGCGTCAGCCGGACCGGTATTGACATTTTCGCCAGTCAATATAACCAACGATGATCTGACTCCTGATGAGAAATCGAGATCATTTAAGGTCATGAACTACAATATCCTTCATTTCGCGGATATTGAAGACCGTTATCCTGACGGTATAAACCGTACACTGCATTATATTATAGAGGCAGATGCCGATGTGGTTTGTCTTCAGGAGTGCGATTTTTTGACACCGTTTTCACATTATTGCGTTACTAAAGAACAGATAGATACTCTCAACAGAATGTATCCGTATCATTACATAGGACGCAGTGACCAGTCGGTGCTGTCGAAGTATCCTGTCAAGAATATGCCATTACCGCACGAACTGGGTGACAAGGGCGATATAGCTGCATACCGTTTGACTATTGACGGACATGATCTGACGATATTTAATGTGCATCTACAGTCAATAGGCCTGACAGTAAGCGATAAAGAGCTCTTCCTTGAGCTGACTGATGTTTCTAAGGACAAGAGCCTTAGACGCATACGTTCGCAATTGGTGTCCAAACTTTACGATGCATACCGTCAGCGCGCTTCGCAGGCCCGTCGGTTGCGCCAGTATGTGGAAGAGATAGGCGGCAATGTGATATTATGCGGTGATTTCAACGATATTCCCGGATGCTATGCGTTGCGTACGATAGAAAAATCCGGTCTGCGCGATGTCTATGCCGAGGTTGCGTTCGGGCCGGCTATAACATATAGCGCCAATCGTTTTTATTTCCGAATAGATCATGTGCTTTATAAAGGCGATTTCCATCCGGTGTCGATAGTGCGTGGCAATGTAAGGTCGAGCGATCATTATCCATTGCTTACTACATACGTTTGGAACCAGATAACAGATAAATCAACAATCAAATAAACTGATCATGAAACTAACAGCATTATTAACTTTGGGAGCAGCGGCGTTGACGCTGCCGCCAGCAACACAAGCCGTAGATATGGAGCAGCATTCACGCTCAAATCCTTTGATGCAGCCGTATACCACACCCTATGAAATACCTCCGTTCGAACTGATTTCCATCGATGATTATCTGCCTGCTATAAAGGAGGGTATATCACGACAGAAAAAGGAGATCGCTGCGATTGTAGCCAATCCGAAGAAACCGACATTCGAAAATACAATAGAGGCGCTTGATAAGACTGGAGATCTTCTGGAACGTGCCATGCTGGTGTTTTCGTCTCTTGATGAAACCATGTCTACACCAGAGATGGTAAAGGTGGCAGAGGAGGCATACCCGATGACATCGGTATGGGCCGATGAAATGTCTATGAATCCTGGGTTGTTCTCGCGCGTGAAATACCTTTACGACAACCGGGAAAAGATGAACCTGACAACTGCTCAGCGTCGTGCTATCGAGGATCGATACAAGAGTTTTACCAGAAATGGTGCGTTGCTTTCCGAGGGTGATCAGGCTAAACTGAAGGAACTGAATTCGGAGCTTACCGATCTGTATCTGCAATTCAACAAGAATCTTCTGAATGCGACTAATGGATTCTCTATCGTGGTTGACGATGAATCCCGTCTGGCCGGACTTCCGGCATCGAGTGTGGCTGTTGCTTCCGAAGAAGCAACGTCCCGTGGCCTCGGTCAGGGCAAATGGGTGTTTACTCTTCATGCCCCGAGCCGTCTGCCTCTGCTTCAGTATGCGGCAGACCGCGAGCTCCGTCGTCAGATGTATGAGGGTTATACTACACTGGCATCGTCGGGCGATTACGATAACAGACCGGTGATCAACAAAATCATAAAAGCCCGCATTGCCAAGGCAAAGTTGCTCGGATTTGACAATTATGCCGCATATATGACCGATAATGTAATGGCCAAGACTGTCGATAATGCCGAAAATCTGTTGATGCAGATATGGCGCCCTGCGGTAAAACGTGTTCGCGAAGAGGTCGCTGACATGCAGGAAATCGTTGACAGTGAGGGCGGGGGATTCACCATAGCTCCATGGGACTACTATTATTATGCCGAAAAAGTGCGTCAGAAAAAATATGCGCTGGATGAGGATGTAGTGCGACAGTATTTTGCTGTGGACAGCGTGCGTAAAGGAATCTTTACTATGGCTGAACGTCTGTATGGTGTGCACTTCAATGAGATGCCCGATGCTCCGAAATATCATCCGGAAGTTAATGTCTATGATGTGACTGACTCGAATGGGGATCATGTCGCAGTGTTCATGACCGATTATTTCCCGCGGACATCCAAGCGTCAGGGGGCATGGATGAGCATATTTAAGGAGGCTTCGACCAAAGCTGACGGGACTTCCGACCGTCCTATAGTATATAATGTGGGTAACTTCTCAAAACCTACTGCGGACACTCCGTCGCTTCTGACTCTTGACGAGGTTGAGACGATGTTCCATGAATTCGGTCACGGCCTTCACGGTATGCTGACACGTGCCCGTTATAAATGTCAGGCCGGTACCAATGTGGATCGCGATTTCGTTGAGCTTCCAAGCCAGATCCATGAGCACTGGGCTCTTGAGCCGGAATTGCTTAAGGAATATGCTCATCATTACAAAACCGGAGAGGTAATACCAGATTCTCTCATTGCCAAACTTGATGCCGCCAGTCATCATAATCAGGGATTCGTTACTACAGAACTGGCCGGAGCCGCTTTGCTTGATCTTTATTGGGGGAAACTGACAGAAACGGACGGCAATATCGATGTCGAGGCATTCGAGCGCAATGTGGCTGAAACTCTCGGTATGCCTGCAGAGGTACAATTCCGCTATCGTAGCCCTTATTTCAAGCATATATTCGGTAGCGACGGATATGCGTCCGGATACTATACCTATCTTTGGGCTGAAGTTCTGGATACCGATGGATTCGAACTGTTCAAAGAAAAAGGGATATTCGATCCGGAGACAGCACGTGCGTTCCGGGAGAATGTACTCGAGGCCGGAGGCAGCGAAGATCCGATGACACTTTTTGTACGATTCCGTGGACATCAGCCGACTCCGGCTGCATTGCTCCGTAACCGTGGTCTCGCTGAATAAATAACCCGCTGTATCGCGGAACCACACTTTCAAATTGTTCTTTAGAAAAACGGGCTACGCCGGAATGAGCGTAGCCCGTTTTGTTGTATTCATCTATTTTGAATTTCGCTTCAGCACAGGTGTAATGTTATGTCATCGTGACAGTGGCAATACGGAATTTTCTACATCGGGTACATAGACGCTATGTATGGGTCGCCTGGATTTGTGATTCTTATTGGTGCGGAATGGATCTCTACGTGCCTGTATAAAAAAAGACTGAGTTCTCAATGGAACCCAGTCTTCTGTGAAGATTTGTATTTTAGTCTGATTATTGCAGGCTCTCCACTCGTTTCAGATTGGCATCGTCGCCAAGGTTGTAGTAGAGGTTGCGCAAGTAACGCAGAGCGTCGTTCATTTCATCAGGATTCAGCTCATATGCTTTTTCGAAGTATCCTGCAGCTTCTTTAAAGAGCGGGAAGATCTGATTGTCGCGAACCTGTATATACTCGGACTGGGAGAGGTTGGACGATTCGTCATTAATCGTGAATGCCTTGTCGGCTATTTTGCGGCCATAGTCATACTGAGCGCGAGCAAATGAAGGATCTACCTCTATAGCTTTCTTGTAGCTGTCCATAGCTTTCTGGTCGAAATCGGCGGCCTGCTCTTTCGGCATATCGTCGGTCTTCTGGCTTTCATATAGAATACCGAGCACATCGTAGAGCTGGGCGTTCTGTGGATCGTTGGCTATAGCCTGCTCGAGCATGGTCTGGGCTTCAGTATACTGTTTCTTTTCGATGTAGCCGTTGATTACAAGCCCTATGAATTTCGGATCCTCTTTGCCGTAAAGGGGGAGAGCCTCAGCGGCAAGTGCATAGACTGTATCGTTGCGCTGCAACTGAGCGGCCATGCTTATAGCATAGTCATAAAGATGCTTTTTGGTGTATCCGTTGTCTTTGGCGCGATACAATGCGTTGAGGGCAGTAAGCAGTTCATCGGCCTGCCATGCGGCGAGACCCTGATTGTACATCAGTTCAGCACGGATGGTGTCATGCGGAGCGTCGGGAGCGTCTTTACCGAGGCTTTTGTTTTCAGGGAGTGTCAGATAAATTTCCCATGCGTCATAAGCGCCCTTGTAGTCTTTGGCTTCCCACAGGAAACGTGCTGCATTGTCGAAATCAGAGAAGTGGCCAGCTATGGTCTTGACGATATCTTTGGAATATTTTGTTTTTACTTTCCCTTTTTCATTGACAACAGTGTCGAGGGGCAGCGCGGTCATGTAGTAATTGTATCCGTCTACAAGTGAGCGTCCCATGTCGGCTCCGTCAACATTCTGGCCTAATGCGCGTTTTCCGAACAGTTCGTCGTAATTGTCGAATTCGTTCTTTCCTGCGACATACCATGTGATAGCCTGTCCTTTGGATTCTGCATCGGTCAGAGCCGGTTTGATTGCGGCGCGTATTTTTGCATGGTCAGGAGATGTGCCTTTCACTGCACGTTCGGCATCTTTGACCACGTCGGTCTGTGCAAAACCGCAGACTGCGGTTGCAAGGCACAATGTCAAAATAGAAATTTTCTTCATGACAATCTCTGTTTAATTGTTATAATTAGGTTGTTAGTTTTCTGATTTGTCGTCAGCGTCATTGTCGTCGCTGTCGGATTCTTCGAAAAATATCTCATCGTCGACAGCGGCGTCAGACGGTTCGTATCCGTTGTTGTCGGTATCTGGTTCCTGGTCGGCGAGGATTTCGGAGTCTATGGCTTCTTCCGGATCGGAATCGACACAGCATACAGAAGCGATAGTGTCGTTGCGTTTCTCGAGGTTGATCAGACGTACGCCCTGAGTGGCGCGGCCGGCCAGGCGTATGTCGGCTACATTGATGCGCAACGTAATACCGCTCTTGTTGATGATAACAAGGTCGTTTTCGTCTGTTACGCTCTTTATCGCAACAAGTGATCCTGTCTTTTCGGTAATATTGATAGTCTTCACGCCTTTTCCACCTCGGTTGGTAATACGGTAGTCGGCCAGGGGAGAGCGTTTGCCATAACCGTTTTCCGATACAACCATAACATTATGGTCGGTGTCACGGTTCATACAGATCATACCTACCACTTCGTCGTTATTGTCGTCGAGGGTCATGCCGCGTACACCTGTCGACACGCGACCCATTTCACGGACTTTGCTTTCGTGGAACCGTATTGCACGGCCGTTGCGGTTTGCCATCAGGATTTCGCTGTCGCCATCGGTAAGTTCGACCTGTAATAACTGGTCGTCTTCGCGGATAATGATAGCGTTTACTCCATTTGCTCGCGGACGTGAATATGCTGCCAGGCTGGTTTTCTTTATGACGCCGTTTTTGGTGCAGAATATCAGATTGTGTGAGTTCACAAATTCAGGATCTCCAAGTTGCTTGATGCGTATATACGCATTTACGCGATCGCCCTGTTCGAGATTGAGCAGATTCTGTATGGCGCGTCCTTTGGCATTTTTGGCGCCTTCCGGAATTTCGTAGACCTTCAGCCAGTAACAACGTCCCTGCTGTGTGAAGAACAGCATGTAGTTGTGCATCGATGCCGGATATATATGCTCTATAAAGTCTTCGTCGCGTGTATCGCTGCCTTTTGCTCCTACGCCTCCGCGGTTCTGAGCTCGGAATTCCGAGAGTGGAGTCCGCTTGATGTATCCGAGATGCGATATAGTTATTATCATCTCATCGTCGGCATAGAAGTCTTCGGCATTGAAATCGCCGGCAGTATAGTCGATTACAGTACTGCGGGCATCGCCGAATCTGTCGCGTACTTCCTCCAGTTCGGATTTGATGAGATTCCGGCACACGGTGTCGTCATCAAGAATCAACTGCAGACGTTTGATTTCGGCCATAACCTCGTCGTAGTTCTGACGCAACTTATCCTGTTCGAGTCCGGTGAGCTGTCGCAGACGCATCTCGACGATGGCTGATGTCTGGGCGTCGCTTAGTCCGAATCGGGCAGCCAATGTGTTCTTGGCTTCTTCAGTATTTTTCGAACTTTTGATGATCTGGATCACTTCGTCGATATTTTGCGAGGCGATAATCAGACCTTCGAGTATGTGGGCTCTTTCTTGAGCTTTGCGCAATTCAAATTGAGTGCGGCGTACTACTACGTCATGGCGGTGATCTACAAACGCCTGAAGGATCTCTTTAAGATTCAGTGTTTTCGGGCGTCCGTTGACCAGAGCTACATTGTTTACGCTGAACGATGCCTGCATCTGAGTCATCTTGTACAGCTTGTTGAGTACTACGTTGGCGTTGGCATCCGATTTCAACTTTATGACTATGCGCATGCCTTTATAGTCGCTCTCGTCGTTTATATCGGCAATGCCATCGATCTTTTTCTCGTTGACAAGATCGGCGATATATTCGATAAGTTCCCTGCGGTTCACATTATAGGGAATCTCGGTTACGATTATTTCCTCGTGGTTGGCATGGGATTCGATATCGGCCTTTGCGCGTATCACGATACGTCCACGTCCGGTTTCATAAGCGTCTTTTACGCCATTGTAGCCATATATGATGCCTCCTGTCGGGAAGTCCGGAGCTGTTATATAGTTCATCAGTTCCGGTATGGTCAGTTCCGGATTCTCGAGCAGAGCGATAGAGGCGTTGATCGATTCCGTGAGGTTATGGGGCGGCATGTTTGTGGCCATACCTACAGCAATACCGGACGCGCCGTTCACAAGAAGGTTGGGAAACCTGGTGGGAAGTACCAGAGGTTCGTCGCGGGTATTATCGTAGTTGCGTTGAAAATCTACGGTTTCGCTGTCGATGTCGCGAAGCATTTCCTCGCCCATTTTGGCAAGACGCACTTCTGTGTATCGCATGGCAGCAGCACCGTCGCCGTCGATAGAGCCGAAGTTGCCGTGTCCGTCGACCAGCTTATACCTCATGGCCCAGTCTTGGGCAAGGCGAACTACAGTACCATATATGGATGAGTCTCCGTGCGGGTGATATTTACCCATGACCTCGCCAACGCAGTTGGCTGATTTTTTATGCGGATGATCCGATGTATTGCCCATTACGTTCATTCCGAACAGAACCCTGCGGTGTACAGGCTTCAAACCGTCGCGTACGTCAGGCAGTGCACGCGACACTATCACCGACATTGAATAGTCGATGTAGGCCGACTTCATCTCATTCTCGATGTTGATCTTCAAAATACGATCTTCTTCCAGCATGATCTATAATAGAGTGTTAATAAGTCCTTTGATTGGAAACGATGTGTCAACGTCTCCATCACTGTCAAATCATAATGTTAATTCTTATACAAAGATACGTATTTTTTGCGGAAAAACCGTAATTTTGAACTATCGGTTTCCAAATTTAATTATATTAATAGAGGTTTGGCACAAGATTTGCAGTCTATGTGACTGGGCATAGTAAATTTGAATTATTTATCTCGATTATATATGGATATCAATTTATCGCAAGAGCTGAAAACAATATTGGAAAACAGCCGTCAAGAGGCCATAAAGCACAATAACAGCGTTATCCGTCCGGAGCATCTGTTGTTGGCGCTTATGGCTGATTTCGGCAGCACATCTGTCCATATTATGGAGAAGGCGGCACATGACAGTTCGGTATACGAACTGCAGCAGGGGCTTGACAGCGCTCTTTTTGAGTCATCGCCTGCGGCCGGTGTCGAGCCTACTGTCAGCGATCTGACCAATCGTCTGGTGAAACTTAGTGTTCTTGAGGCGCGTATGTTAAAATCGACTGTTGTGGCTCCGGAGCATTTGTTGCTGGCCATATTCCATAATTCCGAAGTGCGCAACCTGCCGCTTATGGCTCGTTTTTTCGATGCAGGCATAACGTATGAGTCCCTATACCGTCTGATAGCGGATGTCCCTCAGATGGGCAGTAATTTCACGGAAGACGAGGACGACGATGATGACATGCCGGAATCATCGCGTCCGGCGTCCGGCGGTCAGCAGGATGGAAGCCGTCAGTCTTCGGCTACTGTTGGAAAACGCGGTTCCGATACTCCTGTGCTCGACAAGTTCGGCAACGATATGACGCGTGCGGCAGAGGAGGGGCGTCTTGATCCTGTGGTAGGACGTGAGACTGAAATAGAACGTCTGGCTCAGATCCTAAGTCGCCGAAAGAAGAATAATCCTGTTCTTATCGGTGAGCCGGGGGTCGGAAAATCGGCTATCGTAGAGGGCCTTGCACTCCGCATCGTGCAGCGCAAGGTGTCGCGGATACTATTTGACAAACGTGTGATTTCTCTCGACATGGCATCGATTGTAGCCGGAACCAAATATCGCGGCCAATTCGAAGAACGTATAAAGGCAATACTGAACGAACTGTCTAAAAACAAGGATGTGATCCTGTTTATAGATGAACTTCATACAATAGTGGGTGCCGGTAATGCCGCCGGATCAATGGATGCTGCAAATATGCTGAAACCGGCGCTTGCACGTGGCGAAATCCAGTGTATAGGTGCCACAACGCTTGACGAGTATCGCAAAAATATAGAGAAAGACGGGGCGTTGGAACGGCGTTTCCAGAAAGTGATGGTGGAGCCTACGACATCTGACGAGACGTTGCAGATATTGAATAATATCAAAGACAAGTACGAGGAGCATCATAATGTGAACTTCACTCCGGAGGCGCTTGAGGCGTGTGTGAAACTGACCGAACGCTATATCAGCGACCGCAACTTCCCCGATAAGGCTATAGATGCCATGGATGAGGCCGGGTCCCGTGTGCATATTACGAATATTACTGTCCCTAAAGAGATAGAATCGATAGAGGAGGCTATAATTGAAGCCGGATCCCTTAAACGCCAGGCCGCACAGGCCCAGGACTTCGAGAGTGCCGCTTCATATCGTGACAAGGAGCAAAAACTGCGGAAAGATCTCGATGAGGCCAAAGCCCGTTGGGAACAGCAGCTGAACGAGCAGCGTGAGACCGTTGACGAGGAAAAAGTGGCAGAAGTAGTGGCAATGATGACAGGAGTGCCGGTACAGCGTATAGCGCAGGCCGAGGGCAAACGTCTGCTTGAGATGGCTCCGTCGCTGAAGCGCGCCATAATCGGCCAGGATGGAGCTATCGATAAAATCGTCAAAGCAATACAGCGTAACCGCGTGGGGCTGAAAGATCCTAACAAGCCGATAGGTACGTTTATGTTTCTGGGGCCGACAGGCGTAGGTAAGACTCATCTTGCAAAGCGTCTTGCCGAGTATCTTTTCGATTCGGCCGATACGCTTATACGGGTGGATATGAGCGAATATATGGAGAAATTTACCGTCAGTCGCCTTGTCGGGGCTCCTCCTGGATATGTAGGCTATGAGGAGGGCGGCCAGTTGACTGAGAAGGTGCGTCGTCGTCCGTATTCTGTCGTGCTTCTCGATGAGATCGAGAAAGCGCATCCGGATGTGTTCAATCTGCTGCTGCAGGTGATGGATGAAGGACGTCTGACCGATAGTCTCGGACGTAAGGTCGATTTCAAGAACACGATCATCATCATGACATCCAATATCGGAACACGTCAGCTGAAAGATTTCGGATCCGGAGTCGGATTCAATACACGCCAGGTCGACAAAGATTACACCCATGGCGTGCTCCAGAAAGCACTTAACAAGGCTTTCTCTCCTGAATTTCTTAACCGTATCGACGATATCGTGATGTTCGATTCGCTTGACAAGGACGCGATCTTCAGCATAATAGATATTGAGCTGTCGGGATTCTACAGACGTATTGAATCTTTGGGATACAGACTTGAGATCACGGAAGAAGCAAAAAGTTATATAGCGGAAAAAGGTTATGATGCCCAATACGGTGCACGTCCATTGAAGCGCGCCATCCAGAAATATCTTGAGGATCCGCTTGCCGAGATGATAATATCGGCTTCGCTGAAAGCCGGTAATCTGATAAAGGTGGATTACGACAAGGATGCTGACAAGATAACCACTGCCGTAGAGTGACGGTTTTGTCACGTCGGTTAACTTTTTTCAAGATAAAATGTCACATCTGCGGTGTGGCATTTTTTTTGCTGTGTGTTGTAATATGACAGATATAAAAACAAAATAAAATAAATAACAGATACCTGACATGAGTACTCAGAAAGGAACCATCGGGGTAACCACAGAGAATATATTCCCCGTAATAAAAAAGTTTTTGTACAGTGACCACGAAATTTTCTTGCGTGAGTTGGTTTCTAATGCCATAGACGCCACCCAAAAGCTCAAGACGCTTTCGTCATTTGGCGATTTCAAGGGCGAAGTAGGCGATACGTCAGTACGTGTGACCGTAGACAAAGAGGCCGGAACGCTTACTGTAAGTGACCATGGTATAGGAATGACGGCTGATGACATAGAGAAATACATCAACCAGATCGCTTTTTCCGGAGCCGAGGAGTTTCTGGCGAAATATAAAGACACAGCCAATTCAATCATAGGCCATTTCGGATTAGGATTCTATTCGGCATTTATGGTCGCTAAAAAAGTGGAGATTCGTTCGCTCAGCTATAAAGAAGGAGCCGAGGCTGTCAAGTGGGAGTGTGACGGATCGCCGGAATACACTATGGAACCGGCCGACAAATCAGACCGCGGCACCGATATTGTCCTCTACATCGACGATGACTGCAAGGAGTTTCTTGAGCAGTCGAAGATAGATGAACTTCTGAAAAAATACTGCCGGTTCCTGCCGGTTCCTGTAGTAAGCGGAAAGGAGCAGGAGTGGAAAGACGGAAAGTGGGTTGTTACCGACAAAGACCGTGTGGTCAATATTACAGAGCCGGCATGGATGAAGAAACCGGCCGATCTGACTGATGAGGATTACAGAAACTTTTATCATGAACTGTATCCTGGACAGGACGATCCTCTGTTCTGGATACACCTGAATGTGGATTATCCGTTCACGTTGACCGGCATTCTGTTCTTCCCGAAGATCAAGAATAATTTCGAAGTCACTAAGAACCGTATCCAGTTGTATTGCAATCAGGTCTATGTGACAGATTCTGTAGAGGGCGTGGTTCCTGAATTCATGATGCTTCTTCAGGGTGTGATAGATTCTCCCGACATACCGCTGAATGTATCGCGTTCTTATCTGCAGAGCGACAGTGCGGTCAAGAAGATTGCAAGCTATATAACCAAGAAAGTTTCGGCACGTCTGGAGGATATCTTCAAGTCTGACCGTGCAGATTTTGAGCACAAATGGGACGATATCAAGATATTCATCGAATACGGTATGCTCACTGACGAGAAATTCTGTGATGCCGCAATGAAATTTGCGATGGTTAAAGATACCGAAGGGAAGTATTTCACACTTGAGGAGTATCGTAAACTTATAGAGGCAGACCAGACAGACAAAGACGGTAATGTAGTATATCTTTATACAACAGATCCTACGGCTCAGTATAACTATATCAAAGACGCCACCGACAAGGGTTACAATGTACTTGTTATGGACGGACAGCTCGACAGCCATTTCGTGGCGATGCTTGAGAGCAAGATAGACAAATCTCGCTTCGTTCGTGTCGACAGCGATATCATATCCAATCTTATCCGCAAAGCCGATAAGCCTGATGTGAATCTGTCGGCGTCGGAGAGAGAGATTCTGACCTCAATATTCCGCTCTCAGATTCCTGCTGTCGAGAAAAGTGAGTTCCTGGTGTCGTTCGAGGCTCTTGGTGAGTCTGACGCTCCGCTGTTGCTGACGCAGAACGAGTATATGCGCCGTATGAAGGAGATGGCATCGCTTCAGCCCGGTATGAACTTTTATGGTGAACTGCCTGACAGCTATACGATGGTGGTCAATACCAATAATCCGTTGATCTCTAAAATAAAGGATAATGCGGATGAAGCTATCGCCGGCAAGATAAATCCTCTTTTGGAGTCGATCAATGCCAATAACGACAAGATCAACAGCCTGCGTGAGTCTTCGAAAGACAAGGCTATGCCTGAAGATGATTCAAAAGAGATCGACAATCTTGAGAATGCTAATGGCAAGTCCCGTGAGGACATGGCCGCTATTGCGTCGGATTATGCCAAGACTCAGCCGGTTGTGCGTCAGCTCATAGATCTGGCGCTTCTCGGATCCGGTCTGCTTAAAGGCAAGGCTCTCTCCGCCTTTATCAAGCGTTCGGTAGAACTGCTTTAATCCTGCGACATAATATAAAATAAAGCGATTCCATTGTCAGATACGATACGGTGTCTGTCAGTGGAATCGCTTTTTTATATCGTTGCGATTTAAAATACCCGATTATAAGTCTGTGTTATACAAGGATTGCCATGGTCGCGGCCGTTAAGCGCCCTGTGAGCCATACCGGTGGTGCAGTGTCATGAATATGACAGATGCGATTATAGCAAAAGGAATACCTACCAGGGCAGGAGAGGCAATGCCCCATCCGGCATGAATGGCAAAGCCGCCTAATGCTGCAGCCATAGCATTGGATACATTGAATGCAATCTGAATACCTGCACCGCCAAGCATTTCGCCGCCAGGGGCGAACTTTACGATCAGATACTGCATCGGGCCGCCGATTGCAAACAGGCATGCGGCAGCAATGAACATGAACAATATTGACGGAACCTTGAACGGCGCGCAGAAATATATCAGCGGCATAAGGAATGTGAGTATAATGGTAGCCATGCCTGACACGAATGCCGGTTTGTACTTATCGGCGAGCTTACCGGCAACGAGTCCTCCGGTCACCATGCCGGAACCGGCTATGATCATGACCCAGGTCATGTTGCCGGTTGTGAAGCCTGTCACTTCCGTGAGCATCGGCTCCATATAGCTCATCCAGCAATATGCGCTGAGCTGTCCGATGAAGATACCTGCATAGATCAGCCACGGTGCCAGATGACGCAGAAACCGGAATTCACTTTTCATACTGTGCGGAGCCGACGCCGGAATCTGAGGCACGAAGTATCGTACCGAGAAGGCGGTCATGATGCCGAATATGGTGGCGATGACAAATGTCAGACGCCATGATACCAGATTGGTGAGCAGGGTAGTGGTCGGAACTCCTATGACATTTGAAACCGACATGCCTGCGATCATCACCGCTACAGCCTGGGCTCCGCGTCCTTCAGGCACTAACCGTGATGCTGCTATAGCGGCTGTGCCGAAGTAGGCACCGTGCGGAAGTCCGGATATGAACCGGGATATGAGCAGGGTGTAATAATCCTGCGAGACGGCACACAGTAAATTGCCGAACGCTATGACGCAGCCAAGAAATATAAGGACGCTGCGTATGCGGTATTTGCTCAGAAGCAGCAGGGATGGAGCTCCGACCGCAACTCCGGCTGCGTAAGCCGATATGAAATCTCCGGCACGTGAGATGCTGACATCCATAGCAGATGCAACATCGGTCAATATGCCCATAATGGCAAATTCGGCGATACCCATTGCAAATGTGCCTAATGCAAGGGCAATAAGGCTTTTATTCATCATTGTGTCAGCTTATACCAAACAATCGTTTTGCGTTAGCGGTGGTTGAATCTGCAACATCCTTGAGCGGAAGATTCATAGCGGATGCGACAGTTTCCGCAGTGCGGATTATGTATGAACTTTCATTGCGGTGTCCGCGATACGGGACTGGTGCGAGATAAGGAGAGTCGGTCTCAAGGAGTAACCGGTCAATTCCGATTTCAGGCAGGGCTTCACGTAACCGTGAGTTTTTGAATGTGACGATTCCGTTTATTCCGAAGTATGCATCCGTACGTTTGCGTATAGCCTCTACATCGTCGGTATTTCCTCCGAAACTGTGAAAAATAAGCTGCGGGATCCGGCCTTGACGGCTGTCAAGCAGATCGAGGATTTCTGTTAACGCCTCACGACAATGTATGATTGCGGGCAGACCGGTATCGCAGGCCCAGTCCAACTGTGCGTCGAGAGCGTCAGCCTGCTCCGAAGCATAAGTCTTATCCCAATATAGATCCATTCCTATTTCGCCGACAGCACGATAGCCGACACCGGAATATAGTTCGTCTCTGATTGCCGAGAGCGCTGTCTGCCAGTTGTTGTCGATTTCGGTAGGATGTAGTCCCATGGCCATGACTGTATTGCATGGATACGATGTGTGAAGTTCTTTCATCCTGCCGATTGTCGACAGATCTACATTAGGCAGCATCATCCAGGTAACGCTTCCGGTTATGGCCCGATCCATTGATTCTCGTCTGTCGGAGTCGAACTCTTCCAGATACATGTGGGTATGAGTATCGAACAGGTCGAATGATTCCATTGTTTCAATGAGTACGATGTAGCGAGTCCTGAGCTATTTTGACAAAAAAGTCTATGGCTCCCGGCACCATCTCAATGCTTCGTAATGATTCGATGGCATTGTCGATATATGTCTCGATAAGTCCGGTGCACTGTTGCCGGAGACCGAGTTCCTCGTATATGGCTTTTACTTTTGCTATTTTTGTCGGAGCATCGGTATCGCTGCCGATAAAGCGGCATATTTCATCATGCTTATCGGAATTCAGTGCGGAAATGAGCAGCCATGTCTTTTTGTCGTTTACGATATCGCCACCGATATTTTTCCCGAAAACATCTGGATCGCCGAACGTGTCGAGCAGATCGTCTTCGAGCTGGAAGGCCAGACCAAGTTTGATGCCGTAGTCATAGAGTGCCCGGCATTCGTATTCATTGGCTCCGGCAACTATCGCACCGAGCTTGCATGCGCAACCGAGCAATACCGATGTTTTGAGACGGATCATCTCCATATATTCGTCGACTGTGACGTCCATACGGTTCTCAAAGTCCATGTCGTATTGCTGGCCCTCATACACTTCCATGGCTGTTGTATTGAAGAGCTCCATCACACGCCATGTGATTGTAGCGTCGCAGCGGCTCATTAGTTGCCCGGCCATGGTCAGCATAGCGTCGCCGGAGAGTATTGCCGTTGATTCGTTCCATTTGCGGTGTACTGTTGGACGTCCGCGGCGCATGTCGGCACGATCCATCACATCGTCATGAAGCAATGTGAAGTTATGATACATTTCCACACCGAGAGCCTGGTTCCGCACGGCGGATATGTCAGCTCCCAAAGCCGCGCATGCACCGAGCGTAAGAACCGGACGCAGCCGCTTTCCGCCACTTCCCATTGCATACTTTATCGGATCGAACAATCCGGCAGGCTGTTCGGGATACTTGATCTGGTCTATTGCCTTATTGATGTAGTCGGCAAGATATTCAGCAGTAAACATATAGTTTATTTTAGTGCGTTGTTGAATCGGTTTAGCCCAAGCGAGTCGGAGCCGTATGCTGAGCGTATGGCGTCTATCATGTCATTGTCGCCGTACCGGCATATATGGCGTCCAAGCCTGTCAGGTTCAGCACACTCCGTAAGAAGTTTTGCCTGAATCTCCAATGGCAGCCGCAATGCATTCTCGTCAACTGACATTACAAATGTATCGCATTCATCGCTAAGGCCAAGTGCGTTGTAACAGCTGATAGCCTGACGGGCTATCAGACTTGCGTTTTTATGTAGCACAGTATCATCTCCTGCAAGCATGTTGACGAAAATGGCCGCAGCTTCGCGCGGAGATTTTGTAATGACCAATGCGGCTCCGAGAATGGACGGTGATTTTTCTGCTGCATGGGTTATTACAGCGTTACCGTCGGCCACTGATATACGGAGCGATGGCAACAGATCTGACAATGAGTCCAGCCGGTTTTCTGCCACGCAACAGGATATGCGTTCTACTGCGTCATCGGCAGGCGACAGAGCCGCACAGCCAGTACAGGCATATACAGCCATAAGGATTGAAACACTCCGCATTTTCATGCTGCAAAGATACTAAATTATTCGCGTGCGGCATTATGATATAACCATACAGCCGCATCCAAATAACGGGTGCGGCTGTATACAGTCTCGGACTGGTTCATTTATTGTCTGCAGGCGGAGTATATGGCGGAGGGGTGACATCCTCGTGATCGACATCTACCACATCACCGTTGTCAGTTGACGATGCTGATGCCGGGGTGGCTGGATCTTTGTCGCTTTTTGCAGCGAGAATTTCGTCGGTACGTGATGTCCACTGACGTTTGCCGAATATCTTTTCCACATCTTCGGTGAATATTACCTCACGCGACAGCAATACTTCGGCGAGTTGTCCATGGCCTTCGGCGTGCTGTTTCAGTATGCTTTTGGCGCGTTCATATTGTTCGTCAATGATACGTGACACTTCGTCATCAATCATCTTGGCACGTTCGTTGCTGTACGGTTTGGAGAATCCATAATCCTGTCCGGTCGAATCATAGTAGCTGAGGTTAGGAAGTTTCTGGCTCATTCCATAATATACGACCATAGCGTATGCCTGTTTGGTGACACGTTCCAGATCGTTTGCCGCACCAGTTGAGATACGTCCGAGAAACAGTTCCTCGGCAGCCCGCCCGCCAAGGGTGGCGCACATTTCGTCAAGTATAGCTTGTGTCGGAGTGATCTGACGTTCTTCAGGCAGATACCATGCCGCTCCAAGCGCTTTTCCACGCGGTACGATTGTCACCTTAATCAGTGGATTGGCATATTGCAGATGCCATGACAGTGCCGCATGACCGGCTTCGTGGATGGCTATGGCATGCTTCTCTTCGTCGGTAAGTACTTTTGAACGTTTTTCAAGGCCTCCGATAATGCGGTCGACCGCATCGATGAAATCCTGACGTTCTACGACAGTCTTGTTGTGTCGGGCAGCGATAAGTGCGGCTTCATTACATACGTTGGCGATGTCAGCACCGGAGAATCCGGGAGTCTGACGTGCCAACAGCTCTACATCGAGCCCCGGTTCTGTCTTGATTTTGCGTAGATGTACATTGAATATCGCCACACGGTCGTTAAGATCCGGCAGCTCTACATATATCTGACGGTCGAAACGTCCGGCACGGAGCAGCGCTTTGTCGAGAATATCGGCGCGGTTGGTTGCGGCAAGTATTATTACACCGCTATTGGAGCCGAATCCGTCCATTTCGGTAAGCAGCTGGTTGAGCGTGTTCTCGCGCTCATCGTTGGATCCCATGTTCGGATTCCGTCCACGGGCACGTCCTACCGCGTCGATCTCATCGATAAACACTATACATGGCGCTTTTTCTTTAGCCTGGCGAAACAGGTCGCGTACGCGCGACGCGCCGACACCCACAAACATTTCTACAAAGTCAGAACCTGACATTGAGAAGAATGGCACGTTGGCTTCGCCTGCTACAGCTTTGGCAAGCAGTGTTTTGCCTGTTCCGGGAGGGCCTACAAGAAGGGCGCCTTTGGGGATTTTACCGCCAAGGTCGGTATATCGTTGCGGATTTTTGAGAAACTCCACAATCTCCTCTATCTCTGTTTTTGCTTCTGATAGGCCGGCTACATCCTTGAACGTAACCTGTATCGGTCCGTCTTTATCGAATATCTGTGCCTTGGATTTGCCTACGCTGAACACTCCGCCGGCTCCGCCTCCATCGCGTCCTGACATGCGGCGCATGAAATAGAGCCAGAAACCGATAAACAGGATTATCGGGCCGAAAGACCACAGCAAGCCGGAAAAATCACTGCTTTTTTCGTACTTGACGTCTCCTTTGAACACTCCTTCGGATTTCCAGCGGTCTATCTGGTTCTGAAGATGATCTACAGATCCTATGTCTGTGATGACTTTTGCATCAGCGCCGTTGCTTTTCTGCATCTGACTCTCGTTGAATACCACTTTGGCCAGAGAGTCGGTAAGTACGGCTTCCGCTTTGTCTTTGTTTGTGAATATTATGATCTTGGATACTCCTCCGTCTACAACGTATTTTTCAAATACATTGTAATCGACCTCTTTGGTCATAGTATTGCTATCCATATAGAATACTCCAAAGAGAAACAGGAGAATAATGGCGTACATCCAGTAGATACTGAATTTCGGCGCTTTCTTTTTGCTTTTGTTGTTATCCATATTGGGTATTGAGATCTGCCTGATTAGTCGAGATCCGGTATTTCAGTGAATATTCCGTCGTTCCAGAGTTCCTCCAGGTTATACCGCTCACGCGCCTCCGGCACGAAAACATGTACAAGTGTATGGCCATAGTCGATGACTATCCATTGGGCATTCTGATAGCCGTCGTAATTATATGGCTTGATTCCTGCGTTCTGCTGTAAATATTCGCGTACAGAGTCTGCGATTGAGGCAACATGCATGGTCGAAGTGCCTTCACAGATTATAAAATTTCGCGTTGCGGCAGTATCGATATCGCTAAGGTCTATGCAAGTTATTTTGCGTCCTTTGCGCTCTTGGATTCCCTCTTTTATCAATTCTACGATGTCGGGCTGTTGAGTCATTTAGCTGAGTATAACGTGGTGAGTTAAATATAATGATGCAAAAATACTAAAAAAACGGATGGCTTCCCTTATTGTTGCGAATCATTTGACATTAGAACAAACAACTGCGTCAAAAGGCTCATCTGATAGGCCGGTTTATTCATATCTCATAGTTTGCGCCGGTGAGATTCTGGCTATAATGTGAGACGGCATCAGCAGCATAAGCGATGATACAGCAATGATGCCGGTATTCAGAATGATGATATGCCATAAATTCAGCTCTACAGGGACATAATTAAGGTAATAGGCCTCCGGATCAAGAGGGATAAGATGTAACTTGCTTTGTAGTATCAGTAATGTTATGGCCACGGTATTGCCTATTATGATCCCCATGAGAATCAATCGTTCCGCAAGATAGATGAATATGCGTCTGATCATTCCTCCGGTAGCGCCGATCGCTTTCAGCAAGCCTATCATGCGGACTCGTTCCAGTATGATTATGAAAAGGCTGCTTATCAGAGTAAAGCCTGATACCAATGACATAAGGATGAGAATTACTATCACATTGGTATCAAGCAATTCGAGCCAGTTGAAATATAGCGCTCCTGAATGAAGCACATTGTCGACCACATACCAGCGGTCAGTCAGATTTTCATGATAGGCCTGTCCGAGAGCCGTATAGACGGCTTCAGTATCGGAAGCAATCCTGTCGGCAGGGATTCCGGTGATATCGATTGCCGACCCCTCGTCCGGAGCCAGTCCGAGTAGACGCTGCATCATGTCTATGCCACAAAATGCATATAGTGCGTCATATTCGCCAAAATGAGATTCATATATGGCTGAGACCGTAAGGTTGCGTGCGCGTACATTATCGTCGATGAAAAAATATCCATGTACTTTATCTCCTACAGAAAGGCCAAGGCTTATGGCCATATTCCGGGATATGATCACACTGTTGTTTCCCTCCTTATCCGAAAGATCCGGCATGATTCCGTCGGTCAGATTCGATTCAATAAACGAAAGATCGCTATCTGCGCTCATCCCTTTGAGAACTATTCCGAGAAAATCGTTCTCTGTCTTTAGCATGGCCGGACGTGTGCATGTCAGGGATAGACGTGCTCCGTCAGGTAATGTTTCATATAGTATCCGTCTGAGTGTATCGGTAAGTGCTACAGGTGTTATTGGCCGGTAGTCGGTATGGTCGTATGCTTCTTGTGATGCGGTAATCGTGATCTGCGAGTCGAAGCCCATCACTTTCTCTCGTATCTCGCGTTTGAATCCCAGCACTACTGCTATGGCCACCATCATGACGATAACCGACAGTGCTACACCGGCTACGGCTATCGGAATGCTCGGCGACAGACCATGATGCCTGTCACGCTTGAAATTTAAGCGGCGCGCTATGTAGAGCTCCAGATTCATATAGTCCGTCCAGGGTAAGCCTTCAGGGCTTCTGCAAGGACTTTGAGGGCTTTGGACAGATCTTCTTTATTTAGCACATACGCCATGCGGACTTCGTTCTTTCCCATGCCTGGTGTCGTATAAAATCCTGAAGCCGGAGCCATGAAGACTGTAGCTCCGTCATATTCGAAATCACGCAAACACCATTCACAGAACTTGTCGGCATCATCCACCGGCAGACTGACCACGGTGTAAAATGCACCCATGGGAATAGGTGAATAGCATCCCGGAATTTTATTCAGACCGTCTATGAGGAATTTGCGACGTTCCACATACTCATTGTAGGTCATGAGCATATAGTCGCTCGGGGCATCGATAGAGGCCTCCGCTACGATCTGTCCGAGCAGTGGAGGGCTAAGCCGGGCCTGACAGAATTTCATTACATTCTTTTTCAGTTCCTTGTGCTTGGTGATAATGGCGCCGATACGGATACCGCATTCGCTGTATCGCTTTGACACGGAATCGATCAATACGACTTGCTCCTCGATGCCTGGCAGATGGAATGCCGATATGTATGGAGCTCCGGTATAACAGAACTCACGGTATACCTCATCGGAAAACAGAAACAGATCATATTTCTTCACGATATCACGGATCTGGTTCATCTCTTTCTGTGTGTAGAGATACCCGGTCGGATTATTGGGATTGCAGATCAGGATACCTTTTGTCCTGGGGGTTATCAGTTCCTCGAATTTCTCTACCGGAGGCAATGCAAAACCTTCGTCGATGCTTGACGGTACGGTCACGATTTTAGCTCCGGCCGATATGGCAAACGCCATATAGTTGGCATAAGCCGGTTCCGGAACGATAATCTCGTCTCCGGGATCAAGACAGGCCATGAATGCGAACAATACGGCTTCCGAACCACCGGTGGTAACTATTATGTCGTCTACATCTACATTGATGTCAAATCTCTTATAGTATTTCTCCAGTTTCTGACGCAACGACAGCAACCCTTCGGACGGGCTGTATTCAAGTATTTTTCTGTCTATATGACGAAGCGCGTCAAGGCCGATTTCCGGAGTGGGAAGGTCCGGCTGTCCGATATTCAGATGATATACCTTTACGCCGCGTGCTTTTGCAGCATTGCTAAGCGGCACGAGTTTACGGATAGGGGAGGCTGGCATTTCCTCGCCACGGCGCGATATATTGGGCATAGGTTGTCTAAATTGATTGATATGCAAATTTAAATCAAAACTTTGTTATTGCCAAATTAATCACATGGACTGGGATGTAATGTTATGAAAGGAACAGGCCGGAATTCCGGATCATTGCCGTGGTTGTGATATAATGCGGGATATGATATGATGCGGATGTGAAGTGTGCTGCGGAATATGACTTTGTGGAGATTCGGACTCCGACCCAACCGCCGCAGGTTCCCATGAAAATGCAGTACAGCCCGTACTGCGGGGTGGCAGTCGCTTCCGGCATTCCTGGCTTGATCCGTTCTATTCCAGTTCTGTGGTCCAGTTGAGCTGCTGTATGCGGATATCGGTTTGTCGCAGTTCTTTTGAGATATCGTCACATTGTTTGCGCAGTTCTGGGACATTGACGGTCGACAGTATGCGTATGTCAGTAGATGTATGCCGCGGTGTTATATCGCTTGCCGCTTCGAGAAAATTCCGAAGTATCTCGGATTTCTTTCGCAAAGTATCCCTTCTGGCGATCAATGCTGTGATTGTGTTGCCTTGTTCATCCTTGGCGATACTGTTGGTCATGTTGATGCGGTTCATGAGTTTCTCCAGCTGCATAAGCAGACTGTCTGTCTGATGTATGAGTTCGTCCGGACTTTCTGTGGGTGATGATCCTTCCTGTATGGTCGCGTTGTTGCGCAAACGCGATGGCATCTGAGCCAGCCGCCTCTGAAGGTCGGCACGTATCTGAAGAGCTTCGGCAAGTTTCATATATGTATTTTTTATAGAATTGAAACGATCTGCCGTAAGCGCTTGTTCACGTCTGTCAGTATGCGTGATGCTCTCGTCGGGAAGCATCGAGTCTTAAAAGGATGAAAAGTAGGATTGTAAAACCCCATAACGATGATCCGCCATAGCTGAAGAATGGCAACGGTATGCCTATTACCGGACACAGACCGATGACCATGCCTACATTGATCATGAGGTGAAACATCAGATAGCTGGCCACGCAATAGGCATAGATCCGGGCAAAGGTCGTAGGTTGTCGCTCGGCAATACTTATGATACGCAGTATCAGGGTCACATAAAGTAGCAGTACCAGGGTGGTTCCCATAAAGCCTTCTTCTTCGCCGATAGTACAGAATATGAAGTCTGTGTGTTGTTCCGGTACATATTTGAGCTTGGTCTGTGTCCCGTTGAGGAATCCTTTGCCGGTCATTCCTCCGGAGCCGATGGCTATTACAGACTGGTTGACGTTATAGCCCGCCCCCTTGGGATCTTCCTTTATACCGAGGGCTACAAGTATGCGGTTCTGCTGGTGTTTCTGCAATACATTCTGAAACACGAAATTGACTGAAAACAGAAACCCCACGGCGATAATGGCGAATGCAACTGTCAGTAACAGCCGTTTTGCGGGTGCATGAAGTGTCGCATACAGGATATATAGACAGGCGCCTACTATGATTCCGATCATTACATATATACCAGGCAGTTCTATTCCGCACCAGTCGGCAATGAATGTCGCCAGAACCGCGGTCACAAACCAGGCTAAGACATTGCGTGCTACGATATACTGTCGGCAGTATACTGCGAGCATGCATACAACCGCACACATTGTCATTATCATTACAGCGAATTCTCCCGAAGGCATTCCGAGTATCATCGTCTCTGTAAATTTGACAGCTACGACAAAGATGATCACGGCTCCTAACGCTGCAAGCAGAACCAGACCGCTCATGCCCTCGCGGTAAAGAACAAAAAACAGTGCGAGATATGCCAGCGCGGATCCGGTTTCTTGCTGTGCCAGAATCAGCAGTATCGGAACAAAAATTATAAGTAGTGCCCGAAGATAGTTCGAGCCTTTGGCATTCAGCACAAAATTGTAGCCGCTAAACAGTTTGGCCAATGCCAGTGCTGTCGTGGTTTTGGCGAATTCCGCCGGCTGCATACTCACCGGACCGAATACGAGCCAAGATCTGGAACCTTTGACATCCGGGGCTATTACTATTGTTACCGCCAATAGAATCAGCATCAGAAAATACATCGGATAGGCGTATGTCTCGAATATCCGATAGTCTACCAGCAGTATTATAAAGCCTAATATAAAGGAAAGTCCCACCCATCGTAGCTGCTTGCCGGAAAATTCACTGAATGAGAAGATGCTGGCATGGTCGTAGTCATAGCTTGCAGCATAGATACTGACTACGCCGGCGATGACTAGGATTACATAGATCGACACAGTAATCCAGTCGACGTAACGAAAAGCAGATGTATTGTCATTTTGTGTTGCCACGGAATATCTTTGTGTTAGATTCCAACATTCTGGTTTCAATATATTTGCGTTCCGGTGAGATTTTACCGGTAAGATATTTCTCAATGACAAGGCTTCCTATGGGTACACCATAGGTGGCGCCGAAACCGGCATTTTCCACATAGACGCAGACCGCAATCTGTGGATTGTCGTAAGGAGCAAATCCTATGAATGCGGAATGGTCTTTGCCATGTGGATTCTGTGCTGTTCCTGTCTTTCCTGCGACTTCTATTCCTGGAAGATTTGCCAGACGGCATGTGCCACCGGTGACTGCCATGCGCATTCCTTCCGCGACATCGGAGAAATATCGTTTGTCAATGTCAGGGTGTCGTTCCTGCAGCAGTTCTGCCGGCATCACAGTATCTTCGATCGCTTTTACCACGTGTGGTGTAATGAAATATCCACGGTTGGCAATAGTGGCACAGAGATTCGCGATCTGTAGCGGAGTCGCGAGAACTTCGCCCTGTCCGATTGAAACGGATATGATGGTATTGGCACTCCATCGGTTTTCGCCGTATACTTTGTCATAGAATTTGGCATTCGGGATAAATCCGCGGCTTTCACCGGGTAGATCCACTCCGAGCCGATAGCCGTAGCCGAGTTGTACAAGGTGGTTTTTCCATACTTCAAACGCGTTGGCGGATGATCCGTACTTGGAGCGGCGGTCCACCATATTTTTGAAGCCCCAGCAGAAGAACGCGTTGCATGATGTCTGTAATGCCGGTTTCAGCGGCAGGGGAGATCCGTGGCCGTGGCAGCCTACACGCAGGCCTCCGGATATGAAGCCATGGCTGCACGGATACATTGTGTTGAGATCGATTATGCCTTCCTGAAGCAGAATCAGACCTTGTCCGGGTTTGAAGGTCGACCCCGGAGGATATGCACCCATAAGAGCGCGGTCGAAAAGCGGATGGTCTGCGTCTTGCACGAGCATGTTGTAGTTATTGCCACGTTCGCGTCCGATCAGAAGTTTCGGATCGTAGGTAGGGCTCGAGACCATTGCCAGTATCTCGCCTGTTTTGGGCTCTATCGCAACAACGGCACCGATTTTGTTGACCATCAATGACTCAGCATATTGTTGCAGACCGATGTCGAGGCTGAGGGTCAGGTTTTTCCCTGATTTAGGCGAGATGTCGTGCGCGCCGTCTTCATAGCGTCCCTGAATGCGTCCGTACGCATTGCGGATAAGGATCTCCATGCCTTTGTGTCCGCGAAGATATTCTTCATAACTTTTTTCGACTCCGAGGTCGCCGGTATAGTCTCCACGCGAATAGTAGTCATCGTTTTCGATGTCTTTGGGCGAGACCTCGCGTATATTCCCCAGTACATTGGCTGCCGCCGGATAATTGTACTGGCGCAATATCCGTTTCTGTATGAAAAATCCGGGAAATCGGTATAGTTTTTCCTGCAATCGGCCGTAGTCCTGAGCCGAAAGCTGAGTGATGAACTTTTGGGGCGTGTATGATGAATATCCGGGATTCTTGCGGGTATCCTTCATGTCCGCTATGCGTTTGTCGAACTGTTCCCTCGTTATTTCCAGTGTATTGCAGAAGTCTATAGTGTCGAACGGCTGTACATCTCGAGGTATCATCATCATATCATAGGCCGGCTGATTGTATACTACCAGCTCGCCGTTGCGGTCGAACATCAGGCCCCGTGAAGGGTACTGGGTCTTGCGCATGAATGCGTTGTTGTCGGCAAACGCTTTGTATTTGTCGTCGGCTACCTGAAGATTGAACAGTCGGACCACATATATGGCTACGATAACAAGCAGGAATCCGATTATGACGTATTTGCGCTTTTCGAGTTTATAGTCTTTTCTCATGTTGCTGTATGGTAAGGCTGTCGATGCAAACTAAAAGTACTGAAGTCAGAAGTGAGGAACAGACTATGCGCATGATCAGCAACATCGGGTTAAAGAAAGTGCACGCCTCGATTATGAATACCGTAGTGCAGTATATCAGCGATATAGTGATGATATATTTCAGATATACGGCTGTACCCAATGTGCGGAGTGACGGCTCCGACTGAGCCAAATCTTCCTCCCGGGGTATGTACAGTCTTAGCACGCCATGTCGCATGACTCCGATTAAAGTACATGCCAATGCATTCATGCCGAGTGTATCCGAAAATATGTCGACAGTAAATCCGGTTATGAATCCGATAGTCATAGTCCAGTTGGAACTGAGCGATATCGGCAGGCGCACTATAAGATAAAGGAAAACGAAAGGTATGGCGACATTGTAAAGGCATACGTGATTGAATATGATCACCTGTGCCAATACGAGTGTAACGAAAATCAGAAAAAACTTAATGATCGTCTTTGCCATGCTTTAATATCATACGTTTTGTGATGATCAGAATATGCGGTTGTTAGGTTCTGCGTCATCTTCTATCCGGTTGATCTCGTCGCGGAAAGCATTCTCTATGACACGGACGGTGCTGAGGGTCGTGAAGTCGGTCAGCAGTTTTATTTGCAGTGTATAGAAGTTGTCGTCCTCGTCTTTCGTCTGTGTTATTATTGTGCCTACAGGTATTCCTTCGGGAAACACTACTGAATAGCCGCTGGTCACAATCGTATCGCCGATATTGAAAGGCACGTGGCGCGGCAACTCTTCCAGCAATGCTTCATCTGGACTTTTACCGTTCCATACAAGCGATCCGAATGCATCGCTTCCTTTTACCTTGCAAGACAGACGCAGATCCGGATTCAGGAGAGAGATGACTCTTGATGTATGCGGTCCGACTACATTGACTATGCCTACGACTCCGTTTTGATCGACAACACCCATCTCCGGCATGACTCCGTCGTTGGAGCCTTTCTCTATAGTTATATAGTTGCGCGGACGAGCCACACTGTTGTTGATGACATGGGCGATTATGAATCTGTAGTTGGTCAGAGAGGAGGCTACTGTCATCGTATCGCCATATATTTCTTCCGAAACAATGCGCAACCGGTCTTTCAGTGAAAGCACCTCAAGTTCGAGAGCTGCATTGCGCTGTTGAAGATCCTCGTTTATATCGCGCAGATGGAAATATCCGGTAACACTGTTTGTGGCGGAATACACAGCCGACGCGACATGCCCGGCCGATGTCAGATACAGATGATGCTGGTACGGATTGCGATTAAACAGCAGCACGCAGCCCACCACCATATAGAATATGAAGACGAACCATGTGCTGTGTCTGACAAAGAAGTGAAACAAATTGCGCACGTTCCCGGTCGGAATTGTGACTTTCCCGGTCGCAGTAAGAATCGGTTGACCCGAATCTTTACCGGATCAGGAAAGAGAAGTTGTCTATGTTTTTTAGCGCTACACCAGTACCTTTGGCAACGGCCAGAAGCGGATCCTCGGCTATATGGAACTGAATGCCGATCTTGTCTGTCAGTCGTTTGTCGAGACCGCGCAGAAGTGCACCTCCACCTGCGAGCCAGATACCGTTGCGCACAATATCGGCATAAAGTTCGGGCGGGGTCTGCTCAAGAGCGCTCAGAACTGATGTCTCGATCTTGGAAATCGATTTCTCGATACAATGGGAGATTTCCTGATATGATACCGGAACCTCCATTGGCAGAGCTGTCATGTGGTTCGGACCATGCACAATGTAATCTTCCGGTGGGTTGTCGAGTTCGGTCAGTGCTGAACCGACATTCATCTTGATCAGTTCTGCCGTACGTACTCCGACCTTTACGTTGTGTGCCCGGCGCATGTGACCCTGTATGTCATCGGTCAGGTCATCGCCTGCTATCTGGATGCTTTTGTTGCTTACGATGCCGCCAAGCGATATGACTGCAATCTCGGTGGTACCACCGCCTATGTCTACGATCATGTGGCCTTCAGGAGCCTCGACATCAAGACCTATACCCAATGCGGCCGCCATAGGCTCGTAGATCATGTATACATCGCGACCCCCGGCATGTTCGGACGAGTCGCGTACGGCACGGATTTCCACTTCGGTCGATCCGGAGGGAATACCTACGACCATACGTAATGAAGGGGAGAACCAATTGCTTTTCGAACTGGCCTTGCGTACAAGACCGCGTATCATCAGTTCGGCTGCGTTGAAGTCGGCGATCACTCCTTTGCGCAGAGGGCGTACGGTACGTATGTTCGGATTCTCGCGACCCTCCATCTGCTGGGCTTCCGTCCCGACAGCTATCGGCTTGTTGGTACGGACGTCGATCGCAACGATCGATGGCTCGTCAATGACAATCTTGTCATTGTGTATGATTATAGTGTTGGCTGTACCTAAGTCGATGGCGATCTCCTTGGTAAGAGAGAATAATTTCATCTGATTTTAATGTGTTGGAATAAGATATGATGTCTCTTATTAATGTTTGAAATGGCGGAATCCGGTCACTGCCATTGCCACACCGTTGGCATTGCAGTATTCGACGGATTCTTGATCTCGGATGGAACCGCCGGGCTGGATTACCGCGTCCACACCGGCCTGATGTGCTATTTCCACGCAATCAGGGAAGGGGAAGAATGCGTCACTGGCCATGACTGCGCCTTTGAGATCGAAGCCGAATGACTGGGCTTTGGCTATAGCCTGCTTGAGTGCGTCTACACGTGATGTCTGGCCTACACCGCTGGCATATAGCTGCTTCCCTTTGGCGAGTACGATGGCATTGCTTTTGCTGTGCTTGACTATCTTATTGGCAAAAAACAGGTCTTCGATCTGGTCGGGCGATACCGGAGTCGATGTCACAGGCGTCAGATCCTCTGCTGTCTCGCACTTTAGATCGCGTTCCTGAACCAATGCTCCGTTAAGAATCGAACGGAACTGTAATTTGGCGTCTATGCCTGTATGCTGAACCAGTATTATGCGATTCTTTTTCTGTTCGAGTATTGCCAGGGCATCATCATCGTATGCGGGAGCAATGACAACTTCAAAAAATATTTTGTTTATTTCCTCGGCAGCCTCAGCATCGATTTTTCCATTAGTGATCAATACGCCACCGAATGCCGAGACGGGATCTCCGGCCAATGCGTCGCGCCATGCATCGGCTATGGTAGGACGTGATGCAAGACCGCATGCGTTGTTGTGCTTTAGAATTGCGAATGTAGGTTCATCGAACTCTGAAATCAGATTGACCGCAGCGTCGATATCGAGCAGATTGTTGTATGATATTTCTTTTCCGTGAAGACGTGTGAACATCTTGTCGAAATCTCCGAAGAAGAAACCTTTCTGGTGGGGATTCTCTCCATAGCGCATGGGTTTCGCTCCGTCGATTGCTACACGTAGGGCGCTTGGAGTCGCTTCTCCGTCGAAGTATGTGAATATGTCGGAATCATATTGCGACGATACCGCGAATGCCTCTTTTGCGAACCAACGGCGCTGCTGGAGGTCTGTAGTGGCGCCTTGGGCTTTGAGGATATCGGCAAGTGGTTTATACTGTGCCTTTGAAGCTACGATTACTACATCCTTGAAATTCTTGGCTGCTCCGCGGATAAGCGAAATGCCGCCTATGTCGATTTTTTCTATGATATCGGCATCGGAAGCGCCGGATGCCACCGTGGCGGCAAACGGATACAGATCGACGATCACAAGATCGATGGCGGGAATCTCGTATTTGGCTACTTCCTCGCGGTCGGTCTCATTGTCACGGCGATTGAGAATGCCGCCGAAAACTTTAGGATGCAGCGTTTTTACGCGGCCTCCAAGTATAGAGGGATAGCCCGTTAGGTTCTCGACTGCCTGACAAGGATAGCCGAGGCTCTTTATAAATGATTCAGTACCTCCTGTCGAGAGAAACTGTACGTTGTCTTTATGCAGTAAGGAGAGGATTTCTTCAAGACCGTCTTTATGATACACTGAGATGAGGGCGGTTTTGATTTTGCGGGGTTCTTCGGTCATATCTTATTCGAGTTATAGAACTTTATTATAAGCAGTTTATATTAGTGGTGCAAAATTAGAAAAATAACCGTAACCAGCCAATATGTACAGTCAAATTTATCTTTGATCATGTCCGATAATATATGTTAAGGCCCGATACGGATTGTATATGGTGTCATCTGAACCATGTCTGCGATAAGGATGTTACTATGATAAAATCTGAAGTATATGAAAAAGATCGGTATATTTTATGGTTCCAATACAGGAACCACCCAGGATGTGGCCGGAGAGATAGGGAAGCTGCTGGACGTGGCTCCGTCGGATATTCATGACGTGGCCGATTCTTCGCCAAGTATGACCGGAGATTACGATGTGCTGCTGTTGGGAACCAGTACATGGGGATCCGGAGAATTGCAGGATGACTGGAGCGATTTTATTGCGGGTCTTGAGGTGTTGGATCTCAGCGGTAAAAAGATTGCTCTGTTCGGATGTGGCGACGAGTCTATGTCCGATACGTTCTGTAACGCTGTCGGGGAACTTTACCGGAGGCTGCAACAGACAGGTGCCGTGTTTATCGGATCTTATCCTGTTTCATGTTATACGTTCGATGAGTCATCTGCGGTTTCCGGCGGAGTGGGCGTGGGGCTCCTTTTGGATAATGTGAATCATTCGGATCTATCATCAGACCGTATAAAAGGATGGGTCGGTGAGATACGTGACAACGCATAGAATCTGACGGCATAATACATCGCGCTTCGGGTTAAAAAGTGCTTCAATGTTGCTAAAAATAACCGCACGGCTTGGTGAAGCCGTGCGGTTATGTTATCTTTGCGCTTCATAATTCATAGGCATCTGCATGATTTCCCGTATAATTAAAGAACCGGTAGTTAAGGATCTTCTGCGTCTGATCGAAAATAGCGAGAGGGTCGTAATCACCTGTCATCTGTCTCCCGACGGCGATGCCATGGGGTCGACATTGGGGTTGTGGCATGTGCTTTCAACTCTTGGCAAACAGGTGTATGTCGTTACACCGGATATGGTTCCGAAGAATATGATGTTTTTGCCGGGAGCCAAAGATGTTCTGCCGTTTACAAGATATGCCGAGTTTGCGACTAAACTGCTGACTGAGGCGGATCTGATATTTTGTCTTGATTTTAATGATCCGAAACGGGTGGATCGCATGGCCGATGTGCTGATGTCGTCTGCCGCCCGTAAGGTTCTGATCGATCATCATCTGTTTCCTTCCGGATTTACGGATCTGACGATCTCGCATCCTGAAATGTCATCTACTTGTTTTCTGCTGTTTAAGGTATTGTGCGATTTAGGCCTATATAGCCGGATAAACCGTAATGCTGCGGAATGCATATATACCGGAATGATGACGGATACCGGCAATTTTTCTTACAATTCGAATGATCCTGAGTTATATCTGGTTGTTGCCGAATTGCTGAAAAAAGGGATAAACAAAGATCGGATATATCAGCTGGCTTGCAATACCAATTCTGTATCGAGGTTGAGGCTCAACGGGTATTCTGTATATCGTAAAATGCAGCTTTTTCCGGAACATCAGGCGGCGTTGATATGTCTGGATGCGGATGAATTGAACGAGTTCGATTACGAGAAAGGGGATACGGAGAGCCTTGTCAATGTGCCTCTGAGTATACCTGATATTACATACTCCATGTTCTTGCGGGATGATGGAGAATATATAAAAGTGTCGATGCGCAGTAAGGGGGATTTTCCTGTTAATAAGATTTGTGAGGAGCATTTCAACGGTGGTGGGCACCGCAATGCTGCCGGAGGCGAATTTTATGGATCATTAAGCGATGCCGTCGATAAATATCTGTCGATAATGGATGAATACGACAGTTTGTTGCCTACGAAAATTACTAAAAACCGATGAATAAGACTTTACGGAAACATTATGTCGCCTTTATGATCGCAGTTGCGGCTGTAGGCATTTCAACAACATCATGTAACGATACACAGAGTTATGCTGAACTTCTTACCGATGAAGCTAAATCGGTCAATTATTTTTTGGCTAATCAGCGTGTGATAAATGAGATCCCGGCCGATTCGATATTCGAAGAAGGTGCTGACGCGCCATATTATAAAATGGACGATGACGGCAATATATATATGCAGGTTCTAAAGTCTGGCAATCTTAAAGATAAAGCAAAGAACGACCAGCGTATATACTTCCGGTTCATGCGTTATAATCTGAGCACGTATGCAAGTACAGGAGTTATGCCTTCAGGCGAAGGCAACGCCGATAACATGAGCACTGCGTCGACATATTTCAATTTTGAGAACTATACATTGCCGAATACATCGGGATATGGCTATGGAATACAAATGCCTTTGTATTATCTCGGAATAGACTGTGAGGTCAATCTTGTGATCAAGTCGCAATATGGTTTCTCCAGTGAGATAAGCTATGTGATACCATATCTTTACAATATTCGCTACTTAAAGAGCATGATTTAATTTGTAATCTACGTCTATGTCATTGATTAAATCTATTTCAGGTATTCGTGGAACTATAGGAGGCTGTCCAGGTGACGGTCTTAGTCCGCTTGATGTGGTTAAGTTTACAGCAGCGTATGCTGCATTGATACAGAAATCCGTTCCGGACGGAAACCGGACGATAGTGGTAGGACGTGATGCCCGTATTTCCGGCCCGATGGTAGAGCGGCTTGTAGTCGGCACTCTGCTCGGCATGGGATTCGATGTAGTCAATATCGGTATGGCGTCGACACCGACAACAGAACTGGCCGTTGTCGGTGAAAAGGCCGCAGGAGGTATCATTCTGACCGCATCGCATAACCCCAAGCAATGGAATGCGCTGAAACTTCTGAATCATCGGGGTGAATTCCTGAATGATGCTGAAGGCAAAGAGGTGCTTCGTATTGCCGAGGCTGAAGAATATGTTTTTGCCGGTGTAGATGATCTCGGTACTGAATATATAAACAATACCTATAACCGTCGGCATATCGATAGTGTCCTGGCTCTCGATCTGGTTGATACGGAAGCCATAAAAGCTGCCGGTTTCACTGTGGCTGTAGACGCTGTCAATTCTGTTGGCGGAGTTGTCATACCTCAGTTGCTTCGTGCTCTCGGTGTGGAGAACGTGATTGAACTGAATTGTGAAGCCAACGGTCATTTCGCGCATACTCCAGAACCTATACCGGAGAACCTTTCTCAGATAGCCGATCTGATGAAGCAGGGACGTGCCGATGTCGGCTTTGTAGTCGATCCGGATGTAGACCGTCTGGCTATAGTCATGGAAAACGGTGAAATGTTTGTTGAAGAATATACACTTGTCGCTATAGCCGATTATGTGTTGTCACAGACTCCGGGCGCTACCGTTTCGAATCTGAGTTCATCGCGGGCGTTGAGGGATGTCACACGTCGCCACGGATGTAATTATACGGCAGCTGCTGTAGGCGAAGTAAATGTAGTGACAGAGATGAAACGTACCGGAGCGGTTATAGGTGGCGAAGGCAATGGCGGTGTCATATATCCGTCGAGCCATTATGGCCGTGACGCTTTGGTCGGAGTCGCATTGTTTCTGACATTGCTTGCCAAAAGCGGTAAGAAAGTCAGTGAACTTAAAAAAACGTATCCGGCCTATGCAATAGCTAAGAATAAGATTGAATTGACCCCGGATATTGATGTCGACGCTATACTTGAGGCCGTTAAGGCCAAATATGCTTCAGAGACCATTACCAATATAGATGGAGTGAAGATTGATTTCCCGGAAAGTTGGGTCCATTTGCGCAAGAGCAATACAGAACCGATAATCCGCATCTATTCCGAAGCTGCTACTATGGCGGAGGCCGATGAGCTTGCTGCTCAGATAAAGGATGTGATCAATTCAATGATCTGATATATGATTCGTAGATTCCTGCTTTGCATAAGCCTTGCGGTTGTGGCATTGTCAGCGTATTGTACCGAGCCCTCATGGGGCTTGGTGCGTATATCGGTGGCATGTCTGCGCGGTGAGCCGCGCCATTCCGCGGAATTGGTGTCGCAGGCAATAATGGGAACACCGCTTCGGCTGCTTGAAAAAGACGGCCAATGGTGGAAAGTAGAGTCTCCTGACGGATATGTATCCTATATAATAGGTAACTCTATCGTAACGCGTTCGGACTATGATATGAGCCGCTGGCGTTCGGAACCGCGGCTCATAGTGACAGCCAGAGAAGAAATCCGTGCGTATGATTCTATAGGACAACCTGTGACAGATCTTGTTAATGCCTGCATCGTAGAGGGAGAGATATCTGGAGTCAATCCGGTCGCAGTCAGGCTTCCGGACGGACGCGAGGCTTATGTTGACACCGCGATGGTAGCTCCGTTCGATTCATGGGCAAAACAGGATTTCGATCCGATGAAGCTGATCTCGATCGGAGAGTCGATGATGGGAACTCCGTATCTTTGGGGAGGCATGTCGAGCAAATCGCTTGACTGTTCTGGGTTCGTGCGCGTGTGTTATATGGACAATGGCCGGATTCTAAGACGTGATGCTTCGCAGCAGGCGTGTACCGGCATGAGAATCGAGCCTGAACGATGGCGTACTTGCCGACGTGGAGATCTGCTGTTTTTTGGAAATGCCGCTACCGGGCGTGTGACTCATGTCGCTGTTTATGATCACGACGGTGAATATCTGCATTCTTCAGGGCGTGTGCGGCGTAACAGCATTGATCCTCAGAGCCCGATATATTTGTCCACTCCGTTTCTTCATGCGGTCAGAATAGATGGACATGAAGGATCGGATGGTATTATGAAAGTGGAAAATCATCCGTGGTACTTCAACTGTAATGAATAGACGTGATTTCTTTAAAGCTGCCGGATTCGGATTGGTGGCGGCAGCATCTCCTATAAGCATATCGGCTGCAGATACAGCTACGCGTCACATATCGCGTGGCGGCAGATTGAATCTGTCGTTTGAACCATACGAACTGAAACTGCGCCATTCATTTAATCTGGCCAAAAGCAGCCGCACTACGACACCTGACGTACAGGTAAGACTGGAGTATGACGGCCTTGTCGGTTATGGAGAGGCCTCGATGCCCCCGTATCTCGGTGAGAGCGTCGATTCGGTTACACGATTTCTCGGAAGTCTGGATTTAAGTCAGTTTGACGATCCTTTCCGTATTGAGGATATTCATGATTATATGGACTCTGTAGCTCCTGACAACAGGGCGGCCAAGGCATCTGTGGATATCGCGTTGCATGATCTGACTGGTAAAATAATGGGTCAGCCATGGTATAAGATATGGGGCCTGAATCCGGATAACGCACCCGATACATCCTATACGATCGGTATTGATACTGCTGAAGTAGTCCGTCAGAAAGTGGATGAGGCCGACGCCTATAATGTATTGAAAGTCAAAATGGGGTTGGACAATGACAAAGAACTTGTCGAGATAATACGCTCTAAGACTGACCGTCCTATATGTGTGGATGCCAATCAGGGCTGGGATGACCGGGAGAAAGCTCTGAACATGTGCCATTGGCTGGCTGAACGCAACTGTCTTTTCGTGGAGCAGCCTATGCCTAAAGAGCGTATCGATGATACGGCATGGTTGCGTGAACGTAGTCCGCTGCCTATTATCGCTGATGAATTTCTCCAAAGATTGCCGGACGTGCGGAGAGCTGCCGGTATTTACGATGGTATAAATATCAAGTTGATGAAGAGTACAGGCATGCATGAAGCCTATAAGATGGCTGTGCTCGCAAAAGCCTTGGGTATGAAAGTAATGCTCGGCTGTATGACGGAAACTTCATGTGGCATATCGGCGGCATCCCAGTTGGCACCGATGGTGGATTGGGCTGATCTTGACGGAAATTTGTTGATTGCTAATGACCGATTTGATGGAGCACGGATTGTGAACGGCCAGGTTCGTGTGCCCCTTGACAGACCGGGAATAGGCGTTGTTCCGCTCTAATCGGAAAGAGTTCCTGTTCTTGATGATGCGGCTGACGTGGATCCGGCTTGTGTCAGTGCATGCATGATATAGACCGTAAATACAGGAAACAGGATCAATCCCTCTGCACTGAGTATTGTGCCGATGACTTTTCCGGCAGGCGTTATCGGATTGATATTCGATCCGGCTGTAGTCATGTCCATAAACGCCCACCAGAGCGCTTCCCAGTATGTCCCTACATCAGGATTGACATAGTGTTCCGCTTCAAAAAACATAAGGCTGCCGAAATAGATTGTCGAGACCAAGAGCGTGATATACGCCATGAATAGAGACGATACCCGGTCGGAGGAGAGTGCTTTTATTACTATGGTGAGAACATATCCTGCCCGGAACATCGGGATGAAACGTATCAGATATTGGATTTCGCCCGACAGCTCTATGTGATAGTGAGCGAGTATGTTGAGATAGGGGATACTTACCAGTATGAATAGTATGTTGGAGCATATATATAGACGCTTTTTAGGAGCGAGCACCAGTTCTGCCAATATGTCTCCAAGAAAAATAAGACATATCCAGAACTGACATCGCATATAGAAAGGATCGGCTATAAACGATATGTTGCGGACGGTATCATAAGTAATGAGACCGACTAGAGCTATGGCTCCGGCCAGTACAATCATGTGCAATCCCATTATGGTGCGCTTATACATTGCCTTCATTATCATCCCGTCTGGCATACTGGAAATCTCTCATAAGTATCTGTAAAAACAACTCTGCCGCCCCAATGGTTCTGGGACGGCAGAGCTGTTTTTTTGAGCCGGACTTGGCTTAGTATGCGAATATAGGATATTCTTCCATTGTTTTGTTGACTTTATCCCGGACGGCAGCTATAATGGATTCGTTCTCAGGGTTGCTGAGTACAGTATCGATCATTTCTACGATCTGACCCATCATATCCTCTTTGACACCGCGGGTTGTAATGGCAGGAGTGCCGAGGCGTATACCTGAGGTCTGGAACGGAGAGCGGCTGTCGAATGGAACCATGTTCTTGTTTGCGGTTATGTCAGCCTCTACGAGTACACGTTCAGCAACTTTTCCTGTCAGGTCAGGGAACTTTGTGCGGAGATCAACAAGCATGCAATGATTGTCTGTTCCGCCTGAAATTATCTTGTATCCTTTGTCGGCAAGTGCCTGTGCCATAACGGCTGCATTCTTTTTGACCTGTGACTGATAGTCTTTATATGACGGCTGCAGGGCTTCTCCGAAAGCTACGGCTTTGGCTGCTATGACATGTTCGAGCGGACCGCCCTGTACTCCGGGGAATACGGCCGAATCAAGCAGCGATGACATCATGCGGATACGGCCTTTTGTATCGGTTTTGCCAAATGGATTCTCGAAATCCTTGCCCATCAGGATTAAACCGCCACGCGGGCCACGGAGAGTCTTATGAGTCGTCGAAGTGACGATATGGGCATATTTTACGGGATTGTCGAGCAGATCTGCTGCTATTAGTCCGGCAGGATGTGCCATGTCGATCATAAGCAACGCACCGATTTCATCGGCCAGACGACGCATACGGGCGTAATCCCATTCGCGGGAATATGCGCTTGCGCCGCCAACGATAAGTTTCGGGCGTTCGCGACGGGCCACTTCCTCCATCTGGTCATAGTCGACAAGACCGTTGTCTTCACGCACGTTATATTCAAGAGCCTGAAACATGAGACCTGAGAAATTGACAGGGCTGCCATGGGAAAGATGACCGCCGTGAGCCAGATTGAGGCCGAGGAACTTATCGCCGGGTTTCATTACGGCCATAAATACAGCCATGTTCGCCTGAGCGCCTGAGTGTGGCTGGACGTTGGCATATTCTGCACCGAACAATTCTTTGACACGGTCTATGGCAAGCTGTTCTGCCAGATCCACAACGCCGCATCCTCCGTAGTAACGATGGCCGGGATAGCCTTCGGCATACTTGTTGGTCATACAAGAACCCATAGCCTGCATAACCTGATCACTGACGAAGTTCTCGGAAGCTATCAGTTCAATTCCCTTTTTCTGACGCTGATGTTCGCGTTCGATAATGTCAAAAATCCGATAATCTCTTTCCATGTAAATTGAAAATATTTGATTGTAAATTCTTATTTCTTTTTTCGCACAGTCCAGCCGAAAGTCCCGAGTTTCTTGCCGTCGGCGAAATATCCTCCATGTATGTAGCTTATCAATTCGGCTTTTTCCATGTCGAACGCGCCTGTGGAAGGATCGATGAATTCATCATCGGCAATGACATTGAGCACATCGGCTACAAACATGTCGTGACTGCCGAGATGCAATATCTCTTTGACACGGCATTCGATTGAAATCGGAGACTCCGCGATATACGGGCATCCGACTTTTATGCCTGGCACCGGGGTTAGTCCCGTTTCCTGCCATTTGTCGTAGTCGCGTCCCGACCGGACTCCGCACCAGTCAGTGGCGCGGGCCATCCTGGAGGTGGTGAGGTTGATGGTAAATTCCATTTCCTCCTTGATGATCGGATAGCTGTGTCGTTCCGGTCTTACCGATATATAGCACATGGCGGGATCTGTACAGATGGTTCCGGTCCATGATATCGTTATGAGATTGTATTTGTCAGGAGTGTTGCCGCAGCTTACCAATACAGCAGGCAGCGGATATATCATGGTTCCGGGCTTCCAGTTCTGTTTCATCTCGCTTAATCGATCTGGGCTTCTTTACTGTTTACCGTATGGCCGCAATAATGACAGCGGATAGTCACATTATCGCGGTCAATGACTTCAAACCGGGTTTTCATCGGCTCGTTGTTGGTTATGCACTTCGGATTGCCGCATCTTACTATTCCGACAATGGAGTCGGGTAATGTCACGCGGTGTTTTTCTACGACCGCATAGTCGCGTATTACATTGACCTTGGCCCGTGGCGCTATCAGGGCAATACGGTTGAGTGTAGCCTCCGGAAATTCCACATCAGCGATCTTTATGATACCTTTTGTGCCGAGTTTGTCGCTGTCGAGGTTATTGCCGATGGTCACATGGTTCGTCATATTCTCGATACCCAGTATCCTGACGGCCTTGAAGAGCACGTTGGACGGGATATGGTCGATTACGGTTCCACAGCGGAGTGCGGCTACCGCAAGTTCTTTTTTGGGGGTTGTCATCAGTGTCCTTTTATCGGTGATTAGGCATTCATGTCGTTGGCGGCTTCTGGTACTTCAATGCCGAGAGCACGGCATATCAGAGCCTGACGGGCATATAGTCCGTTTTGGGCCTGCTGGAAATAATAGGCCTTGGGATTGTCGTCTACATCGAGCGCTATTTCCGTCACGCGTGGCAGCGGATGCAGAATCCTGAGGTTGTCGCGCGATCTGTCGAGCATGGAATTGTGCAGATTGTAAAGGTTCTTTACTCGTTCGTATTCCATTATGTCGGTAAAACGTTCTCTCTGCACACGGGTCATATATATGATATCCGATGTATTTATGACTTCTTCGGAGAAATCCGTATGCTCGGTGTATCTGATGCCTTTTTCATCGCAGAACGCTTTGTATTCCTGAGGCATCTGCAACTCATTGCAGGCTACGAACCGGAATGTCGGAGAGAAATATTGCATGGCCATCAGAAGCGAATGTACCGTACGTCCGTATTTCAGGTCTCCTACGAGTGTTATGTTGAGATTTTCGAGCCTGCCCTGAGTCTTGTATATGGAGTAGAGATCGAGCATTGTCTGCGAAGGATGCTGATTGGCTCCGTCTCCGGCATTGATGATAGGAGTGTCGGTAACTTCGGTGGCATAACGTGCGGCTCCTTCCAGATAATGTCGCATTATGATCAGATCCACATAATTGCTCACCATTTTTATTGTATCTTTGAGCGTTTCGCCTTTGGATGAGCTTGTCGTTGATGCGTCCGAAAAACCAATCACACGGCCGCCAAGACGGTTTACCGCTGTCTCAAAGCTGAGTCTCGTTCGTGTCGACGGTTCGAAGAACAATGTCGCTACTACCCGTCCGTCAAGGATCTTGTGGTTTGGATTTTGTTCAAAATACTGTGTCTGACGCAGTAATTGGAGTATTTCATCCTTTGATATGTCGCTTATCGACACCAGATTGTTTCGGTTCATTGTGATTCGATACGCTAAGAAATGTAGATTTGGTTCGGAATTCTCGTTCTCCGAGACAAAGGTACTAAATAAAAGTGATAAAATATCCCAGGTATTGAGGATGTATATAAAAAAAGGTATCCCGTATGGAATTTTCCATACGGGATACCTTTTTGTTCTGGTTATACTGTTGATTTAACCTTTGATTGCTGCTACGCCGGGAAGGATCTTGCCTTCGATAGCCTCGAGAAGGGCACCGCCGCCTGTCGATACATACGATACCTGATCGGCCATACCGAATTTGTTTACACAAGCCACGGAGTCGCCACCGCCTACGAGCGAGAAAGCGCCGTTGTCGGTCGCTTCTACTATAGCTTCGGCAATCGCACGCGAGCCGGCTGTGAAGTTATCGAACTCGAATACACCGGCAGGACCGTTCCAGAGTATGGTCTTCGCATCGCGGATCACGTTGGCGAATGCCTTGCGGGTTTCGGGACCTGCATCCATGCCTTCCCATCCGTCAGGTATTTCCATGCACGATACGATCTGAGTATTGGCGTCGTTGCTGAATGCGTCGGCTGCCACACAGTCAGTGCCGAGAACAAGGTTTACACCCTTTTCTTTAGCCATCTTCATTATATTGAGAGCCAGATCGAGTTTGTCGTCCTCGCATATCGAGACTCCGATCTTGCCACCTTGGGCTTTGGCAAAGGTGTAGGTCATGCCACCGCATAGGATCAGGTTGTCTACCTTATCCATAAGGTTCTCGATAATGCCGATCTTGGTAGAGACCTTGGATCCGCCCATAATAGCTGTGAACGGACGCTTGATGTCGCTCAATATATTGTCGACAGCCTGTACTTCCTTTTCCATAAGGAAACCGAGCATCTTGTCCTCCGGTTTGAAATAGTCGGCTATCACAGCTGTCGATGCGTGCTTGCGGTGTGCGGTACCGAACGCATCGTTTACATATACGTCAGCATAGCTTGCAAGCGTTTTTGCAAATGCTTTCTGGCGGTCTTTCATTTCTTTCTTGGCTGTTTCGTAGTTGGGATCTTCCTTGTCTATGCCTACGGGTTTGCCTTCCTCTTCGGGGTAGAAGCGGAGGTTCTCAAGCAAAAGCACCTCGCCGGGTTTGAGCGATGCTGCCGCTTCCGCTGCATTTGCGCAGTCCGGTGCGAATTTCACATCGTGGCCAAGAGCCTTGGCTACGTCGTCCTTTATCTGCTCGAGTGAGAACTTGGGATTGATTTTGCCTTTCGGTTTGCCCATGTGCGACATGATGATCAGGCTGCCACCGTCCTCAAGAATTTTTTTGAGAGTGGGAAGCGCACCGCGTATACGGGTGTCGTCGGTTATCTTGCCGTTTTCGTCCAAAGGCACGTTGAAGTCTACGCGAACTATAGCTTTCTTTCCGGCAAAGTTGTAGTTTTCAATCTTTTGCATCTCGGTTAATGTATTAAGTTGGTAATATTGTCTATGGCAAAGGTACTAAATAATTGTGAAACCACATATTAAATTTATATAAGAATTATGTAGCTGTATTTGACCGTAAACGATGACTGAAAGGCCGGATTTAAACGTTGCTGTATGCCTCCGTATGTCTATTCATAGCAATGTGAATGTATACAGTTTTATAAATTCCGGCATCTTGCCGCATCAGGAGTTCTCATCCATATCATCCATGCGTGGACTCGGGTTGTGCTATATAGCAAAAGTTGAAAATCAATTAGCTTAATCAATTGATTTTCAACTTGTTTCTGTGGAGCCAAAAATGGGACTCGAACCCATGACCTTTTCGTTACGAATGAAATGCTCTACCAACTGAGCTATTTTGGCTTTCGGTTGAGACCGGGGCTATAAAGCCCAGCCTGATTCCGGTGCAAAGATACTAATTTTTTATAGTTTGCTTGCTATATACGAATTTTATTTTCGCTTTTTCCAGGTCGAGATCTACGATTGCAGGTGTCGATACGTATGGTGTGATCTCACTGATGTATGTGGTTCCCGAAGATGTCGATTCGGTGTTTACGCTGATAGGCGTAAGAGTGAATGTTACATCGGTCTGTGAAATCTCTTCTTTGGCCACCATGTCTAAGATATACTGGCGCATATCGTTGAACGTGTAGCTGTTGTTGGTGGCATCGTATGCTGCATAAAAAGATGTGCTTCCGTCGGTAACGCTATTGTCGGCGAAAAATTTGTCCTTGTCTGAACTCTTTACCATCAGCAGATATGGAGGAGGCGCTATTGAATAGTCGTTGGTGATCGCTTCTGCCGGAATGCTGAAGGAGAGGCTGTTTATGATTGCCATGTTGCCGCTCGATGCCTTGTATTGGGACACTATGTCGCGTGTCGGGAATTCGATCTGGACATCGCGTCCTACAGGAGCTGCTATGATGGCCTCTCCAGCCTCGGCGCGGGTGGTGATCTCCGGGGCGAGATTCAGCGTGATATTGTTGTTGGATATGACTTCTGGCGTTACTGCGAAATAGCTGCTCACTCGGTTATATGTCGAGTCGCGGTCAGTGCCTTCTATTGGAAGTGTCTGGCGGTAGTACATGCGCATTTCCGATACTACTACCTGAAGCACTCGTCCTGATCCGTATGAGTTTTTGATGTATATGCCGGGAAAGAATTGGGCAAATGCAGACGGTTCCGAAAATATCGACGGATCAGACAGATATTTGTTGTACAGTTCTTGGCCGAGAGATTTTGGGAGATTCACATATACGCTTCGGTAGTCCAGGGCGGCAAGCGAGTCGCTTACGCCTATGGCGGCGGTGCTGTATATTTCTGATCCTATGATTGCCGACGGATCGTAATAGTCGGTGGGATTGAAGTCGCTGTAGATAGGCGACGGCAACTGGCGGTTCAAGCGGAATACCTCTAAGCCCATTGGCGCCAGCGAGTCTCCGACAAACCCGGTTTTTGAAGTAAGCAGAACCAGCTTCAGTGAGTCGATATCATCGGCTGTCACACCTTCGGTCACTAACGATGCTGCCGGCATGAACTGGCACACGACCTCGCTTTCGAGCTCTCCGAATCCTTTTGCGTTGATAAGGCCTATAAGCTGTGTGATTGTGCGGGATTGAACGCGGTCTACCGTTATGGATCGGCCTGAAACCGTGAATGATGAGTCCATTACGATCTCCACCTCGTCTTGAACTATAGAACTGCCTATTGTAGAACTCTCATCGCACGATACAAGTGCGCCGGCAATGAATGCGGCTCCGAGAGCTGGAAGTATATATTTCATATTTCTCTTAATATGAGACACTCTTGATAGTGGGTACTAAACTGTATAAGCTGAATTCCGGGAGGATTATTCTTCGCCGAGCACTGTATTGTAGAAGTCGGCGTAGGCTTGTACGTTGTCATCTTCTCCGGGATATTCCAAAAGCGGTTTGCCTGTCGAGCGGGCGTATTCTATCAGTTCCGGGTCGGCTTTGGCGGAGGCCACGGCTATACCGTCGGCATAATCCATGGCCAGACGGCTCATAGCCTTGTGGTCGATTGGGCCGTCGAGGATTGCTGTTAGGTCATCATCGGCAAATTCGTCCATTTTTAGCTTTTCTATCATGCGGGGATCGAGCGGTTGTTCGAATTCGTCGTCATACAGGGCGTATATGACCTTTGCGGCACGGAACGACGGATCTTCCTGATAGTGACGTTTCAGATATAAAGGTGTCAGTGCGGATATCCAGCCGGAGCAGTGCACAAGTGCCGGTTCCCAACGTAGTTTCTTGACTGTTTCGATGACTCCGCGCACGAAAAACATACTGCGTTCGTCATTGTCTTCGGGGCTGGTGCGTATCTCAAGATCCGATACCAGATGGTGTTGGAAGAAATCATCGTTGTCTATGAAGTAGACCTGCATGCGGGCCGGCTGCAAGGTTGCGACCTTTATGATTAGCGGATGATCGGTATCGTCTATTATGAGGTTCATACCCGAAAGGCGGATCACCTCGTGAAGCTGGTTGCGCCGCTCGTTGATGCATCCGTATTTAGGCATAAACGTGCGTACTTCAAACCCTTTCTCCTGAATACCGTGCGGTAGTCGCTGGCATAGTGTCGACATGAATGTCTGAGGGAGATAAGGGGTTATCTCCTGTGAGATGTATAGGACTTTGCGGGAACTCATTAAATTGATAATTTAGCCGGTAAAATATAAACTAACCGCAAAGATACAATTTTTTTCCCAATCTTCAGTAACGAATTGGTATATACCTGTAGCTTTTCTCAGTCGGCAGGTGGTAAATTCATGTCGTTTACCTCATCTTTTATCAGTTCTGCACGGTTGAGCTCGCCTGTACAGTCATATTGGTCATCGCTCCATTCATCAGTCTGGATACGCTCTTTGTCGATGTGTCTTGCTTTCCAGAACTGGAAAAACTTACTTGCTTTATTACGAATGATAAAATATCCCAAAAAATTCAAAATCGGCATTTTCGTTCGTTTTTTGTACAAAAATACGTGTGTGCCGGAGTGAAGATGTGGTACTGCAATGTTAATATAAATTAATTGTTATTGTAATTAGGCCAAAGCTGTGTCCGGGGTGATTTACATCCGTGACGCAGCTTTGGCCTTGATGGATCTGAATGTCGAAAGGATTTTACCAGCTTACCGATTCGGTAAGTATGTTGCCGTCCATGGCATCGTCGGCTGAGAATGAGCCGCTGCGGTACTGGACGCACAGCATTACGAGAGGAATCAGTCCATTGTTGCGTACTGAACGCTTTCCCTCTGGGGCTACGCGTACTACACTTCCTTCCTTGATAGGAAATATTTCACCGTCGACCTGAAACTCGCCTTTGCCGCTTATGAAGAAATATAGTTCTTCATGGTTTTTATGGGTGTGCAGAAACCCGGTTTCCTGTCCGGGAGTGAATACCTGAAATGAAAATTCACTGCCGGTCGTGCCGATAGCCTGTCCTCCGAATACCTTCCCCGGTATTTTGATCTCAGGACTGAGTTCAAGCACATACTCTTTCATGTCCTGGATGTTGCCGAGATTGATTGCATTGAAATTCTTGCCGTGTGAAAGTTCTTGGATCTGTTTCATTGTGAGATGCATTTTTTTATGGTTGTGTTGTCTATCTGGTTTCGGGGCGCAAAAATATTGCAAATGTGTATTGGGAGTCAAGAGGTTATCATTTTGTTACATACTAACCTTTTGGTCTCTTTTGCTGATCGTCAGATTGTTGTGCGATGTTAAATTTATATAATTGTCTGCGCGGATTTTTAGTCGAGTGGTGTACTATGCGTTATAGCTCATTATGAGCGTAGTTCTGAACTATAGTATCCTGTTCAGTTCTCTTGGCATCCCGCCAAGATTCGTTATCTTTGCGGGAAAATAGCAGAACGATGAAAAAAATACTGATGTTTGTTATACTGTTGGGCGCTTGCTTGAATGTTTTCGCTCAACCGCCGACGCCGGTAAAGTGGCGTGTATCGGCGCGGATGATATCGCCGACTGAAGGTATTGTGACACTTAGGGCCACATTGCAGAGCGGATGGCATCTGTATGGTATGGAAATACCTGCCGGAGGGCCTAAAGCCACGTCCATTGAGTTCGCAAAATCGGATGGCATTGAATTTACGGGCGCGCTGAAGCCTTCTGAGAACCCTGTATCTGTTCTGGATCCTCAGTTCAGCATAAATGTGACATGGTGGGAACGCAGTGTCACTTTTTCCCGGCCATTCCGAAAGACCGGCGATGTCTCGTCATTAGCCGTAAGCATAACATATATGGGCTGTAATGACCAGACATGTACACCGCCTCGTACTGAAAAATTCGATGTCAGAATAAATCCTTATAGAGATAAGACTGCGAGATGAGAAATATATTTAGAAATCTGATTGCTTTGATTGTAGTGTTGACAGCCTGTGTTTATGTCAACGCACAGATCGTTGATCCCATACGATGGGAAACATCCGTGGAGATGGATTCTGAAACCGACGGAGCGCTGGTGTTTAAAGTATCTATCGACAAAGGATGGCACCTGTACGCATTGCAGCTGCCGGAGGGCGGGCCTATGCCTACAGCCGTCACTCTGACCAAAACCAACGGTATCGTGCCTGGTGCGCTGACGCCGTCGCGCGAACCGCTGTCGAAGTTCGACACTCAGTTCGATATGGATCTCGCATGGTGGGATGCTGATGTTGAGTTCCGGTTGCCTTTTACAGTAGATAATCCTGACGGCTATGAGATATCAGGTACAGTGTCATATCAGGGTTGTAATGACCAGAGTTGTCTGGCTCCGGCTAAAGAAGCATTCGATTTTGTCGATGGCGTTCCGGTGGCTACAGGTCTTGTGGATTCCGAGGCAGATGCCCCAGGTGCCGAACCTGCCGGTCTGCTCGACGATCTTGCCGCTAAGTGGTGGCAGCCTGTCGCTATGCCTCAGAGCGCTCCAGTAGGGGAGTCCTCCTGGTGGTATATATTCCTGTGGGGATTCATCGGAGGTCTTCTCGCCTTGCTGACTCCATGTGTTTGGCCTATGATACCGCTTACGGTAAGTTTCTTCCTTAAGAAAAACGGATCGAAAGCCAAATCGATACGCGATGCCACGATCTACGGAGCTTCGATCGTAGTGATTTATCTTGTTCTCGGATTAGCCATAACCATGGCATTCGGAGCGAGCAAACTTAATGATCTTGCGACCAACGCAGTATTCAATATTGCGTTCTTTCTGCTGCTTGTCGTTTTTGCCGTATCATTCTTTGGGGCATTCGACATCAAGCTGCCGTCACGTTGGAGTAATTCAATGGATGGACGTGCCGAACGGACTACCGGTCTGATCAGCATATTTTTCATGGCGTTTACACTTGCATTGGTCTCGTTTTCCTGCACCGGTCCCATCATAGGAACTCTGCTGGTCGAAGCCGCATCTATGGGTGATATCACCGGGCCGGCTATCGGTATGGGAGCATTTGCTCTTGCGTTGGCGTTGCCGTTCACTCTGTTTGCGATATTTCCTTCATGGCTGAAAGAGATGCCGCGCTCTGGCGGTTGGCTCAATTCTGTAAAAGTGATACTCGGATTTCTGGAACTTGCTCTTTCTCTCAAATTCCTGTCGGTCGCAGATCTCTCTTATGGCTGGGGTATTCTTGACCGTGAGGTGTTCCTGTCTCTCTGGATCGTAATATTCATTCTTCTCGGTGTATATTTACTTGGCAAAATCAGGTTTTCGCATGATTCTCCGACTGATCATGTGTCGATACCGCGCTTTTTCATGGCTCTTGTATCGCTTGGCTTTGCGGTATATCTGATTCCTGGCCTGTGGGGTGCTCCGCTCAAGGCTACAAGTGCATTTGTCCCTCCGCTTTATACGCAGGACTTCAATCTTTATAGTACAGGCGAATATTACGAGGTCGATGACTATGATGAAGGTATGCGTCTTGCTGTCGAGATGGGGCGGCCTGTGCTTGTCGACTTCTCAGGTCACGGATGTGTCAACTGCCGTAAGATGGAAGGTGCTGTGTTCGATACTCCGGAAGTGCGGCAGATGCTTCACGACAGTTTTATTCTTGTGAAGCTCATGGTTGATGACAAACGTCAGCTGGAACATCCGTTTACAGTCTCTGAAAACGGCCGCACTATTGACATAACGACTATAGGCGAGAAGTGGAGTTATCTGCAACGCCATAAATTCGGAACAAATACCCAACCGTATTATGTGATCCTTAACCAGGAAGGCCTTCCTATGAATAGTGCTGCCGGTTATGATGAAAATGCAGTCAAGTTTATGGAGTGGCTTGGATCGGGTATCGCACGTTATAATGAATCAAATTGATATTAGAATGTCAGCACATACACGACATGAGAAGATAGAGGCGCTTGGTCGCGTCATAGACACGCTCGACATACTGCGGGTTGAGTGCCCGTGGGATCGAAAGCAGACCAATGAGTCGCTTCGGGCCAATACTATAGAAGAAGTATACGAACTTGCCGATGCTCTGATTAAAAGCGATGACATGGCCATACGCAAGGAGCTTGGCGATGTGTTGCTGCATGTATTGTTTTATGCTAAAATCGGTGAGGAGTCAGGTTCATTCGACATTGCCGATGTTGCCGATGCGCTCAATGAGAAACTGATATTCCGTCATCCGCATGTATTCGGCGACACGGAGGCTGATACCGCACAGAAAGTCAAGGAAAACTGGGAAGACCTTAAACTTAAAGAAAAAGGTGGTAATAAAACCGTACTGGCCGGAGTTCCTGATGCGTTGCCGGCGATGATCAAGGCGGCCCGTATTCAGGAAAAAGCGGCCAATGTCGGGTTTGACTGGGAAGAACGACGTCAGGTCTGGGATAAGGTTCGGGAAGAGGCCGGCGAGTTGGGCAGAGAGATCGACCGGATGGACTCTGACCGGATGGAAGAGGAGATGGGCGATCTTCTTTTCAGCCTGATCAATGCCTCGCGTCTGTATGATATAAATCCGGAGAACGCGCTTGAGAAAACCAACCGCAAATTTATACGTCGCTTCAATTATGTGGAGCGGCGTGCGGCTGAATCAGGGCGCAACATACGTAGTCTCACATTGGCCGAAATGGACGAATTGTGGAATGAGGCAAAGCAATCAGAACAGAAATGACAGTGATCAGACATATACTTGTAGTATTGGCGTTGGTTTCTGGAGCATCGGTCTCCTATGGGATTGACCTTCTTACAGGAGCTCCGGCCAATAAACTCGATATTGCGGTCGACAGCGTTATGTTTCGCGATGATGTCACCCGTGTGTATTGCCGCATTTTAGGACGACCGCATACATCACAGCGTATTGACTGCGCATCGCTTATGGTCAATGGCGCTGAGTTGAACGGAACCGATATTGACGGCGTGGACTTCGAACGTTATTTTCAGTGGGAAGATGACGGATGCATTCCTTTGGAGATCGATTTCGCGCCGACACGCGAATCGGATAAGATCCAGGTGAAGCTGCTCACAGTAAGGGGTATAGTCTCGTCGCCATCTGTAACTTTGCGCAATGGCAAGGCGGTAAAATGATAGTCTGCATAACCGAGAAACCGAGCGTAGCGCAGGATATTGCCGCCATATTGGGTGCCGGTGTCAGACGCGACGGCTTCTATGAAGGCAATGGATATGCCGTGACATGGACTTTCGGGCACTTGTGCGAGCTGAAAGAACCGCATGATTATTCGCCTAACTGGAAACGATGGTCGCTTGGTGCGTTACCGATGATTCCGCCTAAATTCGGCATAAAGCTGAAAGATGACAAAGGCATAGAGCATCAGTTTAATGTCATCAGATCACTGATCGAAGGAGCTGACGGTGTGATAAACTGCGGTGATGCCGGACAGGAAGGTGAGCTCATCCAGAGATGGGTCATGCAGAAAGCCGAATGCCGGTGTCCGGTACAGAGGCTGTGGATCTCGTCGCTGACCGATGAGGCTATACGGGAAGGCTTCAAGCAGTTGAAACCGCAGGCTCAGTTCGATAACCTCTATTATGCAGGACTCTCCCGTGCTATAGGCGACTGGATCCTCGGCATGAATGCCACCAGGCTGTATTCGCTGAAATATTCGTCGGCGGGCAATGTCCTTTCGATAGGTCGTGTCCAGACACCTACATTGGCTCTGATTGTACAGCGGCATCTCGAGATCCGGGATTTCAGACCGGAGGATTACTGGGAAATAAAGACCACCTATCGCGATGTCGTGTTCAATGCCACATCAGGACGATTCAAAACAGAGGCCGAGGCTGCAGCGGCAATGGAGCAGATCGCAGGCAAGCCTTTTGAGATAACGGCAGTCAGTGAGAAAAAAGGGCGGGAGGCACCGCAGCGTCTGTTCGATCTTACATCCCTGCAGGTGGAGTGCAACCGTCGCTGGGGATGGAGCGCCGACGAGACATTGTCATTGATTCAGACGCTATATGAGAAGAAAGTCACCACCTATCCGCGAGTAGATACCACGTATTTGTCGGAAGATCTGTATTCGAAAGTACCTGACATATTGAAACAGATGACACCGTATGCCGGTCTCACAGCTTCGGTTCTTGATAAAAAGCTGCCGAAGTCAAAAAAAGTGTTTGACAATGCCAAGGTTACGGATCACCATGCCATTATACCCACAGGGCAGGCTCCGAATATGCTTGCGGGCAATGAGCGCAAGATGTATCATCTGATAGCGTTGCGGTTTATCGCCGCGTTCTATCCCGATTGCATTTTCTCTACTACGAATGTCGAAGGCAACAGTGCCGGTCTCGGATTCAAAACCACAGGCAAGGTGATCGTGGAACCCGGCTGGCGTCAGGTTTATGCAGGATCGGCTGACAAACCTGACGAAGGAGACCAGTCCGACAACAAGATATTGCCGCCGTTTGAAATAGGGGAGAGCGGAACTCATGAACCGTCGTTGTTGAAAAAGGCCACCCAGCCCCCGAAGCCATACACCGAAGGAACATTGCTGCGGGCTATGGAAAGTGCGGGTAAGACCGTCGATGACGAGGAGTTGCGTGAGGCCATGAAAGAGAATGGAATAGGGCGTCCGTCAACCCGCGCCGCGATTATTGAGACGCTGTTCAAGCGTCGGTATATCTATCGTGAGCGTAAAAATATAGTCGCGTCGCAGGCCGGTATCGATCTGATCGCGACTATCAATGAGGAGTTGCTGAAAAGTGCTAAACTGACCGGTCTGTGGGAGAATAAACTGCGCCGGATAGAGCGTGGCGAATATTCCGCAGCCGACTTCATAGCCGATCTCAAGACACTGATAGGCAGTATCGTCATGAATGTGCTTAGCGACAACTCCGCACGGCGCATAGAAGTAGCCGAACATGTAGTCAAGCAATCGAAAGCCAAGTCCAAAGCCGTACAGGATTCTGATGGCGAAGCAAAACCTAAGCGAAAGCGGCTTCCGAAGGCATTGCCTGGCATCGACTCTCTCCAGCAGATCAAATGCCCGGTGTGTCATGACGGACATCTGCTGAAAGGCAAGACAGCATACGGATGCAGCCGTTTCCGCGAGGGGTGCGGTCTGTTACTGCCGTTCGATGCCTATCCTGCTGAAGTTGAGCCAGGACGTCTGGCTGCGATAATGAAGAAAAACAATATGTATTATGAGTGAGATATTTCCAATTGTAGATCTCCAAGGCAATATACTGGATAGTGCCACACGTGAAGAATGCCATTCCGGATCGTTTCTGCTTCATCCGGTAGTACATTTGCATATATTGCGCAAAGATGGCGCCATACTCCTGCAGAAGCGTTCCATGAGCAAGGATATACAGCCAGGCCGATGGGATACGGCAGTAGGCGGCCACATGGATCTGGGAGAGGATGTGCTCACATCGTTGCGTCGTGAAGCGCGTGAGGAACTCGGGGTAGGCGATGAGCTGGATCCGCAGTCTGTTGTCGTATATCCGTTCCGGTCAGACCGTGAATACGAACTGGTCAATGTGTATATGTGGCGTGCACCGGAATCGTTTGTCCCGATAGCTGATCCGGGCGAAATAGATGAAGTCCGATACTGGACTCCCGGAGAGATCGAAGAAGCTATCGGCAAAGGGATTCTGACACCCAACTTCGAACAGGAATATCGCCGGATAGCGGATCGTCTTAAATAAAGGCGGGTATGGAATCCAATAGTGTGTACTGTTCGGATATGTTTCTGCAATATCTGGCTATTGCTGTCATCATCGGAATATGTATCGTGTGGATGTTCCGGCGTTTGCGACACAGAGGACATTCGTCTGATACCGGTTGCGATGGTTGCGCGCTAAGCCGGTCCTGCAATAAAAAAGCATATTTAGAAGAAAAAACGTGTAAAAAGTCAGTTGAAGATTTGGATAATCCAAAGGATTGACCTACCTTTGCACTCACAATCACTCAGGGTTCCTTGGCCGAGTGGTTAGGCACCGGTCTGCAAAACCGTTTACAGCAGTTCGAATCTGCTAGGGACCTCAAAATAAGCGACTCACATCCGTGGGTCGCTTTCATTTTTTTTCGCAAGTAAAAGCGGAAGACGGGAGAGGCGGATGCTTGTCTCCATCAGGGGAAAGTTGAGTTCGAGGATGGCGGGTTGGGTGATTGTGGCGTTGCAGTCGTGTTTTATGGGTGTGCAGAGTGCGTCGTACCATATCAGATCGAAATGATTATGGAATGCGGTCGGACGCAAGTGCCCTTTGACCATTCCTGTAGTCCATTCTTTCGGATTCACTCCAGCTCCATCGATATATATTATGTCATACATTTTGGTTTCGGAGTTCCATATTGTCGCCAGTGTATATCGGCCTCCTATGCGGGCTTTGGTCGGGTCGTTTGTCCTGTCCAGATGATGCCATAGCCCTTCGATGCTGTCGGCCGACTGAGTGATATGCTCCACGATTGTCTTATGGATCCAGCCTGTATGCAACGGACGCGACAGCGGAATTTCCGATTCGGTTATGAACTGTGATATTATTAAGGAATCGGTGGACATGATTCCGCACTGCCTGTTGTGCGGGGTGGGGCAAAGCAAGGATCCGGCTTCAGTGAGTCTGTTGGCTCCGGCGTATGCTCTGGCTGTACCGTCGCGCCACTCTACAGCCATGGAATTATAGCCGATATCGAAGTTTAGCCCGGATCTAAGAACGGTTATATTCCCGACTATGTCGTTGCCGGCGGCCATATTGCCCATTGTGATTATGACTTCAGGAGAATCGATGCCGTCAGCATATTTGCTATAATCTATCGCGAATCGGGCATAATGGAAATTGTCGGAGTCGACATAGTCCCACACGAGTTGCCATGAACTCACTGAGCGTCGTGATACTTTGTTGAACGGCATCGCACATCTGGCTTCTATGGCGAAAGTGGCCGGAGCGCTGTCGATCAATGCAAGATACAATCTTCCGTCAGACAGAGCCGGATTGTCATGATAGCTACGGCGTCCGTATCCGTTCAGGGCGGATAGAACGACTATGATGGCTGTCAATGTCATGGCCGTCTGTCGCATATCGCAGGTCAGTGTCTTACTACTGCTTTCATTGTAGTATCAGGAAACCGTACGATATAGATGCCTGACGGTAGTCTGATTTCTATCCGGTCACCCTGTTTTGTCATCTGATCAAACAGCCGGATTCCGGCTATTGAGTAAATTTCGACGGATCCGTCGGCAGCACTGGTTGCGCTGAGTCCTCCCGGGATGGCTGTTACCGATGATATCGCACTGCGTGTATCGTCAGATCCTGCAGGCGCAGTGTATTGCCAGGTCTGGCTCGTCACGATATTATTGCCCATGCGCGCCTCGATTCTGTAATCCATGTTTTTGATGCCGGTCAACGGCAACACAGCATGGTGTGTGGCATGTGGCTCAGCAGGTACCTGTATGACGGCCGGTTCAGTGTCGTCACTATCTGTCACTACATTGTAGGACGATGCTCCGTTCAGTGTTATCCACGTAAGATACAGGTTTTGTCCGTCGGACACCGCAGGCGAGGCCAGTTCTATGCGACATTTGTTCCAGGGCAGAGGATCGGAATACATGTTCAGCGCATGAAGGTGCAGCCTGTATGAGTCTTTTCCTGCCACGGCGCTAAGCCGGAGCCGGCAGAGATCCGGCAGCGGTCCGTCGGTCGTTATCGATATGTCGGATGCCTGTACAGTCTTGTAGGGTACTTTTCCTGTTGTCGCAGAAGTCCCGCTGTAGAGGTTGTCATCAAAAAAGTGCCAGACGACATTATTGTTGAGATCGAGCAACTCCAGCCGTAGGCTCTGAAGCCCCTGGCCATTGAATTTGAAAGAGAGGCCGGCATCATGCTGGCTCATCAACGACAATGTGTCAGTGATCAGATATGTCGGGTTGCTTCCGGTACATAGCGGATAGAGCTCATCCTGAAATCCGGCGTAATCTGTTTTTGTAAGGCATCGGCCATCATAGTAATAGAACTCGAAGACTGTTGATGCCTGCTCGTCAATATCCAGATCTATTATTCCGACAGCAGCCGATACCGGAACGATGTTGCATATAGCTATCAAGACCGATATCAGGAGTCTGTATGTCGTTTGTGTATCTGTAGAAAAAGTCACTCTCATGGCAATAGACGGTGTGATAAATTATTAATTTATCCAAATATATGTATATGGAGCGGCTATTGCCAAAAAAATGGTGTTGATTTAGTATTTATTAACCATTGTCGATATTTCTATGAATCGTTACTATGATATTGTATGATGAAAAGGCCTGATCCGAGCTGTGGCCTCTTTTTCTCACGATACCGACATCAGCCGCAGGTTGCGGTATCGGCTGACGGGCGTCGTCCCTTGATCAGGGATACGATGCAAAGTTACGGTGCGGAATAGGGGGTGGACTGCGATTTTTCCGAAATGCGGATGTTAAAATGTGTGAAGAAGCATGGGGTGCATAATGGGTGTATGCGTAAACAGATGGCGCTCATGCTATTGATGAGCGCCATAATGTATCTTGTTTGTCATGAGTGGAGTGCTGTCTCTATCGCGGCAATGTCGGCTTGCAGTTTGCTTTCATGCGCCAGACGGCCTTCGATGTTCTTGCATGCGTGGATCACTGTCGCGTGTGTACGCGAGATCCTCGTTCCGATAGCTGTAGTGGGCATCTTGGCATGCTTCTTAGCCAGATACATCACCATTTGTCGGGCATCGCTAATCTCGCGTTTGCGGGACTTGGTAAACAGTTGATCCGGTTCGATCTCGTAGAAAGTGCTTACCGCCTGTGCTATCATCTCAAAGTTGATCTGACGCCGGGATATTCTGACGGCATTCGCTATGACATTGCGAGCCAAGTCCATGGTAACATCCTGACCGAGTACTGTAGCGTGTGCCATAAGCGATACCACAATGCCTTCGAGCTCGCGGATGCTGTCGGTTACATTCTGTGCTATATAGTCAAGAATATCGTCGGGAATCGACAAACCGTCCTGCTGTGCTTTTTGTGTCAGAACTTCCTTACGCAGCGAATAGTCGGGACGTTCAAGTTCGGCGGTCATTCCCCATTTGAAGCGAGACAGCAGACGGGCTTCCAGTCCTTCCATCTGAGATGGTGCGCAGTCACTCGACAATATGATTTGCTTAGAGTTCTGCTGAAGGTGGTTGAATATATGGAAGAATGCGTTTTGGGTGCCAGGCTTTTTACCGATCAGATCCTGAATATCGTCGATTATAAGAGCGTCGATACTCTGGTAAAAACTTATAAATTCATTTATGCGGCTCGGGGTGGCGCTTACAGCAGCCGTATACTGGCTTTCGAAAAGACGTGCTGTGACATACAATACGCGAGCCTGAGGATCTGTTTCTTTCAGACGTATGCCTATGGCTTGTATGAGATGTGTTTTACCGACGCCAGTAGGCCCGAATATGAAAAGCGGGTTGAATGTCTTGCATTTCGGATTTTTGCCAATGGCCTCACCAATGGAGCGGGCGATTTTATTGGACATGCTGCCGCAGTAATTCTCGAATGTATACCGCGGATTGAGCTGGGAGTCGATCTGCGGTTGTACCTGAGGCTGGAATGGATTTGCAGATATGCCGGTGCGTCTACTCACTGCCGCACTCGGATTGGAACTGCTCATTGATACAGCCGATGACGGTTCGTTTCCTACCTGATTGAACTGGTAGAACAACTTTACCTGATCGCCGTATACACGACGCAGTGTAGAGCCGATGAGCTTGATATAGCGCTCCTCTAACTGCTCTACGAAGAATGGCGACGGTACACCGACTGTCAATCTGTTATGCTCGAAGCCTAACGAAACGACAGGTTTGAACCATGCGTCAAATTGCTCTGCAGGAATATTGTCGCGGAATATTTGCTGACAACGCTCCCACAATTGCCTGTGAGTAGATTCCATTGGTGATTGATTACTTGGGCGTTTTCATCACAAAATTCTCCAAAAAATTCTACAAAAACAACCCTTAAAATATTTGGAAATTAAGAAACGGATACAACTATACTGAATTACAGTGCTTTATAAATATTGTCTCCGGCTTATGCCGGTTTGTTGTATATGTGGGTTGTAATCAGCTTATTATGTTTCTTAAAATCGTGGAACATTGAATCGGATTATATCCGATATGAATAATGAAATGGCGGAAACCTCACGGGTTTACCGCCATTTTGGATGTTCCACTATGTTGCGTCTTATTTAGACTCTATCTAAATAAGACAATGGGGGCTTACAGCAGCTTTATGCTGATATATCGTTTGGGGTTCTTTTTGACATCTATAAGCAGTGAGTCAAGGCTTCCGACCGTACTGTTAAGGTTGTTGTACAGTTCAGGATCGTTCAAAAGCAATCCAAGCGACGAATCTTTGCTCTGCATGGCATCGAGTATCTGGCGCAATGACAATGTGGCTACATATACGTTCTGCATGGTTGAGTCGAGCGGCATTTCACGCAACTCAGCGGAAATGACTTTAAGATCGGAAGATATGCTGTCGAGATTTCCAGCTATGTTTTTCGCATCGGCCATAACGGCAGGCATCGATGTCGTGGCTTTTGACAGATTTGCGGTCATTGCCTCAAGATTGGCTGTGATATTGTCTAAGCGACGAATGGATCCAGTCAGAGCCGGGTCAGCTACCAAGGCAGTAACCGATGTCAGCAATGAGTCGATCTTCGGAACCAGCGATGTTACCGCGGGAAGTACGTCGTTAGCTACATTATCCATCATTCCTGTAGCGATCTCTCCAGAGAGTTTGTCGCCGACATTATGATAATCCGGAGCTGTATCAGGCAAATCAAGCGATATCGATGCTGTTCCGAGCAGATCGGTTACGAGTATAGCTTTAGTGCCTTTTGGTATGCGCAGAGCCTTGTCGAGGCTGATCTCGACTTTCACATGACCGGGGTTGTCATATTCATATTCCATCTCACGGACAAGTCCGACTTTATAGCCGTTGGCTGTGACCGGTGCCGATATGGTAAGACCATTTACATTCGTATATGAGACGTAATAGTAATTGGCCGCTTTAAATACGTTTATGCCTTTCAGGTAGTCAATCCCGAAAAACAGGATGAGCAGTGCCAGTATAACGCACAGGCCTATGGTCAATTCTTTTGTGAATAGTTTCTTCATCGTTTTTTATGATGTGCTATTTGTTATTATCATTCTAATATACGCGACTATTGCCGGCCCATTTGATGACAAATGCTTTGGGAAATGTTTTACGCAACTTTCGCAATTGTCTGTCGGCTTCGGCCATTGAATCGTAATTGCCTACGGTATATTTATACAATCCGTTTTCTTCGTATTGTTCGATACCTTTTACGCCTTTAAATTCAGAAGAGCCGATTCTGACCGGTCTGTCGGCAGCCAATATCTGGATACGGTATACGATTTTTCCGGAGCTGTCGGTCTGTTCCTGTTTCTTGTCTGAAGCAGCGGTCTGCGTTGCTTCATCGGAATGGAGCGTTTTGCGCCCTGATCTATATGCATTTACCGCGTTTACTATGGCGTCGGCCATTTTCCGCTGTCCGGCTGCCGATGATATATATTTCTCAGATTGCGGATTACATATAAAATCAAGTTCAATTAGGATTGCCGGCATGCTGGTTGCCATCAATACCCAGAATCCGGCCTGCCGTACACCTTTGTCCTTGCGTCCAGCAGTGGATACAAGTTCGTCCTGAACTGTCTGGGCAAACTGGATGCTTCTGTCGAGATGGCGATTCTGGTTGAGTTCGAATATAATGTATGATTCGGCCGAGTTCGGATCGAAACCGCTGTATGTCGTAGAATAATCAGGTTCGAGAACCATGACTGCATTCTCGCGTTTGGCAACTTCAAGATTTTCGGCAGTCCGGTGTAACCCGAGTGTGTAGACCGATGCTCCGGCTATGGTAGTACGGTTTTTTGCTCTTCGGTCAACTGAGTTTACATGAATGGATATGAACAGGTCGCCATGAGCCCGATTGGCTACATTGGCTCTCTCTTGAAGCGACAGGAATGTATCGTCATCACGAGTCATTACCACCTTTATGCTATCTTGTTGTCTGAGGGATCCGGCTACAAGTCTTGCGACTTCAAGATTGATCGATTTCTCATTTGATGTCTTGCCCACGGCTCCGTAGTCCTTGCCTCCGTGTCCGGGATCCAGTACCACAATGAAGTCAGACGCCGTGTCGGCAGCCATGCGTGTGACTGCGTCCGACAGCGTTAGAATGATGGATATTAATATTAAAATCGGGATCCTCATTATGATAAAAATCAGTGCAAATTTAAGACAATTATCCGTGCCGATGACATTTTTTCTACTTAATTACGTTATAAAGGTACTAACTTGCCAATAAATCATGCTATGGCTATACTCCGTAAAAGCTCGTTTCTGGATTATATCATGTTTGTGTTGAGCTGTGTCTCGATTGTATCGCTGACAAGCTGTGGAACGCGGACTGAAGAAGCCCGTCCGGCTGAAAGTATGAAGGTTATCCGTATGGATAAAGCTGTTGCGCAATACCGGATGCGGGATACTGTTTTCCGGGATTCGGTAAGGTCGGTATATGCAAAGCCTCTGGCATTTCTTTTTTCTGTAACCGGCAGGGGAGAGGTATCCGACAGCAGCCTTTATGAATACTCATGTTCCAGGCCGGTGGATGTGTTCACACATCTTGTTGACAGTCTGCTTCCGGATATCGGTGCTGTAGAACCGGTGTTGGGTGAAGTCAATGCCAGAATAAGACGCTTGCTTCCAAAAGCCGGAATTGGGGCTTTGTATGCTATTGTTTCGCCTTACAATCAGTCGATATTTACTACCGATTCCATTATGCTGATCGGGCTTAATCATTATTTAGGCGCTGATTTCGAGGGATATAAGTATTTTGAGACTTATCAACGTGTTAATAAACGTATTGATCAGCTCCAATATGATGTTGCGGAGGCTGCAGTGGGCAGTGCATATCCGATGTCGACTGATGCAGATGCGACAGTGTTAAGCCATCTGCTATATCAGGGAGCGCTTATAGAAGCGAAGATGCAATTGGTTCCTGACGCTGATCTGGCGGATGCTCTGGGATATACTGCAGAGCAACTCGAATGGATGGATGCAAATGAGGCTCAAGCCTGGGATGCGCTTATAACGCGTAATCTTCTATACAGTCAGTCGGTGACGGATGCCGGTCGTTTGATCCTGCCATCGCCGTCGACAACGATATTGCATCCCGATTCACCCGGACGTGCCGGCAGATATATAGGCTACCGTATAGTGCAGGCCTATCTTGACGCTAATCCGGATGCTGCATTGTCGGATCTGTTGTCGCCGTCGTTCTATGCCGGACAGCAAACATTGCTGAACGCCCGATATACGCCAGCAGTCAAGTAATAAATGGATCTATATAAAAAAGAAAGCACGAAGCCTGAAGGCTTCGTGCTTTCTTTTTTATCGGTTTATGCCAGATTGGCAGGCATTTATTTGCCTGCGTGTTCGTAGCGCAGTGTCATTGTGGGCTGGTCGCATACTTCTGCCGGTCCGAAATATTGGATTGGGCCGGGATACATATATGATGTCTCGATGGCCCATTTGTCACGTTTCGATGCGAACTTCAGGAACGGAGCGTCGTCAAGACGAACCAGAGCTTTCTGTATAACCGGCTTCATGGCTCCGTGGCGGCGTTCCATGTTCATCATCATGGTGATGGGTATACCGCCGGCGATCCACTGTACGGAAGGCTTGGTAAGATTGCGGACAGATGACATATAGCCTGTGACACCGGCATTGATCAAGCATGCTGCATTGTAGCCAAGCGCATAGCAGTAGTCGGCATCAAAGTTGGATGGATCCGCGCAACGACCTTCATATCCGAAGAAATGATAGAGCGCCGAGAACTTGCCATTGAATTTGCCTTCGGCTTTGCGCTGAGCCAGACAGCGACCCACCATCTCGCCGAGGAGTTTCTCTGTCTCGATGAGCGATACCTGAACATTGCCATGAGGATCGCGGTCGAGGCTGAGCTGACGGGCCACGCCTTCGGGAAGCGATGCATAGATGGCTGCGTTTTCGTTGGAAAGATGATCAATTATATACTGACGCTGTTTTGCAGCCTCGATGGTGGCGAATTCAGCCGCATTGGCAGCGAGGAGGTCATTGAGTTCGGCTATGAGCGCTTTCATGGCGGGGATGAATTCAATCAAACCTTCAGGGATGAGAACGGTGCCGAAGTTCATGCCTTTTTCGGCACGCGCAGCCACGATGTCGGCTATCTGGTTGACAACATCGTCAAGTGTCATGTTTTTGGCTTCGACTTCTTCCGAAACGATACAGTGGTTGGGCTGTGTCTGGAGGGCGCATTCCAATGCTATGTGACTTGCCGAACGTCCCATCAGTTTTATGAAGTGCCAGTACTTTTTGGCAGAGTTGCAGTCGCGCTGGATGTTGCCGATCACTTCGGAATATACTTTTGTGGCGGTGTCGAAACCGAATGAAGTCTCGATCATCTCGTTTTTGAGGTCGCCGTCGATGGTTTTGGGGCATCCTATAACCTGCACTCCAGCGCCGATGTTTTTATAATATTCGGCGAGGATGGCTGCGTTGGTATTTGAATCGTCGCCACCTATGATTACAAGTGCTTTGATATCGAGCTGCTTGAGAATCTCCAGACCTTTGTCGAACTGTTCTTTTGTTTCGAGTTTGGTGCGTCCTGATCCGATGATGTCAAAGCCGCCAGTGTTGCGGTACTCGTCGATTATCTCGGCTGTCAGTTCTACATATTGATGGTCAACGAATCCGCCGGGACCCATGAGGAAGCCATATAGACGGCTGTCACGGCTTATTTTCTTGATGCCGTCGAAGAGGCCGCAGATTACGTTGTGTCCGCCTGGAGCCTGACCGCCTGAGAGGATTACGCCGACATTAAGAGGCTTGCCGGCTGCGGGTGCCGGATTCTTTTCAAAACGGATTTCAGGAAGACCGTAAGTGTTGGGGAACAGAGCTTTGATCTCGGCTTGATCAGCCACAGATTCCGTAGCCTTACCTTCAACTACACGTACTGCACCGGTAAGTACGATAGGCAATTTGGGCTGGTATGCCGCGCGGGCTTGCTGCAAAGCACTTTTTTTCATTTGCTAAAATATTATTAGTGAGAAAGATATATACGTATGATTCAATAATTCAAAATCTTTGGCAAAGTTAGGTTAAAAATGGCGAAATGTCAATAAAAAACGATTTTTGGCTTAAAAAATTAACCGTTTGCGAAAACTTGCTCTGCCTGTCGCAATGTTTCGAGTTTTCCGATATCGCACCACCGGTATCTGAAGCCGGGGGTATAACCCGTGAATTTCAAATGTCTGCATTCAGACAGATAGTACGGTATGATTGAAAAATCCTTGTCGGATGAGTATGCGGCGAGAGTAGGGAATATCGATGGCGAAATGATATGTATGCCGCCGAATGCCATCGGTTTATGTGCTGCCGGATCGTATAAGAATCCATCCGGCCGAGTCTCTCCGGTACTTCGGTTGATCCATCCGCATAGTCTGTTTGTTGTGTCGAATAGCAGATATCTGGATGTTTTGCGGTCTGCAACCAACAGACTGGCATCAGCTCCGCTACTTAGGTGATCCTCGTACATCCTGTGCAAATCGATATCGGTCATTATATCGGCATTATGGACTATGAACGGCTCGGATTCGTCAAGCCAGTGTCGGGCATGCAAAATCCCGCCGCCTGTATCGAGCAGTCTGTCGGATTCATCGCTGATATGGATATCGCAACCGAAGTTGTCATTAGCATGCAGGAAATCGACAATCATGCTGCCGAGATGATGTATGTTGACGACGATCTCCGATACTCCTGCTTCTTTAAGCCGAAGAATCACATGCTGTATCATCGGAATACCTCCGACTCTGACAAGCGCTTTGGGAGTAGTGTCGGTCAGCGGTTTAAGGCGGGTTCCCATGCCCGCGGCAAATATCATCGCTTTCATGGACGATCTATCGTTTTGCCTTGAACAGTTGTTCGATATTCTGCTCCCGGTGAACGAGTTCCACCTTTATGCCGAATTCCCGGTTGAGTCGTTCGGCAAGGTGCTGTGCGCAGTAAACCGACCGGTGTTGTCCGCCGGTACATCCGAATGCGACCATGAGGTTGGAAAATCCCCGCTCGATGTAGCGTCGCACAGAGGCGTCGACCAATGCATTGCAATGGCTGAGGAATTCGGTTATTTCGCCATCATTTTCCAGAAAAGCGACGACGGGTTCGTCCAGGCCTGTAAATGGTTTGTACCGTTCATATTTGCCGGGATTATTGACTGCCCTGCAATCGAATATGAATCCGCCTCCATTGCCTGTCGTATCGTTCGGTATACCTTTTTTGTAGGCGAAACTCATGACCTTTACAGTCAGTGTGCGTTTCTCCAGTTCATCGCTGAATTGCTTCATGTCGACAAGATCCCGCAACAGCCGGCTTAGATAGGGGTATTCAGGATAAGGCTCACGTAAAAGATTGCGCAGATTTTCTATCGCATACGGTACGCTCTGTATGAAATGCGGTTTCTTCTCGAAATATCCACGGAATCCGTAAGCGCCGAGTACCTGCAAAATCCGGAACAGGACGAAATGGCGCAACTGTTCATGGAAGTATTCCTCATCGACAGGTTTGTATCTGCGTAGGGCATCGATGTATTCATCGATTAGCTCACGGCGGAGACTATCTGTCATGTTGGCTTTGGCTTGCCATAAAAATGAGGCCACATCGTAATAGAACGGACCTTTGCGCCCTCCCTGAAAATCGATAAACCATGGCTTGGAGTCGAGGATCATCACATTGCGTGACTGAAAATCACGATACATGAATGTCGATGATGAGCTGCGCATCAGAACTTCAGCCATGGCTTGGAAGTCATCTTCAAGGAGATCTTCCTGAAATTCGAGACCGGTGGCTTTAAGGAAACAGTATTTGAAATAGTTGAGATCCCACATTATAGAGCGGGTGTCGAACTCGGCAGCCGGATAACATTTGCTGAAATCGAGACCGACAGCACCGTTAAACTGGATGTCGGGGAGCTGTCGTATTGTCTTGATCAGCAGGTTTCGCTCATGATCGCTGAATACTCTGGTTTTCCGTCCCTTTTCTATGGCATTGAAGAGCAGGGTATCGCCCAGATCCTGCTGAAGATATGCCATGCGGTCATCGGATATCGCTACTACTTCAGGAACAGGTATGCCTCTTTCCCGGAAATGTCTGTCGAAGTATATGAATGCTTCATTTTCTTCTTTGACAGTTCCGATTACTCCGATAAAGGATTTCGCTCCTGACAGTCGGAAATATCGGCGGTTGGATCCGGAGGACGGAAGTTCGTCGATTTTGGCCGGCTTCTCACCTATAGTTTTTTCGTAAAGCGATATCAATGTCTGTGTGGGCTCCATGGTTTCAGTCTGTTATTTAATTATACAGTCGTTCGCGTGCCGCCAATACTCGTTCATCGGTAATGTAATCGTCATATTCGGTCATCTTGTCGATGATGCCGTTGGGCGTGAGCTCGATGATGCGGTTGCATACTGTCTGAATAAATTCATGGTCGTGGCTCGAAAGCAGAATATTGCCTTTGAATGACTGGAGGGTATTGTTGAACGCCTGGATCGATTCGAGATCCAGATGGTTGGTGGGTGAGTCGAGGATCAGCGTGTTGGCGTCTTTCATCATCATGCGGGCAATCATGCAGCGCATTTTCTCGCCACCGGATAGTACGGAGGCTTTTTTTAGGACTTCTTCGCCGGAAAAGAGCATTTTGCCCAGAAATCCCTTGAGATATATCTCGCTGGTGTCATTGCTGAACTGACACAGCCAGTCCACGAGGTTCAGATCTGTGTTGAAAAATGCCGAGTTATCGAGCGGGAGATATGCTGTGGTAATAGTTTGTCCCCAGTCGAATGAGCCGGAATCGGGCTTACGGTTGCCGCTTATTATCTCGAACAGAGCGGTCATTGCGCGAGGATCACGGCTCAGGAAAGCGACTTTATCGCCTTTCTCAATCTGGAAATTCACATCCTGAAACAATACGGTACCTTCGACAGAAGCGCTGAGGCCTTTGACCTCGAGTATTTTGTTGCCGGGCTCACGCGAGGGTGTGAATATGATTCCCGGATAACGGCGCGATGATGGCTGTATTTCCTCAACATTCAGCTTCTCAAGCATTTTTTTGCGTGAGGTCGTCTGTTTGGACTTGGCCACGTTTGCACTGAACCGTTGAATGAACTCCAGAAGCTCCTTACGTTTCTCCTCTGCTTTTTTATTCTGTTGCTGCTGCTGACGCAGAGCCAGCTGGCTCGATTCATACCAGTAGCTGTAGTTTCCGGCAAACAACTGCATTTTATTGTAGTCGATGTCAAGAGTATGTGTACATACCGAATCGAGGAAGTGTCGGTCGTGGGATACGACGAGTACAGTATTCTCGAATTTAGACAGATACTCCTCGAGCCATGCCACGGTGTCGAGGTCAAGGTCGTTGGTAGGTTCGTCGAGGAGCAGATTGTCGGGGTTGCCGAACAGGGCTTTGGCAAGTAGTACGCGCACCTTTTCGTTGGCGCTCATATCTTTCATAAGCATGTAGTGCTTATCTTCTTTTATACCGAGTCCGCTCAGCAGTGATGCCGCATCGCTTTCTGCATTCCAGCCTTCCATTTCAGCGAACTTTTCTTCGAGTTCGGATGCGCGTATACCGTCGGCATCGCTGAAATCCGGTTTGGCGTAGAGTGCGTCTTTTTCCTGCATGATATCCCATAGCACAGTGTGGCCGCGCAACACTGTCTCCAGAACTGTACATTCGTCAAATGCGAAGTGATCCTGGCTCAGTACGCTCATGCGTTCTCCGGGGCCTTGCGTAATGGTGCCGTGAGTAGGAGTCAGTTCTCCGCTTAAAATACGCATAAGCGTTGATTTGCCAGCGCCGTTGGCTCCGATTATTCCGTAGCAGTTGCCCGGTGTAAATTTCATATTGACATCCTGAAACAGAACTCTTTTGCCGAATTGTTGACCTAAATTGTTTACCGCTATCATTATTGTGATGTTATTCTTGATTTTGATGTGTCTAAAAACGATTGCAAAGGTAGCGAATTTCCTCCGCGTCCGCAACCGCATGATTCCAGGTTGAAACTTTTGTGCCGGTGCTGTAGTTATATTCTATAGTCTTAAATAATTAGCGATATGATTGCAATAATATTTGCTCATCCGAGCCACGACAGCTTTAATTACGCGATATTACGTACTGTCACAGATAAATTGAATGCAGAGGGGCGTGAATATCAGGTGATCGATCTATATGCCGACAGGTTCGATCCAGTGATGAACGTTGGTGATCTGACGCATTATGAGTCAGGCGGAACTGAATCGGAGCGAATTTCCATGTATCAGGATATCCTATCGAAGTCAACTGTCGTATTTTTTATATTTCCTATATGGTGGGGCGAGGTTCCGGCTATATTGAAAGGGTTCTTCGACAAAGTGATGCAGCCAGGCATTGCCTATCATATCGGCGAGGATGCTATTATACCCGGCTTGAGTGTGACTCGCACGGTCATAATAACGACATCCGAAGCCCAGTCTGTGATATTCTCCTCTTATATAGAGGGTTTCTTTATTCCATATACATTGGCGACCATCGGATTGACCGGTGCTGAATGGTATAATTGCGAGGATGCGGATACGGGATCCCGCAATCATAGAGAGGCATTTCTGGCACGTATAGCTTCTATAGCATGAGTCTATGAAATGCGGTAAAAATATAATGGTCGCCTCACGGCGACCATTATATTTTCTTACGGTAGTAACTAATTGCTATATTCGTTATGTCTAAGCTATTGTTGTTGGAGTATGAAATATTGCCTTTGATTATCAGATTAAGTTTGATGACAAACTGACATCTGATTACGGTGCAAAGATAATGTAATAATTTGTAGCCTCCTAACAAATTCCGCATGCTGTATAACATGATTTATGGCGCTATTTCCGGAATTGTTGGTTATAGCTTAAAACCTCAAATGTAGTTGTGTGGAGTTTTTAATGATTTTGATAAGACAATTGAGGGGGATGTTATGATTTATAAGGGTTAAATAATATTAATTCGTAAGTATGTATGACGACATTCCGGATAGGCGTCCGCGAATGATGCCATCGGTGACATTGAATGTGGCGTTGTGTACACCATCGGTATAATTTCCGTCAGGCATTGTGGTCGGCATCGATATTTCCTGTTCGTGTTCCGATATGTTTATCAGTGCTGCTCCAGAGGCTCCGCGCGTTACTTCTATTACCGAGCCATCAGTATTGGCGTATATCGTTTCCGGTTTGCCCGACATGGCACGACGGAATTTGTTTACGGCTATTACTTCAGGGTGCTTGAATTCGTCGTTGCCACGGTCTCCGAGGCGGTTGTTGCCCCAGAAATTCTCTCGGGAACTGCCCATTGGTCTGCTGAAAAACAATGGAGTTCCGTTTTGGCGAGCGGCAAGAAATACCCATCCTTGGCGTATCTGATCATCAGTCATTCCTGCCGATTCGTTATCATTGCAATATGTGTCGTGCGATTCAACCCATGTTACCAGGCGCTCCGGCGATACGCTGTGGTGCCAGTTGTCCAGGGAGTCCGCATAATAGTTGTGGCTGTTCAGGACATTGCGAAGAACATGTCCGTAGTTGCTCGCTGTCAGATCCATATATTCGGCATATTCCTTTTCGGGGATATTCCGGTCCTGTAATACTTCTCCGTATATAAACAGGCTGTCGGCCGGCAATAGCAGAGATATGTCGCGTATGGCTTTACGGCCGGTGGCTATATCCCAAAAGTCATTGGAGCCTCCGGCTTTTACTACAGCCGAATCAATGGGGTCGCTTGGTAGTCCGATGTGTTTTGCCGTGTCATAGCGGAAGCCGCGTGCCCCGTTGGCCAGGAGGTCGTTCACGTACTGCATGTAATAGTACTGGAAGTCCGGATTTTCAGTGTTTACATCAGGCAGTCCTCCCATCATGCCTGTTGTGCACTGATACCGGTCGTTATAATCCTGTATCAGATTGAAGCCGTTGGCATGGAAAAGATTCTCGTGGCCTCCGACCGCACTGTCCATGGCCGCAGATACAGCCGTATGGTCAACGGCAGTGTGGTTCGGAAGTACATCGACAATGACTTTGATTCCGTATTTAGAGGCGCTGTCTGTCATTGCCTTGAACTCATCGCGTGTTCCGAGTATGTAATTTCCGATTTTCCAGTCAGTCGGCTGATAATAGTAATACCATTTGCCTTTGACCGAGTCTTCGGGCTGGCTATAGATGGCCATTCCGCCGTCTTCTCCTACGAAACAGGTGTTGGCTGGGGATGTCTGGACATAGGCATATCCGGCATCGGCTATGTCTTTCATGTTGTCGGCTATTGTGTTAAAAGACCATGACCAGGCGTGAAGGATCACATCATCGTTGGTGTTGGCGGTTTCATGGCTTTTGTCTGCGCCGGAACATGATGATATTCCGGCCGCTGCAGCAGTTAATGCCGCTACTGTCATTAGAATGTACTTCATTGAATAGATGTTATGAGTGTTATTTTTACGCGGTGTCAAAGATATGCTAAATACGCGAATATACAATTGCTATCGTATTCTTTTTTTACTTGTTACGGATGCTGTAATTTGAACTGTTATGCAAGAAAAATGCCAATAAAACACTTATTTGTATATCATATGTCAAAAGAAAACGATAAAAATATCAATTATTTTCATGAAAATATTTGTATTAATGACAAAATGCCTATCTTTGCATCGTGATTCGTTGCAAAATGCTGCAAAGCGTAATAAAAATGGAAATGGCACAGGAGCAGATCAAGTTCACAAAGATGCATGGAATCGGTAACGATTACATATATATAGACTGCACTAAAGCGATGCCTGATGATCCCGAGGGGTTGTCCAGGGAAATGAGTGACCGTCATTTTGGTATAGGCAGCGACGGAATTATTCTGATATTGCCTTCGGATAAGGCGGATTTCAGGATGCGCATATTCAATGCCGATGGCTCGGAAGCGCGTATGTGCGGTAATGGAAGCCGTTGTGTAGGCAAATATGTATATGACCATGGGCTGACTGACAAAATGCAGCTTACATTGGAGACTCTGGCCGGAATCAAGGTGCTGGATCTGCATCTTGATGAAAATGGAGCGGTTGGAAGCGTGACTGTAGATATGGGAGAGCCCACCGCGGATGTTGATATGGTACCGGTCAGAAGTGGTGAAAAGCAAATGATCGATGCGGATGTTGCAATATCGTCCGGCAAGTTGCGTATTACCGCCATATCAATGGGCAATCCTCATGGTGTGGTTTTTGTCAATGATCTTTCTGAAATCGATATTCATACCGTGGGGCGGGAACTGGAACTACATCCAATGTGGCCCGACAGGGCGAATATTGAGTTCGCCAGAATATTATCATCTGACATGATACAGATGAGGGTTTGGGAGAGAGGCAGCGGAGAGACGATGGCTTGCGGAACCGGAGCCTGTGCGACAGCCGTGGCCGGCGTACTTACGGGCAGATGCCGTCGTGATGTCACCATAAGGCTACTTGGCGGAGATCTGCGAATATATTGGGATCCGTCGGACGGACATGTGTATATGACTGGTCCTGCAACGGAAGTGTTCAATGGTATATATACAAGAGCCGGACAGCTCGTCTGATCTATAATAAGGTAAAAAGGAATGTTTAAGGTTAACGATAATTTCAGCGCGCTTTCTTCAGGATATCTGTTTTCGGAGGTCGGCAGACGGATAAGTGCGTATGTTCAAGCCAATCCATCTGCTGATATAATACGTATGGGCATCGGAGATGTAACGCGTCCTATATGCGGAAGTGTGATTGAAGCCATGCACAGGGCGGTGGATGATGAGGCATCGTGTGCAACATTTCATGGATACGGACCGGAACAGGGGTATCAGTTCTTGCGCGATGCGATAGCCGCGAATGACTATGCCAAGCGTGGAATCGCAATTGAAACAGACGAGATATTTATAGGAGACGGAGCCAAGAGTGATATAGGAAATATCTGTGATCTGTTTGCTTCATCAAATAGAGTAGCAGTCACGGATCCTGTTTATCCTGTATATGTCGATACAAACATAATGTCAAGCCGAGGGCATTCTATCGAATATCTGCCTTGTGTGGCCGCCAACAGTTTCGTGCCCGAATTGCCGGTCTGCAGTCCGGATATCATTTATCTGTGCTATCCCAATAATCCTACAGGCACGACTCTGACTAAAGATCAACTGACCGAGTGGGTCAGATATGCGCAAGATCACGGAGCAATAATCTTGTTCGATTCCGCTTATGAAGCATTTATAACCTCTCCTGATGTACCCCACAGCATATATGAAATCGATGGAGCCAAAGAGGTTGCTGTCGAATTCAGGAGTTTCTCCAAAACAGCTGGTTTTACCGGTGTGCGTTGCGGATATACTGTTATTCCGAAATCGTTGCGAGGGAGATTCAGTGATGGCAGTGTGGCATCGGTGAACATGTTATGGAACCGGCGCCAGTGTACAAAATTCAATGGCGCGTCGTATATCGCCCAACGTGGTGCAGAAGCGATCTATACACCGCAAGGGCAACAGGAGATAGGGCAGACCATACGGTATTATCTTGAAAATGCCAGGATTCTGCGGAATGGAATGTCCGGTATGGGTCTCGAAGTGGCAGGAGGTGTTGATGCACCGTATATATGGGTCAAGACCCCTAAAGGATGTTCGTCATGGCAGTTCTTTGATAAATTGCTTGAGGAGTGTCATGTAGCATGTACACCGGGAGCAGGCTTTGGCTCGAGCGGAGAGGGATATATAAGGCTGACAGCATTCAATACTCTTGAAAATACAGTGGCTGCTGTCGATAGATTGTCCCGATTGAGTTTGTAAATAATTATAAATTAGAAATATTCATCCATATTAGCTTTAGCAAAAATGTCAATGTTGAGATTCAAAGTAGTGGAAGAGGCGTTCGATCGCAAGGCGATGCCAGTTGAGATTCCGGTAGAGCGCCCGGAGGAATACTACGGGAAATATGTGTTCAACCGTCAGAAGATGTTCGAATATCTTCCCAAAAAAACGTATGACGCACTGGTCAATGCCATCGACAACAAGGAGCCGCTTCCCCGTGAAGTGGCAGATAGTGTAGCTGCCGGCATGAAGCGCTGGGCTATCGACAACGGGGCACGTCACTATACGCATTGGTTCCATCCGTTGACAGACGGTACCGCCGAGAAACATGATGCATTTATAGAGCACGACGGCAAAGGCGGAGTCGTAGAGGAATTTTCCGGAAAACTACTTGTCCAGCAGGAACCGGATGCGTCAAGTTTCCCCAATGGAGGCATACGTAATACATTTGAGGCGCGCGGCTATTCCGCATGGGATATTTCATCGCCCGCCTTTATTATGGATAAAACTCTGTGTATCCCCACTATATTCATCTCTTATACCGGAGAGTCTCTCGATTACAAGACTCCGTTGCTTCGCGCACTGAACAGTGTGGACCGTGCGGCAGCTGATGTGGCAAGATATTTTGATCCTAATGTAAAGCATGTATTCAGTTATCTCGGTTGGGAGCAGGAATATTTCCTTGTCGATGAAGCCTTGTATTCGGCCCGTCCCGACCTCGTGCTGACCGGACGCACTCTGATGGGACATGAGAGTGCCAAGAACCAGCAGCTGGAAGATCATTATTTCGGAGCTATCCCATCGCGTGTGGAGGCTTTTATGTTGGATCTGGAGATCGAATGTCATAAACTCGGTATCCCGGCTAAAACCAGACACAACGAGGTGGCTCCGAATCAGTTCGAACTCGCTCCGATATTTGAGGAAACGAATCTGGCCAATGACCACAATCTGCTTCTGATGTCGCTTATAAGCGAGGTTGCACGCCGTCATAATTTCAGGGTTCTTCTTCATGAGAAACCTTTTGCCGGCATCAACGGTTCCGGAAAGCATAATAACTGGAGTCTCGGCACTGATACCGGCGTGTTGCTGTTTGCTCCCGGCAAGACTCCGCAGACGAATCTACAGTTTATAACATTTATAGTAAATGTCATGGCTGCCGTGCACAAACACAATGCCTTGCTGAAAGCCTCGATTATGTCGGCGACAAATGCACATCGCCTTGGTGCGAACGAGGCTCCGCCTGCGATTATTTCGATCTTCCTCGGATCTCAGCTCAGCGAGCTTCTCGATACATTGGAAAAGAGCACTCATGACGAACTGATAAATCTTTCAGGAAAAGAGGGGCTGAAACTGGATGTGTCGCAGATTCCTGAAATTATGGTTGACAACACCGACCGCAACCGTACATCTCCGTTTGCATTTACCGGTAACCGTTTTGAATTCAGGGCTGTCGGATCCTCGGCAAACTGCGCGTCGGCTATGATCGCGCTCAATGCGGCAGTCGCTGAGCAGCTTATGGATTTTAAATCCAAAGTCGACGCCAGAATAGCACGTGGAGAGGATCTTTATCATTCCCTGTTGGAAGAGATCAAATCGCTTATATCGCAAAGCAAGTCGATCCATTTCGATGGCAATGGCTACAGTGACGAATGGAAAGAGGAGGCAGCCAGACGCGGTCTCGATTGCGAAACCTCTACTCCGAAGATCTTTGATGCGTATCTGAGCAAGGCTTCTGTCGAAATGTTTAAGAAAGCCGGAGTGTTCTCTGAGATAGAACTTGAAGCCCGCAATGAGGTAAAATGGGAAATGTACACCAAGAAAATCCAGATTGAGGCACGCGTATTGGGTGATCTGGCGATAAATCATGTTATTCCGGTCGCAACCCGCTACCAGTCGATCCTTCTTGACAATGTATTTAAGATCAAGAGTCTGTTTGATGCCGATAAATGCGATAAAATATCATCTCAGGATCTGTCCACGATAGAAAAGATCTCGGATCATATAACCGTAATACGAGAGGAAGTCGCCAAAATGGTTTCCGGACGCAAGGTAGCCAATAAACTTGATGATGAACGGGAGAAGGCTATAGCATATCACGATAATGTCGTTCCGTGTATGGATGTCATCCGTTATCATATCGATAAACTTGAGCTTATGGTCGATGATGAAATGTGGCCTCTGCCCAAGTACCGCGAACTGTTGTTCATACGTTAATCATCATTAATAATGAAGACAGACCACCGGCAGTTTCAATCCGTCTGCATTGCGGTGGTCTGTCTTTTTTCAATATTGAATATTGGCGAAAGCCGGTTATAGTAGAATATAATAAGGTAGTAATATATGAAAGGATTGCCAAAACGACAGGGATTATATGATCCGTGTAATGAAAAAGATGCGTGTGGAGTAGGCTTGCTGGTCAATATAAGGGGCGTGAAATCGCACCAGTTGGTTGAGAAGGGTCTTCAGGTTCTCGAGCACATGGTACACAGAGGGGCTGAAGGTGCTGATCCTGATACTGGCGATGGTGCCGGTATAATGGTTCAGATCCCGCATGAGTTTATTTTGTTGCAGGGTATTGCAGTACCTGAGAAAGGCCGTTATGGAAGCGGACTGGTTTTTCTGCCTCGGGACGAGGAATCGCAGCAGATCATTTTCGACATTATAGAACGGGAAGTGATTGAAGCCGGATTATCGTTTCTTCCGGTGCGGGATGTTCCGACTAACAATGAGCAGCTCGGACCTGTCGCACGAGAAGCGGAACCGGTGATAAAACAGATCTTCGTAGCCGATGAGAATGCGGACGGAGATCTGGAACCTCGGCTGTATATGCTCCGCAAACGGATCGAGAAGAAAGTGGCGGAGAGCATGATACCTGATCGCGAGGCATTCTATATAGTATCGCTGTCATCACGGAATATCGTCTACAAAGGGATGCTGTCATCCCTCCAGTTGAGATATTATTATCCGGATCTGATGAATCCGCATTTTACTACTGCGATGGCATTGGTTCATTCCAGATTCAGCACCAACACATTTCCGACATGGTCTCTTGCCCAGCCGTTCCGTATTCTCGGTCATAACGGAGAGATCAATACTATACAGGGAAACCGTATGTGGATGAAAGCCCGTGAATGTGTGCTTCATCCGGCTATATTCGGGAACAATGACCTTACTCCGATTATTCAGGACAACATGAGTGACAGTGCTTCGCTCGATAATGTACTTGAATATTTTGTCATGGGAGGCATGACGCTGCCACATGCTCTGGCAATGCTTGTGCCAGAGAGTTTTAATGACAAGAATCCTATCTCTCCTGAGCTGAAAGCATTTTATGAATACCATTCCATACTTATGGAAGCATGGGATGGTCCGGCTACACTATTGTTCAGCGACGGCCGTTATGCCGGCGGCATGCTGGATCGTAACGGCTTGCGGCCGGCACGCTATATCATCACCAACAATGATACTATGGTGGTCGCTTCCGAAATCGGAGTGTTGCCTTTCGAGGCATCCGAGGTCAAGGAGAAAGGGCGTCTCAGACCTGGCAAGATGCTTATGGTCGACATGGAGAAAGGTATGATATATTATGATGACGAACTGAAAGAGCGTCTGGCATCGGAATTTCCATATCGAGACTGGCTGTCACGAAACCGCATAAAGCTCGATAAAGTGAGCTCGGGGCGTAAGGTAAGCGACAGGGTGGATGACTATGCCCGTCTGCTCAGGGCCTTCAACTATCACCGGGAGGAGGTCGAGAAAATACTTATGCCGATGGTGGTCGATGCCAAGGAGCCTGTAAATTCTATGGGAAATGACACTCCGTTGGCAGTATTGAGTGAACAGCCGCAACTGTTATTCAACTATTTCCGTCAGCATTTCGCACAGGTTACCAATCCGCCTATAGATCCGTTGCGTGAAGAACTGGTGATGAGCCTGGACTCGTACATAGGAGCTATAAAAATGAATCTGATGGATCCGACGCCTGATTTGTGCAAGATGGTTGAACTGAAACGCCCGATTCTGACCAATCAGGAACTGGACATACTCTGTAATCTGCGTTATAAGGGATTCAATACTCGGAAACTTTCCATGTCATTTCCGGTCTCGGATGGTGCATTCGGAATGAAGTCGGCATTGGAACGTCTTTGTCACGAGGCAGAACTTGCAGTGGACGAAGGGTGCAATTATATAGTACTGACAGACCGTGATATTGATGCCGAACATGCTCCGATCCCGTCGTTGCTGGCCACGTCGGCTGTCCATCACCATCTGATCGACAGGAAGAAACGTGTTCAGACAGCGCTTATAGTAGAGACTGCCGATGCCCGTGAGGTCATGCATTTCGCATTGCTGTCAGGATATGGTGCAAGTGCTGTAAATCCGTATCTGGCATTTGCGGTCATCAATGACCTGGTTGAACGTAAAGAGATCCAGCTGGATTTTCATACCGCTCAGAAAAATTATATAAAGGCAATTGATAAGGGACTGCTGAAAGTGATGTCGAAGATGGGCATATCTACGCTTACGAGCTACAAGGGTGCCCAACTGTTTGAAGCAATAGGTATTTCGCAGGATGTGATAGACGCTTATTTCGGTACTACCGTATCAAAGATCGGCGGCATAGATCTGGACGATCTGACACGTGATATCGCCGCATCGCATGCCGCTGCCTATTCTGATTGTTTCGATGACGAGGCTCCGATGCGTCATTTAGGGGTATATTCGTTCCGTAAAGACGGAGAGTCCCATGCCTGGAATCCTGAAACGATCGCGACATTGCAATTGGCTACCCGTCTTGGCAGTTATAAGAAGTTCAAGGAATTTACATCTCTGGTGGATAACAAACCGCATCCGATATTCATAAGAGATTTTCTCGATTTCAAAAAGGGAGAGCCGGTCGCATTGGAAGATGTGGAGCCGGTCGAGGCGATAATGAAGCGATTTGTTACCGGAGCGATGTCGTTCGGCTCGATCAGCCGTGAAGCTCATGAGGCCTTAGGAATCGCAATGAATGCTATCGGAGCCAGATCCAATACTGGTGAAGGCGGAGAAGACGCAGAGCGGCTCATGCCGCGGGAGGATGGCTCAAGTGCGCGCAGCGCTATCAAGCAGGTGGCATCAGGACGGTTCGGTGTTACTGCGGAATATCTTGTAAATGCCGATGAGATTCAGATCAAAATAGCTCAGGGCGCAAAACCGGGAGAGGGCGGACAACTCCCTGGATTCAAGGTCGATAAAATCATAGCCAGAACCAGGCATTCGATTCCCGGTATATCGCTGATCTCTCCTCCTCCGCATCATGACATATATTCGATAGAGGATCTGGCACAGTTGATATTCGATCTTAAAAATGTCAACCCGAAGGCCTGTATAAGTGTGAAGCTGGTATCTGAAAGCGGAGTGGGTACAATTGCCGCCGGTGTGGCCAAAGCCAAAAGTGATCTTATAACTATAAGCGGAAGTGAAGGCGGAACCGGCGCATCTCCGGCAAGTTCAATCAGATATGCCGGCTTGCCTTCTGAGATCGGACTTGCCGAGACTCAGCAGACTCTTGTTCTCAATAATCTTCGCGGACAAGTGAAGCTACAGGTGGACGGTCAGCTCAAGACAGCGCGTGATGTTATAATTATGGCGATGCTCGGTGCTGAAGAATTCGGGTTTGCTACAAGCGCGCTGATTGTGCTCGGATGCGTGATGATGAGGAAGTGTCACATGAATACGTGTCCGGTCGGTGTTGCGACTCAGAACGAAGAGTTGCGAAAACGCTTTGTAGGGCGTTCGGAGTATGTGGTCAATTTCTTTAGATTTCTGGCTACTGAGATCCGAGAGACGATGGCTGAGATCGGTGTGCGCAGACTGGACGAGATCATCGGTCGCAGCGATCTGCTCACAGTAAAGCCAGGGCTGGAATCGTCCAAGACAGCTCATCTCGATTTTTCGAGATTGCTTTATTTCCCATCAGAAGGTCGTGTTAACGCTATAATTAATACCCATTCTCAGCAGCATGATATCGATAATGTCATGGATCGGCAGCTTATAAGCCGTTCGTTTTCTGCCATTCAGTCGGGAATGCCTGTTGAACTGGATTTCAGGATTGCGAATACCGACCGTTCTGTCGGGGCGATGCTATCAGGCGTAGTGGCGTTGAAATATGGAAATGCCGGTCTGGCAGACAATACGATTAACTGCACATTTCAGGGATCGGCAGGTCAGAGTTTCGGCGCTTTTCTGGCACATGGAATTACATTCCGTCTTGAGGGCGATGCCAATGACTATGTAGGCAAAGGTCTGTCTGGCGGCAGGATTGTGATTGTTCCGCCTTCAGGATCTACGTTTGTTCCTCAGGACAATATCATAGCAGGCAATACTCTGATGTATGGTGCCACTTCTGGCGAGATCTACATAAACGGACGTGTTGGCGAGCGTTTCTGTGTGCGTAATTCCGGAGCTACAGCCGTTGTGGAAGGAGTAGGAGACCATTGTTGTGAATATATGACAGGAGGCCGTACCGTTGTGTTGGGTACTACCGGACGAAATTTCGCAGCCGGTATGAGCGGAGGCGTGGCGTATGTCTGGAATCCGACAGGCGATTTTGATTATTATTGCAATATGGAGATGGTCGAGCTGTCTCTTATCGAGGATATGGGCGATAACCGTGAGTTGTACCGCCTGATAGGCAACCATTACAAGTATACTCACAGCCCTCTTGCTGGCATTATGCTTGATAACTGGCAGGAATATTCCTCCCAGTTCATAAAAGTAATACCGTTTGAATACAAAAAAGTGCTTCATGATGAAAAGATGGAGAAACTTCAGCGTAAAATAGCTGAGGTGGAACGCGATTAGTCATTGAGGTTAACAATAAAAAAATACGTCAGAATGGGAAATCCCAAAGCATTTTTGACAATAAAGCGGAAAGAGGCCGGATATAGGCCGATAAGTGACCGTGTGAAAGATTATGGCGAGGTTGAGCAGACGCTTAACGCAGAGGATCGCCGACAGCAAGCCGCGCGCTGTATGGAGTGCGGGGTTCCGTTTTGCCATTGGAGCTGCCCGTTGGGAAACAAACAGCCGGAATGGCAGGACCGCTTGTATAAAAATGATATAAAGGGAGCATACGCATTGTTGAGCATGACTGATGATTTTCCGGAGTTTACCGGTCGTGTATGCCCTGCTTTGTGTGAAAAAGGATGTGTGCTGAACAAGACACATGAACCGGTGACAATCAGGGAAAACGAGGCTGCTATAGTTGAACGGGCATTCAATGAAGGTTATATACAGCCTAAAATACCCAGGCACCGTAGTGGAAAACGTGTGGCTGTGATCGGATCGGGCCCGGCTGGACTGGCATGCGCCAACCAGCTGAATCAGGCAGGACATTATGTGACTGTTTTTGAAAAGGATGAAGCGATCGGAGGCCTTCTCAGATTCGGGATTCCTGATTTCAAACTCAACAAGAGCGTTATAGACCGCCGCCAACGGCTTATGGAAGCTGAAGGTATAGAATTCCGTACCGGAGTCCATGTCGGATCTGATATCGGTGCGGATGAACTGCTTGATGGGTATGATGCGGTGTGTGTGGCCATAGGTGCCGGAGTGCCGCGTGATCTGAATGTCAGCGGCCGCAATTCAAACGGAGTACATTTTGCATTAGAGTTGTTGCAACAGCAGAACAGGATTGTTGCAGGCAATGAAATCGAGCAGTCGGAACGTATCACAGCCAAAGGGAAAAACGTACTGATAATAGGTGGAGGCGATACCGGTAGTGACTGTGTGGGTACTTCCATCCGTCAGGGTGCGGTGTCTGTCACACAGATCGAGATAATGCCTAAACCACCTGTCGGTGATAATCCTTCCACGCCATGGCCTTACTGGCCGGTAGTTCTAAAAACATCCAGTTCCCACGAAGAAGGATGTGAACGCCGTTGGTCGCTTGATACCAAACGGATTAATACTGATGCCGAGGGCAATGTCATCTCAGTCGATGTAGAAGAGGTGGAATGGATAACGGATTCTGAAAGCGGGCGGATGAAACCGACACATACCGGCAGGACAGAAACTATTAAAGCGGAATTGGTCTTGTTGGCTATGGGATTTACCAATCCTGTCTATGATGGGTTACTGGAACAGTTAGGTTTGGAGGAGGATCCCCGGAATAATGTTAAGATCGATTCATCGCACATGACGTCGCATGATAAAGTTTTTGCTGCCGGCGATGCTGCGACAGGCGCCTCTTTGGTCGTCAGATGTATCGCATCCGGTCGTAATGCCGCCAGAGGGATCGACGAATATCTGACTTCTAAACAATGATCATATATCGGTAAATGGAACCATTGAAACATGAATGCGGAGTGGCGATGATACGTTTGCTAAAGCCGCTCCAATATTATAAGGAAAAGTACGGTACCTATCATTACGGCCTGAATAAACTTTATCTGCTTATGGAGAAGCAGCATAACCGAGGCCAGGAGGCAGCGGGTGTCGGTGTTGTGAAAATACAGACTCCTCCCGGCTACGAGTATGTGTTCAGGGAAAGAGCTTTGGGTGCGGATGCCATTCAGGAGATTTTTTCTAAAATACGTCCGGAAATTGACAAAGCGAATATCGAAGGCATGTCTCCTCAGGAGGTGGAAGCGTTTGCCCCATTTCTTGGCGAGATATATATGGGTCATCTGAGATACAGTACCACTGGCAAAAGCGGATTGTCGTACGTTCATCCGTTTCTGCGCCGGAATAACTGGAGATCGCGCAACTTGCTGCTATGCGGTAATTTCAACATGACTAATGTTGACGAGATATTTGAATCTGTGGTAAGAAGCGGTCAGCATCCGCGAATATACAGCGATACAGTGATGCTGCTCGAACAATTGGGATATGCTCTGGATAAAGAGAATCATCGAATATATAAGGAATTGCGCGATCATCTTGTAGAGCCTGAACTGAGCAAGGCTATGGAAGACCGTCTTGATCTGACGCGTGTCCTGTCATCGGTCGCAGGACAATGGGATGGCGGATATGTGATATGCGGAGCTACCGGATCTGGCGATATCTTTGCGTTAAGAGATCCTAAAGGTATACGTCCGGCTTTCTATTATGCCAATGACGAGATTGTGGTCGTGGCTTCAGAGCGTCCGGTAATCCAGACTGTTCTCAATATCCCTCGTGTTTCTGTTTGCGAACTTGCTCCAGGCAGTGCAATTACAGTCAGCAAAGCCGGCGAAATCAAGATTGCTCAGGTATTGGAGGCGAATGATAATCGGCGGTGCTCATTTGAACGAATATATTTCTCCCGAGGCAGCGATGCTGACATATATCGGGAGCGTAAGGCGTTGGGCCGAGTGCTGGTGCCGGAGATCTTGAGGCATCTTGACGAGAATCTCGATGATGCAGTTTTCTCTTTCATCCCCAATACTGCGGAAGTTGCGTTTATCGGAATGTGTGAGGGTCTGGAAAAGCATCTTGACAGGAAGAAGGCGAACCGTATACTGGAATTACAGGAAGAAGGCCGATTGGATCAGGATACGGTTGTCGAGGTGATGAAAAAGAAACTACGTATCGAGAAAGTAGCGATAAAGGATATAAAACTCCGTACATTCATCGCAGAAGGTGAGTCGCGCAATGATCTTGCCGCTCATGTATATGATGTGACATACGGTATTATACGTAATGATACAGACACTTTGGTCGTGATTGATGACAGCATAGTGCGGGGCACTACTTTGCGGCAGTCAATAATCCGTATGCTTGATCGTCTGCATCCGCGTAAGATTGTGGTTGTTTCGTCATCGCCACAGGTCCGTTATCCCGATTATTATGGTATAGATATGTCCCGTATGGGCGAGTTCATCGCATTTAGAGCCGCAGTAGAGTTGCTGAAGGACAGAGGCCTGCAACATGTACTCGATGATGTGTACAAGCGTTGTTCGGAGCAGGAGTATATCGCTCCTGAAAAACGGGTAAACTGTGTCAAAGCGATTTACGAGCCATTTTCGGATAGGGAAATTTCTGAAAAAATAGCGCAGATGCTTACCCCTGCCGGGACTCATGCTGAAGTCGCAATTGTATATCAGACACTTGACGGATTGCACGAGTCTGTTCCCGATTGTCCGGGCGATTGGTACTTTTCGGGCGATTATCCTACACCGGGAGGAATCAGGTTAGTTAACAAGGCTTATATGAATTTCTATGAAGGACATGTCGACAAGCGATAGTGTTGTTCATAATAGCAATTTTCAATGTTCCGTCAGTCAGTTGATATGGCGGAACATTGCTTTATAGGCTTTCGCAGTTCCGATACAGGTAAATATGTCGCCTGGTTCGACCCTCAGATCCGGATTTGAGGATATATCTATAAGACCCGGTCTGGTGTGTTCGATTCCCAGTATATTGCGGGCTGGCACCGGGCGTCCGACTGCAATCAGAGTCAGACCGAAATTTTTGTTCAAATCGAGACTGGAGTATTTCATTCCAAAGAAGTACTCAGGCGATTTGAATTTGAGCACATAGTGGTCGGAGTCGATATGCAGTGATTCAACCTGGCCACCGAGTTCCATTTCATTTGACAGATCTTTGGCGGCCCGTTGCTCGGGTGTCACGATACGCTCTACATTCATGCCTGTCAGAATAGCTTCGTGAAGAGTGTCGATGGCACGGGCGAATATGTGCTCGACTCCGGCTTTCTTTAGCAGTGCGACTGTCTTTATACTTGCGCCGAAATTTTCACCAATGGCGACAATCACGATATCGACATTGCGTAACGGCAACACGCTTAGCGATGTCTCATCGGTAGAATCGATTATATAGGCAGTCGAAATATTGTCTTTGATCGCATCGACCAATGCGGGATTGGCATCAGCACCGATAACCTCATGTCCCATTTCAGTGAGGTCAAGGGCAAGATTTGAACCGTATATTCCGAGTCCTATGATCAGATAACGCATAATGTCAGTGTTAATTTAGTTGATTATAATATTGTCGGTAGGATATTTTGCAGGATGATAGCTGCGGTGTCCGATCAATCCCATCAGTAGCGATATGATGCCGACTCTGCCGATAAACATGGCCGTACAAAGCAATATCTTGGACGCATTGCAGAGATCTGGGGTAATACCGAGTGATGATCCTACGGTAAACAGGGCGGAACAACTTTCAAAGAGCAGTGCTTTTGTGGGCAGTTCCGGCTCCAGCGACATAAGAATCAGCGAGTATATAAGATATGAGACAATAGATAATGCGACTACCGCATTCGCACGCCGGATTGAGCCTATGGCAATGGAGCGTTTGAATGCAGTGACGTATTCCCGTCCTGTGACAATCGATCTCAGATTAAGCCATATTGCCGCGATGGTATTGACTTTAATACCGCCGGCTGTAGACTGGGATCCGCCGCCTATCCACATCAGAAACAAGATGAACAAGATTGTGACATCACGGAAACCTGCGGGATTGAGCGATGAGAAACCTGCGCTTCGCGGTGTCACTGAGTTGAATATGGATTGTACTATCTTATCGGATATTGTCATGCCGGCAAGCGAATGATTATATTCTGTTGCAAGAAATATCACAAAGCCGGCAACAAACAGTATCGTAGTGGAAAGTAGTACAATCTTTGTATTCATATTATATATATGGCACATCACCTCTTTGAACGGTATTCCATGAATCCTGTACCATATACGTCTGACCGTATGCGCTACGGCATCTTTGAAATTTGCCAGAATCGGGAATCCGATACCTCCGGCAAGTATCATGATACTTGCCACGATATACAAACTTTGTGCGTTATGCAATAAGATCGGGTTTGATAGACCGCCTTCTATGTTAGAGAATCCGGCATTGCAGAAGGCCGATAAAGCATGGAATGCCGAGAAGATCAACTCGTCCTCTATACTCATTCCGATAGCATCATGTATGCTTAAGAAAAATAGTCCGGTTCCGACAAGTTCGATGACAAGTGTGAAGCCGAGAATATACAGCAGGGTAGGGACCAACGAGTCGAGTGATCGGGTATATATCATGTCTTTAACCATCAACTGACTGTATATCGACGTATTCCCGCTAAAAAACAAGGCAAAAAAGCTGGTAAAGGTCATCACACCCAATGCGCCTGTCTGAATAAGTACAGCAAGAATCAAGAGCCCGAAAGGCGTAAAAGTGGACGATATATCTATTGTAGTAAGGCCTGTGATCGAGACCGCACTTGTGGCTACAAACAGAGAGTCTATGTAGGAGATGCCGCCGACCGTGCATTTCGGGAGCATCAATACAAACGATCCGATTATGATGAATAACAGAAAACTGCCCGACAAAATCAGGGATGGATTAGTCCGTTTGCCGATGAGTCGTACAATACCATAACAGATATCAACTACAGCATAGGCTCCGAGTACAGAGAACAGGAATTTATTGCTGTACAGTATCTGTTCCAACTGCGGTATCCATGGATGTGTCGGGTGTGGGTATATCCATGGTATGATACTGACCATAATTCCGGCATCGACAATCCATTTTATAATTTTAGTCTCACGTATGGTGTTGCGGAACTTCAATATCAGATTGAACAATACGTTTATAGCGAATGCACCCTGGCATATACGCAATAACCTTAATATATTGATGCCGGTATGACGGTCGTGGTCATATCCGACATATACAGTCAGGCATACTACACATACGATAGATGCGATGAATGCAATGACCTGAAGGATGTCGGACAAGATCCGTATGGGGGAGATGAAATGTCCAGTGAAACGTCTGTAGGCCGACGCGATAATAATACCGCGGAAGCGCAGCAGATTGCCGATTTCACCGAACAGTCTCATAGCGCCTTACTGCTTTTTCAGTTTGAAGCCTGCACAGATCCCGTCATAGCTTTCGAGCAGTGTGCTGATACTTTTGATAGACGAATTTCCGGATATTGATCCTACCGCCTTTATTATAGATATAAGTTTCGAGACATCAAATGTGAGACTCATATCCGACGATCCGCTCATAGTCACGTAGGTTTTCATCGAACCTACATTGACTTTTCCAAGAGCCTTGAACTGAAAAACAATGTCACCGTCCTGATCCTTGGTTATCGACCCTTTTAAGGAGCCGCGGCCGAACTGCATGGTAAATGTGCTGTCGGCCTTCACTTCCAGCGAGAGTTTGTCCATTCCTGCGGTTTTGTAATATGGAGCTATTTTGTTCTCGATGGTAGTCGCTGCTGCCGCACCGCCAGCCTTTTTCAGCAAATTATCGCTTTTGAAACATATTGCAGGAGCGGAATATTTCCAGGTTCCGGCCATAGATGCTACTGATACGTCTGAGTTGGATATGAGACCGGACACAAGGCTGCCGAGTGCTCCTAATCCGGAATTGGATGTAGAATCGGAACCTGCTGAAATTTTGCCAAAAAGATCTTTTAAGTCAGGGTTGGCTGATAAATTAATGGCGGAAGCTGCAAGTAAACATAGGCATAATGAGATGATCTTTTTCATATTGAATAGCTAATTGTTTGTGATACATTGACGACAAAATTACGCAAGAGTTACGAAGTTTTCAATTTTCATTGCTTTTTTATAGTTTATTCTCATTCATAACAGATGAATTATCGCCCAGTCCCACTCGTTACGATTCTTTAACAATAGCCACGCGAATCCATACTGTCAAATAACGTATCTTTACCAAGATTTTGGATAATTATATGCCGAAGTCAGAGAATTCGCATCTACTTGATGCGTAATGTTTTGAGATATTGAGAATTAATGACTAATTATATATTTAAGGTATATTTTCTATTGTTGTCGCTGGCAATTGCCGGATGTTCGACAGACGATACCGGGATTTATACCGGAACAGGACAGATAGCCGTAACTGTCAGTGTAGACCAGCATGTCACAGCAACAAAAGCCTCTGGTTTATGTGAAGATGCCCCGTCTCCGGAGGTCATGTCCATAAGCCTTATGTCATCAGACGGTATGTATTCCCATTCATGGCCGTCATATAGTGACATTCCCTGCGACGAGGCGTATGCAGTGGGAACATATACTTTAGAAGCCTGTTACGGATCTTTGGACAGAGAGGGCTTTCGTGCTCCATACTATTGTGGATCAACGACTTTTACAGTTCAGAATGGAAAAACCGTGCCTGTCGATGTGGAGTGTAGACTGGCTAATGTCATGTTGTCGTTGTCCTGTTCTGAATCGTTTCAGGCGCGATATCCCGATTATTCTGCGATTTTGCACAGTATAGGTCATGGATATGTGAATTATCCGAGAAATGAGATCCGGCCGGTATATCTGCATCCGGGAGATATAGATCTTACGATCTCAATGACTACAGAGTCCGGTGCGGTTACAAAATTCCATCCTACGACATTGAAAAATGCATTGCCGGGGCATCATTATCATATATTGTTTGATATACAGTCTGATTATGACGGTACGCCATTGCTGGTCCTTGATGTTGACGATGAACTTGTAAGCGATGATGTCGTATTCAGATTAGACGATACTTTGCTGAATTCTCCGATGCCCTCTGTCTCCACAGAAGGATTTATCGCTGATGTTCAATATATTCAGGATGAGGGAACAGAGGCTTCATCACCCCTCCGGTTCGTTATTGATGCTCCGGGAGGAATACAATCCATCGTATTGACATCGTCGGCTCCTTCGCTGACATCCAAAGGCTGGCCGCAGGAAGTGGATATAGTATCATCCGTGAATGGTGATCACGCGATTATAGCCGGACTGGGGCTTAAATATGAGATGTCGGCAGACGGTAAGAGCGCATGGGTCGATTTTACTGATGTATTGCCTCATATAACCCATGTGTCGGACGTTGAAGAATCGATATTTACTATTGTCGTACTGGATAGGCTGAAGAAAGTGAATGATCCGTCACGATTGAGGATCGTCAGTCGTCCGGTGCCGGTAGATATAGATAATATCACAGGGACGCTTATATGTGAAACGGATGCGGAATTAATCGTGACATGTGTGAATCCGGCTATCGTGGGTAATCTTAAGGTACAGCTTTTTGACGGAGAAAACTGGTCTTTGCCAGCTGATGTGCGGTGCTTGCCTATCGATATATCGACAGGCAAGTATCGATTGATCTTTCCTGTCGGGACTGGCGGACGTGATATTGCATTCAGGCTTTTGTATAATGAAACTGTCAAGGCTGACGGGATAATATACAGGAAGTCTCCGGCATATTCGATAAATGTGGATGCCTTTGCAAAAGGTGCTGTTATCAAGATCGATACAGAAGAATCATATCGTCGGTATCTTACAGATAATCTGACTGTTTATGTAAATAATGTGTCAACGCCAATCCTTTGGCGAAATGCCGAGAAAGGTATGGTCGCAATCGGATCGCTACTAAGCGGCCAGGACTATTATATAACATCGTCGGCCATGGCGGATAATGAAAGTCCGACACTATCGAATACGGTACCTGTGGAGACGGAAATTACAATACCTCTGACCAACGGGGATTTCGAGGAGGCGAAAAGTGTGATTGAAAATTATCCGATGGCAAGCGGCGGCCGATATTCAGCGTCAATTGCGCCTATTTTCAACCAACAGAATACATGCAATGTAAATGTCAGCCTTCCGTCGGAGGGCAAATGGGCTACTGTCAATGCCAAGACATTTTGTACTTATGCGAGCAACCGCAATACCTGGTATATGCAGCCATCTGCAGTTATTACCAATGATTGCCAGAGCGGAAGCAAGGCGATTAAACTGACATCTGTCGGGTGGGATATTGCCGGCGAACCGATCAAAGATTATGTTCAGGAATCTACACCATATACATCATATAGCAGATCTATTCCGCATATATCGCATTTTGCTGCCGGAAGATTGTTTATGGGAAATTACAAATTCGACCCGTTGTCATGCACGGAGATATATGATGAAGGAGTCGATTTCACATCAAGACCCTCGGCTTTGAATGGATATTTCAAATATATTCCAGGAGAATCCTCTCCTCAAGACCGTGGATTGGCTAAAGTCGAATTGATAGGGGTTGACGGCGGACGAGAGATCGTGATTGCAGAATCGGTATTCCGATTTCATGCGACCACGGACTATACGGCATTTTCTATTCCTATCGAATATGGTTGTTTTGGAGTAAAAGCTACGAAACTCAGGGTATTGTTTGCTTCTACAGATCAGATCGGATCGATTGAAGAAGAATCAATATGGATCAAACCGCATTATAACGCACAATCTGCGGCTGCAGTGGGGTCAAGCCTATACATTGATAATGTATCGCTATCGTATTGAGCATCCGTATTTAGAATCATGAATTTAATAACACAGAATATATATGAAACAATTTGGTAGGACTCTGATGGTGACTATCCTGCTGTCTGTCGCTGCCGGAATATCGGCGCAGGTTCCGTTTAAACGCGGGCTGGAACAGATCTCTTTTGTCCCAAAAGGGCAATGGATTACAGGTATCAGTGTGAACTACAGTCAGTCAAAGCAGGATGATTATCAGTTTTTGATTGTCGAGGGCATTTCTGGCGATACTTATTCATTTAAAGTAAGTCCGATGCTGATGTATTGCTTTAAAGACAATCTGGCTGCCGGAGGAAAGTTTACGTATAACAGAAGCCAGGTCAAGATGGAGAGCGGCAGTGTGATCATCGACTCGGATACCTCTTATGATGTGGATAATCTGTATTCGGTCACAAATAACTATTATGCTACAGCTGCTTTCCGAAACTACATAAGTTTAGGAAATAGCGCCCGATTCGGATTTTTCAATGAAGTGCAGTTGCAGTTGGGAGGCGGACAATCGAAATTGTCAAATGGATCCGGTATAGATCTGACAGGTACATATGAGCGCAACTTCAATCTTAATGTCGGACTTGCTCCGGGCATGATTATGTTTCTGAACAATTATTCGGCATTGGAAGTCAATGTGGGAGTGCTGGGTTTTTCATATACCCATACCAAGGCGACAACCGACCAGATATATGTGGCTCACCGCAATTCCCAATCGGCTAATTTCAAAATCAATCTATTTTCAATAACATTTGGCGTTGCCTTTTATCTCTGACATGATATGATCCGTATTGCATTATTTATGTTATTGGTGTTGACCGGAATCGTCGGCAATGCACAATCTGACGGTCCGGTAGCGATATCCGATACGGTATCGCAACCTGTTTATTCTGAATTTCAACAGCTGCCGTCGTCTGAATCCATATTTGACGAACGGGTTATTGTCGGAGAGGATACCGTCAGTATAATTATACCGCAGCGGAATTTCGGACGATATGACCGCGGGCTGTTCAACTTCCTTTTCATTCCGAAAGGACAGTGGGCATTCGGTCTTACAGCTTCTTATGGCGAATTCTCGACTGACGATGTTCAGATACTTTCGTTTCTGAAAGATTTCGATTTCAAGGGCAAACTTTATTCTATAAAGCCATCGGTATCTTATTTTATAGGCAATAATCAGTCTGTAGGTCTTAAATTCAATTATACCAGAGGCTACGCTGATCTGAACAGTCTGACTCTGGATCTTGGCGATGACATGAACTTCTCGTTGCGGGATGTCAGCTATTATTCGCAGACATATACAGCTTCGATCTTTTACAGGACTTATATCGGTCTTAGCTCGATGAAGCGATTCGCGCTGTTCAACGATGTGGATCTTAGCTTCGGCAGCGGATCATCACGCTTCAAACGCAGTTATAACGGCCAGATACGGGATACTCGTACCACAATTACTGAAGCGAGTCTGAATTTCAGTCCGGGACTGTGTGTATTTATTCAGGACAATATGAGTTTTAACGTGTCGTTCGGTGTATTTGGACTGAAAATGCGTAATGAAAGACAACGTACAAACGATGTGGAAGAGGGTTCCCGTTTCACAAGCGGTGCTAACTTCCACTTCAATATATTCAACATAAATTTTGGCATAGGTGTACACATATAATAGACTATCGACTGCGCTTGTAGCGTCATTTGCAATAGCGCTTACGGGTTGTATTCAGAATGATCTTCCTTATCCGCATATACAGCCTAATTTTACCGATATAGAGGTTTCGAATTTACTGTCGGCACCGGTGATCGATTCTATCAGCCGCAATATTACGTTAAAATTCGATGAAGCAGCCGATCTTGAGAATATTCTTATCGAGTCATATCGGTTAAATCCCGAAGGCAGCAGGGTGGTATCTCCGGATCTAGGCAAGTCGTTGGATTTGTCCGAACCCTTGAATGTGACTGTAGCATTGTATCAGGATTATGTGTGGACAATAACAGCCGTCCAGAATATCGAACGGTATTTCTCTGTCGGATCTCAGATCGGATCATCGGTTATAGATCCGGTCACACATACAGTCACGGCTTATGTTCCGGAAGGAATGGACATGACACAAATTTCAGTCGAACAGATTAAACTTGGAGGAACTACTTCGGTTATGACTCCAGATCTTAATGGAGCTACTGTCGATTTTGCGAAGCCTGTAACAGTGACGGTGGATGAATTCGGCCGTAGTACGTCGTGGAGCATTGTGGTAGAAGAGTCTCAGGTGAATGTCAGTATAGTCCGGGTCGACGCCTGGACAAATGTGGCATGGTTGTATGGGGCTGCTGAGGCTGGCAAAGATAATGGATTTGAATATAAAGTAGCCGGAGATGCCGACTGGACAAGAGTTCCGCCGGAATGGATTGACATAGACGGAGGCAGTTTTACCGCCAGGCTTATCCATTTGTCGCCGAATACGGTTTATCAGGTCCGGGCTAGTTCAGACAGCGAATTTACTGCTCCCATGACGTTCACTACCGGTTTGGAAACACAGTTGCCAAACGGATCTTTCGATGAATGGTGGCAGGATGGTAAATTATGGAATCCTTGGGCGCAAGGAGGAACACCATGGTGGGGCACGGGCAATAAAGGAGCTGTCACCGTGGGGCAGAGCAATACCGTACCGACAACAGACACGCCTTTCGGTGAGGGATTTGCCGCGATGTTACAGTCTAAAATGATCATTATCAAGTTTGCCGCCGGCAATATGTTTTCAGGGGACTATCTGCGTACTGTCGGCACCAATGGCGTGCTTGGTTTTGGCCGTGAGTTCTCGCAGAGGCCGACGAAGTTGCGCGGTTACCTGAAATATGACTGTAAACCGATTTCTTCTGTCAGTTCAGAGTTTAACCGTGACGAATGGATCGGTAAGCCTGATACCGCAATAGTATATATTGCTCTTACCGATTGGGCCGAACCTTATCAGATTCGTACTGAGCCAAAGAACCGTCAGTTGTTTGACAGCCAGGCTCCGGAAGTGATTGCTTATGGGCGGGTGCAGTATGGCGAGACTGTGCCTGAATATATTCCGTTTGAGATTGAACTTGAATATCGCGATACTCATCGCAAGCCTTCGTATATACTTGTAGTTGCATCCGCAAGCAAATATGGCGATTACTTTACGGGAGGCAACGGATCAGTCCTGTGTATTGATGATTTTGTGTTGGATTATGACTATTGAGTGTAAACATAATAAATGACAAGTCTGTTATGAATGAGAATACGACGATAATACAATTCGATAACGCATTGAAACTATGTCGGGATCTGTATATAAAGAAATTGCAGGACTATGGGGCATCGTGGAGGATTATGCGTCCGGAGTCTATTACAGACCAGATATATATAAAAGCAAATCGGATCAGGTCGATTGAAATTAAACAATGTACCCTGGTTGGCGAAGGAATATTGCCTGAATTTGTGGCAATCGTCAATTATGGCATCATGGGACAGATTCAGTTGGCACTCGGTTATGCAGGGTGCGATGACCTGACGGAAGATAAGGCTATTGAATTATATGACCGTTATGTATCGGAAACACGAGAATTGATGTTGGCGAAAAATCATGACTATGACGAGGCTTGGCGTGGCATGCGCGTAAATTCATATACTGATCTGATTCTTATGAAGTTGTTGCGCACAAGGCAGATTGAGGATCATGACGGTGTGACACTGGTTTCGGAAGGGATCGACGCCAATTATAAGGATATGGTAAATTATGCCGTATTCGGAATCATAAAACTTACAGAAAAGCAATAGAGACCGTGGATAGACCCGCTTCGCACCGGCTAATGATATCGACAGTATGGATTTTGCGTATTGTTGTTGGCGGTGTATTTATAATCAGTGGCGTTGCCAAGATGATAGACCCTTATGGGTTTATATATAAAATACAGCAGTATCTGGCAGTATGGGGATGGGATGTGCCTGAGTCATTGATTTTAGTTTCTTCTGTAGCTTTATCCGGATTCGAATTTTTATGTGGAATATCATTGGCTGCCGGAAGCTACAAACGGGTGAGTGTATGGATTCTGACAGCTGTGATGGCGGGAATGTTACCGCTAAGCATATATATCGCCATAGCCGATCCTGTAGACGATTGCGGATGTTTCGGTGACTTTATAGTTATATCCAACAGTCTTACTTGCCTGAAAAATGTGGCGATAACTGTTGCTCTCGTATGGTTGATATTATATAACCGAAGGGTCCAGGGCATATATTGGCCTTATCTACAATGGATACAGATCGCATTGGGTGCGGTATATATTGCAGTTATAGGAATAATTGGATATCACGAGCAACCGCTTCTCGATTTCCGTTCATATAAAGCGGGAACCTCTTTGTTTGAATGCGGGAGCGAAAACGGAGATCTGCGGTTCATCTATGAGCGCAATGGCGAAAAACATGAGTTTGCAGCAGATGAGCTTCCGGACAGCAGCTGGACATATGTGGATAGGATCGACCATGCGCTATCAGAGGATAATGCATTGGTTTTATACGATCTGGACGGAGATACGGATGTGACCGATGATGTGGCGGATGCAATGTCGGATGGTGATGCCATGGTATTGCTGATCCCGGATGTACACAAGGCTGGCGTAGCCAATACATATATTATAAATGAGCTGAACAGTTATATGACTTCGCGTGGCGGAGAGATGATGGCTATTATCGGATCTGATAAAGCTGCTGCCGAAAACTGGATCGATATGGCGATGGCTGAATATCCGGTATATCTTGCCGAGGCTACTGCGATTAAAGAGATTGCCCGAGGCAATATGGCGGTTGTTTATACTAAAAATGGTATAATTCAATGGAAAAGGACTTTATGGTCGATTGGCGATGGTCTGATTGAGAGAGGTGCGGATTCTGGCGGGCTTGATTCGGAGGATATGGTGTCCGGTTCGCGCCGCTTCTGGGCTTTTACAGCGTTGCTGATCGGAGCATTGTTGTTTTTGTGGGGGCTCTCACGTTCTGCAATAGGACTTCGGCATCATTTTTCACGAAAAAATGAAAAAAAGAACGTAAATTTGCAGCAAATAGAGATATCGGACAATACTGATCCGGATATCATGTCGAATAAGGACTTTACAAACAAAGATAAAGAAGATTTACAATGAGAAAGAAAATTGTTGCCGGCAACTGGAAGATGAACACCACTCTTGCCGAAGGCGTAGGTCTGGCTAAGGATGTCAATGAAGCACTGAAGCATGTAACACCCAAATGCGACGTAGTTATTGCTGTGCCGTTTACTCATCTGGCTTCTATAGCCGCTGTCATAGACTCGTCTAAATTGGGTCTTGGCGCCGAGAACTGCGCTGACCATGTCAAGGGTGCTTATACCGGTGAAGTGTCTGCTCCTATGGTTGCTTCGACAGGTGCCACTTATGTAATCCTGGGCCATTCTGAGCGTCGTCAGTATTATGGCGAGACATCTGAGACTCTTAAAGTAAAGGTCGGTCTGGCTCTTGAAAATGCGCTTACTCCGATCTTCTGCATCGGTGAAGTACTGGAAGAGCGTGAGAATGGAACATATCTTGATGTTGTTAAAAAGCAGATAGAAGAGGCTCTCTTTGACCTTTCGGCTGAAGATTTCGGTAAAATCATACTTGCTTATGAGCCGGTTTGGGCAATTGGAACTGGCAAGACCGCTACAGACGATCAGGCTGAAGAGATGCATGCATTTATCCGCAGTGTCATCGCTAAAAAGTACGGTGATCAGGTAGCTGACGATTGCTCGATACTTTATGGCGGCAGCTGTAAACCGTCAAACGCAGCCCAATTGTTTGCAAAACCGAATGTTGACGGTGGTCTGATCGGTGGCGCATCTTTGGAAGCAGAATCTTTCATGGGTATCGTTAACGCTTTCTGATAAGTAGTTTTCCTGCATATATTAAGGCTACAAGAATGATTTTTATTATTTTTGTAGCCTTAAATGTATCCAGCCTATGCGATTTGTAAAACGGATATCAATAGTTGCGGCATGTTTGCCGATAGGTATAAATGTATTGGCTGAGGAGCCGGATACAACAGATGTCGCATCTTCTATTGTAGAGCATATCACAATGTCCGGTATCCACTCTGTATCTCATCCGGATGCCATGTCACAGCGCCTTTTCTCCGGGCAGATGCCGAAAGCGTCTGATGATGACAATTCCTCTGCCGTATCGGCTGGAGTCCATACAGGAGGATACCGTATTCAGGTATTCAGCGATAGCAATCCCCGTACGGCTCGCAATGAAGCCAACGCTAAAGCAGGCAATATAGCATCGCGGTTTCCGGAATATAAGTCGTATGTAACTTATGATGCCCCTTATTGGCGGCTTCGTATAGGTGATTTCCGTACATACGAGGATGCTATAGATGTATTGGAGGCAATTAAAGAGACATTTCCTGCATACAGGCGCGAACTTCGGGTTGTTCGTGACCGTATTAATGTAAACTAATCAGATGTATTGAACCATCTTAAAATGATGGTTGGTTTCGTATGGAGATCAAAGATTACGATGAGGCGACGGTTGAGGCGGTAGCCGCACATATACGAAAGATTATCGAACTGCTCGGCGAAGACCCTACGCGCGAGGGGCTGCTTAAAACACCGGTGAGGGCTGCCAAGGCATTATATTATGCATCCAACGGATATCGTATAGATCCGTCGGCACTGATGAGGCAGGCGATTTTTGAGTATAATGGCTCTCAGATGATTATTGTGCGTGATATAGAATTTTATTCTATGTGCGAGCATCATCTTCTGCCGTTTTTCGGTCATGTATCGATAGGGTATATTCCTGATGGCACTATGGTCGGATTAAGCAAACTCGCACGTATAGTCGATGCCTATGCACGTCGTTTTCAGGTGCAGGAACGTTTTACCACCGAGCTGTGTAAAGAGGTCTACGAGACGCTTCCGGCTAAAGGTGTTATGGTGGTATGCAATGCCCACCACATGTGTATGAAAATGCGAGGGGTTGAAAAACAGGATGCGACGACTACAACGACAGATTATGTCGGGGTATTTGCAGATGATCCGATGCTTCGGAGAGAATTCCTGGAATCTATTCGTTATCGATAGGATAGGGCTGACAATCTGATCAACTGTCTATTTCATCGTCGTCAGCGTCGAAATCGAAGTCCCATCCATCGGTATAGGCTTCTTCCGTAAATCGTGACAGTTCACGGCCTTCTCGCTTTGTAGGACGTCCGAGGCCTTTGCGCCTGTCTACGAAGCCGCTGATTTTAACGACTTCAAGTAAATCGAGTTGCGATTTTGGGGTGATGTTTTCCATATATTCAGGAACCAGTTTGGCACCAAGCCGGTTCTCTGTAAGAGCCACTACGCGGAATGAGTAGGTGACAGGCGGTTTGCGTACGCATACGATATCGCCGACTTTGATCATTCGGGATGGTTTTACCACAGTGTTGCCTACGGTTACACGCCCTTTTTTACATGCGTCGGTCGATATTGTACGAGTCTTGAATATGCGTACCGCCCACATCCATTTGTCGATCCTGACCTCTGTCTTTGCCATATACAGGCTGTTATTTGTTGTTGAAATCGCACATAGCTGTCTGAATTCCGGCAAGGCAGAATGTCTTGATCGCATCGACAGCTGTTTCAATGCGTACCGGCAATTGTTGGCGCTGGTCGAGGGTGAACGCACCAAGCACATATTCTATCTGACGTCCTCTCTGATAGTCATTGCCTATGCCAAAGCGGAGTCTGGGGTAGGCGTCGCTGCCTAACATAGCGGCAATATTTTTTAACCCATTATGTCCGGCATCGCTGCCGCGCGGTTTTATGCGTATGGCGCCGAACGGAAGAGCCAGGTCATCGACAAGGACTAATATACGGTCCATCTCAATTCCTTCCTTGTCTTTCCAGTAGCGTACGGCATTGCCGCTCAGATTCATGTATGTGGAAGGCTTTAACAATATAAGTTGCTTGTTTTTAAGACGCATACGGGCAATGTCGCCATAGCGTTCAGTCGAAAAAGAAATATTGGATGCCTCAGCAAAGGCATCCAATATTCTAAAACCTATATTGTGGCGGGTCTGACGATATTCGTCGCCGATATTCCCTAAGCCCACAATCAGATATTTCATAGGGAAGTGGTGTTATGTTACTTACCGGCAGCTGCTGCAGCGGCGGCACCACGTGCGGCGCGAGTGAGCTGTACGGCGCATACAACTGCATTCTTGGCATTCATCAGTTCCAGACCCTCGAAATGAAGATCGCCGACCTGTATAGTCTTGCCGAGACCCAGATGGTCTACATTTACGACAAGGCGTTCGGGTACTTGAGTATAAGGAGCTTTCACGCGGAGTTTCTTCATGGAGAGTGTCAACTTACCACCGGCCTTAACACCTTCGGCGTGGCCTTCGAGAGTGACAGGAACTTCAATGGCAACGGGTTTGGTCTCGTTTACTTCGAGGAAGTCCATGTGAAGGATGGTGTCTTTTACCGGGTGGAACTGGAGCTCCTTGAGAACGGCCATTTTGGTCTGTCCGTTGAATGTAAGTTCAATCGCAAAAATATCGGGTGTATATACAAGTTTGCGCACTGCATCCTCGGTAACTACGAGATCGGTAGTGATCAAGCCTTTGCCGTCGCCAATCTCTACAATTTTCTGTCCGGCCTGCAACTGACCTGCGAAAGGAAGGGCTACTACATCGCCGCCATTGAGGACTACAGGGATCTTTTTGTCGGCGCGTAACTGTTTTGCGGCTTTTTTGCCGAGATCAGTACGGGGCTCGGCTGCTAATTTAAATACTTTCATCTTGTAAAGTTAAAATGTTGTGTTACTCAAAATTAAGTTTCTTAATTTCCCATCACACTGGTTGATGAAAAAATCGAGTGCAAAGATACATCTTTTTTCTGAAAAAATTGCGCTACATTTGCAGTATATTTAATCCAAAATAACAAGATATGTACAAGATTGTAGTTAGATTTATCTTAGTCGTGGCTTGTCTGACTGGAGCCATGACTGCGTCCGCACAGTTTAAAATCAACAAGAAGGTTATAGGAGGTGCTGTAAAGGCTGTCAAGGCTGCAACATTGACCGATGATCAGATGGTGCAGTATGTAAAGGAATACATAGATTGGATGGACGAGCATAACCCGGTGACACCGGAAGATAATCCTTATACCATACGTCTGCGTTCTCTTACGGAAGGCCTTACTGATGTAGAAGGTATGCCTCTTAATTTTAAAGTATACGATGTGATCGATGTCAATGCTTTTGCATGCGCCGACGGAAGTATCCGTGTGTTTTCCTCTCTGATGGATATCATGTCGGATGAAGAGCTGCTTGGCGTTATCGGTCATGAGATCGGCCATGTGGCTCATAAGGATTCAAAAAACAGTTTTCGTACAGCGCTGCTGACATCGGCTCTTAAAGATGGTGTCAGTTCCCAGGGCGGTGTGGCTGCCGCGTTAACCGACTCTCAGCTTGGTAGTCTGGGCGAGGCTCTGGTGAGTGCCACATACTCACAGAAGCAGGAGCGTGCAGCTGACGACTATGGCTATACATTCCTTAAAGAGCACGGTAAGAATCCTTGGGCTATGGCTTTGTCATTCCGTAAGCTCAAACAGATGCAGGACGAAGCCGGTGCACAAAAAAACAGTAAACTGAATCAACTGTTTTCAACCCATCCTGATCTTGACTCCCGAATAAAGCGCATGGAGGAACGAGCTACATCAGAGGGTATTGCATCACCGGACGCCTCGAAATGATAAAATTGTGTTTGCAGTCATAATTTTTTTTTGTACCTTTGCACCTCGAATTGCAATTACAAGAAAAATTTGAAACAGAATCGCGATGAAAAGAACATTTCAACCTTCTAACAGAAAGAGAGTAAACAAGCACGGTTTCCGTGAAAGAATGTCTACCCCTGACGGCCGCAAGGTTCTTGCCCGCCGCCGTGCCAAAGGCCGTGCCCGTCTGACTGTATCTGACAGCATCGGCAGCAAGTAAGACTCTCTTTGATTTGAGAAAACTTAGAAAGCCGCAAGTCCTGACGAGGACTTGCGGCTTTTGTTTTATGTTATGTAACATACCGCTTGACATGCGGAGTTTTCAAAAAAATCACTACTTTGCGCTCCGGTTAAAAGCCCTAACGAATTATTAACCCATTAAACTCTCTAATACATGAAGGTTTACGAAACTAATGAGATTAAAAACATAGCCTTGCTCGGCAGCAAAGGCTCGGGTAAAACCACACTCGCTGAAGCTATGCTTTTCGAGTGTGGAGTTATAAAACGTCGCGGTTCGATAGAAGCCAAAAATACTGTGAGTGACTATTTCCCAGTAGAAAAGGAGTATGGTTATTCGGTGTTCTCAACGATATTCTATGCTGAATTTTTGGGTAAAAAACTCAATGTCATAGATTGTCCGGGTAGTGATGATTTTGTCGGTAATGCAATTACTGCGTTAAATGTCACAGACACAGGTGTGATCCTGATTGACGCGCAATATGGCGTAGAGGTCGGAACTCAAAATATATTCCGAACTACGGCCAACCTTAAAAAGCCGGTTATATTTGCCATGAACCAGCTTGATGGCGAAAAGGCTGATTATGAGAATGTATTAGAGCAGATGCGTGATATTTTCGGCAAGAAAGTCATTCCTATACAATATCCGTTGGCGGTAGGGCCTGGCTTTAATGCCATGATAGACGTGCTGTTGATGAAGAAATATGAATGGGGACCGGACGGAGGTGTCCCGACTGTTTCAGACATTCCGGAAAGCGAAAAAGAACGTGCGCTAGAACTGCATCAGCAACTTGTAGAAGCTGCGGCAGAAAATGATGAGACCTTGATGGAGAAATTTTTCGATCAGGGACATCTTACTGAGGACGAAATGCGTGAAGGTATTAGAAAAGGCCTTGTGGACCGTTCTATATTTCCGGTGTTCTGTGTAAGCGCATTGAAGGATATGGGTGTCCGCCGTATGATGGAATTCCTTGGAAATGTCGTGCCGTTTGTAGAGGATATGCCTGCGCCGGTTGATACTGTAGGCGATGAAGTGAAACCTGATAGCAACGGGCCATTGAGTCTCTATATGTTTAAGACTACTGTAGAGCCTCATATCGGTGAGGTCAGCTATTTCAAAGTCATGTCCGGCACTCTTACTCCAGGCGTAGATCTGAACAATATCAATCGCGGTAGCAAGGAACGTATTGCCCAGATATATTGTGTATGCGGTCAGATAAAGACTCAGGCCGATAAATTATGTGCCGGTGACATCGGTGCAACTGTTAAGTTGAAAGATGTACGTACAGGCAACACTCTGGATGAGAAAGGTTGCGAATATCTTTTTGACTTCATTAAATATCCGGCTCCGAAATATCAGCGCGCCATACGTCCGGTGACGGAAAGCGATGCGGAAAAGTTAAGTGAAATACTTACCCGTATGCATGAGGAAGATCCTACCTGGGAAGTCGAGCAGTCCAAGGAATTGAAACAGACAATACTTTCCGGTCAGGGTGAATTCCATCTGCGTACTTTGAAATGGCGCGTGGAGAACAATGATAAACTGCCTATAGTGTTCGATGAGCCTAAGATTCCATATCGTGAAACAATAACAAAGGCATCCCGTGCTGATTATCGTCACAAGAAGCAGTCGGGTGGTGCCGGCCAGTTCGGTGAAGTGCACCTGATTGTCGAACCGTATACTGAAGGTATGCCGGCTCCTGATACATATAAGTTCGGGAATCAGGAATACAAGATGAGTGTACGTGATACTCAGGAAATACCGTTGGCCTGGGGGGGCAAGCTCGTGGTATGCAATTGTATTGTAGGCGGAGCTATCGATGCCAGATTTATCCCTGCCATTGTTAAAGGATTGATGGATCGAATGGAGCAGGGGCCGCTTACCGGATCTTATGCGCGTGATGTACGTGTATGCATATATGACGGAAAAATGCATCCTGTGGACTCGAACGAGATCTCATTCCGCCTTGCAGGGCGAAATGCTTTCAGCGAGGCATTCAGAAACGCCAATCCAAAGGTGCTTGAGCCTGTATATGATGTCGAGGTATTCGTGCCTGCGGATGTAATGGGCGATGTAATGAGTGACCTTCAGGGGCGTCGTGCGATAATTATGGGAATGTCGAGTGAAAACGGTTTTGAGAAGATTTCAGCACGCGTTCCTCTGAAAGAGATGGCCTCCTATTCGACAGCCTTGAGCTCTATTACAGGCGGGCGTTCGTCATTTACCATGAAATTCTCGAGCTACGAACTTGTACCTGGCGATGTCCAGGAGAAGCTGCTCAAAGAATATGCCGAGCAGAATACAGAAGATTGATCATTCTGACATTTACAACAATAAAGGCATCCGGAAACCGGATGCCTTTATTGTTGTATTAATACGGAATCTATATGACCTCCATGTCGGCATTCAAGCGCTGTCGTACAACTTCATACATCAGGATTCCGGCCGCGACTGAGACATTGAGGGAGCTAATCTTGCCAAACATAGGTATCGATACGAATCCATCGCATAGCTTTAAAACTTCCGGTGATATTCCTACATCCTCAGCGCCCATTACAAGTGCGACAGGTACCGTATAGTCAGCTTGCGTATAGTTTATATCAGCCTTTTCGCTTACTGCTACGATCTGATATCCGTTATCTTTTAAAAAACGTATGGCGCCGACTGTAGAACGCTCACGACACACCGGCAGGTGGTGTAACGCTCCGGCTGATGTCTTTATCGCATCTCCGTTCACTCCGACACTTCCATGTTCGGGTATTACAATGGCATCGGCACCGGCACATTCGCAGGTCCGTGCTATCGCGCCGAAATTGCGCACATCTGTTATTCCGTCAAGTACAACTATGAAAGGCAGATTCCCTTCTTCATATATCTGAGGAACCAGATGATCCAAACGATGATATGTCACAGCCGACAGTATGGCCAATACTCCCTGATGGTTCTTCTTGCGTGTGATCTTATCGATCTTCTGTACCGGTACGCGTTGTACCGGGATACGGTATCGTTTGACCATTTCCAGCAGTTCTCCGATCAGATCGCCATGCAGATCCTTTTTTATAAGAATCTTATCAATGTCTTTACCGGCATCGATAGCCTCCATTGCGGCACGTATGCCGAATATATATTCATTCCGTTCCATTCTGTTACTGTTTATTTAGTGTTGATTTGAGCAGGGACCGGGCATTGGCACGTGCTGCCTCGTCGGTTACAGATCCGCTGAGCATAACAGCGAGCTCGTCGATACGCTCATCAGAATTCAATTTTTTTATTCTTGTAAGTGTGGACTGATCGTCATCCTCTTTGAACACCTTATAATGATGTGCGCCTTTGGCGGCTACCTGCGGCAGATGAGTGATCGTCATAACCTGGATGTTCTCGGCTATGGATTGCATCATTTCTCCCATCCTGTTGGCGACATCTCCTGATACGCCGGTATCGATTTCATCGAATATTATGGATGGCAACTGCATCTTGTCTGCTATTATAGTCTTGATCGATAGCATAAGACGAGAGATCTCGCCTCCTGACGCAGCGCCACTTACAGCCATTAATGGCTGATTCTTATTGAAGGAGAACAGAAACTGCACAGTGTCAGCGCCAGACGATGACATATCGGTCGGCTCAACGCTGACTTTGCAGGATAGATTTTTCATCCCAAGCGGCAGAGCCCTCCGTTGTAGTTCCTCTGCAAACCTGATAGCTTCATCCTGACGACGTTTTGATAATGCCTGGGCGCTTTCACGCGCTAATGCACGTGCACGTTTTACCTCACGCTGTAGCTCTTCGAGAGTAGACTCGCTATTGTCTATGGCATCAAGACGGCTTTTCAGTTCGTCCCTTATATTTATCAACTCCGCTACGGAACTGACCCTGTGTCTGTGCTGAAGCGAATATATAGAATTCAGACGGTCTTCAATGGATTCAAGTTCATCCGGATCCGCTTGGAGATTGTTGTCATATTCGTTTAGCGTTTCTGCAATATCCTGGATTTCTATGCGTGCGCTCTCAAGCCGTTCGCCTAACGAGGATGCTTCATCTATGGCTCCGTTAAGGTTCTCGCAGCATTCTTCGGCAACTGTGAGTTGTGACAAGACATTCTGATCTGCATTTGTAAGAGCGTCGAGAGCCTCGTTTAGAGTAGATTTGATCTCATTCATATTCGATAGCAGGGCGCGTTCGCGCTCCAGCTCCTCTTGTTCGCCGTCGACAAGTTGTAGTTCTTCGAGCTGACTCAGCTGAAAACGAGTAAATTCTTCATCGTCGGCATTTTTCTGAGCCGCACGACGGATCTCGTTATAACGGCGTACTGCATCACGATAGGCTGAAAAGCGAAGTCTATATTCCTTGAGCAGATCGTGATTTGCGGCAAGATTGTCTATGATTGCCAGTTGGTATTCGGCGCTTTGCAACAGTTGGTTCTGATGCTGTGAGTGTATGTCTATCAGTTGTCGGCTGACAGCTTCCAGAATCGACAATGTTACCGGTGAATCATTGATGAATGCGCGTGACCGGCCGGCTGGAGCTATTTCTCGGCGCAATATGCATTGCGAGGCATCCCACTCTATGTCGTTCGATTCAAAATATTCTTTTAGTGCAGGATATTCGTCAACCGTAAATATGGCCTCAATTACGGATTTCCGGTTGGTATCGCGTACGACTTTAGTATCAGCGCGGCCACCCATGAGCAAAGACAGTGCTCCAAGCATAATGGACTTTCCGGCACCGGTTTCGCCTGTTATGATATTGAATCCGGAATGGAAGTCAATGTCAAGACTGTCAATCAGGGCGTAATTGGATATGTGTAGAGTCTGAAGCATCGACAGTTATTATTTGTTTACTCCTTTTTTGATCATGTTCAGCCGGTTTCCTTCTGTCGGATATAGGCCGTATAGCAGTTCATATACTTTATCCCGTTCGGCTTGCGGCGATTTTGTATATAGATTGACAAGTTCGTCGAGTTTTGCATCTTTAAACATCGACAGCATCACCGACATGGGTGCTATATCATATATTTTCTTCAATATATCAAGCGAGGACGTGATTTTTGCGCGGCCTTTGTCTGGGCTTAGAGCCATTTCGTCTAAACCTCCGCGGTGATACTGGTATAGCAAGTCCCGGATCGACGAAGTCGACGGTTGGGTAAAGCCGTCTAATACCGAAGACCGGTTTTTCGTATCCTCGAATGCTTTCCATCCGGTCTCGCCTGCCGACTGAGCCATCTGTACGATCATTTTAGCACGTTCATAGAAAGGGTCTCCACCACGAGGAGAAAACGAGTCGAAGTCAACCGCCAATATCAGATATGCATAAAAGTTCAGTATAGCCATGAGGTTGCTTTCCATCTGTGTCTCGGAAAATATCAGCGGCTCATTCTCCCTGTATGTAAACTCAATTTTGTTATCTTTGAAATTGATAAGGGTGGTCGTATATGACGTATTGTAGACCGGACGGCTGGATTGTATCTGCAGGTCTCCTGTAAAAGTGTCGTCGGTGTAGTCTTTGACTGTCAGAAACAGGCGGCACTCTATTTTTTCATTCGGAGCTATCTGAGCCTGTGAGAATTTCGTCGTATTCATATAGTCGTTGATAGCCTGTTTCAGTGTATTGAACACTTCTTTGTTAGTACCTTCGACTTGTTCCGAATTTACTTCTACAGTACAATTCAATTCCTGTGCGCGTGTAGAACCTGCAGCGCACAGGAATATGACAATGGCCGTAAATATATGTTTAAGCCTCATCAATGTGCAGATATTTGTTAATGAGGGTATCCAGGATGTCGGCCGCGACTTCCGGTTTGGATTTCAGAGAGAAATCATATCTGTCATTGTCGGAAGTGAAGATTGTTATTTTGTTGGTATCGGTTCCAAATCCAGCCCCTTTGTCCTGAAGTGAGTTCAGTACGATCATATCGAGATTCTTGCGTGCGAGTTTGTCTTTTGCGTTGAACTCGACATTGTCGGTCTCAAGAGCGAACCCCACAAGTAGTTGTCCCGTGCGTTTCTTCTTTCCCAATTCGGCTGCAATATCAGGGTTCTTGACTAATGTAATGATTGGAATCTCGTCTTTTTCTCTCTTTATCTTGGATCTTGCGCATTCAGAAGGAGCATAGTCAGCTACGGCAGCCGACATAATCGCAATATCGGCTGCTGCGAATTCGGCTACAGTAGCTGCTTCCATTTCCTTGGCTGATTCAACGTTGATCACTTTGATGTCAGGGCTGGAGACTTTGACAGACACCGGTCCGCTGACAATGGTAACATCTGCGCCACGGCGGAATGCCTCTTCAGCAATGGCATAACCCATTTTGCCGGAAGAATAGTTGCCTATAAACCGGACTGGATCTATTTTTTCGTATGTCGGACCAGCTGTAATGACTACTTTTTTGCCTCTAAGAGATTTTTTTACTGAAAAAAAATCGGACAGGACTTTTACGATCTGCTCAGGTTCCTCCATGCGCCCTTTGCCTACAAGATGACTGGCCAGTTCTCCAGTGCCCGGTTCGATAATGTGGTTGCCGTAGGAACGTAACAACTCTATGTTGTGTTGTGTCGACGGATGTGCCATCATATCGAGATCCATTGCAGGTGCGATGAATACAGGTGCTTTTGCCGAAAGATATGTCGTGATCAGCATGTTGTCGGCTACACCGTGTGCCATTTTGGCAATTGACGAAGCAGTGGCTGGCGCGATGACCATAGCATCGACCCATAGTCCCAGGTCGACATGGCTATGCCATTCGCCTGTATTAGCGCTAAAAAACTCACTTACTACAGGTTTGCCACTCAAAGCCGACAGTGTAACAGGCGTTATGAATTCTTTCCCGGACGGTGTGATTACGACCTGCACCTCTGCTCCGGCTTTGATCAGCAGACGCAGCAGGTATACAGATTTATATGCTGCGATACCTCCGGAGATTCCTAATATTATATGTTTGCCTTTGAGCATTTTATTTAGCACGCATTTTTATGGCGGTGATAACCTTTTTTGTATTGGCCGGAAAGTCTCCTTGCATCATCCATCCGTAATAGCCGGTATCGCGGGCGAATACTTCCGATACAAGCTGTCCTTTATATTTGCCGAAATTGAATATCTCCTTTTTATCATTGTTGTATATGATTCGTCCTGCCAGATCCACATTGTGATTCTGAGTGGAGAATTCTGATAAAAAGGGGATATCGTTATTCAGATCCGGGTATCTGTCAAGCTGAGCTTTCAGGACCTCGTATGTGGCACGTGTATCGGCAGATGCGGAATGGGCTTCTGTGAGATCCTTGCCGCAATAAAACTTGTAGGCTGCCGTAAGTGTGCGTTGTTCCATCTTATGGAATATGGTCTGCACATCTACGAACCGGCAACGTGTACAATCGAAATCGATGCCTACGCGAGCCAGTTCTTCGACAAGTAATGGAACATCGAATCGATTGGAATTGAATCCGCCGATGTCGCATCCGGTAAAAGCTTCGACGATCGAATGCGCCACTTGTTTTAATGTCGGGCAGTCGGCGACATCTTCATCCGTTATATGATGGACAGCAGTCGCTTCTGCCGGGATAGGCATCTCCGGATTGATACGCATCGTTTTTTCGGTCTCTCGGCCATCCGGAAAAACCTTTATATATGACAGCTCTACGATCCGGTCATGTTGAAGGTTGGTTCCGGTAGTCTCGAGATCGAAAAAAATTATTGGACGAGTAAGTTTGAGTTCCATTTGTTTAAAAATCAGATACGTTCATGGGCATCAGAAGCATCAGCAGTTCGCTGTCGGCTCCATTTTCAGAGGGCAGGAATACGCCTGGACGGCTGGGATCTGATAGCTTGATAACCACATCGGTGGTTGTCAGAGTTCCGAATATCTCCATCAGATACGGTGCACTGAATCCTATGACCATGTCGGACCCGGTAAATTCGCAAGGAACAGATTCAATCGCTTGGGTACAATAGTTTTTATCAGTAGCTTTGAGGGTTACTTTGTCTGGCGATATCTTGAATTTGACAAGTCCATGACCGGGATCAACAAATACTCCCACACGGCGGACTGCGGCAAGGAACGACTGACGGTCGACTGTAAGTACAAACGGATTATTAGATGGTATAACACGGTTATAATCAGGGAATGTGCCTTTGAGCAGACTGCATGAGAATGTGTATGATGGAGTTTCGAGCATAGCGCTCTTGGAATCGATTGTGACTTTGATTTCCGTATCTTTTGGAAATACATTCTTTATTACAGTCGCGGGCTTCAATGGCAGGATACAGGAGCCTTCCTCGCCAGGCTGTGACATTGAGTTGCGGTATTTTACCATTTTGCGGGTGTCGGTGGCGACAAACGTAATTCCGTCGGGTTTGATATCCCACAGGATGCCCATCATCTGAGGGCGCAGATCATCGTTGCCGACAGCAAACAGAGTATTGTCAATGCCACGGATTATCTGCTCGCTCGGGCATGAGAATGAAATTTTCTCAGTTTCTTCATCTTCCGGATTACGTTGCGGGTATTCGTTTCCATTTATACCTACAAAACTGTAATTGCCATTGGGGTAGGTGATCTCTATAGCCAGACTGTTGTCATCGATTTCGAATGTTATACCTATGTCCGGCATTGATTTGAGCAGGTCTACAACTCTACGGGCATCTACGCAGAATTTTCCTGATCCTTCAGCCTCTGTCACCGGAACACGTGCGGTCAGTGTATTCTCTAAATCAGACGCCGTAATGGTCAGGGTGTCGCCATCAAGCTCAAATAGGAAATTATTGAGGATTACCAACGCATTTTTGGAGTTGATGACCTTGCTTACAGCTGATACATAGCTATAAAGAGTCTTGCTCGGAACATTGAATTTCATATCTATGGTATATTTAATTGATTTACGTCTTTTAATGACACCCGCGATATAACAAGCGCCGGTATTCAACCATACAAAGATAAATAAATATTGGGTAATCCAGGCTCGGTTGAACAAATTTTAATGGGAACCCAGCCTGCGGTCAGACGGGCTGATGAAGTAAAATGATCGACGTCAGGAGTGACCCACTGCAATGGATGTTTCAAATGCCTGAACGTAATTGTACATGCCGACGAGGGTAGGGCGATATCTTTTGTCCCGGCAAGATGCACATGTATGCGATAACTGAGTCTCCGAGGCTTTGTCCCGAAATCGAAAAGCGAGAACTCCGGAGGTCGATATATCCGGGGTTCCCGCTTTGTCAATTGGTTTCGATTGGTTCGCTTATTCCAGACCGTGGCACCACACATACGAGTGGGTGTCGTATATTTTGGTCATCTTTGGAAGACGGCGCATGAAATCGTGATATACTTTCTGGTCCGGTGCAATCCATTGTGTCTCGCATGTTGCAGCCATGCGAGGTAGCATCTGATACTGTGCCAGCATAAGATTGCTGATGAATTCGCCCCATACATTGGCCTGGACACCTATGATGTTGGCTTCTTCTTCAGCGGTGAGTCCGGCCGGTATCGGTTCGAGCTGATATACACGGCTTATCGGGATACAGAATCCTAATGGGAACAACTTTGGCTCAAGACGCAGATCTGCGCGTTGTGGATAGTCGAAATAGCAGAAAGCAGTGGTGTTGACAATTACATTGTGGCCTGATTTGGCTGCCTCGATAGTAGCTTCCTCGCCATATCGGTTCATAATTCCTGAAGATGCATTGGCTCCGCTCTCGAGGATTTCATTCCATCCGATGATCTTGCGCCCTTTTTCATTGAGGTATTTTTCCACTCGTTTTGTGAAGTAGCCCTGAAGTGCGGACTCGGCAGTCCGGTTGTCGGATGCCTTTATGCCTTCGTCGGATATCCTTTGCTGACACTTTGGGCATGCCTGCCAGCGTGTTTTTGGCGCCTCATCCCCGCCGATATTGATATAGGCTGAGGGGAAGACATCGCATACTTCGTCGAGTATATCTTCAACGATCTCGAATGTCCGTTCCGATCCGGCACAGAGTATGTCTTCGTGTACACCCCAGTGATCGCTTACTTCGTATGGGCCGCCGGTACATCCTGCTTCCGGGAAACATGCCAGAAGGCTCTGTGTATGCCCCGGCATGTCTATCTCAGGGATTACCGTAATATTGCGGTCTGCAGCGTAGCTCACGATTTCACGGCAATCATCCTGTGTGTAATATCCGCCGTATGGCTTATTGTCGTTCAGTCCGCAGCACCATCCTATTTCTGTGCCGCGGCGCTTTGATCCTATTTCTGTAAGTTCCGGATATTTCTTTACTTCAAAACGCCAACCCTGATCCTCGGTCAGATGCCAGTGGAAGATATTCATGTTATGAAGCGCCAGTATGTCTATGAATGTCTTGATATCCTCCACCGGGAAGAAGTGGCGTCCGCAGTCCAGTAGCATTCCCCTGTAGCTCATGCGCGGGTGGTCGTTGATTATGGCCGATGGAACCCGTACGGTATCTGCTTGGGAATCATACGGCAGCGATTTGCGCAATGTCTGGATGCCATAGAATATACCGGCCTTGTCAGTGGCTGAGATCGTGATTTTTTTGTCGTTGACAGCTATCCGGTATCCTTCGGGTTCTATGCCGGCATCAACCAGTTCAAGTTGTATTGCATTGCTTTTCGTTTTCTGTTGTGTGGTGGATACAGTTATGCCAGTACCGTCTTTGATGTATTCGGTCAGGAAAACTGCATTGCGTTGCAATGCATTGTCCTGATAAGAGACAACAGTCGAGCCGGTGAGAATGAACGGTTTGCCAGACTGCAATTCGATGGATTTCGGTATCGGTACTATCCTGAAGTCGGAGTCGGCAGTCGTCGCATGTCCGTTTATGCATGCGATTGCGGTTAGGGTTAGTGCACTGATGATCTGTTTCATTCGGATTGGGTTAATTATTTATGTTTGTGTATCAATATATTTCTGGATTTGTCTATTTTCAGATATTCTTCATCGATCATTTTGCGGATAAGGGCAATCCCCTTATCCGGTCTGCATGCGAGCTGTGAGATGATTTCCTGAAACGGAGTCCGGTCTTTTTTTGATGCGATATACAATATAGATTCCCGCAACAGATTATCTTCGTCATCGTTCGTTGTGGCGGGTTTCCGGCTACGGCATACGTCGCATCGTCCGCATTCGGTGTCGTTATGCTCTCCAAAATACCGCAGCAGTGTCGTTTCCCTGCATTGCAGCGTATCGAAGGCAAATGTTTCCATAGCTTTGATGCGGTCTGTCATACGCTTGCGCATGTTTTTGTATACCGAATCTGGCATTGTCACATGTTTAGGCAGCTCCCGGGATGTTGTATAATATATATATGGGTTGGTGCGCCGGGGAATGTAATGCAGGATATGCATTCGGGTAAGCAGCAATAATGCTTCATATACATCCTGTTGCGATATATTTAGCTTGGATGCGATGGAGCTTTCGGATATGTTGACGTAATCGGCAAACAGACCAGTATATGTTCGTAGCAGGCATTGAAGTACCCGGTCGGCATTGTTGCCCGCGTCGAGATTATAGAGTTCTTGTTTGTCGGCCAGTATTATGACTCTGGCCCGAGCAGCCGTGTCATCTGAATATTCTATATATCCGGCTTGTGTCAGCAGATTGAGAGCGCTACGTGTATATATTGGCGGTAATTTGAACCGGTCGCAGAATTCCGTGAAATTGAAATCGAAGACACGGTCATATCCGCTGCCTACTGCTACGTCGACGAAATTTCCGGCAAGCTCATATACGCGTCTAATGAAGTCTGTTGGAGGAAAATTTTCCTCAATGCGCCGGTTTAGCGAGGATTTATCGCGTTGAGCCGCAAGAAGGACGGCATAGCTCGGTTTGCCGTCACGTCCTGCCCGTCCGGCTTCCTGATAATATTCTTCCAGTGATGACGGAAGATCCAGATGGACCACCATGCGGACATCCGGTTTGTCTATGCCCATGCCGAATGCATTGGTGGCTACCATCACTCTGGATAGCCCGTTTTTCCAGCGGTTCTGTTTTTCTTCCTTGTCCTCTATATCCAGTCCGGCGTGATAGAACTCTGAGCTTATTCCAGAGGCCTGCAATATTTCAGCGATCTCACGTGTCTTTCGCCGCGAGCGCACATACACTATGGCGCTTCCCCGGGTGCTGTGCAATATACGGCATAGACGTTCCGGTTTGTTCTCTCCGTATCGGGCTATGTATGACAGATTGTCGCGGGAGAAACTTCTGGAATAGCATACTCTGCCCCGGAAACTGAGCCTGTCCATTATGTCATCAACGACTTCAGGTGTAGCCGATGCAGTAAGGGCGAGCACGGGCAGTCCCGGGAAATGCTCGCGCAACAGGTGTATTTTCAGATAGCTGGGTCTGAAATCATATCCCCATTGCGATATGCAGTGTGCCTCGTCTACGACGATTAGACGGACCGGCATGGAGCGCAAGTCGCTTATAAATGATTCCGAACGAAGTTTTTCGGGTGATAAGTACAGCATGCATATCTTGCCGTAAGTGCATTTGTCAATGATATGCCGCTGTTCGGAACGGGGCATGCCTGCATGCAGATATGCCGCTCTGATATTACGCGCACGCAGACCGTCTACCTGATCCTTCATCAGCGATATCAGAGGGGTCACCACTAATGTGAGGCCGTCGAGAGCCAATGCCGGGATCTGAAACGTCAGAGATTTGCCTCCTCCGGTAGGAAGCAATCCGAGAGTATCGTTGCCATCGAGAACCGATAGTATTATATCCTCCTGTAAGGGGCGGAAACTGTCGTAACCCCAATATTTGCGAAGGATATCATGGATTTTGTGGATCCTCTCTTCCTTCGTCTGACTCACTTTGCTTTTTTTATGGCTTTTACTGAGAGCTGAACGGCTGTAGGTGACGACTGATGCTTGTTGTTCTCGATCGTATATACGATATCGAACGGCTGATGCGAGTGTATATATTCGAACTGGTCAGCCATATTGAACGCTATGCCGTTGAATACCTTGCCGGAGGAATTGTCGATCAGTTCCAGTTTTATATGTTCCAGTTGTTTGCCGACAAGTTTGCTTGTTCCGAAGTCCATTACTCCGCGAGTGCAGAACAGCGGTTTGGAATTCCCGGGGCCGAATGGATTGAATTTCTTCAATGTGTTAATGAACTCAGGTGTAATGTCGGCAAATTGCAGATAGGCATCGATGTCCAGTTGCGGTTCAAGCTGGTTCGGTTGTATATTGGTAGCCACATACTCTTCAAAACGCCGAGTAAATTCCGGAATGTTCTCCTCCTTGAGTGACAATCCCACGGCGTAGGTGTGACCACCGAAGTTTTCCAGCAAATCGCGTGATGCATCGATCGCGCTGTATATATCGAATCCCTGAACGGAGCGTGAGGATCCGGTGGCCAGCCCGTTGGACAGAGTAAGCACTACCGATGGCTTGTAGTACAGCTCGGTAAGTCTGGAGGCGACAATACCTATGATGCCTTTGTGCCAGTCTTTGTTGTATATCACGATGGCTTTCTTTTCAGAATCCATTTCGCCACGGGCCTCAAGAATGGAATTAGCCTCGTCGGTGATCTGTTTGTCGAGCTCTTTGCGGTCTTTGTTGTATTGATCTATGTTTTTTGCCTTCTCATAGGCGTCGGCCACATCGCGTGATACGAGAAGTTCCACAGCGTCGCGTCCGCTCTGCATGCGTCCGGAGGCATTTATTCGCGGGCCGATCTTGAATATGACATCGGATATCGTTATCTCGCGGTTGGTCAATGAGCAGATACGGATGATGGCCCGCAATCCCATGTTAGGATTGGAGTTGAGCCGTTTCAGACCATGATAGGCCATTATGCGGTTTTCATCCACCATCGGTACTATGTCGGCTGCAATACTTACCGCGACGAGGTCAAGCATCCCTTCGAGATCGGAAAGCGATATGCCGTTGCTCATGGAAAATGCCTGCATGAACTTGTATCCTACGCCACATCCGGACAGATGCGGACATGGATATGTGCTGCCTTCGAGTTTTGGATTGAGTATGGCTATTGCCGGCGGCAGTTCCTCGTCGGGAACATGGTGATCGCATATTATGAAATCGATACCAAGTTCTTGCGCATAACGGATCTCTTCTATGGCTTTTATGCCACAATCGAGTATGATGATCAGCTTGACTCCCTGTTCGGCAGCCATTTCGATACTACGTTTCGAGATTCCGTATCCCTCGTCGTAGCGGGTAGGGATATAGTACTCGATGTTAGAATAGAAGTTCTGCAGGTATTTATAGACCAATGCTACGGCAGTGGTTCCGTCCACGTCGTAGTCGCCATATACCATGATCTTCTCTTTCGACCCCATGGCTTGGTTAAGCCGCCGGACAGCTTTGTCCATGTCGGGCATGAGAAACGGGTCGTGCATATCCTTTAGCGATGGATGGAAAAATTTCTCGGCTTCCTCCACCGTAGAGATGCCCCGTTGCATCAATAGCTCGCTAATGGCTTGACAGCCGGCAAATTTCTTTACCAGCGCATCGTCGCAATGTTGTTCGGATGTAGGGGGTAAGTAACTCCATTTACTTGTCATTTATATTGTCATTTTTTTATTTTCTTGCGAAAACGACCCCACAGACACATATCTGTGTGTCGCAGACAATAGCCACGCGATGCAGTACTTACATTGATGCCCCCAAGAGGGCTTCCGGGAATATGTCGAGGAGAGCCGGATGAGCCGACTTTTTGTAGTATATGGTGTTACCGATGGGGGATTACGACCTCAGGGCTATTTATGAAAGCAAATGTACTTAATCTTTTTGAAATATCCTGCTTTGTTAAGGATATTTATGGATATATTAAAATTATTGAATTGCCGATTTATGACTGTCCGGTCACGTGAACGTCCATCTGCGGGAATGGAAATGATATTCCATAAGAGGGCAACTCTTTGTAAATCCTTTCGTTGATATCGAAAAATACGCCCCAGTAGTATTCGCTGCGTGTCCATGCTCGGCATGAGAGATTTACGCTACTGTCGGCAAGTTCGCTGACGAAAACTTTCGGCGAGCAGTCTGTTCTGCTCTGAAGCGACAATATGATTCTGTCGTGGCTCTCTTTCCATTCTTCAAGTTTCGATTTTGGTTTGCGCTTTTTGGAGAACAAACGTTTTATCCAGCCTCTGTTGTCTTTTGCTTCTGCTGTATTTCCGGGTGTGTCTTCTGCCGGAGCGGTTACTTCGGCGGCTTCGAGCCGCTGAATGCGGTCATCATCTATGTACTGGCGTACGATGCGGGTGTCGTCGGCAAACATCTGCAGTATGACTTCCCTTGCTTTGTCGACATCATCTCCGTAGGAAATTGCTACGGTCCAGTCTACACGGCGGTAATCTTCACGTGAGTAGTTATTAATTGTTCCGGTCGACAACGCGCCGTTGGGTATTATGATGGATTTATTGTCGGCTGTGCAGATGATGGTGCTGAATATCTGTATCTCCTTGACGGTGCCTGAATAACCCTGCATTTCGATATAGTCGCCTACTTTATACGGCTTGAGCAACAGAATGAGTACTCCTCCTGCAAAATTCTGGAGAGTGCCGCTGAGAGCCATGCCGACGGCGACACCTGCCGATGCGAAAATCGCAATGAACGAACTTGTCTCAATGCCTAATATGCCAATGACAGTTACGATCAGTATGAACAGTAGCACGATCTTAATCAGGCTAAGTACGAAAGAACTCAAGGAGCGGTCTACTTTGCGTCTAAGCAAAATAGTTGCTACTACGGCATATATTTTGTTAATGATGAACCGTCCGACGTAGAATACGATTATAGCTATTGTCAGATGAATGGCAAATTCCACCATGTTGTTTGTCAGCCGATTGATCAATTCGTCGAAAGACAGAGTCTTCAACTGGCTGAGATCTTCTTTTACCGAAGGTATGGAATCGGAACTGATGTCGGTTCCTGGGATCTGTAGAAATAGTAACAGATTCATAGGTCGTTGGAGCGTGAATTAATTACATTGATTGAATTTATAACGTTCAGATGCCACTGATTGTTATCTATGTTTCAGGTTTGATGCCACATCCTGAAACCATTGCAATTCGGAGTATCCGTAATCTGTTGCCTGGGCGGGTGCCGATAGGGGATATGTGGACAATCCGCAGTGATTGCGAAGTTCCAGCCGACCCCATATCATAGGGGTGTTGACTTTGTATAATACAGCCTTATCCATGGCATCAGACCATTTGTTCTGTAGCTCAGAATCGGTATCGAACGCTTTCACATAGGTTTCGAAGTCGAAATATCGGCATTCCGATCCAAGTTCGAACGGCTGTGGTTTGTATTCTGGGGAGAAGGAGGCGCCTGACGCATATATGTCTCTTGTGGTAGCTGCCAATTCGTCGAGGGCTGCTGTATATATCACAGACATGGTACATGTCTGGTTAATGCTAAGAGGCTGATTTGAATAATGCATGTATGTATTGCGTGCAGTCTGGACCAGATCAGGAGTTCCATTTTGCATCAGAACCGGTATGTTCAGATCGTAACGCATGCCGTCGGCAGGCAGTTCGGTTGCGGATCCGACTATATATTGTGTGGCATTACGCAATTCGTATGCCACCTCAATATTGGCCATGTAGCAACAGTCGCAATATACGAATTCGAAGTCTTCGCCTTCAAGGACTTTGGCTAATGTCGTGATGTTCATGTATTTGTTGTTCTCACTGCCGTATGCGTGGGGTGAGGCTTCTGATCTTGACGTAATGAACGGAACAGTCTGAGTCTCGTCGATTCCGTTTTGTAACCAACCAGAGGCATGACTCCATAATATGATACCGTAATCATCGGCCTGCGCTATGGATTTGGTATCTGCTATGACCTGTTTCATACGAGACGCTGAAACGGACAATATGTCATTATCGTAGCATTTCAACTCTACAATCCCCTCTGTGGTGATTTCCTTTAGAGCAGGCGCTTTATGATATGGAGCGTGATATACTATCAGGCGGCCGCCATTCAGGCCTCCGGTTTGTGCCGCGTGGAGCATCTCGTTTAGATCGGCGTCGTCATAGCCATACGAACCCAGATCATTGTTGGCAACCATGTATACCAATATGGTGCGGTGAACCAGAGCGGGCGGTTCCGACTCTCCGTTATGTTCACAAGCGGTCAACCCTACGAGCAATATAACAGAGAGTAACTTTGCGGCCAATGTATGCACATGTGTTTTCATGGCCGCAAAGTTACGTATTTTTTGATGCCAGATGATGACTGCTAATGTTAATAGCCATTAACCTACAGCCGGACTTAATATTCGTTCCATGATTTTATTTCGATCTGGTTGACTGGCAATGTCGTAAAGGCATTTATAAATACAGATGCCAGACGGGCATTGGTCAGCAAAGGAACGTTAAGGTCAATGGCTGCACGACGGATCTTATAGCCGTTCGACAATTCGGTGGATGATAAGTTTTTAGGTATATTTACCACCATGTCGATCTCTTTGTTGTGGAGTAGTTCCAATGCTTGAGGCTGTTGGTCGCTTTCACTCGGCCAGTATACCCTTATGGCAGGAATACCATTTTCGTTAAGGAATTTATGGGTGCCTCCTGTCGCGTATAGGCTATATCCGTTATTATGGAGCTGATGTGCTGCATCGAGCATGTCTGCTTTCTGTTTGGCTGATCCGGTACTGAGCAATACCGATTTCTTGGGAATGCGCAGGCCTACCGACAGCATGGCCTTTAAAATAGCTTCGGAGGTATCGATACCTATACAACCTACCTCTCCGGTCGAAGACATGTCTACGCCAAGTACCGGATCAGCACCCTGAAGTCGTGAAAACGAGAACTGCGAGGCTTTGATACCCACATAGTCGAGATCGAAGGCGTTTTTGGCCGGTTTTTCCGTAGGTAATCCGAGCATCACTTTCGTTGCCATATCAATGAAATTGAGTTTAAGCACTTTGCTTACAAATGGGAAACTACGTGATGCACGGAGATTGCATTCGATTACTTTTATGTCATTGTTTTTTGCAAGAAATTGGATATTGAACGGTCCGGATATATTGAGCGCTTTTGCGATCTGCGACGATACTTTTTTGATTCGACGCATTGTCTCTACATATAGTTTCTGAGGAGGAAACTGTATTGTTGCGTCGCCGGAATGAACTCCGGCATATTCGATATGTTCTGATATCGCATATACCTTGATTTCTCCCTCCTGGGCTACGGCGTCCATTTCTATTTCCTTTGCATTCTGGATGAATTCGGTTACGACAACCGGATGTTTTTTCGATACATTAGCTGCCAGACGGAGGAAACGCTGTAGTTCTTCATCGTTGGAACATACGTTCATCGCAGCACCAGAAAGCACATAGCTCGGACGCACGAGTACTGGGAAGCCAACTTCATCGATAAATTTGTGTATCTCGTCAAAGCTTGTGAGTTCTTTCCATCGGGGCTGGTCGATATTCAGGCGGTCAAGCATTGCCGAGAATTTGTGACGATCCTCCGCATTGTCAATGCTTTTGGCTGAGGTTCCGAGTATGTTCACACCCTCGTCATCCAGACGGGTGGCCAGATTATTGGGGATCTGACCGCCAACAGAGAGAATTGTACCATGCGGCTGTTCCAGTTCAAGAATATCCATGACGCGTTCGAATGTGAGTTCGTCGAAATACAGACGATCGCACATATCGTAGTCAGTCGATACGGTTTCGGGATTATAGTTTATCATCACCGAACGCCAGCCTTCCTTTTTGACTGTCATGAGTGCATTGACAGAACACCAGTCAAATTCCACCGAACTGCCTATGCGGTATGCGCCTGAGCCGAGTACTACTATCGAACGGTGATCATGCAGATATCTTATGTCGTTTTCCGATCCATTGTAGGTCAGATACAGATAATTTGTCTGTGCTGGATATTCCGCAGCGAGTGTGTCGATCTGTTTTACAACGGGAAGTATACCGAGGCTTTTTCGATAGTTGCGCATTGTTTTGCTGGCGCCTTCAGCGTCGGTCATATTCTCTTTGAGCACTGCACGGGCTATCTGGAAGTCGCTGAAACCTTGTTCTTTGGCCTGACGCAACAGTGTTGCCGGTATATGCTCTATATCATCGACAGTTTGCAGTTCAGTATCAGTATTGAATATGTTCTGCAGCTTGTATAGGAACCAGCGGTCTATCTTGGTCAACTCGTGTATGCGCTCTATTGTATATCCATGCTGCATCGCTTTTGCGATTACGAATATGCGTTTGTCGGTAGGAGCTTTGAGCGCGTTGTCGATATCGGCTATCTCAAGTTCTTTGTTTTCCACGAAACCGTGCATTCCCTGACCTATCATACGCAGGCCTTTCTGTATGGCTTCTTCAAATGTGCGGCCTATCGCCATGACTTCGCCTACGGATTTCATCGAAGATCCTATCTCGCGTTTCACACCATGGAATTTGCCGAGATCCCATCGTGGAATCTTGACGACAATATAGTCGAGCGCAGGTTCGAAAAATGCTGAAGTCTCTTTGGTTACAGAATTTTTAAGATCGAACAGACCGTATCCCAGTCCAAGTTTTGCTGCCACGAAAGCCAATGGATATCCGGTCGCTTTGGATGCAAGTGCTGACGACCGGCTCAGTCGGGCATTTACCTCGATGACACGATAGTCCATCGACATCGGGTCGAATGCGTACTGGACATTGCATTCGCCGACAATTCCTATATGACGTATGATCTTTATCGCGAGTTTGCGCAGATAGTGATAGTCCTCGTTTGATAGGGTCTGGGAGGGCGCCACAACGATGCTTTCGCCTGTATGGATACCTAATGGGTCGAAATTCTCCATATTGCATACTGTGATGCAATTGTCAAAACGGTCGCGTACGACTTCATATTCTACTTCTTTCCACCCTTTGAGCGATTTTTCGACAAGAACCTGCGGGGAGAACGATAGCGCTTTTTCTGCCAAGGCAACAAGTTCTTCCTCATTGTCGCAAAAACCGCTGCCAAGTCCGCCGAGAGCGTATGCCGCACGCACTATGACTGGGAATCCCAGATCGCGCGCGGCTCTGAGAGCCGCGTCTATCGAATTGACAGCCTCGCTTTTTATTGTCTTGACATTTATTTCATCAAGTTTTCTGACGAACAGTTCGCGATCCTCGGTATCCATTATAGCCTGTACCGGTGTGCCGAGGACTTTTACACCGTATTTTTCCAATATGCCGCTTTCATACAGACTCACACCGCAGTTGAGCGCGGTCTGTCCGCCGAATGCCAGCAGGATTCCGTCGGGGCGTTCCTTATCGATGACTTTTTCTACAAACTCCGGTGTGACAGGTAGAAAATATATTTTGTCGGCAAATCCGTCGGAGGTCTGGACCGTTGCAATATTAGGATTGATCAGAACTGTTGTTATTCCTTCTTCTTTCAAGGCTTTCAAAGCCTGTGAGCCGGAATAATCGAATTCACCGGCTTCGCCTATTTTCAGGGCGCCACTACCGAGCAGTAATACCTTTTTTATTGATTGATCGATCATAGTCGTAATGTTGATGAATGGGAGAGTTTGTGTTACAGCATGTTTATAAACTCGTCAAACAGAAATTCAGTATCTTTCGGACCTGAACTCGCTTCAGGGTGGAACTGAGCTGAAAAGAATGGTTTTGATTTATGACGTATGCCTTCGTTGGTTCCATCGTTCATATTTATGAACAGCGGTTCCCATTCATCGGGAATTGTGTTGGAGTCGACTGCATAGCCATGATTCTGTGATGTGACAAAGCAGGTGTCAGTACCTGCACGGCGTACAGGCTGGTTATGGCTCCTGTGACCGTATTTGAGTTTATATGTCGATGCTCCGGCTGCTTTTGAAAGCAATTGGTTCCCCATGCAGATACCGCATATCGGCTTTCCGAGGGCTATGGCTTTACGTATGTTCCCTACAGTGGTCTCAGCCATGTCCGGATTGCCCGGGCCGTTGGATATGAACAGGCCGTCGTAGTGGATGGTAGTGAAATCGTAATCCCACGGAACCATTACCACATGTACTCCACGACGCGTGAGACAGCGTATTATATTGTGTTTTACTCCGCAGTCGATCAGTACCACTGTCTTGTCGCCGGTACCGAATTCTTCAACCTTGGTACAGCTGACTTTCGCTACGAGATTTTCTTTATTCGGATCGTACCAGTCTACATCTTCGCAGTCATCGACAATGATTTTTCCGAGCATGGATCCACGTTCGCGAAGATGCTTTGTCAGTGCGCGGGTATCGATGCCGTATATTCCGGTTATTTTCTCTTCATCGAGCCATTGTGCGAGCGAACGGTCGGCCTGCCAGTGACTGTGTTCCCAGGAATAATCCTGGGCTACGATTGCTTTCACGTGTATGTGATCGCTTTCGTAATATTCGCTGACATCATTTTTTTCGCGACGGGGAGGGACACCGTAATTTCCGAGAATCGGATAGGTGGTAACGAGGATCTGTCCTTCGTAAGAAGGGTCTGTCAGACTTTCCGGATAACCGGTCATTGCTGTACTGAACACGACTTCGCCGGCGGTTGATGCCTGATATCCGAACGATTTCCCTTCAAAGGTTGTGCCGTCTTCCAGAACGAGGACGGCGCGTTTTGTTTCACGCATACGATAGAATAAAGTGTATAAGTTTATAGAACGCTTTGCGGTTATCGTGGTTTCTACCGTGAAAACCGTGCAAAGTTAGCAATAACCTATGACTTTATCGGTGTACGTGCCAAGAAATATTTTTGAAAATAGATGGAATCAGCTGGAATCAGCTGTTTGCATCAAATCCACGGCGACGTAATGCGTCAAGCATGTGGTAGCTCATTGCATGACGGTAGTAGTCTATTATGTGTGATGCCCAGTCATTGTCGGTGGTCGCGCCGCTGCGCGTACGGTTGAATTCCCGTATCTCCGCATCGTAATCGAGAAGTTCAGGTCCCATATCGTCGTTACGGTATCTGTTTTGATGCACGATAAGCGATACGGGTTGTTTCGGTTTCAGATCCGGTTTTTCGCGCGGTATCCCGATTGCAAGTCCACATACAGCGAAGACTCCCTGAGGCAACTCAAGCAACCGGGAAACGGCTTCTGGTGCTGCAGTGCGTGCATAGCCGATGCAGCATGTGCCGAGTCCACACGATTCGGCTGCGACCAATGCACTCATCATAGCGAGAGTTGCATCGACTACGCCGACTATGATTCCGTCCATTGTGTGCGTGAACGGCGGAAGATCGATATATTTCAGGTCTGCCAGTGTGGAGATCTTGTTATAGTCGGCACAGAACAGAAGAAAATGACTGCATGTCTTTATCTGCTTCTGTTGCGTCAGTTCATACAGTTTTTCTTTCAGTTCCTGATCGGTTACGTCGATTACCGAAAACTGCTGTCCGTTATAGCTTGTAGGTGTGTTGCGGATAGCTTCGTAGATGAACTGTATCTGGTCGGCCGGAATCGGTTCCCGTTCGTAACGGCGGATACTCCGGCGTTCAAGCAATGTGTCTTTGATTTCCTTCATCGTGAATTAAAATAGTAGCGGTCGGTTGTATGAAATAGGGTTATACCCTTATTCAACAACCGACCGCTACTATATGTTCAGCCGCTATTACTTTGTCAGGGCGCAGTTTTTGCACTTCTCAGCGATTTCCACAAAGAAATCGTTGCCTTTGTCGTCGACAAGTATGAATGCAGGGAAATCTTCCACTTCGATTTTCCAGATTGCCTCCATGCCGAGTTCGGGATATTCGAGAAGTTCGACTTTCTTTATGCTGTTTTTGGCCAAAACAGCAGCCGGGCCTCCTATACTTCCGAGATAGAAACCTCCATGACGGTGACAGGCGTCCGTCACTTGTTTGCTCCGGTTGCCTTTAGCGATCATTATCATGGCGCCGCCGGCAGCCTGGAACTGGTCGACATAACTGTCCATGCGACCTGCGGTGGTAGGACCGAACGATCCCGAGGGCATGCCTTCCGGTGTTTTTGCCGGTCCTGCGTAATATATGGGATGGTCTTTCAGGTACTGGGGCATTTCCTCTCCGCGGTCAAGGCGTTCCTTGATTTTTGCATGGGCTATGTCCCGGCCTACGATGATCGTTCCATTCAGTGACAAACGGGTGGAGACAGGGTATTTAGTGAGTTCCGCCAAGATCTCGGACATCGGCCGGTTGAGATCGATCTTCACGACATCGCCTTCGCCTTCGCGGCGCATTTCGTCGGGAATCAATTCGCCGGGATTGGAATCGAGTTTCTCTATCCATAGGCCATCGCGGTTGATCTTTGCTTTGACATTGCGGTCGGCGGAGCAGCTTACTCCCATTCCGATCGGACATGACGCACCGTGGCGGGGCAGGCGTATCACGCGAATGTCATGAGCGAAGTATTTGCCGCCGAATTGGGCTCCGAGTCCTATTTTGCGTGATGCTTCAAGCAGTTCTTTTTCCAGTTCTATGTCGCGGAACGCATGACCGAGCTCGTTTCCTTTGGTCGGCAAGTTGTCGTAATACTTGACTGACGCTTTCTTGACTGTGGCAAGGTTCATCTCAGCCGATGTTCCACCTATTACGAACGCAATGTGATAGGGTGGGCATGCGGCTGTGCCGAGGGTTTTCATCTTTTCAACTAAAAATGGCACCAGAGTCTTGGGATTGATGGTTGCCTTTGTTTCCTGATAAAGATATGTTTTATTGGCAGAACCTCCGCCTTTGGCTACAAACAGGAATTTATATTCATCACCGTCGGTCGCATATAGATCGATCTGAGCCGGCAGGTTGCATCCGGTATTGACTTCGTCGTACATGTTGAGCGGCGCATTCTGTGAATAGCGGAGATTGTCTTCGGTATATGTAAGATATACGCCTTTCGACAATTTCTCCTCATCATTGCCGCCTGTATATACATTCTGACCCTTCTTGCCGATCACGATCGCAGTGCCGGTATCCTGGCAGAACGGGAGTTGGCCTTTAGCTGCCACTTCTGCATTACGGAGCATTGTGAGAGCCACATATTTGTCGTTCTGGCTTGCTTCTGGGTCATGCAGGATCTTGGCTACCATCTCGTTGTGTTCGCGACGGAGCATGAACGCATTGTCGTGTGTGGCCTGTCTTGCTAACACTGTCAGTGCCTCGGGATCTACTACGAGCATCTCGTGGCCATTCCAGTTCTCTACCTTTACATAATCTGACGTAAGGTGATAATACTCTGTAGTATCCTTGCCGAGCGGAAACATCGGCTGATACTTGAACGGTTTTGTTGCCATGGCGTAAAAGCGTTTTGTTATTGTAGTTTGGTTGGATATTTTGCTTCTTTGCTGCAAAGTTAACTCAACTGAACTGCAATTGCAAATTTCGGTATGCCGAGGAATATCGCGTCGTGTTATCCTTTGGCGTGAATCTGAATGTTAAGGAATAGTTCACCGCCGTCGATGTCGACAGCGAGTCTTATCCAGTTGCCGAAATTGGGTTCGACCTTGATAGGATGGAGTCCGATACCGGAAATTGTCACAGGGCAGCTTCCGTCGGAAGCCCATGTCACACCATCGTGTGAGATCTCCACTCGGGCAGTCAGGGTAGGGTTGTTGCCTTTGATATGCTCTATTATGATGAAGAAAATTGCTTCGTCGGCCCATCCGAGTTCGTATGGGTGTGTATTGAAAGAGCCTGTAAACCATTTCTTGATTTCCAGATGCGATGCGTTGAATTGTTTCATGATTTTCGGATTTTGGTTTGGATATTTATTCCTGCGATACTACTACTGAGTCGATGTAGAAGAATACGCGTCTGTCCTGGTCGGTCTCCACCCAGAACAGCGGGTTGATCAGATTGTCGATCCTATGGTATCCTGGCACATCGGTGACATGGGTTCCACGCAGATCCCAGATTCTGTCCTGACACTGGAACTCCACATATTCGCGGTTCAGAGTATCTATTTTCAGCCGCATGTATTGCCAGTTAAGTTTACAGTCGGTTTCGTTGTAAATCAGTTTCTGGTGTGAATCCGGAATAATCTGGAACGCTTCGTGCCTTCCGTCGGGGTATCGTCGTCCGAACCACCATGGGTCGATACCTCGCTTGCACCAGTCTCCTTCGAGACCGAATGCCCATTCTTTGTCAGTTACGTCGGCCGAGTTTTCGATCTCCCAACGTTGTACGAGGTTCCCGTTGAAGCAGTTGAGATGGCGCACTCCGACCTGATATCGTTCGCCACGTTCCTGGATATCGAAACCCATACCGAAAGCGCGTATGCTCTTTTCGTGCAGTCCGGGCTGCGGTGTCCCTTCAGGATCTAACGAGTCCTGCTCGGCCGTGTATGAAAACCAGCATTCGATCTGAAGATACCGGCTCCCCGGACGGTAGAACGAGAGCCGTTTTATGGCATGTCCCATCGATCCTGGTGCGGGAATCTCCTCGTATGGAGAATGTACGGGTCTGGTCGAGAGTTTGAGACTGAATGTACCGGACATGGCTCCGTGTGATCCCGGATAACGGTATGTGGCCGAACTCAGCATGACCGGAGGCCACTGATCTTTGTTGACGAGTGTCGGGGGAACATCGAAGTCGGGATATTCGGTAAAGTTGGGAAGAAGTGTCATCCATCCGTTAAAACCGGTATTGAACACGTCGTAGCAGAGTATCCGTTCCAGAGGCTGGAACCGGCTACGGAGCAATATTTCGTCTACGCTCATATAATTTAAGGTTATAATTAATGGTTTATATTAGTTTATCTGAATGAAGGTGCCGGTATACGGTATATAATCGGGCTGTTTGTGTTGAGATATATGTAGCCATCCCTGACCACGAGTGATTCGCATTCTTCCGGTACGGCGTCGTTGAGGTCATAGCGGTATGCTATTGTGCCTTTGTCAAGGTCATACACACGGATCTTGGAAGGTGTTTCAGGGCGGATCTTGCCGAATCCGTATGAATAATAGAGCTTTCCGTCGCGTATACATCCCGACTGGGTAGCATATACATCGAATTCGAATTGTTTCTGATCAAGCACGTCGTCGGCTGTAAGTCTTACATACGAACCTTCATCAAGGCGTGGTATTCTGAATTTTGTCGCTATGTACTTGTTTGTGTGGAATGCTCCGGTAATTCTCGGGATTGTACGTTTTATGGCAGAGAAAGCCCATAATTCACCGCGCTCGCGGTCAATGAGCCAGCTGGGAGCACCAAACATCCGTACATATCCAGCATTGGTAAATCCGGCGGTGTCGAGTTCAAGTGTCTGTACAAGTCTGGATGACCATCCTTTTTCATCATGTGTTATGCTTTCGACTTTACATTGCCAGTCAATGGGGCTGCCGGGCTTTCCTATCGTTATGTACACTACAGGAAAAGATCCGCCATCGGCCGTTTCCAATCCAAAATTGGCTTGATTGGAATGATTGTCTTTTTCAGATGATTCCAGTGTGAATCGACCGACAGGAATAGAGTCGAGCGTCTCGAAATCGTATACGTTGCAATGACCGCCGTCTTCAAAGCAGAAAAGATGTTTACCATGTAGTTCCATGCCTTGTTGCGATCGTTTCATGCCAGCTTTGTGCATGTAGGGCATGCAGTTGCTGGTTGTGACAGCTTGGGCAGGTTGTGGATTAAAGGATAATGTAGAGCATAATGCGATTGAATACAGGATTGCTTTCATGACAGTCGTGATTTTGATTTGCAGGAGTCAATTAATCTATATGTTATATAAATACATGTGATCGCTGCGATTATCCAACAGGATACAGTCATTATATAACGGACATTGGCGGCATTTTCGTCTGTCATCAGGAGCCATACCAACAGGAGGCCTATTGAGGCAAGAGTGACACAGAAACAGGATATAGCCATGAATGAGTATGATTTCACGGCCTGCTTTGTCTGCGCGTCCGGTTCTGTGTCTGCCTCAGGATCTGTAAGTTTACTGATTTCATTGTAGCGGTTGCATTCATAGCCCTTGATCCGTCCCCGAATTTCCATGACCGTCATTATGAATACAGGAATCAGCAATCCCACCGTAGCCTCAAGAACCTGGTTGTTGACTATATCTCCGGCTGTATATTTGAGGGTAATTCCGAGTGCGTATGTTATACACATGGCCCATATGGCCTGTCGCCCGGTGATGCGTCGCGAGAACAGCCCCCACACCGACGGTATGAACAGTGGGGCTATAACCATTGTCAGTATTGTCACCACTACCTTTTCTGATCCACCCATGAATGGAATAAGTAAGGCAAGCAAGATAATCACTATACCGAACGCTAATGTGAATATCCGTTCAGCTTTGATAAGATTTTTGTCGGAGGTGTTTTTATGCCTTTCGCTCCATATCTGATATGTGAACACATTGGCATACTCACATCGGTCATCAATACGGCAGGGAAACCGCCTGCAACTGCTGTATGCACACCACGTCCGATTATTCCGGTAATGGTATAGAATCGACCGTATTTTTACCGAATCGTACGGCTAAGAAATCGCCAGGTGAATTTATCCTTAATGAGCGCCACTTCCCGGCAAACCATTTCCCTGCTATAATACAAGCTATGCCGACAAGGTTGCCGATCAAGACAGCTACCATACCGGAGCGATAGGCAACCAGAAAGCCACCAGGAAGAATTGCGTCAGGCGATGAACATATCTTCCGAATTCTTTATACGGCGTAACATAATCCAACTGACGGCAATGAGGCCTAAAAAGTAAATTGCGATTACGATATAGTTGAGCGTATCCATGGTAAGTGTTTGGGTTCTCTATAAGAGACGCAAAATTATATGATCTGTACCGCCGTATTTTGAATATATTTTTCAGCAACCGTTCCCGACATATATAGAAAAGCATGGAAACCGTATGGAATCCATGCTAACAGAATGTATGTGTTATGTCTGTTTGCTTGTGGCAATCAAGGATTGGTCGCCCGTTGGAACGTGTAGTCCGTATCATTTATCTCGCATGTCATCATATCATGTCTGATTTTGATGTCATCGATTCTTTTTATAGTCATTAGTTTGTTGCGAATGGCCTGCGACATCTGCATTTGCAGCACATTGACGATCTGCGGCTTTAGAGAGTCTATGGCCGGTTGATTGGTTTCTCCTATAGTATTTACAGTCATTATTACAGCATCGGGATCGACTGTTACGTTCAGAGTGTTGGTATCCAGTATCAGTGCCACGTTGTCATCGTCGGTCGCACGCCATGAGCCGGAAAGGGTTGCCCTTCCGCTTGCTGAAAGGCTGTAGGGCGTGACTATGGCATTGCTTCCGTCGGTAGTGCCTGAGGCTGTTATCAATGCGTTGACCATTACAGTCCCGCCGCTTTTATCATTGTCTTTGATAAATGTGTATACGGGAATGTAGGATGCTGTGCTGGCATGATCATCAACCAGCTTTTCAGGCGCTCCGGTCCATGTGCCTTGGAGTTGTCCAGCCAGTTTTTTTGAGTCATCGCACGATGTCAGGGCACATGCAATAGCAAGTATGCTCGTAAAGTAGATCGTTTTCATTTTCAGTTAGCTCTTATAAAATGGTGTCAAATTATTAACAGATATTGAACTTTATTGTTTTGTCGGGCTGTTTGTGAAATACCTTGGTGCCAGAATTTTAAATATTACTAAAAGTATAACAATACTTGTGACGGAACGGTTTGCCTTTCTTTTGAAATATATGTTGAAAAATCATTCTGTTTAATTGGTGAAGATCATGAAAAGAATTTATCTTTGTAGTAAATTGTTCGAGATGCCATTTATATATGCCAAATAATAATGATACTGTAATCCATTCGTTGCCATTATGGATGGTAATTGAGGCGCATGTGGTAAGCAAGACGGCGTCGCAGTTGCGTGAATCTGTTTATCAAGCGGGGTCTCGTGTAGCCCGACTATGGCAATGACATCCCGTATATCCATGAGTCTGAGAGTCGCACTTCCGGTATTGTGCGGTCTCGTAGTTGCCGTTCTGTTGATCTGGAAAGATTTCGATCCGGAGGCATTAGTATCCATTAGATTTACATCTGCAGCTATGGCCGGTATCGCTTTTGCATGGCTGTTTATGTTCGGCCGTGATTTAGGCTATGCATGGCGTTTCCGTCTGCTGACTGACGGTGATCTATCATGGCGAAAGGCCGCACGTGTCACAATGCTTACGGAATTTACATCTGCTATAACTCCGACAACAGTCGGTGGCAGTGCATTGTCGGCTGTGTTTATGCACCGTAACGGTATTTCTCCGGGACGTGCGACCACACTTATGATAACAACATTCTTCCTGGACGAACTCTTTTTTACCATAGCGACACCTCTGGTATTGGCGATTGTGCCTTCTGCAGATCTGTTCGGTTTCTCTGCCGGACATCTTGATAGTGGGTTGCGTATAATATTCTGGTGTGTTTATGGAGGAGTCGTGTCTGTAACCGTGTTGTTGTTCTGTGGTGTCATATTGTGGCCTGCGCGTGTTTCTGGGATCGTACGGCGTTTGTTTCAGTGGCGTCTGTTGAGAAAATGGCAGGTATCAGCCGGAAATCTGGCCGACGATATGATTATAACCTCCCGACGGCTGCGACTATGTGGTCCGGCATGGTGGGCGAAAGCCTTTGGAGCCACCGCTTTGTCATGGTGTTCGCGCTTTCTGGTCGTTAATGCTCTGTTCTGGGGTTTTGTACCCGATGCTGACCAGTTGGTGGTGTTAGGCCGCCAGCTGGTGGTATGGATGATTCTCATGATCAGTCCTACTCCTGGGGGCAGTGGCGTCAGTGAATGGTTATTCACGACTTATTATGGAGATATAATAGCCGGAGGAACTGCCGTGGCAGTGGTTCTGGCTCTGTTCTGGCGTATAATCAGCTATTATATCTATCTGATTATCGGTGCGTTTTTATTACCGTCGTTTTTTAATACTGGACACAAATGAGATACATTGGTATTATCCCGGCCCGGTTTGCTTCTTCCCGTTTTCCGGGCAAACCAATTGCCGATCTGTGCGGACATCCTGTTATAGAGCATGTCTACCGTCGTGTATCGATGGTTCTTGACGATGTGTGGGTAGCCACAGACGATATCCGTATTGCTGATGTCGTGCGTGGCTTTGACGGAAATGTTGTAATGACATCTTCTGCACATTGTTGCGGAACTGAACGCTGTCGTGAGGCTTTCGTTACGATTGATTCAGAAGCCGATATTGTGATTGACATACAGGGGGATGAACCGTTTATAGACCCTGAAGCTATCCGGATACTTATGGCGTGTATGGAGTGTAATGACAATCCCGGTATAGGTACATTGTCACATAGAATATATCCGTTGGACTGTAGTGTGCTGACTGACCCGAACAGGCCTAAAGTAATTGTGGACAACGATATGTATGCGGTATCATTCCTCCGTGAGGCTGATGCAGGATTACTGGCTGCCGGGAATATCTACCGTCATATAGGTGTATATGCATTCCGCAGTGAGATCCTGTCGCGAATAGCTTTGCTGCCGAGATCGGATATGGAGAAACGGTACTCTCTCGAACAATATCGTTGGCTCGAAAATGGATATCGCATAAGAGTAGGAGTCTGTCCATGTACCCATACTGTCGCGATTGATACTCCGGCTGATTTGGAAATAGCCCGTAAATATTACATTGACCATATAGATTGTTATGATAATAGAACCAGATAGAACAATAGCACCTTCCATACATCCTTTTCCGGCGCTGGAAATGCCATCATTGCGGATATTGCATCTTGATAATGGTATTCCGTTGTATGTTTTAGACCTGGGAGATAATGAGGTATGTCGTATTTCGGTTGTGCGGGATGGTGGTACGGCAGAGTCCGTAAGGCCTGTTGTCGCGACTTTGATGGCTGAAATGTTATGTGAAGGAACCCGTGGCATGAGTGGTGCGGAGCTGACTGATTGCCTGGAATTCAATGGCGCATGGTTCAATGGGATATCTCATCGCCATCACACCGCCGCTGTGATGTATGCTCTTAATCGTACTTTTGGAGATGTTATGCCGTTGCTGCTGTCTATGGCTACGGAGGCGAATTTCCCAGAAGAACGTTTTTTAGCGTTGAGGGAAAAGGCTGTCAGCAATGCGTCTGTCAGGGCGCGTCAGGTAAAATCCAGAAGTCTTGAGATTATCCGCCGTATGATATACGGTCCCGAACATCCATATTCCAAAACAGATTCGTCAGCTGATATAGCGTCTGTCTCTGTTGATGATCTGAGACGGTATTATGCCTCTGGTTTGACCGACAAGTCGGCTGCCATATATCTGGCTGGACGTATAACTCCGGCTATGGAAGATGCGGTAAATCATATGTTCGGCTCGTTTGAGCCTACGGTTCCGATTGTGTCTATTGATCGCAGACCCATGTCGCCTATTGCTGACAGGTTGGAGACCGTCGGTGTTGAAGGCGCTATGCAGGGATCCGTCAGGATCGCTATCCCGACAATCGGACCATCTCATCCGGATTATTGCGACCTTTCGTTGGCTGTAACTGCGCTTGGTGGATATTTTGGCAGTCGGCTGATGTCCAATATTCGTGAGGACAAGGGTTATACTTATGGTATACAGGCATTCCTGACCGGATCCGGGCATGATGGCCTTATGGTAATATCATCTGAAGCAGATAATGTTTATGTCGAACCATTGATAAGAGAGGTTCTTGAGGAGATACGTAAAATGTCGACGGTAGCCGTTGAATCTGAAGAATTGGATCGTATGCGGAATTTTGTTTTGTCACAGGCTGTGGCATCGTTGGACTCGCCGTTCAATATTATCGGATACCATGAATCGTTGCATTATGATGCATTGCCTTCAGATACATTCCGGCAGCGTATGGAGGCTGTCAGAACCGTTTCCGGTACACGGATAATGGAGGTGGCTTTAAAATATCTTGATCCGGACTCCGTTAAGATAGCGGTAGCAGGCGATGTCGATGCGTTCAGTGTGGAGGAAAATAGAATTTTTCACTGATTTTGGCATTAGATTTGCATGTATCGGTTGTTGTAAAGGTTCAGACTTTCATTTCATGACAAAAGATATAATCCAGAAACATAGAAACGAAGCTATAGGATATATAGCTTCGTCACGTCTGCGTGACGCATTCCGGATACTACGTATCATGACTCCGGCGCAGGCGTGGCGCATAATCAGTGAGATTGATCGGGCAGAGGAAGCATATGCTCTGATGCTCAGATATACGGCCGACGGTGCTGCAGATCCGCAGCGTAACGAGGTCTATGCCGGTATTGTGTCCAGCATGTATTCATTGCTCGACCGTATCGTACGTGAGGCGACCGAGGCTGATAGTCCGCTACTGTATTTCAATATTGTCCGGTATGAACGGATGCAGTTGGAGACCATGTCACAGTTGTTGTCGGCATATCGTAAGCAGACGGACAATACCTCATTGTTCAATATGGCCATGTCTGGAGGCTCTGCTCGCAAAGAAAAAGACCAGGCTGAGAAAGAGGTCGCTGAGCGACGTATATTTAATAAGGTATGGACGGAATATCCTTTGGATACGGATTCGGTCGATGCGTTGAATTCTGTGTTTGCCGATGATTCATTGCCATCTTATTTCAAAGAGTTTCTGGTTTCGGCATTATTGCTTGGAGGACTGGAATATTATGAAGAAACGCGTTTGATGATTCTGCTGGAGATCTATTCCTCCGCAAGATCTGTATTGGCGCTTAAAGCCTTATGTGCGGCAGTATTGATCATGTACAGGTATCGAATGCGTCCGGTTTCGGCCCGCCTTTCGTCAAGGATTGCCGCTTTGCGTGATACATGCCATTGGGAGCGAGATCTGAAAGCGGTGTTTTTGCAGCTGATACGTACACGCGATACCGAAAAGATCAATCGCAAGGTGCGGGATGAGCTTATGCCTCAGATGCTGAAACTTCGGCCAGATCTGTACCGAAAGATAAATGATACGACGGCCGTTATCGATCTCTCTGAGATGGAGGAAAACCCAGAATGGCAAGAACTCCTGGAGAACTCGGGTCTCGCTGACAAAATGAAAGAATTGTCACAGATACAGGAGGATGGGGGAGATGTGCTGATGAGTACTTTTTCTCATCTGAAAACATTTCCGTTTTTCAATGAACTGTCCAACTGGTTTATGCCGTTCCATATTGATCATAGTGCTGTTTCAGAATCTCTGGGAGGTGGTGACACGATAGGGGAGCTGATTGCTTCTACTCCGTTTTTGTGCAATAGCGATAAATATTCGTTTGTATTGTCACTGCATCAGATTCCGGAAGTCCAGCGGACTATGATGATATCCCAGTTTGATGAACAGAATATAAATCTGGCAGCGATTCAGAGTTCGGAATTATCGGCTGACGACAAGTTCCGTGATAATGTCGTCAACAAATATATTCAGGATCTGTATCGGTTCTACAGACTGTTTCGTCGTAAAGGTGAGTTTTCCGACCCGTTTGCATCACCGGTCAATTTGACGCAGGTTCCGTTGCTGGCTCCGGATCTTACTGATGCTGCGACCTTGCAACTGGTGGGTGAGTTCTATTTTAAGCGCGGTTACTATTCCGATGCTGTGATTCTGTTCAATGATCTTACTGGTATAGTTCCTCCTGATGCATCGTTGTTTCAGAAAATGGGTTATTGTTATCAGCAGTCGGGTAATATCGATGACGCATTGCGATATTACAGCCAGGCGGAATTGCTGAATGCTGATAGCGTATGGACATTAAGGCGTATTGCGGCATGTTACAAATTGTCGGGACTGCCGGATAAGGCATTGGACTATTTCAAGCGCATTGAAGTCCGGCATCCGGACGATCTGTCTGTAGCTCTAAATATCGGGCATTGTCTGCTGGAAATGAATAGGTATGACGAGGCTATGAAATATTACTATAAGGTCGAGTTCCTTGATTCAGGGACGTCCAGGGCATGGCGTCCGCTGGCGTGGTGCGCTTTCATGTGTCGGGACTTCAGTGTGAGCCGCAAATACTACGAAATGGTTCTTGCCGACAATCCGACAGCTGGTGATTATCTCAATATGGGACATCTGAATGTTGCATCAGGCAATATCCGCGAGGCTCTAAACTTTTATAAATTGAGTGCTGATAATGATCCTGACCGTATGGAGGGATTAATACGCAGTATTAATGCAGATAAGCCGGTGCTTCAGAAGGCAGGAATTGATATCTCGGTACTGCCGCTCCTCGTAGATTCCATGCTGTATGCTGCGGATTCATGAATTGAATTACACGAATATTAATCAATTATATCTGATGCGAAGATTATTTTTATCTTTAATTGTTATTACCGGTTTGACTATGCAAGCGGAAAACCCATTTTTCAAGCCGTTCGATACTTACAAGTCGACGACTCCGTTCAGTTTGATCCAGAACAAGGACTATGAAGAGGCGATAGATCGCGGTATCTCATTGGCTCGTACAGAGATCGATGCTATTGTTAATAATCCGGATCAACCTACGTTCGAAAATACGGTCGTGGCGTTGGAGCGCAGTGGCGAGGATCTGAACCGAGTGCTCAATGTATTCTATCCGTTGCTCTCGGCATTGAGTGACGATGAAATGATGGATATTTCATTGAGGGCATCGGCCAAGTTGAGCGACTACTCTACTTCTGTATCGCTCAATGAAGGTCTTTGGAAACGTATAAAGAGCGTTTACGACAACACTGAGAAATCCAGTCTTGATACCGAGGACCGTATGCTTCTGCAGCGGACGTATGATTCATTTGCCAGGTCTGGTGCTGAATTGCAGGGTGAGGATCGTGAGACGTATCGGAAACTGTCATCTGAATTGTCGGAGTTGACCACCCGTTTCGGACAGAACGTACTGAAAGAACTGAACACATACGAAATATGGCTTACCGCCGATGACCTGTCCGGTCTGCCTGAAAGTTCTGTTGAGGCGGCCGCTCTTGCAGCAAAAGAAAAAGGCCGTGATGGCGAATATCTGTTTACTCTGGCTCAGCCTACGTATATGGCGTTCATGAAGTACTCGTCACGTCCTGATTTGCGGGAAAAGATGTATCGGTTATATACCTCCCGTAATACGAAAGGAGAATATTCCAATATGGATATTATGGCTCGTATTGCCGATATTCGTCGGCAGATGGCAAATCTTTTCGGTCATGAGAACTATGCCTTGTATTCGTTGGAGAGAAGTATGGCTGAGAAACCCGCCAATGTCTACAATCTGCTTGATAATCTCCGCGATGCATACCGCCCTGCCCAGCAGAAAGAGTTTGCTGAACTTACTGAATTCGCGTCGAAGACAGAGGGACATCCTGTCGCTCTTAATGCTTGGGACTACAGTTATTATGCAAATAAACTGAAAAACAGCAAATATTCATACAATGAAGAGGAACTTCGTCCTTACTTTGAACTCAATAATGTAATAGACGGTGTATTCGGTCTGGCTACCAGACTGTATGGGCTCAATTTTAAAGAGAATCCCGAAATACAGGTTTATCATCCCGATGTAAAGGCATTCGAGGTGACTGATGCGGAGGGCGCTTATGTCGGTATAATATACACTGACTTTTTCCCGCGTGAAAGCAAAAGCCCTGGCGCATGGATGACAGGATTTAAAGATCAGTTCCATACTGCCGACGGTAAGGACAGCCGTCCGCATGTATCAATTGTGATGAACTTCACCAAACCAACAGCCGATAAGCCTTCGCTGCTTACTCCTTACGAGGTTGAGACATTCCTGCATGAGTTCGGACATGCGCTTCATGGATTGCTCACTGACACGAAGTACGCATCTCTCTCCGGAACGAATGTATATCGTGATTTTGTGGAACTTCCGTCTCAGTTCAATGAAAACTATCTTACACAGAAGGAGTTTCTTGATGGATTTGCCCGGCATTATGTGACCGGTGCGCCTATTCCCCAGGAACTGGTCGACAAAATCATTGCAACCGCTCAGTTCGGAGCAGCCTACGCTTGTATGCGTCAGCTTATGTTCGGATATCTTGATATGGCATGGCATACCACTACTTCGCCTGTCGCAGATCCTGTAGCATTTGAAAACGCTGCAACTGAGCAGGTGCAGATGTTTCCGGTTGTTGCGGGATCTATGACATCACCTCAGTTCAGTCATATATTCGCCGGTGGTTATGCGGCTGGCTATTACAGCTACAAATGGGCTGAGGTGCTCGATGCCGATGCATTCTCTGTATTCTTGAAAAACGGTATTTTCGATAAAAAGACAGCAGATTCTTTCCGTAAGGAAATTCTGATGAAAGGAGGAACAGAGAATCCGGCGGAACTGTATCGTCGTTTCCGCGGTCAGGATCCGACTATTGATGCTCTGTTGCAGCGCGATGGCATTACTCCGGCTCCGAAATCTCCAGCTCCGGTCGTAAATCGCGACTGAGAAGGCTAAACACCATACCGCCAAAAAACAAGAGGCTGCGCCGTGGCGCAGCCTCTTGTCGTTTCAGTAGATTTATATCATTATAATGATTATATAATGCCTTGTCCCATCATGGCGTTGGCCACTTTCATGAACCCGGCTATATTGGCTCCTTTCATGTAGTTGATATAGCCGTCATCCTGAGTGCCGTATTTTACGCACTGGGTGTGAATATCCTTCATGATCTGGTGCAGACGTTGGTCTACTTCGGCCTCACTCCATTGGATGTGCATTGCGTTCTGACTCATTTCAAGGCCTGATGTGGCTACACCGCCTGCATTTACAGCTTTGCCTGGCGCATACATCGTATGGGTTTCTATGAATGTGTCGATCGCTTCTGGCGTACATCCCATATTGGATACCTCGCCTACACAATACACTCCGTTCGCTACAAGCTGTTTTGCATCGTCGCCATCAAGTTCGTTTTGGGTAGCGCACGGTAATGCAATATCCACTTTCTGTTCCCATGGTTTGCGACCGGGGAAGAATGTAGCTGACGGATATTTTTCTGCGTATGGAGCCACTATATCCTCGCCTGAAGCCCGGAGGTCTAACATATAGTCTATTTTATCTCCGCTTATTCCATCCGGGTCATATATATATCCGTCAGGACCGGATATGGTCACGACTTTAGCGCCAAGTTCAGTAGCTTTCAGAGCCGCCCCCCAAGCCACATTGCCGAAACCTGATATAGCCACTGTTTTACCTTTGATATTGTCGCCTCGTTCGGCAAGCATGTTGCTTACGAAATATAGCGCGCCGAATCCGGTTGCCTCGGGGCGTATGCGTGAGCCGCCGAAATCAAGGCCTTTGCCAGTGAATGTACCGTTATGCTCGTCGACAAGTTTCTTGTACATGCCGAACATATAACCTACTTCACGGGCTCCGACTCCTATATCGCCGGCCGGAACGTCTCGATCCGGGCCGAGATTTTTCCAGAGTTCCAGTATGAATGCCTGGCAGAACCGCATGATCTCACGGTCGCTTTTGCCGCGGGGGGAGAAATCGCTGCCGCCTTTACCTCCGCCCATGGGCAGTGTGGTCAAGGCATTCTTGAACGTCTGCTCGAAACCGAGGAACTTCAGAATGGATAAGTTGACCGATGCATGGAAACGGATACCTCCCTTGTACGGACCGATAGCTTTATTGAATTGTACGCGATAACCCAAATTGGTCTGCACATCGCCGCGGTCGTCGATCCAGGTCACACGGAATGTTATGATCCTGTCTGGCTCGACCATGCGTTCGACTATACGTGCTTTCTCGAATTCGGGATGTTGGTTGTAGACATCTTCTACCGAAAGCAAGACTTCTCTTACTGCTTGCAGATACTCTTTTTCTCCCGGGTGTTTAGCCTCGAGGGAGTTCATAATGGAATTTATATCCATGACAGAATGATTTAAATGGTATGAGATAATAACGCAAATGTAGTACTATTATAACGTAATGACAAACTTTTTAGTTCTAAAAAGTGGCATTTTGCCAAAGTGTCCGATATGTTATAAAACAAGTACGACACCTGTTGAAGGCATCGTACTTACAGTTCGGTTAAATAGGAGCCGGATCCTGTTAAGGAATGTCGCCGGCAAGGTGTTGGTATTCTTATTTGTTTACCTGGAAACGCGCCACACCGTCGCGAAGGAATTCTACTGTCTGATGTGCGGCGGCTATACCGGCATTGATATTGGCCTCCGATGTCTGTGCTCCCATTTTTTTTGGTGTGAAGAATACACGGTCGCCGAAAGCCTCTTTCAGGGCGTCGGCAGTGTCGGGACGAATATCTGCAATGTATTTGAGATCGGGACGGGCATCGAGGGCGCGAGCCAGACCAGCCTCGTCGATCACTTCCTTGCGAGCGGTATTTATCAGAACGCCTCCCTTTGGCATTGATGATATCAGATCATAGCCTATAGACCCCTTGGTCTCGGGCGTGGCCGGAATATGTATCGAAACAAAACGATTGTTTGCATACAACTCATCGATGCTGTGAACGGGTTTTACACCAGCTTCCGACATCGCTTCATCAGGGCAATAGGGATCGAGAGCCTCTACGGTCATTCCGAATCCTTTTGCTATGCGAGCCACATTGCGTCCTACCTGGCCGAATGCGTGGATTCCGATCGTCTTGTCTTTAAGCTCTGTACCGGACATGCCGTTATACATGTTTCGCACAGCCATCACCGCCATACCGAAAACAAGCTCAGCAACTGCGTTGGAGTTCTGGCCGGGAGTGTTTTCTACAACCACGTTGTGTGCCGTTGCTGCTGCGAGATCCACATTGTCGTATCCGGCACCTGCGCGGACTACGATTTTCAGCTGTTTAGCGGCATCGAGTACCTCGTTGTCGACGATATCGCTGCGTATTATCAGTCCGTCGGCCGTAGCCACAGCATCAAGCAATTCCTGCTTGGCGCTGTATTTTTCAAGAAGTTCAAGCTCGAAGCCTGCATCTTCAACGACTTTGCGTATGCCGTCTACGGCTACTGCTGCGAACGGTTTCTCGGTTGCTACCAGTATTTTCATTATCCCTCAGATATTTACGTTATTAGTGTTTGGCTTCGAAATCTTGCATGGCCTGGATCAGGACATCTACACTTTCCATGGGGAGTGCATTGTAGAGCGATGCACGGAATCCGCCGACAGAGCGGTGTCCCTTTATGCCCACGATGCCGCGTTCAGTCGCGAAATCGATGAAGCCCTTTTCAAGTTCCGCATATTCCGGAGTCATTACGAAGCATACGTTCATGATCGAACGGTCTTCTACTGCCGCTGTTCCTTTGAATATACGGCTTGAATCTATTGCTTCGTAAAGTTTTGCAGCTTTTGCCACATCGAGTTTTTCGAGTTCTTTCACACCGCCGAGCTGTTTGTAATAGCGCAAAGTCTGGAGAGCCGAATATATCGGAAGAACAGGAGGAGTATTGAACATCGAGCCTTTTTTCACATGGGTGGCATAGTTGAGCATTGTCGGTATCGGACGGTCTACATGACCGAGAGCCGATTCTTTGACGATGGCAATCGTAACACCGGCAGGTGCGAGGTTTTTCTGTGCGCCGGCATAGATCACATCATATTTCGATACGTCTACAGGGCGGGAAAATATATCGCTCGACATATCTGCTACTAAAGGCACTGGCGATTCAGGATCGAAACGTATTTCAGTACCGTATATGGTATTGTTTGTTGTGTAGTGGAAATAGTCTGCGTCCGACGGTATTGTGAAATCTTTGGGTATATATGAGAAGTTAGCGTCTTTCGACGATGCTACTATATCGACCTCTCCGAAAAGTTTGGCTTCCTTGATGGCATTTACCGCCCAAGTTCCGGTTTCAAGATATGCCGCTTTTTTTGCGAGCAGATTATACGGTACCATACAGAACTGCATGCTTGCTCCTCCGCCAAGGAACAGAACGTGATAACCTTCGGGTACTTCGAGAAGCTCCTTGACCAAAGCGGAGGCCTCTTCGATTACTGCGGTGAATTCTTTGCTGCGGTGCGACACTTCCAGTATTGAAAGGCCGGTATCGGCAAAATTCAGAATCGCATCAGCGGTATTCTTGATAGTGTACTCACTCAGAATAGAAGGGCCTGCATAAAAATTGTGCTTCTTCATCTCGTCTATTTGATATTTGGGGTTATTTCTTTCGGCAAATTTACTATGATTCTGTGAGTGGAGCAAACCAATTAAAGAAAAATTTATGTAATAATTATACTCAATCGTTCCCATTTGTAAGTATGGGAACTGATATGGCGGCATATACCCGAAGAATAGTTTACCGTTTGTTTTCAGGGTGTCCTGATATGATATTCCAGGCTTTCTTTTTCTCCGAATCGAATGTGAACTGGTCGAGAATTATACCGGCATGCCGTATATCCGTTATGTGAGGAGCCATATACTCAAGTACTGCGAGTTTCTTGTCGCTCCATTGGAAATGCGACATCATGGCAGCTGTCTGGCTGCATGTAAAATATCCTCCGAGGGAAGCGGCCTCGATCACAAGCATTTTGTCGTCGTTGAAAGTCTGTCTGTCCACAAGGATAATAAGCCGGTTGAATGCTTCCGGTGTCATGGCGTATCCGCAAGGTTGTGGCAGTGGTGGACACGGTCGTGACATCTGCCCTGTAATTGTGTTAAAATTGCATATTATGAGTATAAATGCAATACCTGCTATCCGTCCCATTATGATGTGATTTAAGTTTATATATCTATGATTTTCCCCACCGTGATTTCTGCAGTTCGTCCATACGCCGTTCTGCCTGATTGTCGCAGGGGTGCCATAATTCGGTTCCCTGTATTTCGTCGGGCATGAACTGTTGACGTACGAAATTGCCAGGATAGTTGTGTGCATATTTGTAGTCGGCGCCATATCCCATCTTTTTCATCAACGATGTCGGAGCGTTGCGCAGGTGCAGAGGAACCGGAAGATCGCCGGTCTGTTCTACTAACTGCAGCGCTGAGTTTATGGCCATATATGCAGAATTGCTTTTAGCTGACGATGCAAGGTATATAGTGCATTCCGCCAACGGAATCCGACCTTCAGGCCAGCCTATTTTTTTGATTATATCGAATGTGGCGTTGGCAAGAAGCAAGGCATTCGGATTGGCGAGCCCTATGTCTTCCGCTGCGACTATGACCAGGCGTCGTGCTATGAATTCAGGATCCTCTCCGCCTGCGACCATGCGCGCCAGCCAGTATACTGCAGCATCAGGATCGCTGCCACGTATGCTTTTGATGAATGCCGAGATGATGTCATAGTGCATTTCGCCGCTTTTGTCGTAAGCCGCCGGATTCTCCTGCAGACGCTCTGTCACGAGCCTGTCATTGATTACCATTTCTTCGCCGTGTGCTGTTGACTGCTCGAGCAGATCAATGATATTGAGCAGTTTGCGGGCATCTCCGCCGGAGAATCTGAACAAGGCATCGGTTTCTTCGACTCTGATCTTTCTGTCCCGGAGTATTTCATCGGTTGTTATGGCGCGGTCGAGTAGCGTTTGCAGGTCGTCCTTTTCCAATGGCCGTAAGGTATAGACCTGAGCTCGGGAGAGCAGGGGGCGTATTACTTCAAACGACGGATTCTCTGTTGTCGCACCGATGAGTGTCACGATGCCGCTTTCAACCGCACCGAGCAGGCTGTCCTGTTGGGATTTGTTGAAGCGGTGGATTTCATCGATAAACAATATGGGACGCCCTTGCGAAAACATGCTCTGGCTGTCGGCCCGGCATTGGTCAAGCACTTCGCGCACATCTTTTACACCGGCATGTACAGCGCTCAGAGTGTAGAACGACGATCGTGTGGTGTTGGCTATGATACGGGCGAGAGTCGTTTTTCCGACACCTGGAGGCCCCCACAAAATAAATGACGATACCCTTCCGGATTCAATCATCCTGCGTAGTATCGATCCAGAACCGACCAGGTGTTTCTGGCCGATGTATTCATCTATGGTCGATGGTCGGAGTCTTTCTGCTAACGGTGCTTGCATTTGTCGTTGATTATACCGCTGGTTCGGAATATGCAAATTTAGCATACTTGCTTTTCTTTATGAAGCGGAAACGTGTTAATAGAATTTAATTACTTCTCCGCGCTCAGCAATAGTTAAAACTTTTTATATAACTTTACAATCGCAAGTTAAATGTTCCGTACCGTATCGTATGCGAACTTTACGCAGCAGTTGGTGTTAGATCTATAAAGGGCTTTTGTATAAATATATACATCAGTCATATCGGATCAACATTACATTAAAGAGAGCTAACTATGGATACTCAAGAAAAATCTACAAAAACACCTCAGATCATGCGCAACGTGTTCGGGATCATAATGATTCTGATATATGTGGGCATGGGCGTATTGTTGCTTTGCAACTTTTTCAACTGGATGGACGGCGCCTGGAACTGGTTGCGCTGGGCCGGCGGTATCCTGTTTATCATATACGGATTATGGCGTGCATACCGTCAGTTCAAAGGAATCGACTCTAATATATAATGTGTAATATGAATAGCAACATATCCAGATTTTGTAAAGTGTCGGCCATCGCGGTTTCGGCACTTTTCGTCATGACTGGATGCGGCGGATCCGGCGACAAAAGCGGCACTGAGAAGAAATTTAAAGTGTCGACCCTTGTCTGTGACAACAGTTTTGAGAATATCATGAGTCAGGAGATAGATGTGTATGAATACAACTATCCCAAAATGCTTGTAGTCCCATATTATACCACACAGCGGAATGCTATCGACTCTTTGCTGTCGCTGCGTACGAAGACGATAGTGATACCGCGACAGTTGACAGAGCAGGAAACCGCACGTCTGAAGGCTCAGAAAAAAAATGTGCGCCAGCAGCGTATAGCAGTCGATGCCATAGCGCTGATTGTCAATAAGGACAATCCGGTAGAAATTCTATCGACCAAGGAGTTGCGGGAGATCCTGTCGGGTGAGACTACAGAGTGGAATGAACTGGAACCGTCAAAACTCGGCAAGATACAAGTCGTATTCGATCAGAACGGATCAAGTACTGCTCAATATATGCGCGATTCAATACTTAATGGCGCTCCGTTTGGTGAAAATGTATATGCGCAGAATTCCAATCCGGATGTGTTCAAAGCTGTTACCGAGCGTAAGAATGCCCTTGGAGTGATCGGCGTAAGCTGGATCAGCTCCGATATGGGCGGTGTGGAGATTTCCAGAGAAGAGCGCCTGAAGCGTGTCGCATCAGATTCGCTTACTACTGCATTGGAGTTTAATTCGGCTATCAAAGTGCTTAAAGTCCGTGATGAGCACTCGATAAGGGCGTATAAGCCTTATCAGGCATATATTTATGACGGCAGCTATCCGTTGTACCGTTCGATCTTTATGATTACTACCACGGTCGGCGGTACGCCAGACAATGCGTTTTATGCTTTCGTGACCGGTTATCAGGGACAGAAAGTGATACAGCTTACAGGCGTTTTGCCCGGAGTGGTACAGCCTCGAATGGTAAATCTGGCAGAGTGATATGTTCCATTCATACAATGGGAAAGTAAAAATCGCGTTATATAGAAATATAGATTAAAATAAACCAAATCCAATTTATATGAAATTCAAATTACTGTTATCTCTTTTTTGCGCGGGAGTGTTGACCGCCGGCGCTCAAGGACAAGGGTTCAAGGACGGCATTGAGTATTACAAGGCCGATCAGTACGCCAATGCCAAAACAATTCTCGAACGCACCCTTAACGACGGTTCTACGGATAAATCGCTGGCATATTATTACCTCGGCCAGATTGCCGTGCATGACAAGGACATGTCTGCGGCAAAGTCATATTTTGACAAAGGTGTGGCTGCCAATCCTGATAATGGCTTCAACTATGTCGGTCTGGGAACACTTGATCTCAAAAACGGAGATGCCAAAGCTGCAAAAGGCCAGTTCGATATGGCGAAGTCGAAAGCAAAGAAAGATGCTGCCATATTGACTGCGATAGCCCGGGCATATTATAATGCCGACCCTGTAGGATATGCAAAGGAAGTGGAGAAATTCCTCAACGATGCATACAAAGCCAACAAACTATCGCCGGCTATCTTCATCATGCGCGGTGATATGGAACTGGATCAGGATAAGGTAGGCGATGCTGCAGCCAACTACGAGAATGCGATATATAATGATCCTACCAGTGCCGAGGCATACGTGAAATATGCCAACGCATATATTAAGGTGAATCCGGAGTTTGCAATCAACAAGCTCAAAGAACTTAATGAGAAAGTGCCTAATTCGGCTCTTGCTCAGCGCGAACTCGCCGAAAAGTATTATGACAACGAGCAGTTGACTATGGCTGCAAAACAGTATGGCGACTATATCAAGAACCCCAATCACTTCAAGGAAGACGAAGAGCGTTATGCCCAGCTGCTGTTCTTCGGACAGAACTATGACGAGAGCTACAATCTGGCTTCGTCGATTCTTGCACAGGATCCCAACGCATCACGCATGAAGCGTCTGCTGTTCCTCAACCGTGCAGCTCAGGAGCGTAATGAAGAAGCTCTCGCTCAGGCTAAGGAATTCTTTGCAATGGATGTAACCAAGGATAACAACCGTTTTACAGCCAATGACTATACAACCTATGGCGAACTCCTTCATAAACTTGGTCAGGACTCTCTGTCTGTAATACAATATGAGAAAGCTGTAGAGGCTAATCCCGAAAAGGCCGACTTGCTCAAATCGCTTAGTTCTGCTTACTCTTCAGCAAAGAACTACGATGGTGCTCTGGAAGCATTCAAACGCTTTATCGACAACGGCGATTATGTGACCAATGATCTGGTTACTCTTGCAAGCCGTTATCAGAATGTGGCAGCTACCGCAGAACCGGGAAGTGATAAAAAAACGGAAGCGATCGGCAAAGCCATCGAGACCATCGACATGGTTATAGCCAAGGTTCCCGACAACTTTATTCCGGTTCGAAACAGAGCACGTATGATGCTTGTAAAGCATGACAATCAGCCTTCGGAAGAAATGGTCGCAGAATATCAGAAAGTGTTGACTATGCTTGACGCAGATCCGGCAAACCTGCAGAAGCGTGTCAATGACTATAAGGAGGCATACAGCCAGATAGCATCTTATTATATTTCTACCCGTGATAATGAAACAGCAAAGACATACTATCTGAAACTGCTTGAGCTTGATCCTACAAACGATGCTCTTCGTGAGTATATCGACAATCTGAAGTAGGCTAACATATAATAGCATAATACAGAGAAAGGGTCTTCCGTAAAAACGGGAGGCCCTTTCTTATAATCGGGGAAATTGTGTTTAACTTTATTTAACTATCGGGGGGGGGTAAATCTATTATCTTTGTAAACATAACACATGTTTAACCTTAAATAATTTAATTGAACACAGTATGAATCTTACAGTTGTTAATGCCGTAAAGGAAACATTCATTACGGCTCTTAAAAACGTACCGTCATTTATGGGAGCAGCATTGCTATGGGTTCTGACATGTTGGATTCCATATATCAATGTGGGAACAACGATCGCTTTGTTCTATGCAATGCCTATTGAACTGAGCAAGGGCACAGTCATGAATCCTTTGTCAATATTCGATGGGAAGTATCGTAAATATATGGGCGAATTCTTTAGTATAATCGGATTGATGTCAATCTCGATTATTCCTGCGCTATGCTTTATGGTGGTTCCGGCAATTATAATTTCTATCGGCTGGTGTCTCGCAATTTGTATAATGATAGACAAAGAATTGAATCCGGCTGAGGCAATGACCGAATCGACACGCTGTACATACGGTTATAAATGGACTATCTTCGGAGCTAATATTCTCATATATTTAGGCTGGGTTGTAGTCTCAATGATAGTCCTGTATCTGTTTGCCGCTATCAAAGTGGATATATTGGTATTTATCGCGATTGTTGCCAGCCTGATAGTGGGCATAACTCTGCAGGTATGTTTTACCGGTGTGATATACCGCTATCTGGTCCGCTTGCGCAATGTGCCTCCTGCAACTCCCGATATTCTTTAAACTTTTACATATAAAAACACGACAAAGAAACCTGTGGATCATGAGGTATTTTACCCGTGAACCGCAGGTTTCTTTGTAATTGTGACATTGCCGTTGGTCATAATGATGACTAAACTGTATGGCAACTCCGTTTGTGTACAAGTTGTCAGCAGGCAGGAGACATCTTGGTTAGTGCCCGGGAGGAGGGATAGTCGGGTTGTTGATGTGGATGGTGTTTCGACCGGAATATGCTTTGACAAGATTATAAAGGATACCGCCTACATCGATTCCGAGTTCGGTTTTACGGTTTAGTCTGAAGTATGGTACAACCATCGGTTGAATTTCCCATTGCCGCGTTATGGATGACCGGTAGCTCTGAACTCCGACTTTGACGCCCCAGCGGTCATTGAAGCGCCAATCGGTGAATCCGCCGAACGAGGGGACTGCCATATAGCCGATTGTAGCCGGAGTCATGAATCCGTGAGGAGCTGTATAGTAACTTCCGAATAACGTTATGCCGAACCGCTCGTTGATGTCGTAGGTCAAGGATCCGCTTAATCCATATTGCGTCTCCAGCCCTCGGAAGTATCCGTATTTTATCGCTTCGGCGCTTATCGCGAATGTAATAGCTCCTACGCTCTGATGTAGCCAGAGACTACCGCTCTCTATGCCCATAAGCCCGGGCATGGATGCTTGTCCCATGGATGCGGATATGCCTCCGGTTTCCCAACCGGCTATCTGTCCGTAAGGAACAGGCGAATGACGCATTTGCGGTACGCGGAATATCGGAGTATTATGATTCCGTTTCATTGCAGATCCGTTCTGTATGCTGTCCTGATCTCGCAGCCACTCCGGCTTATCCAATTCCGGCATTACCGGCTTCGGAACCGGCAATGTCATAACATCCGGAATCTCTATCTGCGCAGAGGCGATTCCGATAGAGAGCATGATTGCGGCTATTGCAGATATAGAGCGTATCATATTATGACAACGTCGTTGATTCGTAAATATTGGTTACTTTTGTAAAAAAAACAGCAATACCAATGAAGTATCAGTACAAGACACAAGGAACATGTTCCAGACTTATCGATATAGAAGTCGAAAACGGAGTGGTGACGGATATCATATTCACGGGGGGATGCCATGGCAACCTGCAGGGCATTTCGTGTTTAGCCAAAGGAATGCGCATTGAAGATGTGGTGTCTCGTATAGAGGGAATACGGTGCGGAAATAAACCGACATCATGTCCGGATCAGCTGGCACAGGCATTGAAAGCAATAGCCAATGCCGAATAATTTGAAAAAATGTTGAAAAAATATCGGTGCAGGTATTGCAGGAATGAAAAATGAGTCGTACCTTTGCACCGTTCAAAAACGAAATGGTGAGCATAGCTCAGTTGGTTAGAGCGTCGGATTGTGGTTCCGAAGGTCG
>CAOKFI010000002.1 GCA_948467675.1 uncultured Porphyromonadaceae bacterium
GGGATGGGACAACATCGACATTTTCGGCTGGATGGGCTATCCCATGCAGATCAAGATAAACTTCCTCTGCCGCGACTCAATCCTCGCAGCTCCCCTCTGTCTCGACCTCGTGCTTCTGAGCGATCTCGCCGCACGTGCAGGCCTGTGGGGCACACAGCGTTTCCTGAGCTTCTTCCTGAAGAGCCCGCAGCATGACTATACCGAAGGCGAGGTTCCTGTAAACCACCTCTTCCAGCAGTATACTATGCTCAAGAACGCTATCCGTGAGATGGGCGGCTATGAGGCTGACGAAGAAATTGACTAACCCTCAATAGAACTGATATCTTATTCCTAAATGCTTGTTAAGACAAGGGGGCCGCAGCATCACTGCTGCGGCCCCCAATTTTTTTGAACTGCTTCCAGGCGCTCCGAAAGACGCTTCGGGGAGCGCCCGCTGACCCCCGCACATGCCGTCCTCCATGTAGGGTCATTGATCCCGTAAAAAGAAAGGTCGTCGGAGACGACATGCTGTGAGTAGCCCCAGGTCAGGAGCATAGCGACGCCACCTGGGGTTAGAGCGGTGGAGTGAAACAACTTCGAAGATGTTGTCTGTGATACACTTTAATTAAGCAGCCGATCATTCCATTTTATACCCTCACGGCCAAACCATTCACGCATTTCATCCTCGAATGACAGTCTGCCATGATGTTCCTGCTGGCTTCTAATATACTCTATCACATGGTGCATGCGCTCCCTGTCTCTGCCGAACGCAAAATATTCTTTTCCCCATCTGTCAAAATCAGGGAATAAGCCTGACTGTTTCATCCATGCGCTGCTCTCTTTTTTGATATCACGCATCATATCGCTAAGTGCGACGTTGGGATTCAGATCAAACAGGATATGCACGTGATTTGCAATTCCGCCGATACGATATAGATAGCATCCGTGGCTTTTAAGTACAGACCATATAAATCGGTACAGCGCTTCCCGATTATGATTACAGATGGTCATACGTCGGCCATACGTGTTTATGACTGCATGTATCGGATTGGAAACTTTACTCATAATGACAAAGATAATAAATATGTCTGTATCACAGACAACTTCTCCGAAGTTGTTCGGGCATCGTATTGCCTATACCCCAGGTGGCGTCGCTATGCTCCTGACCTGGGGTTACTCACAGCATGTCGTCTCCGACGACTTAGTAATAAGCATACAATTGGTTATTATCTGAAAAATATTATCTTTGTGGCTGATACAACGTATCGCGACATTTCGGAAAAGAAGCGTTATGCTTATCTTTTAGTTTGAGAACCTGAGAAATTCACAAAAGAGCAAAGATAGCATAGTGGTTCTCACGCAATATGCGTGGGCTGCTATTGTTACATCTGCTCACAGGTTTTCTCAGGACCTTCAAACTAAGACGTGGCATTGCAGTTCCACGCTTCGTTGTTTGATGAGGGTGCATAAGGAACTGAATGCATCGAATATTGAGATTATAAATTGTATGAGAATTGGGGCGTTTACTTCTGTAATTGCATTATTTTTGATTTTGCTGACTTGTTCTTGCTCTCAAAGCAGAGAAGATAAGGTGCAAGATATTATAGCAAATTATATGAAAGCTAATTTCCGTAATTATGATAGTTATGAGCCGCTTGAGGTAAGAATTGATAGTTCATTTACATCGTTAGAGCAGAATGAAAAAGCCGTAAATACCATGATGGAGATTCTGAGCATTATTGAATCTGCGCATGAGTATAGGAGTAAGATTGATGATGCCGAGCGTTCTATGGAGATTTATTCTATTACAGGAGGCGCTTCTTATCGCCAGACTAAAAGAGACCGCGATGAGTATCAGAGGTTGTTGGATCGGAGTCGGGACAGAGTTGGACAGGCATTTGATAAACTAAAAGATATTGATAAACATATTGGTGTCGGTTTATTTAATGGGTGGATCGTTTTTCATAAGTATCGATTTCATGTTAATTGGAAAGAGCATGATTATGACAAGATAGACACTGTTGTATTTTTATGTGATAAAGATTACACGATTAAAGAGGCTTACTCATTGGATGAGTATGATGCGCTACTTGTTCTTATGAATTCAGTCAAAGAGTCCGAAGATATAGAATCTTGGTTTGATGAAGTTCAGGATATTATGACTTCAAATAAACATCGTATTGGATCGTATTAATAAATTAAATTGCAATCTGCCATGAAAAGAATTCTTGTATTTTTATCTATGTTTCTGATTGTCGTAGTTTGTTCTTCACAAACAACCGATAATAGCGCAGTAACGAGGTTGCTTGAAGATATATCTACTCGTGTGGTAAAGGCAGATACCCGAGGTAGATATAAACTTTATCCTACGCAAAACATATATACATTCTTGTGTTTGGAGACTACCAGTGGAAGAATTGCACAAATTCAATGGTCGTTAAAAGCGAAACAAGAGGGTGGTGTATATGTGAATAGAAATTATCTTTCGTTTGGAAGTACAATTGGAGAATTCGAGCTATACCCGACGGATAATATGTATCAGTTTATATTGTTGAATACTATTGACGGGCGTTGTTGGCATGTGCAATGGGGAGGGGATGATGACAAGAGATGGATCAGGCAGATCTATTATTAATGGTGCATAGATCCTGATTCAGGGGAGGAGACGGAAGGTGAGGCGGTGGTGCGGGGTGGTGCCGTGCAGGGCTATGGCTTCGCGGTGGGCGCGTGTCGGGTACCCTTTGTTGGCGAGCCAGCCGTAGGCTGGATATTCGGCCGCGATTGCGTCCATATAATCGTCACGGTAGGTTTTGGCCAGTATCGAGGCCGCGGCGATGTTGCCGAGCTTTGAATCGCCTTTTACCACGGTCTGATATGGTACGTCGCTCCACTGGCGGAAGCGGTTTCCGTCGACCGATACCGCTCCCGGACGCACGCTGAGAGCGTTGAGTGCGCGGTGCATCGCTTCGATCGATGCCTGGAGAATGTTGATGCGGTCGATTTCTTCCGGGCTTACTGATGCTACAGCCCAGTCAATGGCTTCGGCTTCGATGATGGGCCGCAACTGGCGGCGGAGTGCGTCGGTGAGCTGTTTGGAGTCGTTGAGAAGAGGGTGGGTAAAGCTGTCGGGGAGTATTACCGCTGCTGCGAATACGGGTCCGGCCAGGCATCCGCGCCCGGCTTCATCGCATCCGGCTTCGAGCCGTCCTTCGATCATGCATGATGGTAGCATACGTTTTTATTCCATTAGACCGTAGCCGAATCCGGAGCGGTTGACGATATGTGCGCCTATGTCGGCGCCTATTTTCTTGCGTATGCGCGAAATGTTGGTGTCGATGGCGCGTTCCGATACAACAGCGTCCGGTGGCCATGCCGCGGCATAGATCTCGTTGCGGTTGAACGTGCGGTTCACGTTTCTCATAAACAATACGAGTATGTCGTATTCGGTCCGTGTCAGCGCTACCGGATTTCCGCCTATGGTTATGGCGCGGGCCACGAGATCGGCCTGCATGGATCCGAATGTAAGTATTGTGTCGGCAGTGATGGGGATACCGCCCATGGTGTGACGGCGGAGGATTGACCGCAGTCTCGCGATCATGACGCGCAGTGAGAAAGGTTTAGTTATATAGTCGTCGGCTCCGGCATTCAGGCCGGCTACTATATCTTCCTCTGAGTCGAGAGCTGTGCATAGGACTATGGGGATGTGGCCGGTTTCGGGATCGCTCTTGGCGCTGCGCACGAAATCGAGTCCGAGCATAGATCCCGGTACTGCGGCATCGATTATGATCAGTCGGTAGCGACGCAAATCGTTGGCTATGGCTTCGTCGGTGGTGCCGGCGATATCTATGTCGAAACCTTCGTTGTCGAGGTTGTAGGCGAGCAGTTCGCATATCGATTGCTCGCTGTCGACGATCAGTATGCGCCCTGAGGCGCTTGGGCCATTCGTTTTGCTGTCTGCCTTACAGTCCAATTCAGACATTACTTTTTCCTTTCGGTGCGAAAGTAGTCACATGCGTGCTTACAAGCGATATTAGTAACCGGTTTGTAGCAACTTTGTGCTGAAAATTTAACTATGAGTCTACACTCCCCGGTGTTGCGTATTCGGTTGCTACCGGTTGTCAGCGGCCTCCTGCCGGGCGGCGGAACTGCTCCTTGATGGTGTCGACCACGTTGATTATGTAGTCGCCGGTTTTCTCGAGGTCGGCTATTATGTCCATGTAGAATATGCCCGACTGATACTCGTAGAGACGGTTGTTGATATTCTCGACGTTGCCCGAACGCAGCTGGTTGCGCAGGTTGTTGATCTCACGCTCGCGGTTGTATGATCCGAGCAGATCGACTTCATGCACGTTCTCTACGTCGCCGAGCAGTGATATCATCTGGTCCATTGCAGCTTCGACGTGGCGGAACATCGTGTCGATATTGTTGTAGATCGTATCGTTGAACTGTACGGTAGCCTGCTGTTTGCGTACCAGGGCGCGGCCTATGTTGTAGCAGCAGTCGGCTATGCTTTCGATCTCGCTGTCTATGCTCAGCATAGCTGCTATGTGCAGCTTGCCTTCGTTTGACAGGCGTCCTTCGGCGCAACGGTTGAGGTAGTGGGCTATCTCGAGTTCCATGCGGTCCGATATCTCCTCGTATTTCTCTATGCGCGAGAACAGGTGGTTGAATTCCTCGCTTTTCTCTGGCGTGTGGACGAGGTTGCGCGACATGTCGATCATCCGCCGTACGCGTTCGGCATACACTACCATCTCTTTCTCGGCCTGGGCTATGTTGAGCTCCGATGCGCTGAGTATACCGCCGGATATGAACTTGAGCTGGAATTCCGCTTCCTCGGTATGTTTGGCCGGGATGAGATATTCCACGATCTTGACGTATACGTTGGTAAGCCATATCATTATGGACAGGTTGACCAGATTGAACACGGTGTGGAATATGGAGAGGCCGAAGGATACGCTCATCTGCATGACCGCTATGTTGCGCAGGACTTCATGTCCGGACGGAAGCGAGTTGTCAAACAGATGGTCGTAGAGATCCGGCTGGGTGGCGTGGATATGGTTTACATACTGGTACAGCGCGTTGGGATTGCCCTGGCCTATGGCTTCGGTGATCCATGCGTTTAGATCGGCAAACGGCACGAAAACAGCCATGCACCAGACGGTGCCGAGCACGTTGAACAGCAGGTGTCCCATCGCCGTGCGCTTTGCGGCCACATTGCCGCTCATCGATGCGAGAAGCGGTGTGATCGTGGTTCCGATATTGCTGCCGAGCACCAGTGCGCAGGCAAGGTCGAATGTGATCCATCCTTTGCTGCACATGATGAGGGTGATGGCGAATGTGGCTGCCGACGACTGTATGACCATGGTCACTATGATGCCGACTGCCAGGAATATGGCGATGGATCCGAAGCCCATTGAGGAGTATTCCTGCAGAAATGCGAACATCTCGGGATTGCTCTGCAGATCAGGCACATACTGGCTGATCAGATCGAGACCCATGAACAGGAACGCAAAACCGATGAAGAATTCGCCTATCGACTTGTTGCGTGATTTCTTTGCGAACAGAAGAGGTACCGAAAGTCCGATAAGCGGCAGTACGAATGCCGATATGTTGACTTTAAACCCGAACAGGGCTATGACCCATGCTGTGAATGTGGTTCCGACATTGGCGCCCATGATTACGGCCATGGACTGTGCCAGTGTCATGAGTCCGGCATTTACGAAACTTACCACCATTACGGTGGAGGCCGATGAACTCTGGATTAATGCAGTGATGAAGAAACCGGTTATGGTACCTGTGACCCGGTTGCGGGTCATGGCTGACAGGATGTTGCGCAGGCGGTCGCCGGCTGCTTTCTGCAGACCTTCGCTCATCACCTTCATGCCGTAGAGGAACAATCCTACGGCGCCCAACAACCCGAGAAAGTCTAAGAAACTGTAGTTCATTTAGAATAGGGTCTGTTGATCCGCTGACAAAGATATAAAAATATTGCAGAGTATGCAAAAGTGTTAAATCTCTGCCGTTTCTTTTGGGGCACATATTATAAAAGCACGGAACTGCGAGTTCCGTGCTTTTATAATATGTGCGGAGCGGGAGGGATCAGTTGTCCCAGCTGAGGTTCCAGATGGTGACGCGGTCTTTGTTGCCGGTCGCTGCCGAGAGGCAGTCGTTGACGATCTCGATTGTGAAGTCGCCGCTTACGGATACTGCCCATTCAAATGTATAGGCCTTGGCCTGTTCCAGAGAGTTGATGGTCTCTGTCTTGCTCTGGACTACATTCCCGTTCTGCTTGATGTTGACAGTAAACTGGCATTTTGTGTCGGTGAATGCGAAACCGTAGTTGAACATCAGTTTGGAAAGGCCTCCGTTGATAACTGGCGATGTGAGAGTACCGGGAGTGGAGACTTTTCCGTTGAGGCATGCTCCGAGCACGGAGGTCGAGTTGCTGATAAACGAGAATGAAGGATTGGCTCCGGGTGCGTTGGCCGATCCGCTCTGGATGGCGGCATTTTTGGCCTCCCAGCCCGATGCGGTGCTGTAGTCCTGATATTTGGTCGATGCCGCGCCCCCGTTGAAGGTGTCGAAGTCGGCCACGTTGGTCAGATGCGGGAGGTCGCCCGGGGTGTCGGGAACATCTGGCTTGTCTGGATTGTCGGGAGTCTCGGAGCCGCCTCCAAGAATCTTATAGCCCGATGTTTCGCCGAGACCGCACACTCTGAAGTAGGCGCGTATGTTGCCCTGAAGTGCCACGTGAGCCTTGTAGTTGCCGGGGTTGTCGCCAAGGTTCAGGGCTGTGCGGGCATCGGTCTTGCTTACGAGCTGTACAGGCATACACTTGTTCGGATCGGTTTCGTCGGCGCTGGCCGCGATGAGCACGTTGGAGTAGACCTTGGTACTGCCCATCTCGTTGGTGAACTGCACACCCTCGAGATATTTCTGTCCGCTTACATAGCCCACGATATATCCTTCGACCCAGGCATTGGTGCCGGGTGCTGTGGCATATACCGACATGGCTTCGGTCACGGTATAGGGCTTGTCCTCAGTGCCGCCGTCGCCTACGGGCGGTGTCGGGGTGTCGCCGCCGGAGGGCTTGCCGTTAGGCCATGAGTATGCCGTGGTCGTTTTCAGACCCGGGAGACGGAAATATGTCTCAAGGTTGCCCTGGATGTTGACAAGGTTGCCTGCATTGGCGGGATTGTCCATGAGGTTGAGGGCTTTGCGTACATCGCTTCCGCTTACAAGCTGTACCGGCACACAGTTGTCGTAGTTGGTCTCATCGGGAGTTGCCGCGAGCAGAAGGTTGGCTGCGGCGGTAAACGGTGCTGAGAACTGGTACTTGTAGTTGTTGGAGTCGGATGTGTCGACGCAGCCCACGATATAGCCTGTGACCCATACGGAGGTGCCGGTGGCTCCTGTTCGTACCTGCTTGACAGTATAAGGCTTGGCTTCGGTGCCGTCGCCGTCGGTCGGTGTGTCTGACGGTATGTCTGCGCCTTCCAGACGGAATTCGGCTGTAGTGCCGCGGTTGCCGGTCACACCGTATGTGTCCATGTATTTGTCCAGACGGCCGGTCAGTTCGAGGAGTTTGCCATAGTTGCCGGGATTGTCCACGAGGTTGACATACTGGCGCATCTTGGAGCCTTCAGGAAGTGCGATCACCAGGCACTTGGTATAGTCCTTGACATCGGGAGCCGATGCTATGACTATGGTGTTGTCCATAAACGCGTCGGCCTTCCACTCGATGTCGCTGTTTGAGGTCACAGATGTCACCTCGGGAGCCACGGCTCCTACTATGTAGCCTTTGACCCAGCCCGTTGGAGTAGATGTGCCGGCTGTCTCGATAGCTATCGCCTGATCGACAGTCCAGGGATTGGATTCGGCGCCGGGGTTGAGTGTGGGGTTGCCGAAGTTCATGAAACTTGCCCGGTCGATCGGCAGAAGCTGCCATGCGCTGTTGAAATAGCCGAGTATGCCGACAACGTCGCCGTGTTCGGCGGGTATTATGTCGCTCCAGAAGTTGGCGTATCCGCTTATGCGGAGAGTCAGGAAGTTGCCGTCGTTGTCGTAGATGGTGCGGTTGGTAGTGACCTTATGTTCGGTGCAGAAGGTGGTGCCTGCATCCTGGAAATATACGTCGTTGATGCGTACGAGCCGGCTCTGCATTTTGCGGAGGCTTTCCGGAGAGCCGTTGGCGGCGTTGATCTCCGGCAGAGTCACGGTCAGTGTGTCGACATGATGACGCTCGGTGGTGCCGTCGGGGAGTTTCTCGAACGGAGATCCGTTGAGCTGCAGGTGCTCGGTGAGGAACGGATAGGGCATGAATGTGGCCTGCCATCCATAGCGTTCCGAATAGTCGGGAAATCCGAGCTGCTGCAGGCCGCTGAACTTGCCTATGTACATGCCGGTGAGGTCGATGACCACCTCCTGACCTACGGGATACTGCTGGTAGAGAGAGCGGCGGCGTACCGATATGGAGAGGGCGGCGCTCTCGTCCTGTATCACGAGATTGTTGTAGATGTTGCCCGATGCGTCGGAGCTTACCACGCGTCCTGATACTACGTAGTGCGAGCCGTCTTCACGGGCCGGGATGGAGTCGATGTAGTTGTCGTCGTCACTCCAGAATTCTGTCTTGATGTCAAGTATGGTAGTGGTCGGCTGAATGGTTGCTACCGGAACCAGCGAGTCGGGATTGGGCGCGTCGAAGTCGTCCTGGCACCCTGTGAGACCGGCGAGGCCGAGTATCATCAAGCCGAGATATGTTTTTAGATTTCTCATAATTGGCAATTCTATATTATTGCGGATTATTTACCGGTTACTTTAAAGTTTCTTATTTCCCATGTGTCGGCGCCTGATGTCGATGAGCCGTATTTGAGTCCTACCTGGATCTTTTTGCCGGCAAATGCCGAGAGGTTGATCGATCCGGAGTTTACAAATGTCCAGCTGCCTGCTGCCGGCCATGTGGGTATGGCTACCGGAGTCCAGTCCGATGCGCCCGATTCGCGGACCGCGAATCCGCAGAGAGTTGTAAGTGTGGTCTGGAATTTGGCGGCATGTTCGAACGATGCTGTTGCCGATGTCACGGCCGTGAGGTCGATCTCGGGCGATACCGCATACGATTCGGCTGCATAGGCTACTTTATCGAGATAGGCGCTGCCGTTCAGATAGTGGTTGCCGTTGTATTCAGTCCACTTCCAGATGTAGGAGAGTTCTGTCGGCATGGTGACATTGTCGAAGGTCCAGTCGCATTCTGCCGCTGACTGGGCGAGGCCGGTATAGATCACCTGTCCATCCTCGACTTCCCCGCCACCCGTACCGCCGGTGCCGCCCCAGTTGTAGGAGGTGGTTGTCTTGAGTCCGGGCTGATTGAAATACTTCTCTACGTTGCCCTGGATTGTCACCTGCTTGCCATGGTTTGCAGGATTGGCCGGGAGGTTGAGTTCGTTGCGCACTGTTGTTCCGTTGCTGAGCTGTACGGGCACGCAGTTTTCCAATATCTTCTCGTCGGGATTTGCGGCAAGCAGCAGGTTTGCTGCGCCGGTAAACGGAGCTGAGAACTGATACTGGTAGTTGTTTGAGTCGGATGTGTCTATGCAGCCTACGATGTAGCCGGTCACCCATACGCCGGTGCCTGATGCCGCTCCGCTTGTCACAGCGTCGACAGTGAACGGATTGGCCGAAGATCCGTCGCCCTCACCGCCGGGATTCGGAGGATTGATCGAGGGGGTGTCGTCGAAGCCCTGCAGGCCTGCGGCGTCGACGAGCATCAGCTGCCAGTCGGATCCGAAGTATCCCAGTATGGCTGTCACGGATCCGGTGCCGGTAGGTGCGGTCATGCCGGCAAGTGTACTCATGTTGTTGGTGCGCAGCTCGATGGTCTTGCCTGATTCATCGCTTAGCTTGACCGAGGTGCCTGATGTGGTGCCTGGCACGCCGAGCATAGTGCGGCCGCCCTGATTGAATTTCATTCTGTCGAGACGCACCAGACGGCTCTGCCAGCGTATCAGCCCTTCGGTTGTGGCCTTGTATGTGGCGAGATCCTCGAGGGTGACAAGGGCGGTGTCGACAAGTGCCGGATTCGGCAGACGGTTCACCTGGGCGTGAGTGGTGAACTGGGCTTCGTCCATACGGCCTATGCCGTTGTTGTAGATGGCGCCTATGCGCACCAGGCCGGAATATTTGCCTATGATCATGCCTGTGACGTTGACACGTACTTCCTGACCATAATAATATTTGGTGTTGATGTCGTTCATCGTCACGGAGAAGTCGATGGCTCCGGTCTCGTCTTCTATGATTACCTGACGGTACAGGTTGCCTGCTGCATCGTTGGAGACGACGCGTCCGGCTATGATAATGCTGTCGCCTTTGGACGTGGTCAGGATCGGGGTATAGTAGTTGTTGTCAGCCTGCCAGTATGCCTCCTTGAGTTCGGCTATAGTGGTGTTGGGCTGATATGTTGCCATCGGCTCGATCACCGGCGGGCGGTCGAGTTCCTCGTCGCATGATGAGAATCCCACTGCCGAGCCGCACAGTATTGCCGATGCAAGAAATATTCGGTTGATTTTCATATCTGATGTTTCGGTTATTATTAATAATGTGTCGGCTTAGAAACGTACTCCGACGTTGAAGAACACTTTTATACCCTGTGCGAAATAATAGCGGTTGGGATATTTGGTGGAGTCGTAGTTGGTGTAGTCGAAACGTCCCTGCTGGTAGCCGTAGGTCATGATGTTGCGGTTGTTGAGGATGTTGTCGACGTTGAGGTTGAGGTTGAGGCTCACTTTGCGGTTGATGTAGATGATCTTGCCGATCGATGCATTGAGCACGAAAGCGTCGTTGAGTTTGTCCTGAGTGGCGAGTTCCTCCATTTTGGCCTCGAGTTCCTCGTAGGTCGGGTATTTCTCCCAGAGGTTGGGAAGCGCCTCGTGGTGTATCGGCGAGAGATTTACGTAGCTGTCGCCCATCCATGAAGCGTTGATGTTGAAGAACCACTGCTTCGGTGCTGCCCAGTCGATGCCGATGTTGAAGGCGGTCTGCGGAGTGCCTCCGAGATAGAAGTTCTTGATGTATACCACCTGGGAGGTGTCGGGACGCATGCCGTTTTCGTAGGACCGCACGCCTACGGGACGGTTCTTGTACTGGTAGCGGGCTACCGTACCGGCGAAGGTGGCTGTGATGGAGGGCGTGATCTTGTAGGCCATGCCGATCTCGATACCTTTATAGCGTTTGTGTACGCCGGTCAGCACATAGTTCATGAATGTCGAGTACTGGTCATCGTAGTACGAGGTACGTTCGTTTCCGTCGAACATCTCTGTCCAGAACCCGGTTATGCTGCCGCGGAACCGGCGGTAGTTCCATGTGTAGCTCGCGTCGACCGATAGTATGCGTTCGTTCTGCAGCCCGGTTATCGCATCGTCCTTGATGCGTGGCGAGATGTAGGCGTACTCGAAGAGCGGTGCGCGGGTCTCGTACGATCCGTGTACGGAGAAGAAGTTGCGGCCGTCGAGTTTGTATGTGGCGCCGGCTTTGATGGCACCGTTGTCGAAGCGATGGGTCTCGCCTTTTCCGAACGAGTTTTCGGGAGCGCGTCCGTTGCGCATCTTGCCGTCGCGCTGGAACTGGGTATAGCTCAGTTTCAGACCGTAGTTGATGTCCCACTGCGGAAGGTTTATCATGTTCTGAAGCCATGCCGACAGCTGTACGGCATTGATGTCGTAGTCGTAGCCGAAACGTCCGCCCTGGGCTACCTCGCGGTTGGGATTGTTGAGGTCGTTCTGGAGCAGGTTGGGATCGTTGGGGAAGTCACGTTCGGAGAACTGGTCCACGTCGAGCCAGAATTCGCCTCCGAGGAGGTCGCGCACGGTCTTGAAGTAAGATGCGCGTGTGTAGTTGAGGCTTACTCCGCCCTGCAGCGACATGTAGTCGTTGAGCCGGTGGTTAAGCACTGAGTTCAGGAGGAAGTTGAACTGGTTGCTGTGCCGGTTCTCGAGTATGTAGCTCGATCCGCGGCGACGGGCGGCGTTTGGATCGGCGTTGTTGAGATTGTTGTCGTAGTTTGTACGGTACATCATGTCCCAGTCGAGCTGGCGGAACGACTCGTCATTGCGCCACATGTCGGTGTAGTAGGCAAATGCCGGGGCGTTCGATTTCCAGTACGACGGAAGGTTCTGGTAGTAGTCGGCGCGTGGATCGGCGCAGTTGTACCATTGCAGGGCAGATGTCGAGTAGTGTACCCACCGGGCGGCGGCGCCGGTATTGAGCGTGGTTCCTGCTTTAGGTTTCCATACCCAGTTGAGGATTACTGTCGGATCGAAAGTCTCGACGATCTTCGAACTGCGCTTCTTTCCGTCCTGATAGCCCCAGTTCGGATTGTAGAGGTTGTTTCCGGAGAGTTCGTAGGCTTCGAGATAAGTGGCCGACGATGTGGCTCTCTGCGTGGGTGCGCCGAATGTGGTCAGCGACAGGGAGTGCTTGTTGTTGAATACTTTCTCGAGCGAGAGGAAATAACCGGCCGAGTTATAGAACGTACCGGGGATTATGCCTTCGTTGGCATAGCGCCCGATAGCCGCTACCGACAGAGCCCATCCGTGTTTGTTGAGGCCGGTGGAGTACTGGGCCATGGCACGGAGCATGTAGTTGCTGTTGGTGTAGGCTACTGAGCCGTTGAATCCGGGGGCATAGTTGGTGGCATAGGTGCTGATGTTGGTGGTTCCGCCTATATCGCCGAATCCGAACGCGGCGGCGCCCAGACCGATGGCTGTAGTCTTGTTGCGGAACGCGCGGTTCATGCCTCCGAGTGTGGAGTAGTTGAAACGTCCGCGGGCCAGGTCGTTGAAGCTGATCCCGTTTATGTATGTCTGCTGATATTCTGAGTTGTATCCGCGCATACGGAAGCGCATGGCAGAGAAGTCATAGCTTGCGGCATTGTAATATATGTCGTCGGAAGCTCCTACGAGAGCGCCGATAGACTGTGCCGAATCCTCCTCGTCTTCAAGGGCGGCCTCATCGAAGAGCATGTCCTGATGGTCTTCGTAGAATGTGGTGTTGAGGTCGTTGTTGTCGAGTTTAAGATAGCCTGCGTCGGTGGTCTGTCCGTTGAACAGGGCTACGGCTTTCTCGAAGTCACGGTATCCGTAGGCGACGACCATTATGTAATCGTCTCCGGCGGCCGCGTTGCTTATGCGGAAGTCACCGGCAGGTCCCGATGTCACCACCAGACCCTGCTCTCGGAGCATCACGGTGGCTCCGGCCACCGGCTGTCCCGTGTAGGCGTCAACTACTGTGCCCGCAACGCCGGCGCTCTGCGCCAGCGTCGGCAGCGCTGCCGACAGCAATAGAAGCAAAAACAGTTTTAATCTCATACGTTTTGTCGGTTAATGTTTTATTTTGGTTTCGATGTATCTGTTATATTTTATGTACTGATATACTTGACTCGTGGTATCGGAGCATACGAATGATTAAATACCGTCAAAAGTAGCAAATAAATTCCAAATAAGACCAAATATTGAGACCTCAAATTTTCAGAATTGTGCTGAATGATACCATAATAAAAAAATCCGGACGCATAGCCCGGATTTTTGTGCCGTATCGTTGCCTCGTCGGCCGTGGTAGGGCCCGCTACATCGGCAGGCCGGTCACTTCGGTTATCGAGTTCACGGGTAGTTTGCCGCTCTGCCCCATGTTGACAAATACCGTCGCACACAGCACGGTCCACCGGTCGCCGTAGGTCATCGTGCTGCTGTGGTTGTATCCCAGGCAGTGTCCGTATTCATGAAACATAGCCTGACGCGGATAGTTGTGTGGATTGCTTCCCGGGGGGGTAGCGTCGAAGTATACACCCGTATAGCAATAGTCGGCAAGGCCGTAGGTGGTGCCTCCCCCCAGTCCTCCTACTCCTGACACACGCCCCAGAACGAGGCCGCTGTGATTGCGGATCTTGGATCTCAATGTGTTTAGATCTATCGGGTTGCGGCTGTTGTCGAGCAGGAGTCCGTCATATTTTTCCATTTCTGTGTTGAAATCTTCTGACGAGAACATGAACGCCATATTTGTGGCGAGTGCGACTCCGTGGCGGCATAGCAGCGGTGTCATGTGGCGCCAGTAGGCGTGTCCGTTGTCGGCTCCGTATGGCGAGAACCGGATGTACCAGTGGCTGTCGATCTGTGCGATCTTGCGCATATAGGGATCGTCGGTCTCCGCGATCAGAGTCACGTCGTCGGCCGATAGATTTGGTTGGGCGGGGATTCTGATCTTACGACCCGAGGAGGTGGTGAATACAGCATCGCGCTCTACTGCGGGAATCGGGAAGTCACCTTCCATGAACGGGTATATCACATCGAAATGTGCGAGCTCCAGAAATTCAGAACTTATCTTGCCGAACCGGCACATTATCTTCACATCCCTTATGGCCACGGGAGAGAAGAACCTGACGCGCAGCCGGTGGTCGTCGGATATGGAGAGCTGCAGCGGGGCGTCGGCATGGAACGATCGCTTGCTTGCGTCGTAGAACACGCTCTGGGGTTCGTCGGCCATGAACATCGTGTCGGTCCGGAATTTGCAGAAGTCCGGTTCTCTGACATACATCATGCCTTCGTCGCTTTCGGGATGACGGTAGTCGATGTCGATATGCGAAATCCGGCCGGCTTCGATCTTGCAGTCAGCAAAGCGGTAGCGGTATGAGAATGTTTCGCCGTCGCTGCGGTCCGATGTGATTTCAACGAAACCGGATAGCGGGGTTTCTGACGGGAAGGAGAAGAACTCCTGATTTCCGGTTATGTCGTATGCCTGTATCCGGCCTGCGCCTGAATATTGTCCGTCGGCGCTTATCGCTGTGGGGATGTCGCCGTTATTGTCGAATGTGATCCGTACGTTTCTGATAAACCGCCACTGATATTCGGAGGATACACTGATGCGCAGGTCGATTTTACCGACGCAATGTTCCAGCAGAATCTGCTGCGATATGGGTTTCTGCTCCTTTGTGATGGTGAAATTCACTTTTTTGTAGAGGTAGGGAGAGTCGACGGGTGATGTGTCTGATCCGTTTTGCAGCCAGATATCATGCAATGACGCCGGTTGGCCTGTATCGGCTTTGTCGTCTCCTGTCGTGGCGAGAAAGGCTATCGTATATTCGCCGTATTTCAGCCCTTCGATCGTCAGTCTGGAGAAATCCGGCTCCAGTTTCTGATAGTGCGGATTCAGTATCTCGCCATGCTCGTTGGCTATGACATACCTCAGATCCGTGATTTTGCCTGACTGGCTGTCGGAACTGCGGGAATTTACGCCTATGTCGAGCCCTGAGTCTGTGCCGATGACGAAAGTGACTTCTCCTGAGCCGGTATACGGACAGTCGGGTTCGGTCTCGCCGGTACATCCGTTAAGACAGAGAGCTACGGCAATGGCCGGAATGAGCTTGTAGAACAGTTTCATGATCGAGCCTCCTTCCGTTATTCCTTGACGCAGCGTACAGATGCGAATGCTTCCATCTGGAGCCTTTGTTCGACTATGGTCGTGGACTCATTGCCCTCGAACGGGAACCAGTAGGCGAGTGCGTATCCGCCGGGACACCCCTGGTTGCTGTTGGTCCATAGTACCGCGCGCTTGCCGAATGCCGGGTTGTTGCTGGTGCTTTTGTCGCCTTTTCCGCCGGCGAGCGGTATTATCAGATAGCGTCCGGTGTCTTCCGATGTGAATTTCACGTATATCTGCGATCCTTTCACACCGGTAGGTGTGCTCAGGGTGCCTTCGGCCGTATGCAGGGTGGCTGTGATCCTTTCGCCGTTGCCTGCCACGTAGCTTCCGGGAATGGTCTGGCCTTTAGGGAATATCGACTCCAGTTCGGCACGTGTGGGAAGGCGGTATCCTTCCGGACACGGCATGTGGGTTTCGGATTGCCACGGTATATCCTGCTTCTGGCCGCCCAGATTGTTGGACGGGTTGTATCCGACCCACGGAGTGTACATATACTTTCTGCCGAACTGGAACAGACCGCCTACGGTATTGATCCAGTTGTACCGGTACATGTCTTCGACCGAAGCTCCGTCGAGCGGATATATCTGGTCTTCGAGATCGCTGCTGCGCGCGTTGAAGGCCATCCATACACTTCCGCCGATCTCCACCGTCTCGATCTGATTGTGGCTTGGGGCCACTCTGATCTCCACGAAATCGTAACTGTCCGACATGAGCGCGTTGCGCAGATGTATGAATATAGAGTAACCCAGACGGCCGTTGGTCTGAGCCGGCACAGATACGTCAAAGGCCGAAACAATGCCTTCCGGAGCGTCGGAAACGGACATATCGCTGATTGTTACCCCGTCCGACAGCCCTTCGACGGATGTTATGTCGATTCGGGTATCGGCCACGAACGCGAGCCGGAGCCCGGCGACCCCTTCGGCCGGGACACTGACTGTGTTGCTGGAGAAGTCGACCGATGTGGTTTGTGGTATGGTCGAATGCGCTGCGCTTATAGTGATGCTGCTGTCGGTATCAGGCTTGCCGGTTACGGTCGAGCCCTCCTCCCAGTCTTTTACCTCGAAACTGCCTTCGACGGTGGCTCCGGCATTCAGAATCTCGATCTCATAGATCTTGTTGCGCTTGACTGAGGGGATCTGTACCTGAAGCCGCACAGGTATGCCGTCGTAAGAGCCGCGTACGCTTACATCGACAGCTTTTGCACTCTCGAAGATATAGAACACGGCTTCTTCCTTGCCGTTGAATGCCGACTGAAACCGCTTGGTGTAGCTGACGGTGTTGTCTGAAACCGGTTCGTTCTCGATGAATGCATAGGTTTCGGCAGGTGCGTTTTGAACAATCATCTCCTCGATCTGTATCTTGGGATCGGAAATGGTGCTGAGGTCGATACGGGCAACACCGTGTTTCATCGATATGCTCGTTTCGGAGTTCCCGCTTAACGAACTGACTGCCGTTGTGGCCGACATGAAATACGGTGCCGAATCTTGGCCGCTTGCGATTACCGATTTTCTGAAAACGGATTCGTCGGCCGTCTGGTCCTGTGACTGCAGCGTGGTGTTTGCGATGCAATACAGATTTGTGGATCCTACAATTGATATCTCGGTTTTTCCGTCCTGGCCGGGGCGGTGTGTCTGCTGTTTGTACAGTTGGCCGTCGCTGAACTGATAGATGGTCACTTCATCGATTTTTTCTTCAGCCGCGGGTGCGTCGGCAAACGATATTCCCTTTATTGCCAGAGTGTGTCTGATCGGTTGGTTGTCGGTCGTGCCATCCGGCGCATCTTCACTGCATGCAGTGTGAAAACATAGGATTGTCCCTAAAACGGCAGACCACAGTGAGTAAGTTTGACGATGATTCATACTTGCTGTTTGTTTTTGAATAATAGAGTAAGTCCCCAAAAAATAGCGCGCAAAGATATACACATCATTCCGATTGTGCAATACGGAATTGTGTGTTAACATTTACTGATCTATTTTGTGTACATTTGTCTCGGAAATCAAAGATTATATGCAATGATAAGAAATCTGCTGTTTGACTTGGGCGGGGTGCTGATGGATCTGGACCGCAGCCGTTGTGTGAGGGCTTTCGACGCCATGGGTATGGCCGATGCCGACAGTTTTTTCGGCCTGTACAAGCAGACGGGGCCGTTCATGAGTCTGGAAGAGGGCTCGATAGATCCGGTGACATTCCGGCGGCAGTTGCGTGAACTGTTGCCCGGAGGCGGCGCCGGTGTGAGCGACCTGGCTATCGACGAGGCTCTGTTCAAGTTTCTGATAGGCATACCGCCGCATCGCCTGGAGGCGTTGCGTGAGGCTCGTCTGCGCGGTTATAAGATATATATGCTGTCGAATACCAATCCGATCATGTGGCATGGATTCATAGCCGATGAGTTTCCCCGCAGCGGAGGTCATCCCATGGACTGGTATTTCGATGGAACGGTGACTTCATTCGAGGCCGGAGTGTGCAAGCCTGATGCGAAGATATTCGGCTATGCGTGCAGCAAACTCTGCATAAAGCCGGAGGAGACTCTGTTTTTCGACGATTCGGCGGCCAACTGCGCGGCTGCCGCAGCTCTCGGATTCGCTACGGCTGTAGTGTCGCCTGGTACCGATGTGGTGACTCTGTTGCCTGAGGACTAACCTTGGCAACAGAGCTGGTATATCTGCCGGGTGGCTTCTGAATCGAGCCTGTAGTATGTGCCTATCACGTCGCCTTTGTTTTCGTGCAGTTTTCTGACGAGCAGATCTATGTCGGGGTCGGCTATGCCGAGTTCGGACATAGTGAGAGGCAGTCCGAGCGACCGGAAGAGTGCGCGCATGCGCCGTATGCCTTCAAGTGCGGCTGCGGTGTCGTCGGTATCGGTCACCGCGAATACCCGGCGGGCGAGCTGTGCCGGCCTGGCCGGTTTGTGACTGGCCATGAATGTGAGCCATGCGGGGAATACTACAGCCAGTCCGGCGCCGTGGGCTACAGAGTAGACGGCGCTGATCTCATGCTCCATGAAATGCGACACCCAGTCCTCGGCGCGTCCTGTGCCGCAGATACCGTTGTGGGCTATGGTGCCGCTCCACATTATGTTGGCGCGGGCTTCGTAGTTGAACGGGTCGGCCATGACTTTTGGCGCTTCTTCGACTATGGCCATCAGTGCGCCTTCGCATAGACGGTCGGTGATCCCGACCTGGGCAGTGCTTGTGAAGTAGCGTTCCATGATGTGGGCCATCATGTCGGCGATGCCGCATGCGGTATGATAGGGTGGCAGCGTCATGGTCAGTTCGGGGTTCATCAGAGCGAATCGGGGGCGAAGTGCGCTTTCGGTACGAAGACTTATTTTGTGAAGTCCTTCGGTCTTGGTTATCACGGAGTTGCCTGATCCTTCGCTTCCGGCAGCGGCTATTGTCAGCACTACTCCTACGGGGAGTGCACGCTCCACGATACTTTTTCCGGCATAGAAATCCCAGAAGTCACCGTCGTAGAGGGCGCCTGCGGCTATGGCTTTGGCCGTGTCTATGGCCGATCCTCCGCCTACGCCGAGTATGCCGTCGATTCCGAGGGCGCGGCACAGCTCTATGCCTTCATATACTTTGGTGTCGGTCGGATTGGGCTGCACCCCTCCGAGTTCGGAGTATGCTATGCCTGCCTGACCGAGCGATTCCTTGACGCGGGCAAGCAATCCGCTGCGGACTACAGATCCGCCTCCGTAGACTATCAGGACGTTGGATGCTCCCATCCATGCTGTCATTTCGCCGGTACGGCTTTCGGCTTCTTTGCCGAATATGTATTTTGTAGGGCTGTAATATGTGAAATTATCCATGACGGTATGATTATGACATAGTGAAGATACGCAATATGTGCGTGTATGCAGGCCGGAATGCAGGATATCAGTCTTGGCGGCGCGCTGTGACGGTGCGGTAGAGGTTGCCTACGGCGTCGTCGAGGAGGTCGAGGACGAGTTCGAACCCTTCCGATCCTTCATAGTATGGGTCGGGAATATGGTCGTAGCGGGCACTGCTGTCGAGAAATGCCGCCATTGGAAGTATCTTTCCGGCAGCTTCCGTAGTCGGCGCCATATTGTGAAGGTTGCGCATGTTGGAATGATCCATCGGGATGATCAGATCGAAGTGGTCGAAGTCCGATTCGCGCACTTGACGGCAACGGTGGTTGAGTTCTATGCCGCGGTTGCGGGCATGCAGGCGCATGCGCCGGTCGGGCAGGTCGCCTATGTGCCAGTCGCCGGTACCGGCGGAGTCGATTTCCCACTGGGCTTCTGTGCCGTGCTGCTGCACGATGGCCCGCAGCACTCCTTCGGCAGCCGGAGAACGGCATATATTGCCCAGACACACGAAAAGTATCCTTACTGGGCGTACGTCACATGGAGGTAACAGCGGCAGGTCTATATGTTGCATAAATGTGTCAGTTGAGGTTCAGATCGTTGGTTATGATACGTGCGGCATTGTCGGCGGCGTTGTCTGTTCCGAGGCGTTCGCGCATCGTCATGTATCCCTGCTGCTGGGCATCGCGTCCGGGGTGTCCAGGCAGGAGTGTCATCAGCTTTTCGAGCACTTTTACAGGTGTGCATTCGTGAAGCAGCATCTCAGGTACGATCGTGGTGCCGGCTATCAGGTTAGGCAGCGACACATGCTCGACTTTGAGCAGCCGGCGCATCAGTTCGTATGATATGCGGGAACCGTTGGCACGGTAACATACTACCTGGGGGGTTCCGGTAAGGGCGCATTCCAGAGTGGCGGTCCCGGACGTGACGAGTGCGGCTGTGGCGTATGCCATGATTGCTGTGGCGCTGTCATAGATTACCGGAGTGTCCGTAAGAGACCGGTACAGATCGTGGTCTATGCCCGGGGCTCCGGCTATTACCGTATGATATTTCGATGCCAGCGGACGAGTGGCCTCGAGCATGACTGGAAGATTGTTGCGGATCTCGCTGCGGCGGCTGCCCGGAACCAGTGCTATGAATGGTTTGCTGCCGAGCATATTGGCGCTGCGGAAATCGGCTTCAGGCATCATCGATGCCATACGCGAGCCGATCTCTTCGACCGACGGATTGCCTACGTAGTTGACTGTCATTCCGTGCCGCTTGTAAAACGGCACTTCAAACGGCAGAATCGACAGCACCCTGCGCGTATATTGCCGTATGTCGTTTACGCGGTATTCTTTCCACGCCCAGACTTTGGGAGAGATGTAGTAATATACCGGAATGCCGAGTCTGTAGGCTCTGGCGGCGAGCCGGAGGTTGAATGAAGGATAATCGACCAGTATCACGGCATCGGGACGCACCCTCTCCATGACACGTGTTGCAAGTTTCAGGTTGGACATTACGTCGGGCAGATGCCTCAGAACCTCGCTGAAACCCATATAGGCCATCTGACTATAGTGGATGACCGGTTGCGTACCGGCCTCGGCGGCCATGAGATCGCCTCCGAGAAAACAGAAGCGCGCATCGATATCGGCCTCGCGCAACTTGCGTATCAGTTGCGAGGCATGAAGGTCGCCTGACGCCTCTCCGGCTGATATGAAATAGAGCACAGACAGTTATTTTTTTGTCGTTTTTTTAGTGGCAGTCTTGGCTGCGGTCTTTTTGGCCGGGGCTTTTAGGGCTCTCTTTGGTCTGGCGGCCGGCGATTTGATACGGCGCAGCACCATGGCTGTACGCGACGGAATGTAGAGTTTCAGCCACTCTACGTCGTCGTATAGAGGATCATGTATGGTAAGGTGATTGATCTCCTCGTCGATGTTGCCGTTGCCTCCGAATGCCGGGTTGTCGGTCGACAGTACCGTGGAGTATTCTCCGGCCGGCGCGAGAATACCGTATCCGGTAAACGACTTGTCGGGATGGAAGTTGAACACGAATACCAGATCTCCACGCATGAATGCCAGCACCTGGTCATCGTCTTTGTCCCATAGCTTGCGTATAGGGAGAGCCTGAAAGTCGAATGTATCGCCGACGAGGTGTACCATGGCATTGTCGAAGTCGTTGAGCCAGCAGTATTTAAGCTCCTTCCGATCCACCAGGTCCCACTGGCGGCGTGCATATTTGTAACTCCAGCCGTTGCCTTCCCTCGGGAAGTCGATCCATTCGGGATGGCCGAATTCATTGCCCATGAAGTTCAGATAACCGCCATTGATGGTCGACAGAGTCACAAGGCGTACCATCTTGTGGAGCGCTATTCCGCGGGCCACAGCCATATTGTCGTCATCTTTCATCATGTGCCAGTACATCTGGTCGTCGATGAGGCGGAATATTACGGTCTTGTCGCCCACGAGTGCCTGATCGTGACTTTCGACATACGATATTGTCTTTTCATCGGCGCGCCTGTTGGTCAGTTCCCAGTAGATGGATCCCGGTTTCCAGTCTTCGTCTTTCTTCTCCTTGAGAAGTTTGATCCAGTAGTCGGGTATGCCCATGGCCATCCGGTAGTCGAAACCCATGCCGCCGTCCGTTATCCGTGCGGCGAGTCCCGGCATGCCGCTCATCTCCTCGGCTATGGTTATGGCCTTGGGGTTTAACTCATGTATGAGTTTGTTGGCCAGGGTCAGATATGTGATGGCGTTTGTGTCCTGATGTCCGTTGTAATAGTCGTCGTATGCGCCGAACGATTCTCCGAGGCCATGGCTGTAGTAAAGCATGGATGTCACACCGTCGAAACGGAAGCCGTCGAAGCGGTATTCCTCCATCCAGTACTTGCAGTTGGACAGGAGGAAGTGCAGAACCTCGTCTTTGCCGTAGTCGAAACAGAGCGAGTCCCATGCCGGATGCTCTCGGCGGCTGTCGCCGTAGAAGTACTGGTCATAGCTGCCATCGAGGCGTCCGAGTCCTTCCACTTCGTTTTTCACGGCGTGGGAGTGGACTATGTCCATGATCACCGCGATGCCTGCTTTGTGGGCTGCATCGATGAGCGATTTGAGGTCTTCGGGGGTGCCGAAGCGGCTGGATGCGGCGAAGAAGCTCGACACGTGGTATCCGAAAGATCCGTAGTACGGGTGTTCCTGTATGGCCATGATCTGTATGGCGGTATATCCGTCGGCCACGATGCGCGGCAGCACTTTGTCGCGGAATTCCGTGTATGAGCCTATGCCTTCGCGTTCCTGCGCCATCCCTATGTGGCACTCGTATATGAGCAGAGGGCGCGTATCGGGTGTGAACCTGTTTACTTTCCACCGATACGGCCGGTCGGGCGACCATACCTGCGCCGAGAAGATATGGGAGTCGGGATCCTGCACCACGCGGTTGGCGTATGCCGGTATGCGTTCGCCGTTGCCGCCGGGCCAGTGCACGATCATCTTGTACAGGTCGCCGTGGTGTATCTCATCGGCTTTGAGACAGATTTCCCAGACACCGTTACCGATGGGGCTCAACTGATATCTGAGGGTCTCTTTCCAGTTTGAAAAGTCGCCGACGAGCGTTATGCCTGTGGCATTCGGCGCCCATTCGCGGAATACCCATCCGTCATCCGTACGATGCATCCCGAAATAGTTGTGGGCATTGGCAAACGCACTGAGAGATCCGGCTTCCGAAGTCAGTTCGGCTTCTTTGCGCAAAGCATCCTGATGACGTCCTTCTATTGCGGGAGCGAACGGCTCGAGCCACGGGTCGTTTTTGATGATCGCAAGGGTGGGTTCTTCCATGATTGTAGTTTTTGGTTATATACTCTATAACGCAAACATACGTAAAAAATCCGTGCCGTGCAAAAAAACAGTCGGGAGGAGCCGCCGGTTAGGCCGCGGATGCTGTCGGACGTCAGGGTCGACCGGCTGCTATTCGTTCTTGCTTGCTTTCCAGCGGGTGAAGTCGTGAGGGAAGTCTATGCGGTTGATGACGGAGCCGTCGGCCAGGCGTATCCATGAGTCGAATCCCCTTCGCCCTTGTGTCATTTCGATGACGCGGGCGCCGTTGCCGCCCGGAATGTCGCAGTATACGGTCTTGCCGCCGGTATAACGTCCGTAGGCAAACAATATGCCTTTCATGGCCACGGCGTAGTCGTTGATATGATCGTGGCCTATGAATGTAGCCATGACATCGCCGCAGCGCAGCATTTCAGCGAACATGCCCGAATTGACCGATGCTGAACATGCGCGCTCGCGCCGGGTGCCGTTTAATATGGCGTACTCGTCGGATGCGGCGGTATTGACCTCATTCAGGGGGACGTGGAAAAAGGCCAGGGCCGGGAGCGGGGTGCCGCCGTTGGCTTCGGTATAGCGGTGGCTGCTGGTGCGGTACCAGTCGATCTGATCGGGTTGTATGCCGGCATATCCTTTGGCGGTCTCGATGGTGGAATAGCCGTTGCTGTCGATCACATAGAGCAGTGCCGCGGTGCTGTCGCTCTCGGCCGATAGCACCGGGAGGATGCAGTTGGTCACTCCCGACAGTCCGGCAACGCTGTCCGTAAGATTTCCGGGGAGTGTAGAGAGTACCTCGAACAGCTCCTCACGGCTGGCATCGAACTCGTCGTCGTGGTTGCCCCATGTGACTGCGAACGGTATGCCGCGTTTCACGGTCGGTTCCACTGCCTTGAGCACGGCTTCGCGAGCCGGTGCGGCGTAAGCGAGATCGCCGGTATAGATCACAAGATCCGGTTTTTCGGCATCGAGCACAGCGCTCATACACGCTGCGGCTTCTTCCGATGCCGGATTGCCGGGTTGCCAGTGGATATCGGTGAACTGTACGATCTTGAATCTGCCGTCGTTGCCGAATCTGAGCGGAGCCTCCCCGGCTGTCATGCAGCCGAGGGACGCTACCGCGCAAACGAATGGAAATACAATATTCCTAAACATGCTTGATTTTCTTTTTTCTACTGGCGGTTATGAGGACTTTACCTGATCTCCGGTTTGCGGCTCAGATGTCCGCCTTCGTTATAATTCTGGTTGTTCGGGAGGTTCGGACGCGCTACGCCTTTCTGCATCAGCTGCTTTAGCTCAGGCAGATGGTATCTGTATATGTCGCGCGGAAGCGCTCCGTGCTCGCGGCACAGCGATGCGGCCATTCCCACGACCTCGCCCATCATGCCGGTGGTGCGCATCACCCTGACGCTGCCGAGTGCCACGTGAGTGACACTGATGTTGCGGCCGGCCATGAACAGATTGTCGACGTTGCGCGAATACAGGCACCTGTATGGTACGGGATACGGATAGATGACGACATGAGCCGTGGAGGCTATGAATTCCTCGCCGGGAAAATAGCGCGAGTTCTCAGGGTCGGGGAAGTGCAGGTCCATGCTCCATGTGGCGGTGAACGATCCGTCCTCGTGAAACAGATGTTTCGTCATATCCTCCTCTTTGAGGATGTAGTCGCCGAGAAGCCGCCGCGATTCTCGCTTTCCGGCTATGTATGCCACCCATTCGAGCTGGCGGTCGGGATATAGTCCGAGCTTGTTTTTGATGTGGCTCCAGTTGGTGTATACCACGAGCATGCCGTAGTCGCGTATGCGTTCGGCATCGGTGATCTGGTTGTATCGCATGCCCGTCTCCCAGGTCCATTCTCCCATGTCGACGCGGTGGCAGCTCTCGTCGGTGAGCCCCAGGCCGTAGTCGAAGTCGGGGAAGCGCGCGTCCTTGCGGCCGGTTGCCGGCCTGCTGCGCCACTGCACGGATGCTCCCATGGTCATGCTGTCGGCTCTTTCGGGTGCCGTAGGCTCGCCGTATTCGTCGCGCCCCTCGCGTCCGTACAGGTAGTCGGCCCCGGCGAGATATCCCACGGTGCCGTCGCCGGTACAGTCGACAAACAGCGGAGCCTCGAAGCGCAGCCGACGGCCAGACTCGATTTCGGTGGCCGTGATGGAACGGATATGTCCTCCGTCGGCATCGACTTCATCGACACGGTAGTTCAGGAATGGCGTGACATTGGTCTCGGCTGCTATCCAGTCGAGTTTCTTCCGGTCTTCGTAATAGTCGGCGGGCTGTGCGTTCCCTTCGCGTTCGGGACCGAATTCTTTCTGGAGGCCGCCTACAGCGGGATACCGTCCGAGGTCGAGCGCACCGCCGAGGTGGACACGGATCTCGGAACTGTTGTTGCCGCCGAGCACCGGACGGTCGTTGATCAGCGCCACGCGGCAACCCAGCCGGGCCGCGCTTACGGCCGCACTCATGCCCGCAATGCCTCCGCCTGCCACCACGAGGTCATAGCCGGTCACTGCCTCGGGTTCGGGGAGATTGCGGAATGCCCGCAGGCTGTCGGGATCGGACGGGGGCACGTCGCCGCGGTCGGTGGTGAAATACACGGCGTCGCAGCGTCCGTCGAAACCGGTGGCGTCTTTCAGCGAGATGCATGCCCGTGGACGGCGTATGTCGACCTCTCCGGCATACTGCCACTGCCAGCAGTCGCCCGCGGTGCCGAGATTCTTACCGACGGTCTTGCCGTCGACGGCGAGTGAGAAGCGTCCGGGACCGGCGCCGTCGTGCCAGGGCGATGTCCAGTTGTAGGTACGCACATAGGCGTAGTAGCGACCGGTCTGCGGAAAGGTGATCTCCGTAGAGGCATCGCCTACTGGCCGTCCAAGCCCGTGGGCTATGAGATAAGGAGAGCCCATCTGGTCCATAAACTGCTGGTCGACGGACCAGCCGCCTTTGTCGGCAAAGCTCTCGGCTTCGACCAGGAGGGAGGCCGATGAGGCCGGGAGGGAGGCGAATAGAATCGCCGCTGCGGTCAGTCTTATTCCGGATATTGTCATTTCAGTTCTATCTCTTTTATGGTTAATCTGGAGTTTTTCGATTTTGTAAGTTCGATCTTCACCGCAGATACGGAGCGGGGTGTCTCGAACGATGCCTGCAGTTGTCCGCATGAGTCAGGCACAGCGACAATCTCGAAGCTCTCGCCGTCGGTGCTTATGCTTAGCTCTGCGCCGTCAGTGAAGCCGTCGCTCGAGAGATCGGAGATGACCCGTATCGACGACAGTTCCTGAGCCGAGTCCAGCCTTACGGTCATATAGTCGCCCGGCAGATGCGAATATGGCGATGAATAGAATGTCACCGTGTCGCAGTCGAAAGCGAATTCCTTTTCATAGCCTTTGATGCAGTTCATGTTTGTTTCGATGGAAGCCGGAAGGGCCATGGTTACGCTGTCGGCAGAGAAGTCGGCGGCATTGAACCACCGGTCGTCGGGATTCTCGCCCGTGAAAGTGTCTATGCCCATCCTGCCGAGTATAGGCTCTACAGTGGCCATGCGCGCGAGGTAGCTGTCCCAGTCGCGTGTTTCGGCCGGGCTCCATAGCACTTCGGCAAGTGCGCACAGTCTCGGAAACAGCATCTGCTGAAGATCGGAAGGGGTTGGCACGAATTCTGTCCACAGACATGCCTGTCCGCCGCGTATGCTGTTGACGGTCAGAGAGTCGGTATGTCCGTATGCCGGATCCCATCCGTAGATTTTTTTTGATGGATTGCGTGTGTAGCTGAAGTCGAAATAGCACGGGTCTTTAGGACACATGATCACGTCGATGCCACGGGCCACAGCTTTGTCGAGGATGTCCATCGGCTTACCCTGCCAGATGGTTATCAGATTGTCGTCGAGGGCTGCGCCACGGTCGTTGATTTCCTCCCAGCCGATCATGATACGGCCGCGGTCGCTTACCATCCGGCCGATCCGGCGCGTGAAGTAGTCCTGAAGCTCTACATAGTCTTTCATTCCCTCGCGGTGGAACAGTCCACGACATTTGGAGCATGTCTGCCATACATGGGTCGACACTTCGTCGCCGCCGGTGTGGATGTATTTCGAAGGGAATATCTCTACGAGCTGGTCGAGGATGTCGCCTGCCAAGTCGAACACGGCCTCGTTGCCGATGCATACCATGTTCTCGCTAAGGCGCTTGCGGTCTTTCTGCTCGCGCTCGTCCTGATAGGTCTCGAACTCGCCGCCACGGCACGACAGATCGGGGCGTGCCGCAAGCAGAGCCAAGCAGTGGCCGGGCATATCGATTTCAGGTATGATTTCTATTCCGCGGTCTCCGGCATAGCTTACGAGTTCTTTCAGCTCGGACGGAGTATAGAACTTGCCGCTGCGTTCGGGGAAATCGTAGTAATACGTACCCTTGTCGGTCAGATCGGGATGCTTGTCGAGATACAGGCGCCAGCCCTGGTTGTCGCTCAGATGGAGATGCAATACATTAAGTTTGAAGAGAGACATCGCACTGATGATCCGTCGCAATTGGTCCGGAGTCCAGAAATGCCGGCTGCAATCTATCATGACACCGCGGTAGCTCCATTGCGGGTAATCCTCTATTGTCACTACCGGCAGACGACCGTCGCGGTTGCCCTCCATGAGCTGGCGCAGAGAGGCCAGGGCGTGTGCGGCACCTTCCGGATCCGTAGCGGTTATCACGATAGAGTCGGGGCCGGCGGTCATGCGGTATCCTTCCGGTCTGTTTCCGCCGGGCGCTACTATGACCCTGGCGCTGGAACGGTTGCCGGTCATCACGGCCTGTGTCATGTCGGCGGCATCGGCTATGAATGCGCCGCAAGCGGCCGCAAACGCGCTGTCGGCGGCATAGATGGCTGTGATGTCGCTGACTCTCACGCCTCGTGATCCGTTGTCGACGGTCATTTCGGCAGGAGCCGGTACTAAAGCCGTGACCGGCCTGACTGAAGACGAGCAGCCGGTCGATCCGATCCAGGCGCAGAACATCGCTATGATTGGACTGTATGGTTTCATCAGTGGAGTATGATGTTGTTTATTAAAGAAAAAAAGACGAAAGGGGGCAACATCGTTGGGCATGTCTACCACCCTTTCGTCTCCCGTAATTTACGAGATTATCGATATGTGGTCATCCGTGGATTAGTAACCGGGATTGTTGACCATCTTGTCGTTGAGCATTATGTCGGTGGTCGGGAGTGGCCAGAGATACTGGCGGTCGTTCCATGAGCGTTCCGACAGAGGCATGATCTTGCCTGCGGCTTCAAGGCGCGAGAAGTCGGCCAGACCTTCGTCGTCCACGTCGGGAGTGAAAGCCCAGAACCAGTCGCCGGTGTTGACGATCTGTTCGAGACAGTCAGAGGCAGGGTAGAGCATGCCGTAGTTTTTGCGCTTCATCACCTTTTCGGCCTGTCGCCAGCGTATGATGTCGGTGTAGCGCATACCTTCCTTGGCCATCTCCATGCGTCGTTCCACACGCAGTTTGTTGCGCAGTGTGGCTTGTCCCTCGTTGGTGAATGCGGGATACATCGATGTGTCGTCCTTGCTGACACCGTAGGCGCGGGCACGTACGGAGTTGAGGGCGTCCAGCACTGTATTGTCGATCTCGTTGAGCTCGATCTTGGCTTCGGCATAGGTCAGGAGTACCTCGGCGTAGCGGCACCATATCAGATCCTTGTCAACCTTCCAGCCGTTCTGGGTGTAGGTGATGTCGACACCTTTTTTCCAGTAAAGGCCGTTGAACGATGCGTACTGTGCGTTGACGCGGGAGTCGTTGTTGATGATCAGCTTGCCGGTATTGTAGTTCATTACCTTCTCGGCAGCGGGACTTGGATTGTACTCTATGCCGAGGAATGTCGATCCGAACGGTATGATGGTCTCGGACAGACGCGGGTCGCGGTTGTCGAACGGATTGTGGGGATCGAACAGGTTGCTCTCGTCGATCAGTTTGCCGTCGGTGCAGGTGAACGCGGCGAGAAGTTCCCACGATGGAGTGCGTGCACCCCAGCCGCTGGCGTTGCGGATCACCTCGTTGTATGTCACGTTGGCACCCCAGCCCCAGTCATCGACATGATCGCCGTAGGCCCAGCCGGAGGAGTAGCCGATACCGCGGGTGATCTTGAATATGAACTCTTTCGACTGCTTTGTGCCGGAACGGAACACTTCGCCGAAATCGGGGTGAAGATCATATACGTTGAGATCTATCACATCTTTGGCTGCTTTGGCTGCGGTAGCCCAGTCTTCCATGATCAGCGCCACGCGTGCTTTCAGCGCCAGAGCGGCTCCTTTGGTGGCACGGCTCACATCGGCATAGCTTTCGGGAAGCAGTGCGGCGGCATCGTCGAAATCAGTGTAGATCTGCTTCAGCACTTCGGCTTTGGGTGTGCGGTCTACGTCGAAAGCGTGCTCTATGTCCATGTCGGTGAGAACCAGAGGCACATCGCCGAATTTTATGATCAGTTTGGCATAGTTGGCGGCACGGTGGAACTTGGCCTCGGCTATCAGACGGTTCACGTTGGTGGCGGATGCGCCGTTCTCTATGGCGCGGTGCGATTTCTCGATGATGGCGTTGGCATGGGCTATGGCTTTGTAGCACATGTTCCAGCGGCGGAATACGAATTGAGTCTGGCCGTTGAGAGAGGCATTCTCAAACGGACCGGAGAAATTGCGGTAGTAGGTGTCATCGCTCCAGTCGGTCTCGTTCTGTCCGTCTTCCTGCCAGTATCGGATATGGTAAAGATCATTGACGGCCATCTCAACCTCGGTTTCGGTAGAGTACCAGTTCTCGGTAGAGCCGCTCGCCAGCGGGTTCAGATCGAGGTCGTGGCAGGCCGAGAGCATAAGGGCTGCTATTGGAAATATAATTTTATTCAGTTTCATATTGTGGTCAATGTTGAGAGATTAAAATTTAACTGACGCGCCGATGAGGAACTCACGGCAGATAGGATAGCCGCTTGCGCTTACTTCAGGATCCCATCCTTTGGGGAAGTTGCTGATGCTGAAGAGATCGTTTCCGGTCACATATACGCGGACGGATTCGATGTGGGCGCGACGGGTCAGTTCGCTTGGCAGTGTATATCCCAGTGTGAGATTCTTCAGACGGATATACCGGCCGTTGAACAGCCAGAAGTCCGATACCGCCAGGTTGCTGGTGCTGTTGCTGCGGGTCAGACGCGGGTAGATGGCCGCTGCGTTCTGGGCGTCGGTGTTCTTCTCGCTCCAGTAGTTGCCCTCGAGCAGTGTGGGGAAGCTCAGCCAGTCGTCGGCAAGACCTTCGATCATGGTCGGTGTGATGCGGCAGTTCTGCGATCCTACGCCCTGGAACTGTAAGCCGAGGTCGAATCCTTTGTACTGGCCGTTGAAGCCGAAGCCGAAGATGTAGCGCGGAAGCGATCCTCCGAGGAGTACGCGGTCGTACTCGGGCGAGATGATGCCGTCGGGCACACCGTCGGGACCGGAGATGTCCTTGTACTTGACATCACCCACTTTTACGTTGTTGTTGAGTTTAGGCGAATTGTCGACATCATACTGTGTAAGATACAGACCGTCCGATACGTAGCCGTACCATTCGTTGAACTCGCTGCCTTCGAATTTCACGAGTCCGGAGCCGTCGTTGATGCCGAAGCGGGTTCCGTTGAGGTTGCCCATGCGTGATACGAAGTCGGAGAAGTTGGCATTGACTGTATAGCTGAATTCACCTACGCGGTCTGTCCAGCTAAGTTCGATGTCGTAGCCTTTGGTCTTCATGTCGCCTGCATTGACGTCTGGATCGTCATAGCCCATGTAGCCCGGTATATTGCGGGCAAGAAGCATATCCTTGGTAGTCTTCTGATAGTAGTCGGCGATCAGTCGCAGACGGTTGTTGAAGAAGTTGGCGTCGATACCTATATCCCAGCTTTCGGTGGTTTCCCATGTGATATTGCGCACTGCGTAGATCTGCTGTGCGGCAGATGTGGACGATACGATTCCTTTAGGATTGCGCAAAAGCACGGTGTCGAAGTTGATTGCGGCCTGGTAAGGATAATAGCTGCCTATACGCTCGTTGCCGAGACGGCCCCACGATCCACGGATCTTTGCGAATGACCACCAGTCCATGCCGGCATTCTTGAAGAAGTCTTCCTGTGAGATTACCCAGCCTGCCGATGCAGAGGGGAAATTGGCCCATCGGGTGTTCTTGGCGAAACGCGACGATCCGTCACGGCGCATGTTGAACTGCACCAGATAGCGGTCGGCATAGTTGTAAGTGGCGCGGCCGAAGAACGAGTGGTAGGCATATTCCTCGGCGTTTCCGCCGTTGTCACGGAAGTTCTGGTTGCCGAGATCGAGATACGGGAAGTTGGTCAGCTCGAACTGGTCGCGCGAAGCGGTCAGGTTGTCCCATGATGCGTAGTAGTCCTCATAACCGAGCATTACGGTCATTCCGTGTTTGCCGAAATCCTTGGCATAGTTGGCGAAGAACTGGGTGGTGATGTCGTAGTTCTTGTTGCGTTTTTCCTCAAGGCTTGTGGTCGAATAGAAGTAACCGGCCACGGTGTTTGGATCGTTGTAGTTGGTGTAGGGCAGTTTCTTGTAGAACTGTTTCGAGTCGTAGTTGCACCAGTTCGGAGCTACCACACCCGATATGCGCAGACCTTCGATAGGTGTGATGTCGATACCGAGTTTACCGCCGGCGCGCTGGTCGTAGGAGGTCATTGTACCGCCGTCGGTCATGCGGGCGAGAAGGTTGTTGCCGCTCTTCACGTCGCCCCACTCGCCGTTGCTCCAGCGTACGGCATAGATCGCAGGCACTTTGCGGGCGTTGGCATCCATCGGGTTGGCGTTGGGTGAGTCGGATTTCGCGCGCGAGAAATTTATATCGAGATGAGCCTGGATATATTTGTTGATGATGAAGTCGGAATTGACGCGGGCCATGAAGCGCTGGTACTCTTTGTTGACATACAGACCGTCGGATTTGTCGAAACGGAGCGAGGCGTTCGAACGTATTTTGTCATTGCCGCCGGATATGCCGATAGTGTGGGTGTAGCGGGGTGCTGTGCTTTTGAGCAACTCTTTCTGCCAGTCCACTACAGGATATTGGTCGGGGTTGGTCTTGTTGTACTCCATCCAGTTGTTGATCTGATCTTCGGAGTAGGTCTGGTACCATCCGCCGGTGGGGTTGTCATTGTAGCGTGTCTCGTTGACCATCTCGAGGAAGCGCTGGGCGCCTACGTAGGTCGGCAGTGTGGTGGGTTTCTCCCAGCCGTATTCGAAGTTGTAGCTCAGCGACAGCTTGCCGTCGGTGGCGCGGCGGGTGGTGACGATAATGACACCGGCGGCGGCGCGGGCACCGTAGATCGATGCGGCTGCGGCATCCTTGAGCACGGAGATGCTCTCCACGTCGTCAGGGTTGATGTTGTTGAGGTCGCCGGGCACTCCGTCTATGATTACAAGAGGGCTGGAATCGCTGATGGTTGTGATACCGCGTACAGTGATGGTGGCGGTACCGCCGGGTGTGCCGCTGTCGCGTGTCACCGTGACACCTGACAGTGCTCCCTGAAGTGCGGTGGAGAGCTGCGTGGAGCGGCGGGCTGCGACTTCAGTTCCGTTGAGGGCGGTGACAGCGCCGGTAAGGTCGGATTTCTTCATAGAGCCATAGCCCACTACGACTACCTCGTCGAGCAGTGTGGAGTCTTCGGCGAGAACCACGCTGGCGGGTTTGCCGCTCACGGCTTTGAACTGTGCCGGCTTGCAGCCGATATAGGACACCTCTACAGTAGCGTTTTCAGGTGCGTTCAGGGTAAAACGGCCGTTGATGTCGGTGCCCGTGGCGATAGAGGTGCCGGGCACTCTTACGGTGGCGCCGATTACAGGCTCGCCGGATTCATCATAGACAGTACCTTACACCTGGACTTTTGTGGCGGAAAGATTGTCGTTTTTCTTGCCGTCGCTGATCACGATGGTGTTGTCGGAAATGACATTGAACGAAAGGTTGGTGCCTTTCAGTGCGGCAGCCAACACTTTTTCTACCGGTGCCGCAGCCATGTGGATTGTCACATTCGGCTTGTTGGCGAGGGCGTCCTCCCTGTAGGAGAACCGGTATGAGGTCTGTGCTTCGATAGACTTCAATACCTCTTTTACCGTTGCGTTGTCTACGTTGACCGTGACGTCACGGCCGCTTTGGGCAAACATGGCGCTGATGCTGCACATTGCGCACATGATTGTTGCCAATAATCTGATCCTAAGGATTTTTCTCATAGAACAGGCAGTAAGATTTAAGTTGATTAGATTGGTTATTATTAAAGTATATTTAAGGTATACACGCCGATCGGCCGGTATTCCCAATCTTTTTATATGTTTTATAGCATAATTTAACTGATGTCGGCGGATGCGTGGCCCGGCTGTTTGCGGATCCGTTCACTCCGCATGGGGTGTAATGCTGTCACTTGGTAAGGGTGATCGTGCGGCCGTCGATATGCGCTTTCAGATGGTAGGCGTATTCCAGTATGCCGAGAGCCTCGTTGAGATTGTTGGCGGGGATGTGTCCGGTGAAACGTCCCGTTATTTCGGCACTGTCGGCTTCCAGTGATATGCGGTAGCCGTAGTTGGAACTGAGCACATTTATAACTTTGTCGATCGGACGGTTGTTGAAGCGCAGGAAACCGGTACGCCATGCTGTCTGCTCCAGTGCTTCGGAGGTGTCGGTCACATCGATCCGGCCTGTGGTGCGGTTCACGCTCGCCAGCTGTCCGGGTGTGAGCCTTACATTCTGCTGGCTGGTGCGGAGATCGACGCAGCCTTTGTCGAGATACAGGCTGGCCAGTTCCTCGTCCTGGCGCACATGCAGGTTGAACGTCGTACCCCGCACTATGACCTCGAGTCCTGATGCGTCGACGGTAAATGTCGCGGTTTCATTGCGTGTCACTGTAAAGAATCCTTCGCCCGAGAAGCGGATACGCCGCTGTGTCATGTTGAATGTCGACGGACTGTAGCTCAGTTCCGACATGTAGTTCAGCTCCACCTTGGATCCGTCGGGGAGTATGGTTGTGACTCTTTCCCCTTCTCCGGTCATCACGGTTATGTCGGCCTCGGTCATCCGGCGGTAATCGTTGTTCTGCATGAACAGGTAGGCCGATACGGCTATAAGAGCCGGAATGATCGCTGCCGCTGCCCATGCTGCCGGACGGAGCCAGCGCATAGGCTGTCTCTGTTTTGTCAGGCCGGCTTCCTCGAAGCAGTGTTTGCGTATGCGCCTTATGGTCTCCTCCGTGAGATCGGCCTCTCCGGCTGTCGCGAAGTCTTGTTCATATTCGTCGAGCAGTGTGGCCAGTTCCTCATCGTCGAGCGGTTCGATGATACGGCGCATCTGTGTCAGTTCATCAGGTGTGAGCCTGTCGTTACGATATTTATTCAATAGTTCCGAAAGCATAATCATGATACTTGCATAAAAGTTATGAGTGGAATAGCATCGTTGCGATGCCGATTCCTGAAATTACTACCGGTATTATGTTCAAAGCGCTGCGCATGGCTTTCAATGCGAGCGAGAGCTGATTGTGGACAGTTTTCTCCGACAGATTCAGCTCGCGTGATATTTCATTGACATTCTGATTCTTGAAACGTGACAGCATAAATACTTTGCGTTGTGTCTGCGGCAGTTTTGCCGCCAGCATTAGCACGCGTCGGCGCAGATCGTCGTATTCCAGCGGACAATGGTCGTCGTGTCTCAGATCGTTCTGATAGGCCACGTAGTCTTCGTAGACCGGTTCATTGATCACTGTACGCATGGCATTGATCCGGTAGCGGCGGGCGACGGTATAGAGCAGCGTCGAAAGCTCGCGTTCAGGATCTATGCGCTCGTGATAGCGCCACAGGTTCAGAAATACATCCTGCACGACTTCCTCCGTGACCTGACGGGATTTGAGATACGGATAGCAGAAAGCGTAGATACGCTTGACATACCTGTGGTATATCGTGTCGAACGCTTTCGTCGACCCGTTTTTCAGTTCGATGACTAATTCCGCGTCTGTCATAAGTATGGGGTGCGGGCTATTTCATGGTGCGGATGCATATATAATTATATACACAGACGAAAGAATTTACTCCCGAGTGTTGAATTGCAACAGCGGATCCAGGAAGCGGCGGTCGTTGCACAGCCGGGGCACTTTGCGTTGTCCTCCGAGCTTGCCGGTCGATGCCAGCCATCGGTCGAACACACCCTGACGCCCCTCTATGACCGACAGGCGGTCGAGAAATATTCCGCCTGAACGCTTGGCCTGGTAGTCGGAATTCTCTGCCTGCAGATTGATGTCGAGTCTGTCGGCAAAGGCGTCGATTGATGCTGGCGGAGTGGAAAACTCGATGAGCCATTCGTGCCGGCCGCGGCTTCGGTCGCCGGCATAGACCGGAGCCGCAGTGTAGTTGGCGACATCGCAGTGCAGTTCGGAGCAGGTTCTGGCTATGGCGGCATCGGCATTGTGTACCATCAGTTCCTCGCCGAACGCATTTATGTAGTGTCTGGTGCGGCCGGCGATGGTGATGCGCAGCGGATCGACGGTCTCGATGCGCACTGTATCGCCTATAGGATATCGCCACAGGCCGTTGCAGGCGGTGATGACCATGGCATAGATCTGTCCGGGCTCGACGCGCCATGACGGTATGAGTGTCGGAGCCGGATCATCGATGTCGGCTGCCGGTATGAATTCGTAGAACACGCCGACGTCCTGAAGCAGCAGCATGGCACGGCTGTCGCGCCGGTCCTGTACGGCGAAGAAGCCCTCGGATGCATTGTATGTCTCCAGATACCGCATGCGCTCCGGATCAGTGATGCGGCGGTATTGTTCGCGGTAAGGCTCAAACGATATGCCGCCGTGAAAAAATACTTCGAGATTCGGCCATACGTCGTGGATCGTAGTCGCTCCCGACTGTCGTATCACCTCTTTGAGTACGGTAAGAAACCACGACGGCACTCCGGATATGTTGGTCACATCGGCATGGATCGACGCTTCGACCAGAGCAGGGAGCTTCTCGGTCCAGTCCTGCATCAGCGCTATACGTTTCGACGGTACGCGAAGCAGATTGACTATAGGATTGATGGCGTCGATAAGGTTGGCCGACAGATCGCCGACCCTGACTCTTTTCGGGAGGCCGTGAAGCTCGTTTGCGAAACTGCCGCCGAGTATGAAACTGCGGCCGTTGAATATCCTGGTGTCGGGATACAGATCTATATAATGTGCCACCACGTCGCTGCCGCCGCGGTAGTGGCATATCCGCAGCGAATCGTCGGTCACCGGAATATATTTGCTTTTGCCGTCGGATGTGCCCGATGACTGGGCGAACCGCCGTGTGATGCCTGGCCAGAGGATATCGCGTCGGCCCTCTGCCATCTCCATCACCCACGGGCGGATGTCGGGATACGGAAGCAGCGGCACTGTGGCTGCGAACTGTTCGTATGATGCCATGGCGCCGAAGCCGTAACGTTGGCCTATAGCCGTCTGTCGGGCGCGATGCAGCAGCCATTGAAGCTGTGCGCGCTGCACAGCCTCGCCATCGTGTTCCCACCGGGCCGCAGCCCTGATGCGTGGTGCGAAATAAGGAGCCGCGATCTTAGTCAGGTTCATGACGCAAATATAGCAAATTTATTTTTTTAGGATAATCGTTATCTTTGTGGACTATAAACAGGAAAAATATGAAGATAGGTATAATAGCGGCGATGAGCAAGGAGCTGCAGCTTCTGCTGCCGTTGATGAATGATGTTGAGATTGTAGAAGCCAGCGGCTTCAGATTTCATATAGGCACGATAGGCTCGGCTTCGGTCGTGGCCATGCAGTGCGGTATCGGCAAGGTCAATGCGTCGGTGGGATGCATGACCATGATAGATATGTTTCATCCGGATATGGTCATAAATACCGGAGTGGCAGGTGGTACCGGTTCGGCAGCGGGGATTCTCGATATTGTAGTGGCCGAGGCCGTGGCTTATCATGACGTATGGTGCGGGCCCGGCACCCAATGGGGCGAGGCGGCGGGATGTCCGGGGCGCATGGAGACTGACGCTCGGCTTCTGGCTCTGGAGTGCCTCAACGATGTGCCGCATCTTCACAAGGGGCTTATCGCTTCGGGCGATATATTTGTCGACCGGGCGTCGCAGGTCGAGCATATACTGACGCTGTATCCGGACGCTATGGCCGTCGATATGGAGTCGGGGGCATTGGCTCAGACATGCCGGTTGCGGGCTGTGCCGTTTTTCTGTTTCCGGGTGGTAAGCGACACTCCGGGAGCCGGTGTTGACAATGCCGCACAGTACGAGCACTTCTGGGAGGATGCCCCCAAGAGTGCATTCGGATTGCTGAGCCGGATCATAGGAGAGCTTACCCGCGGCTGAGACGGAGTGCTATTCTGTCGCACCGGTGCAGTAGTGCGGATGGCGGAGTGCCGTTGAGATGCCGTGTTCCGGCGGCTTGTATCGTTCCGGCCGATCTGTAGCCGGCGGTACGGATCACTTCGTGTATGGCCCGTACGGTTCCTGAGGTCTGTCTGAACAGACGGTTCCATGGCCATGGTGTCGTTGAGGCTGTGACTACGGCACTTCGCTTGCCTTTGAGCAGCCCGTGGGGAATGCCGCGTCTGTCAGTGGTCATCATCCCGTAGACCATGCGGTCGAACAGGAGTTTCAGTGTGCCCGGCATGTTGCCCCAGTAGCATGGCGCGCCTACTATCAGGGCGTCGGTCTCACGCATTAATGACAGTATATGCTGGGCGTCATCGTCAGGAAGTGTGCATCTGCCTGTGCTCCGGCAGGCCATACATCCGCGGCATGGCGCTATCCGGCAGTCGCTTACATCGATGGTGACGGTTTCCCATCCGTGATCTGTAAGGGCGGAGGCTATACGGGAAGTCATGGCTGTCACCAGCCCGCCGCGTCGGGGACTCGCATTGAGTATTAGTGCTTTCATCTATGCTCGGTGCTGAAAAATATCACTGTGCAAATGTATCGGTTAGATATAATATTGCCAAATATTATTATCTTTGGGAATATTTAAAAATAAAACTCATACGATGATATTCAATTCAGGCAGGATGGCCGCGTGTGCGGTCATGTTGGCCGCAGGTATATCAGGCCTGCTGGCTCAGGATCAGGAGATACGGGTGTTTTCGCATCGGGGCGGCAGACTTGAGAACGATGAAAATACCATTCAGGCGTTCCGCGCCAGCTACGATGCCGGTTACCGCGGATTCGAGACGGATTTCCGCATGACACGCGACGGGGCCCTGGTCGTGACCCACGACAGCTCGCTCGAACGTACGACCGACGGTACCGGAAATATCGAGGATAAGACGCTCGCTGAAGTCCGGAAGCTCTCGACAAAGCAGGGCAACCGGTTGCTTACACTTGACGAACTGATGGAGTTTCTGCGTGACAAGCAGGGGCTTTATGTCGAGTTCGAGATGAAGACCAAGCCGGAAGAACTGTATCCTGCCGACCGTCTGGCTATGTATTGCGACAAACTGTACAATACCGTTACGGCCTCGCAGCCTGACGACGCACTGTTCGTGTTTACCTCGGCCGATACCCGTGCCCTCCGCTACATGCAGCAGCATCATCCCGATGCGCAGTTGCTGCTTATCACATCGAAGCCATGCTGTGATGAAACTATAGCACTATGTAAAGCGTTGGATATACCGCGTCTTGGAGCCAAGATGGACGGTACCAGCCGTGAAGCTGTGCGCAAAGCCCATAAAGAAGGGCTGACGGTAAGTCTGTGGCCGGGACAGAGCAGCGCCGATTTCATGCTCGGAGCCTATCTCGGAGCCGACTATCTGTGTACCGATGTCCCCATCATGCTAAAGGACTGGATTGCAGATCATGCTCCGTATCTTAAAGTCAGATATTAACCTTAGAATTTCTATATCACAGCGAGATGAAAACAGAAACCATTGCATACGACGATGTAGTGAAAAAGGAGAATTCGACACCGTCGCTCACCAGTATAATCGCATACGGTCTGGGCGACGGAGGCAATAACTTCAGCTGGATGTTTGTCGGCAACTTTCTGATGATATTCTATACCGACGTGTTCGGCATCAGTATGGCCGCCGTGTCCATCCTGATGTTCGTGTCGCGCTTCTGGGATGCCATCAACGATCCGATCATAGGTACGCTTAGCGATAAGACACGAACCCGATGGGGACGGTACCGGCCGTGGATCCTGATAGCGCCTACTGTCACCGCGATAGTGCTGCTGCTTACATTCTGGGCGCATCCCGACTGGAGCGATACATCCAAGATCGTATATATGTCGGTCACGTACTGCATACTTGTACTGGCCTATACATGTGTGAATATCCCATACGGCACACTCGGAGGAGCAATGACCCAGAATATCGACGCGCGAGCCAGGATCAATACGTCACGATCGGTATGCGCCATGATATGTATAGGCATAATCAATGTGGTCACGATACCGCTTATCAACAAGCTGGGAGCCGACGACCCGAAACAGGGATATCTGCTTACGGCTCTCATCTACGGTCTTATCTTCGTGGGATGCCACATGTTCTGTTTCGCCAAAACCCGTGAGGTGGTCGAGATCCCTAAGAAAGCCAGCATCCCGCTGAAGACTAATCTGAGGGCCGTTCTGAAAAACCGCCCTTATCTGCTGGCTCTCGCAGCTCAGCTCCTGTTCGGACTGATACTCTACGGACGCAGCGCCGATCAGGTATATTACTTCAAATACGTGGAGGGCGACGAAAGTCTGTTCACATTCTTCGCCATCACCATAATACTGCCGTCGATAGTGGGAGCGTCGTTGTTTCCGCTGGTATTCAGGTGGACCAAGAACAAAGGCTGGACCGGTGCGGTATTCTCATTGCTTATGGGACTTTCGATGTGCATGATATACTTCTTCGACCATCATACGTCGCCGGTTCCCTTTTATACGTTCTGTATTCTTGCACAGTTCTTTTTCTCCGGATTCAACACTGCGATCTATGCCATTATCCCGGACTGTGTAGAGTATGGCGAGTGGAAGACCGGCATACGCAACGACGGGTTCCAGTATTCATTCGTGTCGCTCGGCAACAAAGTGGGCATGGCTATCGGTACCGGAGCGCTGGCTCTTGTACTCGGTGCGGCCGGATATGTGCCCAACGAGGTGCAGAATCCTACCGTCATAGCGATTATCAAATGGTCGTTTACGATCATACCTGGTGCGCTGTGGGTGCTGACTGCAGGCGTACTCATGTTCTATAATATCAATAAGAAAAATTACAATAAGATAATCACTGAACTGCATCAGCGCGAAGCCGACGATCCGGATATGATACCTTCGGAGTCGGGCGAGAGCATAGCATTTGACAAATGATGGAAAAGATAGCCAGTTTTACGATCGACCATACGCGTCTGCTCCGTGGCGTGTATCTGTCGCGCCGCGATGTCACTCCCGGCGGAGATGTAGTGACCACTTTCGATATCCGCATGACCGAACCTAACCGGCAGGAGCCTCTTTCGGGCAAAACCCTTCATGCCATAGAGCATCTGGCGGCCACATATCTGCGTAACCGGGAAGACTGGAGCGGTCGTGTGGTCTACTGGGGACCCATGGGGTGCCGTACAGGCAACTATCTGCTGCTGGCAGGTGATTATACTCCGGCCGACATATTGCCGCTGATCCGCGACACGTTCGAGTTTATAGCCGGTTTTGACGGCGAGATACCGGGCGCGACTCCGCGTGATTGCGGCAATTATTCGTATATGGATCCGACCGATGCCAGGATACAGGCACGCCGTTATCTCGATGAGGTTCTGGCTGCTCCCTCAGAAGACAATCTCAATTATCCTGCATAAATTACGCTTCTACAGCAGCAGAATACCTTTTTTTAGGTATTGCGCATGGCTGAGGGCAGCAGTAATTTTGTAACCGAAAGTTATACGAATGAATATAGAGTAATCTACTTTTATTCTTGATGAGATTGTTTTATACCAAAAAGAATACGGCGGAATGTCTGTGAAGATATTCCGCCGTATTTGATGTATTGTTTACGGTAGCTGTTATCGTTTTACTTCCTGGACAAGGAATATTTCTGTAGGGAAGTGGTCTGAGTATCCGTCGAGCCATACGCCGGCAGAGAATGTGCGGAGAGGATACCCCTGGCGGGTGCCGTCTGTGTCGCGCAGGAACTCATGGTTGTGGACCTGAGCCTTGAAGTAGCGCAGTCCGTCTGACTTTGCGTTCTGTTTCAGCAATGTGCCGCTGACTATTATCTGGTCGAACAGATTCCACTGCCCTTTGTAGGCGAGAGTGCCTATGCCTTTGTCGAGTATCGCCCACCAGGGATTGTAGAATCCGTGAGGCTTGACTGTATCCGGTTTCTTGACGGCGCCGAGCACTTTCGCACACGATTTGTTCTGCGGATCGTCGTTGAGGTCGCCCATTATTACCACTCCCTGGTTCGGATCTACAGCCCACAGGGAGTCGGCTATATGTTTCGACAGAGCTGCCGCCGCTTCACGCAGATAACTCGACTGCTCCTCTCCGCCCAGACGCGACGGCCAGTGATTGACGATGAAGCTTATCTTTGAATCGCCGAGCAGTCCGGTCACGCACATCTGGTCGCGTGTGCGGAAACTTTCGTAGCCTTCGATCTTAAGCGTATGATTGGTGACATTCAGAACCTTGAAGAAACGGGGATTGTAGAGCAGCCCCACATCCACGCCGCGGCGGTCGGGCGAGTCGTGGTGCACGACCTGGAGCGCCATCTTGCGTATCGGCTCTGCCTTGACAAGGTCTTCGAGCACGCTGCGGTTCTCAATTTCCGACACGCCGATTACGGCCGGTCCCATAGGGGTGGTCGTCGTTGTCATCTGCGATATGGCATAGGCCATTTTGTTGATCTTCGACCAGTATTTGCGGCTGTCCCACTGGCGTGAGCCTTTAGGGGAGAACTCAAGGTCGTATGTGCCGTTTGCGTTGATTGTGTCGAACAGGTTCTCGAGATTGTAGAACGCCACTCCATACACGCGGTATTGTGCACCGGATCCGTTTTTCTGACCATATACCGCCCCGGCGCATAGAAGCATCAGCAGAGGCAGGATAAAGATACGTTTCATACTTAAATCTGTGAGGGATATCAAATTTCCGCAAATATAGCAAATCTTTGTGTCAGTGCAAAACACGATTACTATGCGCGGTATTTGGTGAATAATGCGTAAATTTGCAGTCATTAAAACAAAACAAACGCTATTGTCCTGATGGAAAAGAAGTTTAAACGCACTCTCGTGACCACGGCGCTCCCGTATGCCAACGGTCCCGTTCATATAGGCCATCTGGCCGGAGTATATGTACCTGCCGATATCTATGTACGCTACCTGCGCCTTTGCGGGCAGGAGGTGATAATGATCGGAGGTTCCGACGAACATGGTGTGCCGATTACCATCAAGGCTATGCGCGAGGGAGTGACTCCCCAGGATATAGTCGACCGTTACCATTCGATCATCAAGGAGTCCATGAAGGGGCTCGGTATCTCGTTCGATATCTATTCACGTACGACATCCGAGATACACAACCGTACGGCATCGGAATTTTTCCGCCGGCTGTACGACACCGACCAGTTCGTGGAGAAGAGCTCGATGCAGCTGTATGATCCGGAGGCGGGGCAGTTCCTTGCCGACAGGTATGTGACCGGCGAATGTCCCCATTGCCACAATGCCGGCGCCTACGGCGACCAGTGCGAGGCATGCGGCACGTCGCTTGCCGCCACCGATCTGATCAATCCCAAGTCGGCTATCACTGGATGTATACCCGAATTGCGCGAGACGCGCCACTGGTTCCTGCCGCTCGACCGCTGGGAGCCGATGTTGCGGAAATGGATTCTTGACGGACATCAGGAATGGAAGACAAACGTATACGGCCAGTGCAAGTCTTGGCTCGACATGGGTCTGCAGCCGCGTGCTGTGAGCCGCGACCTGAGCTGGGGCGTGCCGGTGCCTGTGGAGGGCGCCGAGGGCAAGGTGCTATATGTCTGGTTCGACGCTCCCATCGGCTACATATCCAACACCAAGGAACTGCTTCCCGACAGCTGGGAGCGCTGGTGGAAAGATCCGGAGACCCGTGTGATCAATTTCATCGGCAAGGACAATATAGTGTTCCACTGCATAGTGTTCCCGGCAATGCTTGCCGCCTATGGCGACGGATTCCAGCTTCCGGACAATGTGCCGGCCAACGAGTTCCTGAATCTCGAGGGCGACAAGATCTCTACCTCCCGCAACTGGGCCGTATGGCTCCACGAGTACCTGCAGGACTTCCCCGGCAAGCAGGATGTGCTGCGTTATGTGCTGACCGCCAATGCCCCGGAGACAAAAGACAATGATTTCACATGGCGTGACTTCCAGGCCCGCAACAATAATGAGCTCGTGGCGATACTCGGCAACTTCGTTAACCGTGTGGTAGTGCTGATGCACAAATATTTCGGTGGCGAGGTTCCTGCCGCCGGAGCGCTTCAGGATATCGATACCGCCGTACTCAACGAGATTACCGCTCTCAAGGATTCCGTATCGGAAAATATAGAGACATTCCATTTCCGCGAGGCTCTGCGCGAGGCGATGAACATAGCCCGTGCCGGCAACCGCTATCTGCAGGAGACCGAGCCTTGGAAACTGGCGAAAACAGATATGGCTCGTGTGGCAACCGTGCTCAATGTGGCCGCCCAGATAACCGGCGCTCTCGCAGTGGTGACTGAGCCGTTCCTGCCGTTTGCCTCCGAGCGTATGGCCCGTATGCTCGGCATGACTGATCCTATGGACTGGGCTATGCTGTCGGATGTGGCTGCAATAATTCCGGCCGGCCGCAAGTTCGGCGAGGCCGAACTCCTTTTCGAAAAAATAGAGGATGCGGCGATCGAGGCACAGACAGCACGTCTGGCACGTATCAAGGAAGAGAACAGGATAAAGTCGTTCACTCCGGCTCCTCAGGCTGCCGATGTGGATTTCGACACTTTCTGCCGTGCCGATCTCCGCGTAGGCACTGTCGTGGAGTGCGAGCGGGTTCCGAAAGCCGACAAGCTGCTGCGGTTCCTTATCGACGACGGTATGGGACGCCGTACTATAGTGAGCGGTATCGCCAAGTATTATGCGCCTGAAGATCTTGTGGGCAAGCAGGTCTGCTTCATTGCCAATCTGCCGGTACGCAAGCTCCGCGGCATAGAATCGCAGGGCATGATTCTCTCGGCCGAGAATGCCGACGGATCCCTCGTGGTCATCGGCCCGACCGCACCTGTGGTGCCAGGCGCTCAAGTGAAATAACCAGAATATAACCCCTCCATACCATTACCATGGCCAGCACAGACCGCAAGCCCCACATCCTGATAATATATACCGGGGGTACGATTGGCATGATAGAGAACCCGGTGACGCGGGCTCTCCAGCCGTTTGACTTCAATCACCTTATCGACAATGTGCCTAAGGTGAAGATGCTCGACTATACGATAGAGCATATCCAGTTCGATCCGCCTATCGATTCGTCGGATATGGATCCGCACCACTGGATGGACATAGCCCGTAATATCGAGGAGAACTTCGACCGTTTCGACGGATTCGTTGTGCTCCACGGTACCGATACGATGGCGTATACGGCCTCAGCGCTGTCGTTCATGCTGGAAAATCTGCATAAACCGGTCATTATCACCGGTTCGCAGCTGCCTATAGGCGAAGTTCGTACCGATGGTGAGGAGAATCTTATCACAGCGCTGCAGATTGCCGCCGATACCGATGCCTCGGGGCTGCCGACGGTACAGGAGGTGGCTATACTGTTTGAGAATTATCTCTGGCGGGGAAACCGCGCCACCAAGATGAGCGCCGACAATTTCAATGCGTTCAAGAGCAACAACTATCCGTCGCTTGCCAAGATCGGCCTGGGGATACATTTCAATTACGACGCACTGATGCGCGCCCAGGTGAAACGTCCGCTTAAAGTCCAGTATGCTATGGATACCGGCGTGATGTTTCTGGATCTGAATCCGGGTATCACCGAAACCACGCTGCGACATCAGCTGTCGACTCCCGGCATCAAGGGAATTGTGCTCAAGACGTTCGGCTCGGGCAATGCCCCTACGGCATCGTGGTTTACCGATGCCGTACGTGAGGCTGTGGAGCGCGGTATCGTGATACTCAATGTTACGCAGTGTGTCAATGGCGGTGTTCATTCCAAACGCTACGACTCCGGTGAGCGTCTGGCTGGAACTGGCGTGATCTCAGGACATGACATCACATCGGAAGCGGCTATCACCAAAATGATGTATCTGTTCGGCCTCGGACTCGCTCCGGCCGATGTGCGCCGTTATCTCAACTGCTCCCTCTGCGGCGAAGTCACCATGTAGATTTCCGGGTCATACAGCGGTAGGGGGGGTGCCTGCTTTACCCGATTTGATCTATCGCCATATCGGAGGGAATAAAGCCGTTGTCCAGAGAATCGATCAGTTTCTGGCAGAACCTGCGTTCCGATAGAGATTCTTCGGTGAATTCGCCGGTGCGTCCGTGTTCGATGATGTAATCCCTGAACTCCTCTATAAGCACATCGAAATCCACTACCGGAAGTTTATCGAGAATCAAGTCACGCCATGCGTGGTCGGAGCACATGCTGAGTGCCGTGTTATAGTAGGCTTCATCAAAATCTATGGCCGGTATCTTTGACTTTTCCGGCTGTGGTTTCTGTGCGACGTTGGATATTTCCGGCTGCGGTTCCGGCTGCGGTTCGGGTTCGGGCTCGGGAACCGGTTGAGGTTGCGGCTCCTTTTTGCGGCTCCGGTTGGGTACGGCATCTATCTCGGCACGGATAAGTATGAATGCGATCTCGACGACAGGATCCATCGCCTGTGGCAAGTCGCCGTCTATGGCATAACGGCATATCGCGTCCATCAGTGAAAGGCGCTGGGTATCGGACATTTTGCCCATGGCTTCATACCAGGAACTACGGAAGGTAAAGGTCTTGCGTATCATATCGTGTGTTTGTTAATAGATTGGACACCGCAAATATAATACGCCAAAACAGCGCTGACCTGCGATTTTTACAAAATCCACAAAAAAATTTATTTGCCCATCTGCTGCGCATCTCCGAAGCGCGATGGCGGTGTCGGCCAGCCGGGTGCCCCATGTGTTCCACATGGGGTTCTTCGCCCCGCCGGATCTCCGACCCGGCCTGAGAGCAGCCTCAAGTGGGGGCGACCACAATGCATGCCGGGTTGCCAAAATCCGTAAAAATATCCTGCGCATCTCCGAAGCGCGATGGCTGTGTCAGCCTGTCGGGTACCCCATGTGTGACCACATGGGGTTCTACGTCCCGCCGGATCTCCGACCCGGCCTGAGAGACGCATCGGAGATGCGGCAAGATGCAGAACCCCACGTGGAGTGCAACGGCACGTGGGGAGACAACAAGACATACAATCTGGAGCGCATCGGAGATGCGCGGGAAAACATTTATCGGTCAGGAGTTGGCGAGGATGTCGAGGTAGTAGGCGATGTAGCCGTCGATACATTGCTGCCATGTGAACCGGGCTGCGTGTTCGCGCAATCTGTCGGCCATGGTGGCATCGGCATCGGCCACGCCTGTCGGTGATCATTTGTTGTCAATTTGCGCAATTTTAAGATGAACTTTTGTTTTTTCTTGGATATTACAATATTTTTACATATATTGTGCTCATCAACTTTATTGATAGAGACCAATTTCTAATATCTGATTATTATCGCTATGGGAAAGAAATTAATTATTGCAATGCTTGCATGTATGTTGTCAGGGACTGCATTCGCACAACAGCTACAATTCTCTTTCGTTTCTAAAGAAGATGCATTGTTAACTGCCCAAAGTGAGTTTAAAGATCAGGATGTAGATTACTTCCTTTTAAATGATTACTCCCGTGGGGAGTGGTCTATATTCGTTGATGCGGAGCCTATGAAAGGGTGGGAACATGATCAAAAGAAAATTACTATTAAATAAGGGTATATTGTATTCATAGGGACGTGGCATTCGGACATGTCGGATGTCGAGTCTATAAAATAAAACTTATAAAATTGTGTTGACATGAAATTCAGAATGCTATATGTAGTGCTGATGTCTGTAGCGATAGCGGGCTGTTCGCCGGATGAGCCGGAGATTAGATTGGACGATATGGTTGTCAATATGACTGCTGCCGGACAATTGGGTGAAGCTCTTGGAGCACAAGCCAATGAGATAACGAAACTTACAGTACGCGGCCCGATCAATGCCGAAGACTTCAACGCGATGTGGAGCGCATCGTTCAATGGTCAGCTGTCAGTAATAGACCTCAGCGGTGCTGTCATAGATGGTAATGAGGTGCCGGCTTGTGCGTTCTATCATCCGGATGTGCAGGGAGATCTCGATACCAATCCCAATAAATCTTCAAAATATTTAGCAAGCATTAAATTAGAACAAATTATATTGCCTGAGGGAATATACCAGATAGGGGCTTATGCATTTACCAATGTATGGAGGTTAAAAGAAGTGACCATTCCTTCGACTGTTGAAAGTATCGGAGCGTATGCTTTTGCTGATTGCGGCCTAATCACAGTATCCTTATCTGGTCGTATTAAAGAGATTGAGGCATATAGTTTTTTCCGGTGCACGAATTTGTGGGAATTGTATCTTCCATTGATGCTCGAATCGCTCGATAAAGAAAGTTTGAATGTTAGGTTTATGTTACAAAAAATTTATTCAGCAGCTAAGAACCCTCCGGTGTGCCGGGGAGCGGCTGACGGTGACACTCCTTTCGGACGTTATGATGGCCAACTTTCCAACAGCAGCATATCCACGTACGTACCGGTATATGTACCGGCTGGATCGGCCGAGTTGTATCGCAACGCTCCGGGATGGGATTACTTCAAGAACTTTATTGAACTCGACCCGTTTCCGACGGAGGCTGTCGCCAAGATGCGTTAGCTAATAGATTAGATACCGCAAATATAATACGCCAAAACAGCGCTGACCTGCGATTTTTACAAAATCCACAAAAATTATTAGCACATATCCTGCGCATCTCCGAAGCGCGATGGCAGTGTCAGCCTGTCGGGTGCCCCATGTGTTCCACATGGGGTTCTGCTCCCCGCCGGATCTCCGACCCGGCCTGAGAGCAGTGTCGGCCTGTCTGGTGCCCCATGTGTTCCACATGGGGTTTTATGTCCCGCCGGATCTCCGACCCGGCCTGAGAGCCGCGTCACGTGGGGGCAACCACAAGACATGCCGGTTTCACAGCAACTGCAGAAATATCCTGCGCATCTCCGAAGCGCGATGGCAGTGTCGGCCTGTCGGGTGCCCCATGTGTGACCACATGGGGTTCTGCGTCCCGCCGGATCTCCGACCCGGCCTTATACCTTTGTCTGACGAGACGCATCGGAGATGCGGCAAGATGCAGAACCCCACGTGGAGTGCAACGGCACGTGGGGAGACAACAAGACATACAATCTGGAGCGCATCGGAGATGCGCGGGAAAACATTTATCGGTCAGGAGTTGGCGAGGATGTCGAGGTAGTAGGCGATGTAGCCGTCGATACATTGCTGCCAGGTGAACCGGGCTGCGTGTTCGCGCAATCTGTCGGGTGCCCCATGTGTTCCACATGGGGTTCTACGTCCCGCCGGATCTCCGATCCGGCCTGAGAGCCGCGTCACGTGGGGGCGACCACAATGCATGCCGGGTTGCCAACATCCGCAGAAAATATCCTGCGCATCTCCGAAGCGCGATGGCTGTGTCGGCCTGTCGGGTGCCCCATGTGTTCCACATGGGGTTCTACGCCCCGCCGGATCTCCGACCCGGCCTGAGAGCGGTGTCGGCCTGTCGGGTGCCCCATGTGTTCCACATGGGGTTCTACGTCCCGCCGGATCTCCGACCCGGCCTGAGAGCAGCGTCGGACTGTCGGGTACCCCATGTGTGACCACATGGGGTTCTGCGCCCCGCCGGATCTCCGACCCGGCCTGAGAGCGGTGTCAGCCAGTCGGGTGCCCCATGTGTTCCACATGGGGTTATGCGTCCCGCCGGATCTCCGACCCGGCCTGAGAGACGCATCGGAGATGCGGCAAGATGCAGAACCCCACGTGGAGTGCAACGGCACGTGGGGAGACAACAAGACATACAATCTGGAGCGCATCGGAGATGCGCGGGAAAACATTTATCGGTCAGGAGTTGGCGAGGATGTCGAGGTAGCAGGCTATGTAGCCGTCGATACATTGCTGCCAGGTGAACCGGGCTGCGTGTTCGCGCAGTCTGTCGGCCATGGTGGCATCGGCATCGGCCATGTGGGTGCGTACGGCATCGGCCATGACTTCCGGTGACAGATCAGGCCAGTAGAATGCCACGTCGCCGCCGACTTCGGGAAGGCTTGTGAGTGTGGATAGAAACACCGGTTTGCCGAATTTCATGGCTTCGATAGGCGGTAGTCCGAATCCTTCGCACAGCGAGGGGAACATGAACGCGCGGCACCGCGAATAAAGTACGGCCTTCTGTTCCTCCGATATGCGGTCGAGCGTAGTTATGTTACGGTTGGGGGCGTTGGCAATGGCTTCCTGCAGCGAGCGGCCGTATTCGTCGTTCTGCCACGTTCCTGCGATTACCAGATGTTCGTCCGGCAGATATTTCATCATCTCCACAAGCAGATGCACGTTCTTCTTGGGATAAAGGCTCGATACGTGGAAGAAGAAACGCTCCGGCAATGGCGGCAGGATGTCTGACGCGGCGTTTTCGGCCAATGCTGTCAGATCGGTGACGCCGTTATAGATTATGCGTTGCGGGGTGTCGAGCCTGAAGTGAGCGGCAGTATCGGACTGCGCGAACTCCGATATGAACGACAGGTGGTCGGCATGGTCAAGGCGCCATTGCAGCCGGCGGATGCCGCGCTTCAGACGGGAACCGTGCTTCTCGTACATGAAATTGATATCATGTATTGTGAGCAGGGTGTGTTTTGCTCCTGCCACCTGTTTGAGCGCGCAGTACTGATGAGGTGCATGGAACAGATCCACATCTCCGCATCCGAAATGTTTCAGAACAGGTCTGGAAAGGCCTGTCATGGTCACATATTCCACATCGGGGCCGAAGCATCCGCGATAGGCCGGCGGAACGATGAATGCGAGTTCTATGCTGTGGTCGCGGCGCAGTTCCGCGGCTCTGGCGGCCAGTCCGTTGCCGAGCTGGATCATCACTTCTTTCAGACCGCAGTACGGGGCGCTGATTATATTTGCTTCAATAAGTATCCGTGGCATAATGTAATTTAGTTCAGGTAACTGGGAAATGTGACTGCTGCAAACACGAGCCCATACCGGCGTTCCAGTGTGCGGTTGTCGGCTATATGGCTGTAGTCGAGATGATGGTTCCGCCATGGACGTACAATACGGGACTGTTTCGGAAGCCAGTTGCCGTATAGCTCGAACTCGGAGAAGCCGGATATATGGCTGCGGTCGATACTGTCGAGTATGGCCTCATCCCATTTCCTCCCGGGATTGGCTTTCTCGATATCGGCTTGAAGACGCTTCAGGCTGTTGCGGTCGAATACCATCTTGTGTGCTACATAACTCAGCGGTGAGGTCACTTCCAGGCCGATGAGGCGCCTGATATTGTCGTAATACGGTGTATGTCGCTCGCTGCTGCGGTACAAGACGGATTTTCCGTCGGCACATACGAATGTGTGGGGACGCAGCAGTATATGATCTGAGTCGATGGTCACTATCCAGCGGCTGTCGCCTATTCGTCCGGACAGTTTCAGCAACTGCTGGTATAGCCAGCCGGAACGGTCTACCGGCGGTTGCGACACGATAAGGCCGAGATGACCGGGTCCGTATCCCATTATCTGTAGCTCGTCGATGAATACGGTGCCATATCTCGTACAGACCTCGCGCACTGCGGCGGTGTCGCGTGCCACTATGTATATTGCGGCTATCCGGTTGGTGACGTTACGCCGCAGGCCCTCCAGAGTCAGCGGCAATATGGTCAGATCCTTGTCGGTGACAGGGATCACCACGTCGACCGGATCGCAGGACGGAACCGGAGTGCGGTACGGCAGTATGGCCGAAGCGTGATAGCGGATCTTGCGCAGTAGTCTATGGCGGTTCATGCTATTTGTAGCTGTTTTTTTTACAAGTATTGGCTGATTCCTGCCGGTGCGCGTACTATGCCGGCGGCATCGTTGTCGGCACAATGGCGTGCGTTGATGTCGATATTGCGTTCTGCTTCCGGATGCCACAGGTGGTACAGTACGGCAGCGAATCGGACATCGCGCATGCGCCGGCCGAGTCTGACGAGCCGGTGTGCAAGATCGTCATCCTCCTTTCCCCAGCCTTCGAATGTTTCGTCGTATCCGTTTACCGCTATGAAATCGCGCCGGAAATATGCCATGTTGCAACCGATGGCAGCCCAGCCGTGGCGTTTGAACCAGCGGGCAAATCCCCATGACAGGATTCTGCTGCGCATCCATTTGAGATTGCCTTCGACTATGCCTGCGGACCATGGCGTGAGGCGAGGGGCTCTGCCCGATGCCATGACCATGGCTGTGAGTTCCGGATCGAGCTTTACCCAGTTGCCTTTGCAATAACATCCGGGATCGGCCATGCGTATATGGTCGCGTATGAAGTGGGGGTGGAGCAATACGTCTCCGTCGGTCTGTATGATGTAGTCGCCTGATGCGGCTGCTACGCTCCGGTTGCGTATCATGGCGAGACGGAAGCCTTTGTCTTCCTGCCATACGTGGATTATAGGCACCGGAAATCCGTCTTTGAAACGGTCTATGACGCGGGCAGTATCAGCTCCGGACCCGTCGTCGCCGATTATGACCTCGTCGGGCAGGCGGCTCTGGTTGCGCACACTCTCAAGTGTTACCGAGAGTGCGTCGGGGCGGTTATAGGTCGATATTATCAGCGAAACTTTCATGGCGCGGGAATCAGAATGTAATCCTTTCGTACGGTACTCCGGCGATCTGCGATGCGCGCAACGAGAAGTTGCCGCCGTACATACCGCCTCCTATCAGCTGGTATGCTTTCGAGGCGTGCGATATCATCATGAAGTCGACAAACGTTTTCGTATGGTCTGTCGCTGATGCGGTGTCGCTGTGTGCTATCGCTCCGGGTATCACATAGACATAGGGGAGTGCAGAGCAGTGTTCGAGGAAGCCGGAACTGTCGGATGTGACGAGAATGCGGGCTGCTTCAGGATGACGGCCGTGTATGGACTCCAGTTGCGAGAGACACAGGTCTATGAGGCTCTGCCGGCGCTCCGGGCTGAGTACGGTTCCGGGCTTAGGCTCAGTGAAATCACCGAGAAGCTCCATGAACCGGGTCGATACCGACACGTATTTGCCTCCGATTGCATGGATATGCCGGTCGATCTCGGCCTGCAGATGCGGTACCGGTCTGAAAAGCTGGCGGAACAGGGTGGCGAAGTCGCTGTCGTCCCAGTATAGAGCGCCATACAGGTGTATCTGCCGTTTGTCATGGGCGAATGCCCTGTATGCGGTATTGCGTCTGAATGTCATCTCGCGTACAGTCTCGTAGGGGGCTGTATCGGTAAATACCGGCATGGCCTCACGGCTGTTGAATGTCAGTTCTCCAGGCTTGAGACGCCAGTCGTATGCCGCCGGTTCGAGATAGTTCTCGAGCGGGAAGGGGAATGTGAAGTTTACGGCGAAACGTATGCCATGGTCGCGGCAGTAGCGGTAGTTGGTGAGGATGCTGCGCAGCCTGTCGGCGAAACCGCCGTGTAGATATTTGCCGTCGGCCATGAAAACGATCATCCGTTCTTTGGTGACGGATGGTGCGGCATCGGGCGTATAATACCGGCTGAGATGCCGGAATGCCACGCGCCAGTACCTGTAGCGGCGGAAAAACAGATAGTTGGCTTCTGTTTTGAGATGGAGGCCTATACGTGATAATATCTTATTCATGGCGCCGTCGGTTGATTACTGTATCGACATGATCAGCGATGGTTTCCGGCGCGATAGCACGCAGGCAATCCAGAGTGCCGAGCGGGCAGCGGGGAGTGCCTGCCACAGAGCAGGGCTGACATTTCAGTCCGGCACATACGGTATCGTCGGCTGTCTGCCGCCATCCGAGAAATCCGCACCCCGGAGTAGTACCGCCCCATACTGATACAACCGGAATGCCTGCGAGCGATGCCAGATGCATGTTGGCGGAGTCCATACTGACCATGGCATCGAGCGATGCCATGGTTCTGATCTCATCCTCGAGCGGCAGTTTTCCGGCTATGGATGTGACATTGGGATACTGATCCGCCCAACGGCCGAGAGTGTCGCTTTCAGGGCCTTTGCCGCCGAACAGCAACACCCGATAGTTCCTGGCCGACAGCAGGCCGACAACCTGTTCCATTAGTTCCGTCGGATACGTTTTGGTGAGATATCGTGCGAATGGCGCTATGCCTACAGCGGGAATGGCCGACAGTTCCGGTGTGCCGACGACGGGGGCGGTATCGATATCGACCGGATATCCGAGCCTGGCGAATGTGTCGGCGTAGCGTAGCAGATAGCTGCGCTGGGGACGGCGTCCGCCATCAGGATCTGTGATAAGGCGGCGTCCGCGGCGGTCTTTGTCGACTGTCGCCACACGGCATCCTGTAGCGCGAAGGACTGTTGATATTATACGGGACCTAAGCAGGTCGTGAAGATCGGCCACCATGTCGAACCGGCGGTGCCGCAGTTCTCTGATGAGCCTCATTAGCCCGAGTGAGCCATGATGGCGCCCCTTTGTATCGGCTGCCATCAGTTCTACATTGGCCGGCGGATCGATGAACAGCCGGGCGAAGAACGGACGTGTGAGAACCGTGACCGAAAGTTCCGGATAGCGTCGGGCGAGCGAGTATATGACCGGGACTGTCATGGCGACATCGCCAAGTGCCGACAGCCGTATGACAAGTATGCGGCGCTGTTTCATGGCAATTGTCCTGTGAGTCGGAAATATTTGTTAGTGACTGCCAGTGATGTGGCCAGTTCGAGACGGCTGTCGCGGAACTGGTCTACATACCGGTGGGCGTTGGCTATTATATCTTCGGCCTCACGCGGATGTTGAAGATAGTATTCCAGCCTGTCGGGCAGATCGGAATAGTCCGGTTTTACGGACACATAGTGTTCGTCAGGCACAAGAGTCCCTTCCATGAACCATGTCTCATACCGGGGCCGGGGCATTACGGCGAGAGAGTTGGACGACATGACCCATTTCAGGTTGGTGGCCACGTCGTTGCCCTCGATGCATGCTATGAATTTGTAACGGAGCTGATCGGGTACTGACATGAACGGGCGTACCCATTCAGGGCGTCCCATGTCGGTGTTGATCTGTCCGAGATCGCACAGCGGATGTCCGAAACATTGCTCCATGAGCAGTGTGCGGTGAGGCTGACGCACCACGTTGCGGCTGACCATCATGTCGCGTTTTTCGTTCCATTGAATCCGGTCGCTGACGAAACTGAAATGACGTATCCGGTCGAGTTTCAGCACTACCGACCGTGTCGGGCCGTCGGTTATGGGACGGCTTTTCACGAATGCCGGCTCATCGGGTTCTTCGGTGACATCTCCGAAACGGTATGAAAACAGCAGTTCGGGCGGAAAGTAGCGCACACATTTCTGCATTTCGAGAAAATATGTGGAGTAATGTTTTTTCTCGCCGAACGGGAACCTGTAGCCTCCTACGCTGCGCCAGTCTGATCCGGGCGAGGCCTGGGGCATGCGGTTATAGTAGTCGCACCGGCGTTCGCATTCACGCTTCTGCTGCGGGGAGAGCGATGACATGACACTGTCGAGACGGCTGCGATATATTGCGCCGGGCAGGGCGTAGGCCGCGAAATGGCCTACGTAGTATCCGAATTTTCTCAGACCTTTGCCTACTTGCAGATAGTAGTCGATGTTCATGCCGGTATGGATGTGTGACGTACGGTATCGTTATTTCTCTCCGAGACTGCGGAAGTAACGTTCCACCCCGTCGATATCCTTGCGGTTGTCGACCGACAGGGATTTGCAATGGCAGTTGTAGTAGTATATGGGCACGTGGTTTTCGAGGAACCGGAATGAGTCGTTTTCCTCTATTTTCTCGATGGGGCCGCGCGGAGTGTTGTGGTAGAACTCGAGCACCTTTGGAGTGAACGCACCTACGCCCACGAACTTCTGATAGACATAATCCATATTGCCTTTGGGGTAAGGGATGGGACTGCGCGATATGAACAGACAGCGGTTGTCGGCGGTGGTCACGATCTTGAGATTGGTGGAGTCGACAACTTCGACCGGATCGGAGAAATCGGTCATAAGGTTCGACACATACATACCGTCGGCCGGCAGTTCGTCAGGTATGCACTGGATGATATATTCCTCGGTGAGCAGCGGTTCGTCGCCATTGACCATCACATACAGGTCGGCGGGAATTTTTGTCGAGACTTCATATAGCCGTTCTGTGGCGGTGTCGTGCTCGGAAGAGGTCATCACCACATCGGCACCGAAGCCTTCGCAGGCTGTGCGTATGCGGTCACTGTCGGTGGCTACGTATACAGCATCGAATCGTTTCACGGCTTTGCAGTGTTCGTAGACCCACTGGATCATGGGCTTGCCGAGAATCAGAGCGAGTGGTTTCTCAAAGAAGCGGGTAGACTCGGCGCGTGCCGGTATCACACAAATGATTTTCATTGTCATTTAATACAGAGTTGCGGTTGTTGAAAACCGGATTATGAGGTTGGTTTATTGACGTTGTCGGCTGCAGGTCGCTTTATGCTCCAGCGTTTGTGCGACCAGAGCCAGTAGGCAGGCTGTCGCTCTATGGTAGACTGAAGCATGCGCATGAACTGCAGTGTGTGAGGATATTCCTCATGCATGAGGTCGGGATCAGGCACTATCGGGCGGAATGTCATCCGGTAGTGGCCCCGGCGTGTTTTATCTACATCGAGATAGTAGTAGTGTGCATCTATACGGCGTCCGATCTCCTCGCCGCCGGGGGCGTAGGCCGTGTCCTGGTGCAGGAATTCTGTCCAGTGGTTGAGGTTCTCGCTATTGGGACGCTGATCGGCGATGAAGCCCATGAGAAGCTGTTCTCCGGCATGGGTTCGGCGTAGAATCGAGCGGAAAGCCTGGGCCTGCGGGATACTGAATGTGCCGAACCGGCTTCGCAGGCGGAGCATGATCCAGTCCATGGCGGGATCGTGCTGCTGGCGGTATATCTGTCCGCATGCTATGCCTTTGCGGCAGTGCAGCGTGACGGCGGGCACCCATTCCCAGTTGCCGTAATGTCCGAGCATGATGAACAGCGGGCGGCCGTCGGCCGATGTGCGGTTCAGCTCCTCGTAGCCGCAGGTCTCTATCCTGCGTCGTACCTGGCGGTCGGTGAAGTGCAGCAGTTTTACGGTCTCTACGATCAGATCGGCGAAATGGCGGTAAAACTCACGTTCGATCCTGTCGATCTGTTGTGGCGACCTGTCAGGAAACGATGCTGTGAGATTCTCCCGGACCACACGTTTGCGATAGCCTGCGATGCGGTACAATATAAAATAGATCAGGTCGCTGATAAGATACAGAACCCAGAACGGGAGCCATGCCAAGGGAGTGAGCAGGCCGAGTATCAGTCTGTATTTGGTGCGCGGACTCATAATGCGGCTGGTTGTGGCGTTTGGGTGAGTATGTTGACGATATGCTCTGTCGCGCCACGGTTATGCCGTGTGTATTTTATGGCGCTCTTGCGTAGCCATGCCATCAGGCTGGAATCGGAACGTAGCTCCGAGAGCCAACTGTCGAGCTCATCGGCAGTAGTGACTATACGGCCTACACGTATGTCGATGAGGTCGGTCGGGGTCGTCTTGCGCTCTATGTTCGGGCCGAATGCTGTTGGAAGCCCGTAGACCGTGGCTTCGATGATGCTGTGGAGATACGGTGTGAATCCGCCTCCGATATATGCCCAGCGTCCGTATCGGTACAGATAGCCCAATGCTCCGACAAAATCTATTATCAGGGTTCTTACACCGGTAAAGTCTGTTGCCGGTGAGCATTCGGAGTAGGCCAGCGCCTTGTGGTTGAGCGACGCTTTGATCCTGTCCACAGTGTCGGGGCGTATCTCATGAGGCACGAGTATCGTGTACAGATCGGTATGGCGGTTGGCTACGGTAGATACCAGCTCGAGATCCTTGTCATCGCTCACGCTTCCGGCAATGAACAGTTCGCGCCCGAGTCCGAAATGCTCTATGATCTCATCTTTCCAAGGGGTCTGGGCCAGTGCTATCGCATTGTCAAACAGCGGATCGCCTGTCTCCGTCACTCTGGTGCATCCTATCCGTTCGAGGTTCAGGCGTGATTTGCCGTTGAGAACCATTATCCGTGTGTAGGCATCGAGAGCCTTGCGGTATGCGCCTCCGTACCATCGGAAGAAAGGAGCGTTGGCATTTATGATAGCCGAGACCAGAAACGTAGGAATCCGGCGCCTTTTGAGCTCGTTGAGGTAGTTGAGCCAGTATTCCGAGATCATGAATATGGCTTTCTGCGGCCTGACTGTATCGAGAAATCTGGCGGCGTTCGACGGGGTGTCGAGCGGCAGATAGAACACATGGTCCACGCCGGCCAGTTGCCGGCGTGGATGTATCGCCTCATATCCGGTCGATGAGAAAAATGTCAGCACGATACGGCACCGTTCCTGTTCGCGCAGACGCTTTATGACAGGACGCGCGACCCCGAACTCGCCGAGAGAGGCCGCGTGAAACCAGTATGTCGGCAGATCCCGCCGGTCGGCATCCATTGTCGAGGCGATATGTTGCATCAGACCGGCGTGTCCGTCGATAAATTTCCGCAGTTTGCCGGCATCATCCGGCTTTTGGTTGTTGCGGCGGCCGACAGCTCTTAGCAGTCCCTGGCCTATGTTGAGAGCCGTATTGTAAAGAACGGGCATGTCTTAAATCTGCGGTTATAGTTTTATTCCCCGGCAAAACGCTTCCGGTGCAGTTTTGGCAAAATTACTACAAATTTGCCAAACTAAAAAACTGGTAGATTTATGCAGGGTTAAATCGTTTTTGTGGATTTAAATTTTTAGTATATAAATATTTTGTATGGTGCAACTGTGTTTTATGGCGGCGAATCATTATTTTTGTAGGCAAACTGGATATTAGTATGATTAAGACTGTAAAATCCAGCAAATCCGATTATGATAAAAGAAAAGCAGATAGAGGATAATTTTATCCGTAAACTGATAGATCTGAAATATATATATCGCAACGATATCTGCGACCGGGAAACTTTGGAACAAAATTTTCGGGAGAAGTTTCAACGTCTGAACCATGTGCATCTGACAGATTCGGAATTTGCCCGTCTGCTCGATGAAATAACGGATTCCGATATATTTGCTTCGGCAAGACGTTTACGTGAGCGTAACACGTTTATACGAGAGGATGGTACACCGCTGCAATACACGCTGGTCAATATCAAGGAATGGTGTAAGAATGAGTATGAGGTTATAAACCAGTTCCGCATCAATACCCGCAACAGTTTCCAGCGCTATGACGTGATTATTCTGATCAATGGATTGCCAATTGTTCAGATTGAACTGAAATCGTTGCAAGTTAGCCCGAGGCGGGCCATGCAGCAGATTGTGGATTATAAGAATGACCGAGGCAACGGGTATGCCAATTCTCTGTTATGTTTTATACAGTTGTTTGTGGTCAGCAATCAAAGCAATACATATTACTTTGCCAATAACAACAATACACATTTCGCTTTTAATGCAGATGAGCAATATCTGCCGGTATACCAATGGGCTGATGAGGGAAATTCTAAAATAAGCTATCTGTATGACTTCTGCGATGCGGTTCTCGCCAAGTGTCAATTGGGCAAGATGATAAGCCGATATATGGTGCTGATTGCGAGCGAGCAGAAAATATTGATCATGCGACCGTATCAGATATATGCTGTGGAGGCGATTATGAAGTGTATCGAAGAGAACCGGGGCAATGGCTATATCTGGCACACTACAGGGAGCGGTAAGACTCTTACGTCATTCAAGGCTGCGACCTTGCTTAAAGATAATCAAGATGTCGAGAAGTGTCTGTTTGTAGTTGACCGTAAGGATCTTGACAGACAGACACGCGAGGAGTTTAACCGCTTTCAGGACGGTTGTGTGGAGGAGAACACCAATACCGATGCGCTGGTACGACGTATGCTTTCCGAGGACTATGCCGACAAGATCATAGTCACAACCATTCAGAAACTTGGTATAGCATTGGATCCCAAGAACCGGAATCATTACAGAGAGAGGCTTCTGCTTCTGAAAGACAAGAGGATCGTATTTATTTTTGACGAATGCCACCGTTCGCAATTCGGCGATAACCATAAGGCAATCAAGGAGTTTTTTCCTAATTCGCAACTATTCGGTTTTACTGGAACACCGATTTTCGAAGAGAATGCGTCGTATATTCAGGTTACTGGAGAGGTGGCTCAGAACAGGACTACAGTAGATGTGTTCCAAAAAGAACTGCATAGATATACCATCACAAATGCTATCGACGATGATAATGTGTTGCGGTTTCATGTGGACTACTTCAAACCTGACAGTACTATGGCGTTGGCTGACGAACGTGCGCGAAAGCGTGCTGTAGCCGAAGCGATCATACGGAAACATTGGGTGGCTACCGATAACTGTCGATTCAACGCTCTGTTTGCCACGGCGTCAATCAATGATGCTATCGAATACTACCATCTTTTGCAGGAAGTGCAGGACAGAACACTTCAGGATGATGGCATGGAACCGCTCAATATCACATGTGTGTTCTCCCCTCCGGCTCAGGGAAACAGCGACATCATGCAGATGCAGGAAGATCTCGAACAGGAGCGTAAAGACAACGAAGTGGAGCCTGACCGCAAAAAACGCGAGTTGGCGGCTATTATTGACCAGTATAATAGCCGGTATGGTACAGCCCATACGGTAACTGATTTTGACCGTTACTATCAGGATGTGCAGTTGCGTATCAAGAACCAGAAATACAGCAACAAAGACTATCCGCATAGCAACAAGATCGATATTGTAATTGTGGTGGATATGCTGCTGACCGGTTTCGACTCGAAGTATCTGAATACTCTATATGTGGATAAGAATCTTAAGTATCATCATCTGATCCAGGCTTTTTCACGAACCAACCGTATTCTGAACCATACCAAACCGTATGGCAATATCCTTGATTTCCGGGAACAGTGTGCTGCAGTGGATGGCGCTGTGAAACGGTTTTCCGGATTGGAGTCGGAGGATGCTGCGCGCAGGATCTGGTTAGTGGAACCGGCAGAAAGCATTAGACGTAAATATAATGAAGCAGTAGCTAATCTCAAAGAGTTTATGGCATCCCATAATCTGCCATTTGAAGCATCGGCGGTTTCCAATCTTAGAGGGGATGATGCAAAAGCAGGTTTTATAAACTGTTTTAAGCAATTACAGCAACTCAGAACGAAATTGGATCAGTATACTGATTTTATTGTCGCTGACAGTGGTGATACGATAGCATCGGATGTGCAGGCAGACTATGGATTCAGCGACGATGATATGCGTGCTTTCCGTGGCGCTTATCTGGATCTTGCATCACGTCTGGAGAAACGTAGGGGACAAAGATCGGGCAATGTTTCCACTGAGATTGATAATCTGGATTTCGAGTTCGTATTGTTTGCATCGGCATTGATCGATTATGACTACATAGTGAAACTATTGGCTAGTAATTCCAATAAGCCGGTGGCGGTGCGGATGACCACACAGGAAATCATCAGCCTTATAAGTTCAAATTCGAACTTGATCGATGGCAGTGATGACTTTATCGAGTATGTTAGGAGCATAGATGGGGTCAATGGTATGACTGAGCAGGAGATCAAGGATGGTTTAGAATGCTTTAAGGCCGATAAACGGTTGCGCGAGTTGACTGTGATAGCAGAACGCCATGGCATCGATGTATCAGCGTTGGATGTATTTGTACGTAATATAATTGACCGCAAGATTTTCGATGGCGAGAAGTTGAACGGCCTTGTTGAACCGTTGGGTCTGGGATGGAAAGACCGCACTAAAAAGGAGATTGCCATTATGACCGATTTGGTTCCATTGTTGAAACATATGGCCGATGGGCAGACTATCTCCGGACTTTCAGCATACGAAACCGATATGTAACGCATAAAATATGATGTCAAACAATAAATCGAATCAACCTTTATGCCGTTTCCCGGAGTTTAGAGATGCTGGATCATGGCTGGAGGATATGATGCAGATCATATTTAATATCAAAAATGGATATACACCGTCTAAATCCAACCCATTGTATTGGGAGGATGGAACGATTCCTTGGTTCCGGATGGAGGATATTCGCAAAAATGGTCATATCCTGTCTGACTCTATACAGCATATTACTGCTCTAGGTGTAAAAAAAGGAGGATTGTTCCCGGCTTATTCGATTATCGTCGCGACCACTGCGACGATAGGCGAACACGCCTTGATAATTGTTGATTCGCTTGCGAATCAACAATTTACGTTTTTAACAAAACGTAAATCGTTTTGTGACAAGATCGACATGAAGTATTTCCATTACTTCATGTTCATTGTGGATGGATGGTGCAAACGCAACACAAATAGTGGAGGTCTGCTATCGGTGAATATGGACAGTTTTAAGAAACTGATGATTCCATACCCTCAATCATTGACAGAACAGCATAAAATAGCCGGTTGCTTTTCGACATTGGATCGAATGATTGATGCCACGAAGCGTAAACTCGAACTACTGAAAGAACATAGGAAAGGATTGATGCAACGCCTGTTCCCGGCCAAAGGAAAGACCGTCCCAGACTTCCGTTTCCCCGAATTCAGAAACGATACAGAATGGAAGGAAGATGTATTTTCAGCTATATTTAATAGGATTACAGAACGAAATAAACTCGGATGCAACAATGTATTGACTATTTCTGCTCAGTATGGACTGGTAAGTCAAGATGAATATTTTAATAAAAAGATAGCAGCCTCTGACCTGTCGAATTATTTTTTAATCCATCAAAATGATTTTGCATATAATAAAAGTAGATCACAGGGCTTTCCACACGGGGTTATTAAGCCTTTGAAATTATATAAAGAAGGCATTGTATCTCCTATTTACTTATGTTTCAGAATTAAGGATTGTGTTAAGTGTGACAATGCTTACTGTGAATATTATTTTGAGACAGAAATTATGAATCAGCAAATAGGACTGATTGCCCAAGAGGGATCACGATGCCATGGATTATTAAATATTTCAACAGAAGATTTCTTTCAAGGGCTTATGATATCATATCCGCCTACATTGGCCGAGCAGCGTAAAATAGCAGCATGTTTTTTATCATTAGATAAGGTTATAGGAGATTGCAAGAAGAGGATTGACACATTAGAGCAGCATAGGCAAGGGCTGATGCAACAACTGTTTCCTAAAATATAATATTGGATTTATGAAAAGTATCGCAAAGCAAATATACGAGGCAAAGGAAAATATAATACTGATATATGCATTCAACGCTACCGGCAAGACACGCCTTTCGGTAGCATACAAGGATCTTGCCAAGAAGCATAATGGCAACCGGCATGCCGGAGTATATTACAATGCTTACAGTGAGGATCTATTTTATTGGGACAACGACGAGGAACATGGCAATCAGGATGTAAAGCTGAATATTGTCGCATCGAGCCTTAATCAATATCATACGAATATCAATGAAGATGTGATACTCGAGAAACTGGCGTCATATCGGCCTAAATATAAATTCTTCCTAAATCCGTCGGATGAACAGAATCCTGAGGCTGGATTCGGATCTGTTTCCTTTTATCTTGATGGAGACGATACTCATACACCCATCAAAATATCGCGTGGAGAGGAACGTATTTTCATCTGGTGCTTTTTCCTCGCGCTGTTTGATGTTGATGACTGGGCCGGTACTCAAAACCAACACTTTTTTATTGATGATCCGGTATCGAGTATGGATGACCACAATATTTTTATCACTGCTGATCTGTTGTTGCAGCTTTTGAAAAAATATTGCGATAACAGGAAAATTATTATAACTACCCATCACATGGGCATATTCTCCATTTTGCAGGATTGGCTGAAAAAGGGGGAGTATGCCGGATCGTTTAAAGCTGTAAGGATGATCGAAAAAGAAACAAAAGGAGTAGATGGGCAACCAGTAATTGTGCAGGAAAGAAAAGAAGAAAATAAATATCTGATCCGTTTTCTCGAAGTACACGACGGAGTATACCGTGTAGTCGGGTATAACAAGGGTATACATTTGTACCACCTTATGCTGCTGGCGATTCTTAAAGAAGCCTCGGATCAGAAACAGTTGAACACATATCATTTTGTCATATTGCGGCAAATCCTGGAATGTGTAGCATCTTTTGTCGGTGAGGGGCGTTTCAGCTACGTTCTCGATATCTTGTTTCCCGAGGATACCGATGCTCAGCGGAGCATGAAAGCTAATGTCATCAATGCGCTTTCTCATGATAAGATCTATACTCAAAAGATTGCATTGCTCAATGATGATAACCGTCTGCTGCTGGAAACGGTATTGGACAGACTGATATCTGTATTTCATTTTTCATTGTAACGACTATGACAGCGAATAATCAGCAGGAGTTGGGAAAGACTCTGTGGAATATAGCGAATAGCCTGCGTGGCGCCATGATGGCGGATGATTTCCGCGATTATATGCTTTCTTTTCTGTTTTGGAAATATCTGTCGGATAATTATGTTGCGGCCGCGAGGAAGGAACTCGGATCTGATTATCCTGAAGTTTCTGCCGATACTGAAGGCGGCAACGATGTGCGCATTCCGCTTCAAATATGGTATGACAGCAATCCTGATGATACCGTACTGTTTGAGCGGCAGATGCGGCGCAAGATACACTATGTAATTGATCCTCTGTATTTGTGGGATCGTATCGTGTTTCTTGCAAGGACGCAGAGCGATGACTTGCTTGACACGTTGCACGATGGCTTTAAGCATATCGAAAATGAGTCGTTCGATAGCTCTTTCAAAGGGCTGTTTTCTGAAATAAATCTGCACTCTGATAAATTGGGAAAGAGTTATTCAGAGAGAAATGACCTGTTGGCAAAGGTGATCTATACTATTGCCATGGGGCTTGCAGACAGTCAAGTAGACGGTGATTCGCTTGGGGATGCCTACGAGTATCTGATAGGACAGTTTGCTGCCGGATCCGGCCAGAAAGCAGGGGAGTTCTATACTCCGCAGATGGTGTCGTCGATTTTGTCCAAGATTGTTACTCTGGATTGTCAGAATCCGGAGAGCGGTAAAAAGAGCAGAATTGACCGTGTACTTGACTTTGCATGTGGCTCTGGATCGTTACTGCTGAATGTCCGGAAGGAGATGGGTTCCGATGGCATAGGTAAGATCTATGGTCAGGAGAAGAATATCACGACCTATAACCTTGCGAGGATGAATATGCTGCTGCATGGCGTGAAGGATACTGAGTTTGAGATTCATCATGGTGATACGCTAGTCAATGACTGGGATATCCTAAGCGAAGAGAATCCGGCGAAAAAGCTTTCGTTTGATGCGATTGTCGCTAATCCGCCATTCAGCCTCCGCTGGGATCCGAAAGAAGAAACTGCAAAGGATTTTCGGTTCAACAATTTTTGTGTCGCCCCAAAAACAGCTGCCGATTTTGCATTTTTGCTGCATGGACTGCATTTTCTGGGCGACAATGGCACCATGGCTATAATATTGCCTCATGGTGTGTTGTTCAGAGGGGGTAAAGAGGAATTGATCCGGAAAGAACTTATCCGTAAAGATTATATAGACGCTATTATCGGTCTGCCCTCCAATCTGTTTTACTCTACGGGTATTCCGGTGTGCATAATAGTGTTGAAGAAGTGCCGTAAGAATGACAGGATACTTTTTATAAATGCAAGTTCTGAGGAGCATTATGAGAAAGGTAAGCGGCAGAATTCTCTCCGGGAGCAGGACGTGGATAAGATCATAGAGGCGTACAAGACCCGCACTACGGAAAAACGATTTGCCCGTGAGGTTTCATTGTCAGAGATCAAGGACAATGACTATAATCTGAATATCTCCAGATATGTAAATCTCTCAAAGGAGGAAGATATAATCGACTTGATAGATGTGAATAAGAAATTGAAAGCAATTGATATGGATATTGAACAGGCCCGTTGCGAGCATAATAAATTTTTGCAGGAACTGGGACTGCTTGAGATATAATATTAGCGGAGGTCGAGGGGGCCTTCGCGGAGGATCTGCGGGGCGGAACTGTCGGTGCAGTCGACGATGGCGGAGGGGATTTCGGGACATTCTCCGCCGTCGATCATCACGGAGACTTGGCTGTCGTAGTGGATGGCTATTGTTTCAGGGGTATTGTCTCCGTCGTCCGAGAGCGGGACGGATGTGGTGAGGATGGGGTGTCCGAGAGCTTCGGCCAGTGCCAGGGCTATGGGGTTGGCGGGAATGCGTATGCCTACGGTATGGCGCCCTTTGAAGGCTTTTGGGAGGGAGGTGGCTGCGGGAAGCAGGAATGTGAACGGGCCCGGCAGGTTGTCTTTCATCAGGCGGAACGCGCGGTTGTCTATGCGTGCGTAGTCGGCAGCCTGCGATAGTGACGCGCAGATGACCGACAGCGGGGTTTTCTGCGGATTTATGCCCTTGATGCGGCACACATCGGCTATGGCGGTGCTGTTAAGCGCGTCGCAGCCTATGGCGTAGAGGGTGTCGGTAGGCAGTATCATCGACTGTCCGTTGCGAAGCCGCTCCACGGCGTCGTCGATATATTGTTCATTGATTGATGTGGGGTATATACGCAGTATACGCATGGCTGCTCAGAAGTGGAATTGATGAGACGATTTGATGCAAATATAATTAGAATATTCGATGAAACATAATAGCGGATGTCGCCCAAAGGGCGGTTCGCGGTGGCGGAGCCGATTATGTGAACCAAATATATGCAAAATCAGCGGGATATGGTGTCTTATAGTAGAAAAAGATCTGTTATCCGAGAGTGAGACGGCTGAGTCTGTCGGGATGCAGCGAGGCGGCGACGGCGCGGAGAGAGTCGGTGGTCACTGACAGTATTCTATCGCGGGTGGTGGCTGTGTCCGGCACTGTGCCGTAGCATAGCAGCGAGCGGGCGGTGGAGAGTGCTGTCTGCTCTTTGTTGTCGGAGCTGACGGCAAGCTGTCCGAGGTATTGACGTTTGGCTGCGTCGAGATGCCGGTCTGTAAGCCATCGGTCGGCAAACTGTTCGAGACATTGGCCGGTCAGGCGCAGGCAGCGGGACAGGTCGTCCGGGTCGCAGCCGAAGTATATGGCGAGCAGGCCAGTATCGGACATCAGCGTGAGCGAGCTTTCGACGGTATATACCAGCCCGCGGCGTTCGCGCAGCGCCACGTTCAGCAACGAGTTCATGCCGGGACCTCCCGATATGTTGGAGAACAGGGCGAGGGCATAGCGGTCGGGCGATTGCATTCCTGCCACACGTGTGCCCACAATCGTATGGGCCTGGTGGCTTGCGCCGTCAGGGCGGCGTATTTCAAAACGTTCTGCCGGTTCGGGCGTCCGGTGCGGTATGCGGTTGCCGGTGGCTGTCAGTCCGGCAAAACATTGGGTTGCGGTTGCGTATACACGCCGCGGGGATTCCGGTCCACTGTAGAAGTAGACCATATTGTCGGCTGTATAATGGTCCGACAGCCAGCGTCGGCAGTCGGCCGATGTGATGCGGGCTATGGATGCGGCGGTGCCGAGTATGTTGTGGCCTATGGCGCTTCCGGCAAACAGCAGGTCTTCGAATTCGTCGTAGACAGCTTCCGACGGGGAGTCGAGATAAGAGTCGATTTCGTCGGCTATCACTTCGCGTTCGCGGTCTATCTCCCGTGCGGGAAACTCTGAACTCATGACAAGCTCGGCTATAAGACCTGTCGCGCGGCGGTAGTTTCCGGCAGGCATCACGGCGTAGACCATTGTCTCCTCCTTGGTGGTATAGGCGTTGAGTTCGCCTCCCACGCTTTCCATGCGGTTGATGATATATCCGGCTTTGTGACGTGATGTGCCTTTGAATATGGTATGCTCAACGAAATGTGCCATTCCGTTGAGATGCTCCGGGTCGTCGCGGCTGCCGGCCCCTACGGCTACACCGCAGTATTCAGTGGCTCCAGGTGTGCGGCGGTGCACTATCCGGAGTCCTGACGGCAGTACGTCGTATGTGACCGGCTGTGTTTCTCCGTCTGCTCTCATGCGTCTTTCCAGTCGCCCGATTCTTTAATGATCGCGATCAGACGGTCTATGGCCTCGGTCTCCGGGATGTTTTTCTCGACGCACTCTTTGCCGCGGTATAGGCTGACATGGCCTGCTGCCGCTCCAACATAGCCGTAGTCGGCGTCGGCCATTTCGCCTGGGCCGTTGACTATGCACCCCATTATTCCTATTTTCAGGCCTTTGAGATGCGATGTGGCGTCTTTGACACGCCGTATCACGTCCTGAAGGTCGAACAAAGTGCGGCCGCATCCCGGACAGGATATGTATTCCGTTCGGGTTATACGCTGGCGTGCGGCCTGAAGGATGCTGAAGGTAAGGTCGGTCATTTCTGCTGAGCTTCGACCATCTGCCCTGAGCCACAGGCCGTCGAGATGTCCGGAAAACAGGAGCGCTCCGGCGTCGGCGGCAGCACGTATGGCAAGCGTTTCGGCCGGGATATCGCCATACGACAGGCGCATGACCACAGGATTCTCGATGCCGTTGCGCCGCAAGGCATGTGCGGCAGCACGCAGTTCGCCTACGGGATTCTTATGCGTGCTGTATAATATGGCGACCGCATCGGGTGTGTGCAGCAGTGTTTCTGCCGAAGCAAGCGGATCGGTCGCATTGATCTCTATGGCTGGTATGGATATGCCGTCGGCGATCAGAGCGCCGTTGTCGTATACGTAATCCGGAGCGGTATGTCCTGCGGGCATGCAGACCGGAGCGTCGGCCACAGCCACTGACGGCCGCGATCCTCCGATGCCGCCTGTCTGGCGGGACGCTATACGGCCGGGCTTTACGGGGTCGTATCCTGCCATCAGATCGCCAGGAATATGAGGTGCTGTTGCGCGTGAGGTGATGTAGCCGACGAGTTCCTGGGCTACAGGTACCTCAAGTGCCGGATCCTCGCTGAGCGAAACCCTTATGGTGTCGCCTATGCCTTCAGCAAGAAGCGCGCCTATGCCGACTGCTGATTTCACGCGTCCGTCCTCGCCGTCGCCGGCCTCGGTGACGCCGAGATGCAGCGGATACGCCATGCCTTCCTTCGCCATCGTGGCGACGAGCAGCCTTACGGTCTCGACCATCACCACTGTGTTGGATGCCTTGATCGAGATCACCACGCGGCCGAAATCGTGAGAGCGGCACACCCGTAGAAATTCCATGGCCGATTCGACCATGCCGGCAGGCGTGTCGCCATATCGGCTCATGATGCGGTCGGAGAGTGAGCCGTGGTTTACACCGATACGCAATGCCGTATCGTGCTCACGACATATATCGAGAAGCGGAACGAGCGCAGTCTCTATCCGTTTCAGTTCGTCGGCATATTCCTCGTCGGTGTATTCCAGACGACGGAATGTGCGTCCCGGATCTACAAAGTTGCCGGGATTGATACGTACTTTGTGGACTACGGCAGCGGCGGCTAACGCGGCTCGCGTGTTGAAATGGATGTCGGCTACAAGCGGAATCCGCTCTCCGGCATCCTCAAGTATGCGGCGCATGAGTCCTATGTTTTCGGCCTCGCGCACACCTTGTGCGGTCAGCCTCACGTATGAGGCTCCTGCTTTGCTGATGCGGCGTATCTGGGCGAGAGATCCGTCAGTGTCCATGGTCGATGTCGATGTCATGGACTGTATGCGTATGGGATGTCCGGCACCGAGTGGTATTCCGCCTATGTCGACAGCCGAGGTACGGCGCCGTCTGTAGTCAAAGTCGTTCATTCCGGTAGCTTCGATTAGTTCGTTTTGTATTTGTAGGTAACTTTGCGGAGATCCTCGTTGGCCTTGACGATCTTTGACGAGAGGCTTGCGCGGTATTCGGCGTAGCGTGCGGCGAGAGCCGGATCCGAGAGTGCGATCATCTGTACGGCGAGCACGGCGGCGTTGAGGCCGGCATCGATACCGACAGTGGCTACAGCCACGCCCGGAGGCATCTGTACGATCGACAGCAATGCGTCGCGGCCGTCGAGGGTTGAGCTGATGGGTATGCCGATAACAGGCAGCGGTGTCATAGCTGCTATTACACCAGGGAGAGCGGCGGCCATTCCTGCGGCGGCTATGATCACTTTGAGACCGCGTTCTTCGGCAGAGCGTGCGAACTGCTCCACTTCTGCCGGTGTGCGGTGTGCCGACAGGGCGTTCATCTCGAACGGCACTTCGAGCTGATCAAGGAACTTCGCTGCTTTCTCGAGAATGGGCAGGTCTGATGTGCTGCCCATGATAATGCTTACTAATGGTTTGGTTTCCATATTCTTGTGTAGTTCGGTGATGAATTTCAATATTGGGTTGCGATGGATGTGCAGATCCAGACGCATGCGAATCCGTTGATTAGTCCGGCGAGCAGTTGCATCGGTGTGTGGGCTCCGAGGATGAGCCGCGACGTGCATACCGCTCCGGTGAATATGACTATGCAGGGAAATGCGAACGATGCCAGATCGGCCGTGATGTATGGTCCGGTCATGATCCGCAGCATCATGGCCATCCAGCCGCCCATAGCCGCGGCGTGTGCGCTGATTTTCCATCTGAGGCTTATCAGCAGCGATACGAGTATTGACGCTCCGGCTCCTGCAAAAAACATATAGAACCATTCCGGGGCATGGGCTTTGTGGAAATATATGCAGGCTGCAGCGTAGCACAGCGTTCCGGCTGCGTATGGAATGATGCGCTGGCGGCGGTCGGTTAGATCGAGATCCGATGCCTGCCCGCAGAATCTCATGACGGCAATTAGTCCGAAAGGAATGATTCCGGTAAACAGAAACGTGTACAGAACTGCGATCCATCTTATGCGGTCGGGAAGCCATGACAGGGTCGTGCCCCACATAGTCATCCAGGTGCAATATGCCGGAACCAGCAACGGGCTGAACAGAAACGATATGCTTCTGGCAGCCATCCGTGTGGCCGGTGATACTGTCGGAGAGTGTCCGCTGGTGTATGAATTGTTGATCATATCTGTGTTTTGTCTACATTTCGCGGCGTAGCCGCGCTACAGGGAGTCCGAGCCGTTCGCGGTATTTGGCAACCGTGCGCCGTGCTATGTCATAGCCCTGCTGCGACAGCCGTGAGGTTATGGCTTCATCGCTGAGCGGATGACGCTTGTCTTCATCCTCGATTATGCTGCGTATTGCCGACAGCACTTCGTGAGCCGATGTGTCGGAGTCGTCGCGCACGCGTTCGTTGAAAAACATTTTCAGCGGGTAGACGCCTCTTGCTGTCGCAACCCATTTCCCTGTCGTAGCCCGCGATATCACCGACAGATCGAGACCAGTCAGCGCGGCCACATCTTTCAGGATCATAGGCCGGATAAGACTTTCGTCGTCGCCTCCTGTGAAAAAGTCGCGCTGTAGCCTCACTATCGCGCTCATGACGCGAAACAAGGTTTCCTGCCGCATTTTCAGAACTTTGATGAAGTTGGAGGCATCCTCGCTCTTTCTGCGTATGAATGCTTCGGCCTCACGTGCATGACGCGACTGAGGAATGGCCGAGTCTTCTTCGTCGAGGCGGAATGACTGTTCAATCCGGAGTTCCGGGATGCTGTTGGCCAGCGCTACGGATATCTGGTCGGCATCTACCTCGACTGTAAAATCGGGAGTTATGGACTGAACGGTATCGGATCCGTTTCCCGAACCTACGGCGCTTCCCGGCTTCGGATTGAGCGATGTTATGACATCGACGGCCTCGCGCAGTTCGCCGGCGTTAAGGTTCATGGCGGCGCGAAGGCGATCGTAGTGTTTCTTGGAGAACAGATCGAAATAGTCGGCTATTATCTCGGTGGCGTGTCTCGCTGCCGCGTCGGCAGCTGGAAGACGCTTGAGTTGCAGAAGCAGACAGTCGCGAAGATCGATGGCTCCTACGCCCGGAGGGTCGCAGGCTCTGATCGCGTCGGCCACGGCACGCACTTCGCTCCGGTCTGTATCGATGGCCGCGTTGATTGCCAGATCATTGACTATGAGGTTGATGTCGCGGGTCAGATAGCCGTTGTTGTCGATATTGCCTATTATATATTCGGCTATGCGCATCTGACGCGCGTCAAGTCCCTGTTCGGCCAGCTGACGGGCAAGCATCTCCTGCAGTGTCTCGCCTGAGGCGGCTATGACCGGTTCGTATGCAGGGTCATCGGCCGAACTGTTGTTTGCCCGGAGTCTGTAATGCGGTATATCGTCATAGCGGCCTGATGCGGTGTCGGCGTCGACTTCTTCGAGCGCAGGATTGTCGTCGACTTCGCGGCGTACCTCTTCCTCGATCTCCGGCCCGTTCATCTCAAGCATCCGCACGAACTGTACTTGCAGCGGCGCCAGCCGTTGCTGAAGTTTCTGTTCCAGCGTCTGCTTGAGGATTTCGGCCATAGGCGTGGCGTGTTCAGAATTTTTTGCCGTGTGCAAGCATGTACTGGGCTATCTGTACGGCGTTCAGGGCTGCTCCTTTCTTGATCTGGTCACCCACAACCCAGAACGACAGCCCGCAGGGATCGGTCAGATCCTTGCGCAAACGGCCTACGTATACAGGATCCTTGTCGGCCACGAAAAGAGGCATGGGATATTCTTTTCCGGCTGGATTGTCGACTACGACCACGCCTTCGGCCGATGCGAATGCCGCACGGGCTTCGTCGAGGCTGACAGGGCTCTCGGTCTGTACCCATACGGCCTCGCTGTGGGCTCGCATCACAGGTACGCGTACGCATGTGGCGCTGACATCGAGCCCGGGAGCATGCATGATTTTCTTGGTCTCGAAATACATTTTCATCTCCTCTTTCGTGTAGCCGTTGTCCTGGAATACGTCGATATGGGGTATCACGTTATATGCCAGCTGGTAGGCGAATTTCTCAACAGTCGGATCCTCGCCGCGCTCTATCTGACCGTACTGGGTCTTCAGTTCGTCCATAGCGGCTGCGCCTGCGCCGCTTGCGGCCTGATAAGTGGCTACGTGTACACGGCGTATCGGTGATAGGTCGTTGATCGGTTTTAGCGCCACAACCATCTGTATCGTCGTACAGTTGGGGTTGGCTATTATATTGCGGGGGGTATTGAACGCATCGTCGCCGTTGACTTCGGGTACTACCAGAGGCACATCGTCGTCCATGCGGAATGCGCTTGAATTGTCGATCATCAGAGCGCCGTGTCTGGTGATCGTGTCGGCAAACTCCTTGGAGGTGCCGGCGCCGGCGCTTGTGAACGCTATGTCCACACCTCGGAAATCGTCATTGTGCTGCAGTTCCTTGACGGTGACTTCCTTGCCGCGGAATGTATATGTACGTCCGGCGCTGCGCTTCGATCCGAAAAGCAGGAGTTCGTCGATCGGAAACTGCTGCTCGTCGAGCACTCGTAAAAATTCTTGTCCTACGGCGCCCGATGCGCCTACGATAGCTACTTTCATGATGATGTCTTGTTGTACTGTGTATTGCAATTATGTTACTACTATGCGTTATAACGCGCTTAAAAAACGGGGTGGCACAGGGGTGCTGAAATTCATGTCCTTGCGTGTGACAGGATGGACGAAACGGAGGGTCTGTGCGTGCAGAGCCAGACGGTGCAGGGGGCTGCGCGATGCTCCATAGCGTCGGTCGCCGGCTATCGGATGTCCGAGATCTTTCATGTGGACGCGTATCTGGTTCTTGCGGCCGGTATCGAGCTCGACTTCCATCAGTGAATATCCTCCGCCACTGCGCAGTGTGCGGTAGCGGGTCACTGCAAGCTGGGCGTCATCTGCCGGTTCCTTGACGGAATATACCTCGTGTTTGGAGTTTTCTTTCAGATATGAGCGCACTGTACCCTCGGCCGGATCCGGTGTCCCTTCGACCAGTGCCACGTATTTGCGCTGGAGCACCATGTTGTTCCAGTTGTGCTGGAGCGACTCTTTCGCTTCGACGGTTTTGGCAAACAGCATCAGTCCGGAGGTGTCGCGGTCCAGACGGTGTACGATGAATATCTTGTTGCGGGGATTCTGCCATTTGACATACTCGCGGAGTATCGAGTAGGCGGTTTCTTCCTGTGTATGCTGCTCGCGGCCGGTACCCATCGACAGCAGCCCGTAGCCTTTGTGAGCCACTATGATATCGTCGTCCTCATATACTATCTGCATACGGCGGTGGCGGAACACACGGAACTCACGTGTGAAATTGACCTTTACTACGTCGCCGGGATTGAGCGCGGTATTATGCTGGGTGGCTATCTGTCCGTTGACCAGTACCTGGTTGTGTTTGAGCATCTCTTTTACCGAGGTGCGCTTTTGGTCGGTCAGGACACTGATCAGGTAGCTGAGCAGTTGCAGAGGTTCCTGAGGCTCTGTGCCGGAGTTGTCGGGCACTGTGAATGTCCAGACTACGTCGGGTCTGTATCGGTGCTGGTCGGCGCCGGGGCGGTTTGTGAATTTCTGTTTCAATGCGCGTATGCGGGGGATTATTATGTTCTGTTACGGGAGGTTTATTTTTTGCGTGATGCTGTACGTCTGGCTGGTTTCTTCGGTTTGTCGGCCTGCGACGCTATGATCTCGCGGCACTCCTCTATGGTGAGAGCCGAAGGATCGGACACAGTCTTGGGCAGCTTGTAGTTCGCTTTGTTGTAGGCTATATATGCGCCATACCGTCCGTCGAGCACCTGCAGGTCGGGATCCTCGTCGAAAGCTTTGATTATGCGTTTGCTTGTAGCCTGGCGCTTGGTCTCGATTAGTTCTATAGCCTGGGGCAGCGATATGGATGCCGGAGCTATGTCGGACGGAATGGACACGAATTTGCCGTCGTGTTTCACATAAGGGCCGAACCGGCCTATGGCTACAGTCACGTCTTTGCCTTCGAATTCTCCGATATTTCGCGGGAACTCAAACAGTTTCAGCGCCTCCTCGAGTGTGAGTGTGCTGACCGACTGGTCTTTGAGCAATGAGGCGAACTGGGGCTTCTCTTCGGAATCGCCGTCGCCGATCTGTACCAGGGGGCCGTATCTGCCTATTTTGACGAAGACCGGTTTGCCTGATGTCGGATCCTTGCCGAGCAGACGTTCGCCCACTTTGTACTCCAGGCGCATGTTGAGGGCTTTGTCGACCGACGGGTGAAACATCTCATAGAACTGGCATATCTCGTCGTTCCACGGGAGATTGCCTTCTGATATGTCATCGAATTTCTCTTCGACCTTGGCTGTAAAGTTGTAATCGAGTATTTCGGGAAAATATTCTGTCAGGAACTCGTTTACAACCATTCCTATATCGGTGGGAATCAGTTTTCCGCGCTCGGCACCTGTCGTTTCCGTGAGAGTTTCCGACGACAGCTGGCTGTCTGTGAGCGACAGCCTGATATACTGGCGTTTCTCGCCTTCCCGCTCGCCGCGTTCCACATATTCGCGTTGCTGTATGGTCGAAATGGTCGGTGCGTAGGTTGACGGGCGGCCAATACCGAGTTCTTCCATCTTGCGGACAAGCGATGCCTCATTGTATCGCGGCGGCTGCTGGGTGTACCGTTGGGTGGCCGTGATTCCGCAGGGTTCGCATATCTGACCCGCTGTCATTTTCGGCAGCATCCCTTCTATGGTGGAGCTGTCGGAATTGTCATCGTCGGAACTCTCCATATATACTTTGAGGAATCCGTCGAAGGTGATCACTTCGCCCTGGGCCACGAAATGCTCCTGGCGCGTAGATATGGCTATGTCTACGGTCGTTTTCTCGATTTCGGCATCAGCCATCTGCGAGGCTATGGTGCGTTTCCATATCAGGGCATATAGTTTCTTTTCCTGAGGGGTGCCGTCGATCGTGTGCTTGTCGATATATGTGGGACGGATAGCTTCGTGAGCTTCCTGTGCGCCCTTGCTGCTCGTATGATAGTGGCGTACTTTCAGATATTGTTCGCCGAGCTTGCCGGTGATTTCACGTGAAATGGTGTTGATGGCGAGCGACGACAGATTGACCGAGTCCGTACGCATATAGGTGATATGTCCGGCCTCGTATAGCCGCTGCGCCACCATCATGGTCTGCGATACGGTGAAGCCGAGTTTGCGCGATGCTTCCTGTTGCAGGGTGGAGGTCGTGAATGGGGGAGCCGGCGATTTGTGTACCGGTTTTACAGTTACGTCCGATACCGAAAAGTCCGCACCGCGGCATCCGTCGAGAAATTCCCGGGCGGCAGCTTCGTCGGGAAGGCGGCGGTTCAGTTCGGCGCGTACCGGTGTGTTGCCGGCTGTCGAGAACATGCCGTTGACACGGAAGAATGTTTCGGGACGGAACTTTTTTATCTCGTTCTCGCGTTCTACGATCAGACGTACGGCTACCGACTGTACACGTCCTGCCGAAAGCGCCGGTTTGATCTTCTTCCACAGCACCGGCGACAGCTCAAAGCCCACTATGCGGTCGAGCACACGGCGCGCCTGCTGGGCATCGACCCTGTTCAGATCTATGTCGCGCGGATTGGCTATGGCATGGAGTATGGCGTCCTTCGTGATCTCGTGGAATACGATACGGCGGGTGTTTTCCTTCTTTAGACCCAGCACTTCGAACAGATGCCAGGCTATCGCTTCTCCCTCGCGGTCCTCATCGGAAGCGAGCCATACGGTCTCGGCTTCTTTGGCTGCTTTGCGGAGCTCTTTTACGAGCTCTTTCTTATCGTCGGGGATTTCGTACTCGGGAGTGAATCCATTGTTTACGTCTATGCTGAAATTTTTCTTTTTCAGGTCGCGTATATGGCCGTAGCTCGACAGTACTTTGTAGTCCTTTCCGAGAAATTTTTCTATGGTCTTGGCCTTTGCAGGAGACTCTACGATTACAAGATTTTTCAGCATGATCGTTTTATATATGTATGAGCGGCCACCACGGGTTCCGGTTCGTTGTACGGAACGGTGGCGGCTACCATTAAGTAGCGTGTTACAACAATTTCAGGCGACAAAATTATGAAAAAGAACTTTAACAGGAAAATCTAATCATCTCAAAAGGGGAGGACGTCAATATACGAGAGCCATATTGTCGACCATAAGCTCCATGCCTACGGTGCCTACGTAGGCCTCGCCGCATCCGGCCGATGCCATTACGAGTATGTGGGTCGGCGTGGCGTCGGCACTGTCCCATCCCACTTCATGTACCGGAACGAGTTTGCCTTTGGAGTTTTTGGCGTAATAGCTGCGCGATTCCGGTATCAGTCCCATGAAATCGCGGTAGTCGGGGCGTGACGTTATGTCGCCGTATAGCACGGGGAGGTCGTGGGCCTTGATCCAGTCAGGTGTGGTTTTGACGAAGCGTTCGCGTCCGGTGCCGACGCGTTTGGCATAGAGGTTGCCGTCGGCATCTTCCCACCGGCGCTGCAGAAGTATGAACACCTCGGCGTTGTCCTGTCCGGGCGATGTCTTTACTCCCGAACCGCTCGCACGTGTGAGTATACCGGTGCCCGGATTGTACACCTTGTAGTCGAACCTGAGCGCCTTGGGACGTCCGGTGAACGGGATCCCCATCTCCATCTTGCCGTATGGGTTCGACGTGGAGCGTATAGGCTCGTATATGCGTCCGAGGAATATGGAACCGCTGACCAGTACCTTTATATTGACTATACCGATGACTTTGCATGTCTCGAGGACGGTGGTCATGCGGGCACACTTGTCGGATGCCGATGTGTGGTCGGCCGGAAAGACGGCATTGCTCGTCTTGACTATGCCCATCACATTGGCCATGACATTCGATGTCGCCCATGGAGAGCCTCCCTGCGGACGGTACGGTTCATCGCCGTCGATAGTCTCGGTCGGTCCTATCTCGTAGACCCGGGTCATTTCTCCGCCGAGAAGTTTTGACTCCTTGATATTGCGTGTGACCCATGAATTGAAATCTCCGTATTTTATCGGCTCTGTTTTTTGCGCCGCTATGGCGGAGGTGCCGCATACCAGCAGTGCTGCTGCAATTATAAACCCCTTCATATACTCCATAAATAAACTTTTGCAAACATAATCAAAATAGCGAACCGCAGAATTGCAAAAAATAGACTCCGCGGTTATATTATTCAACTATTTTTCCATCGCAAAAGTTTATAGCATGGGTTCAGACCGGAGCGCTCCAGGTGTAGTTCTGCTGACGGTGTAGGTGCGCAATCCGGCGATATCGCATGTTGGTCAATGGCCGGCGAAGCAGCATGCCCGGGATCGTCAGCAGAAGCGGATGTGCCTGCAGAGCGCGGAGCGCGGAGTGCCACGTGAGCAATACCGGTATCCACAATATGCAGCCTGACACGCCGACGGCGGCCATTGGCCACCAGTGGGGCCACCCTATGGCTATGGCCATGGCCGACAGAACTACCCACAGCCACATCATGGTGGAACTTGTTCCGAAAAACAAGCGCGGGCGTGACGCTATGCGTTGGGCGCTGAACGCGCGCAGTGTACGCTCGTTGCGGTGGCGGTGGCGCGGTTTGCCGGTCGTGACTATGACCTGCGATTCCGGCAAGAGTACTGTCGCGCAGTTGTGGCCTGTCGCTACTTCGCTTATGAATATGTCGTCGTCTCCGGTCTGTAGGTTCAGGGAGTGTCCGAATCCTTTATTACGGAAAAACAGGTCTTTGCGGTAGGCCAGGTTGAAACTTGTGCCGCGCCACGGATGGCCGCGCAATGCCGACGACAGGTATGTGACGCCTTCGGCCGCGTGGTCGAAAGAGCGGTAACGTGCGCCGCGTTCGCTGTCGTTCTCGTACAGTGGCGTCGAGTAGCCGATCACTATCTGTGTGTCGGGCGATGCGACCAGCGGACCGGTTATGTGCCGTAGCCATAGCTTGCCCGGGAGCTGGGCGCGCTCCTCGGTGAGCACTACGTTGTCGTAGCGGGCGGCTTTGATGCCGAGTGTGAGCGACAGTTTCTTGCGCGACAGATTGCGCGATTCTTCAGGCGTGAATGTCAGATGCAGGTTGCGGTGCCTGTTGCGGAGCAGAGTGACCACATCTTTCACGGCCTCGTTGCGGCCGTCGTTGACAACGATGATCTCAATCGGTCCCGGATACTCCTGTTCGAGGATTGTCGGCAACAGACGTTCCAGTGATGAGGCCTCCCCCGCGGAATATACGATTACCGACACGCCCGGAAGTTCTGACGGACTCTCGGACTCCTCCCCGGACGATATGGCGGAAGCCTGGCGGCGTACGGCTTTCGTTACAGATGCCACCCGGGGGCAATAGAATGCGAGCAGCCACACGACAGGTAGCAGCGACGCGCCCAGAAGGATACATACGAGGAGAGTATGAAGTTGCGATGACAGTTCTGGCATAGGATGGAGGTTGTTTTTGGTGATGCAAAGGTAGTAATATCTGCGTTAATAACGTTTAAAACCGTTAAAAGTGCGTTGTGTGTGATTCTTGTTGTAACTTTGCGCCGCAAAATATTCTTAAAAGGAATCAATAAACTAATCTAACGAAACGAATTATGTCGACCTATACTGAAGATCAGCGTAAAGTCACGACCCACCGCCTTATCGAGATGAAAGCACGTGGCGAGAAGATAGCCATGCTTACAGCCTATGACTACTCCATGGCCAAACTTATCGATGAGGCCGGAATGGATGTGATACTCGTAGGCGATTCCGCATCGAATGTGATGGCGGGCAACATAACAACTCTCCCGATGACACTCGACCAGATGATATATCATGCAAAGTCGGTGGTAAAAGGAGTGAAACGCGCACTGGTCGTAGTCGATCTTCCGTTCGGAAGCTACCAGGGCAACTCCAAAGAGGCGCTTGCTTCGGCCATACGTATAATGAAAGAGAGCCATGCCGAGGCTGTGAAGATGGAGGGCGGCTCCGAGATACGCGAGTCCGTGGAGAGGATCCTGAGCGCAGGAATTCCTGTCATGGGGCATCTTGGGCTTACTCCGCAGTCGATCAATAAATTCGGTACATATGCTGTCCGCGCAAAGGAGGAGGCCGAGGCCGAGAAACTCAAGGCCGATGCGCTGATGCTCCAGGAGATAGGCTGTTTCGGTATCGTCCTCGAAAAGATTCCGGCTTCATTGGCCACAGAGGTGTCGAAATCGCTCGATATCCCCACAATAGGCATCGGTGCCGGCGGCGGTGCCGACGGCCAGGTGCTTGTGATGCACGATATGCTCGGAATCAACAAGGGATTCTCGCCGCGCTTCCTGCGCCGCTATGCCGATCTGTCGACGGTGATCAACGATGCCGTGTCGCATTACATCTCGGATGTGAAGACATCCGATTTCCCCAACGAGAAAGAACAATATTGATAAAAACCGAAAGCAGTTTACAAAAAAACGCGCACTCCGGCAGGGCTGCGCGTTTTTTGTTGATTTAATTTCTTATCTTTGACGCATTAACCTTAAAATACACTTTATTCAACACATAGCTGACAAATTTACTTATGCTGACAAATCTACGCGTTAAAACTCTGGCGGTAGCCCTGGTTCTGGCCGGCGCAAGTCTTCCCGCCGCGGCTTCTCTGAACCTGAAGCTCGATATCGGAACGGCCAATCAGATGGGAGTCCAGAAACATGAATCCCCGAACTATGATTATCTGCTGGTCACAGCAGGCACAGACCCGTATGTGTATACTATGCCTATAACCCGTCCTCTTGAAGAGGGCGAGACCATATTGTCGTTCGAATATTCAAGCACCGGCACATTGAATCCGCTCGAGGTCTTTTTCGGATATCCGGCCCAGCCGGGACGCTCCGGCCGCTACGGTGAGATCCCGCAGTCGGCAGGCATACGGACATTCAGTGTCGATCTTGCCGAAGCCATGGCCAAATTCGACTGGGGCGGCCGCGCAGGCATGCGTCTGCGTCTCGATTTCGGATCGCAGGCGCAGGTAGGAGTCAACATACGGCATATACGTATCCATAAAGCTGAAGACGATCCATGGGTCGATACCCCCGACGATGTGATATCCCTCGCCACAGTACAGAAAGCCGGTCTGCCGATACTCGAGATCACCACGGTCGACGGAGAGGAGCCGACGTTCGACAAGATAGATCCTCCGGCCGGAAGTATGGGAGCAGGCATAACCAATGCCACAAAAGTCCCGGGCCGTGTGAGGATCCTTGAGCCCGACGGCACCGTGAGCTTCGACAGCGGCGACTATGTTAAGAAAGAGAGCGGCATGACGGTAAAGGTGCGGGGCAACACAAGCGCCTACACCCCGAAGAAACCGTATAAGATCAAACTGCAGAAGAAGGCCGACATGCTCTGCCGCGGCGACAAGAAGTACAACGACAAGAACTGGGCGCTGCTCAAAGACGAGTCGCAGCTCATGCGCAACGGCTTCAAGATAAACGAGCTGATGGGCATGCAGTGGACACCGCAGTGCCGCTATGTCAACGTAATGTTCAATGGCGAATACCGAGGCATGTATCTGCTCGCCGAGGCTGTCGAGCGCAATACCGGATGCCGGCTCGATGTCGACGATACCGGATTCATCGTCGAACGCGACGCATACTGGTGGAACGAAGACGGATGCTATGTGTCGTCATCATTGCATCCGGCCTACAACTATACGTTCAAGTATCCCGATTTCGAGGAGATGATAGATGCCGACAAGCGGTATGTCGAGGACTGTATGCTTGCTTTCGAGGCTTCGGTAGGAGACGGAACATACGCCTCGCTCATCGACTGCCGCTCGTTTGCGTCCTGGCTTCTCGGACATGATATACTCGGTACCTACGACAGCGGCGGGGCAAACATGTATTTTACAAAATACGACAATACACCGCAGTCGCTTATCATGATGGGCAACCTCTGGGATTTCGATTCCACGGAACGTTGCCGCGATGCATGGTCGAATCTCCATGTGCATACTTTCCCGTCGTATTTCTACCCCAAAAACAAATCTCCCGAATTCACTCAGGCATATCTCGATGTGTGGAACAGCGTCAAGGGTCGCATCTTCGACGATATGATACAGTTTGTGCAGGACTATGCCGCATCCGACGAAGGCAAGGCATTCGATGTGTCCAACAGCCTCGATGCGGTTCTGTGGGGTACGGCCAATCCCACCGTTCAGCAGGCTGCCGACCGCTCCGTGACATGGTATACCGAACGCCGCCAGTGGCTCGAACAGGCAATATCCGGTATCGCGGCATCTGTATCATCTGTCGGTGTCGATGGTGCCGCGCTTAATGTGAGCGTATCCGCACTGCTGCTTACTGTCTCCGGGCTTGATGGAAACGACCCAGTGCTCGTGGCCGATATGCAGGGACGCATAGTGTATGCCGGCACAGACCGCCGCATACAGCTCCCCTCGCCGGGGCTTTACATCGTGGCGGCACGCGGAGAGGCCGTCAAGGTCGCTGCCCGGTGATCGCGCTGCTGTAGCTTGAAACTTTTCATATCAGGAGGACGGATCATTCCGTCCTCTTTTTTTGTCGCTCCGCGCAGGAGCGGCATCTACGATGGCTGCGGATTCACGGTTTATAAGGGATATTGAGTTAAATAATATTAAAAGGGGGGGGGGTAAGTATATTCGCTTCGCAGATTGGGATATGTATAGTAATTTCGTCCTCCAAAAAAATTCCGTATGCTAAGATTTCACCGTTTGAGCGGATAGGGTCGACAGGGTGCCTGATCACTCCGAAGTGTGGCGATTGGCTTATGCAAAAGGTAATTGTTTGTGAAAAACCGCAAAATAGTAATAGTTTTATAGTCTTTCTGATGAAAACAAAGTGGGTAATTATATGCCTGTTATTGTTGGCACTGCTTCCTGTCACATCTAATGGCCGGGATACGGATGTCGCATTGAAGACAAATTTGCTCTATGATGCCGCATTGACCCCCAATGCGGGCGTGGAGGTGTCTGTCGCGCCGCGGTGGTCGGCCGATCTTTCCGGAAATTTCAACGCCTGGACTCTGTCAGGCGGCAAACGATGGAAGCACTGGCTGCTTCAGCCGGAAATGAGATACTGGTTCTGCGACGCCATGGGCGGACATTTCGTGGCTGTGCATCTGCTCGGAGGCCAGTACAACATAGGCGCCCTGGATATGGGGTTCAGTTTTCTCGGAACGGATTTCAGTAAACTTCGCGACAGCAGGTACCAGGGATGGTTTGCCGGTGCGGGCATTGCCTACGGCTATGCATGGCGTCTGGCACGTCATTGGAACATCGAGGCCGAGATCGGTATCGGATGGACATATACCCGCTACGACCGATATCCGTGTGCCGAATGCGGAAGCCGGCTCGAGAAGAATCACCCCCATAACTATGTAGGTCCCACAAAGGCCGCTGTAAATTTAGTGTATGTATTCTAAATCCCGGGAATCATGAAACAACTAACCTCTATATTTGCGGTCTGTGCTTTTGCTGTAGCCCAGCATGCTCATGCCGGAGCCATAGTGCTCGACGCCTCGAGTGTCGGGCTGTCCGATGTCAGCATAGAGCGTTCCGAATCCTTTCTTAACTGTAAGTTCACTATCACAGTCGACAGTGTCGATATAAACTCTAACCGTGAGCTGCGTCTCAATCCGGTAATCATAGGCGACGACGGTACCGAACTCGCATTGCCGGCTATGATTGTCGCCGGCCGCAGCCGGTACATCAACGCCCAGCGCCACGAGCGGCTGTCGGAGCAACTCAAACTCTACCGTTATACCGATGGAATGACATTGCCCTACAGCGTATCGCTCCCGTACGAGGAATGGATGGAGACCGCCCGTATCGAATTGCGCGAGCGCGCGCTCGGGTGCTGCTCCGAAAAAGAGAGCGAATACACCCTTACTGTCGAGACCCTCGACTTCACGCCAAAGGTATTCCATGCCACAGCCGTATATCAGGTGCCTGTGGCCGAGGCTGTAAAGACTCGTGAATTACGCGGACGCGCGTTCGTCGATTTCCCCGTCAACCGTACGGAGATACGCCCCGACTACCGCAACAATTTCGTGGAGCTCGGCAAGATACAGGCATCGATCGACTCCGTGCGGAGCGACGCCGACGTGACCATCACAGCGCTTTCAATCAAAGGTTTCGCCTCTCCCGAAGGCCCGTGGGATAACAACGTGCGCCTCGCCAAGGGACGTACCGCCGCTCTGAAAGAATATGTCGAGACCCTCTACCGTTTCGACCACGGATTCATAGCCACATCGTATGAACCCGAAGACTGGGAGGGACTGCGTGATTATGTGGTAGGCTCAAATATCGAGAACCGTCAGGGTATACTCGACATCATCGACAGCAGCCTCGCTCCCGATGCCCGCGATAAGAAAATCAAGACCACATATCCGAAGCAGTACGCCTTCCTGCTGGCCAACGTATATCCCGCTCTACGTCATTCCGACTACAAGATCGACTATACCATCCGGTCATACACCGATCCCGAAGAGATAATACGCGTCATGTACACCAAGCCGCAGAATCTGAGCCTCGAGGAATTCTTCTCTGCCGCACGCACTCTCGATCCGGGGTCGCAGACCTACAACGACCTGTTCGAGACAGCCGTACGCATGTATCCCGACTCAGAGATCGCCAACCTCAATGCCGCGGCCTGCGCCATAAACCGTGGCGACCTCGATAGCGCCGCACGCTATATCGACAAAGCCGGCGACGCCCCCGAAGCCATATATACCCGAGGAAACCTCGCCGCAGTCCGGGGAGACTACGACAAAGCGCTCGAATATCTCCGGCAGGCCGCCCGCCTGAAAGTCTCCGACGCTCCGGCCGCCATAGAGCAGATCCGCTCGCTCATCCATAAATAAATGAGTGTCACAAGTGATAAATCAAACAAGAATAAACACTAATAAATTACACACAGAATGAAAAAAGTAAGGTTTCTATGCATGGCTCTTGTATCAGCCATGATGCTTGGAGGCTGTTCTGAGGAGAATCTGATGGACGGTTCGGACGAGCAGACCAAAACGCCGGTCGATTCTGGCGACGGTGTCTATTTCACTGTAAATTTTGACATGCCCAGTGTACAGGGTGGCCGTAGTGTGACTACTAAGCCGGGTGATGGCCCCAGCTCAAGCAACAACGGAGTGGAAATCGGCCAGGGTTTTGAGAATACTGTGAAATCGGCTTTGGTTGTATTGGCCAAGAAGTCTGACCACAGTTTTATCGCAGCCGCACAGATGGCCGACAACACCCTCGACGATGTTTCAGGCAATAAATCATCGTATGTGGTAAAGTCAAAAATATCAAAGGCCGATCTGCAGTCGTTCTATGATGCTGCCGGAGGTACTCTTGTAGAAGACGCCAATACGGTGTATATATATGTTTTTGCCAATCCGTCGGAACAGCTGACTGATATGTTTGGAACCTCCGCCGTGCCCGCCGACTGGTACGATAAGGTTCTTACATATTCTGACAATATGTCCGGTGAAAACAACTTCCTGATGTCTAATGCACTGCTTGCAGAACGTGCGATCCCTCGCACTCTCAATGACTGGGACAGCTACAAGACACAAGACAATCCCTTTGACTTGTCGGGATATAACCGCGATGTCGCTATCGACAATAGCAAAAACAATTCTCGCGGATCCATCAAGATCGAGCGCTCTGTAGCCCGTTTCGACTTCCGCGACGGTTCCGAGGATGGTAAGACTGATGCTGATCTTAACGGTATAGGCAACTTTACCTATCAGGTAGTGCTCGATACCGACAACAAGCCTGTGATCGACATCGTGCTCGAGAAGATGGCCGTTATCAACATGAACAAGACTTTCTATGCTCTTCGCCGAGTGTCGGATGATGGCCGTCCTACAAATCCCTCTTATTTGGGTATCGGACTTTCGGAAAAACCTTGGGGCGCGACGCTTGCTGGCAATTATGTTGTGGATGCCGACTATCGCTGGAAAGACGGTGTATCGGACAACACTACCGATTTTGCCGATCACTTTGAGTATCCCCTGTTTTCTTCAGCGGGAACAGTAAACAAGGATGTCTGGGATGCTACCGTCTGCTCCTCGCTGGTAAAGGACGGAAATGAGGACAACGATGACAGTTGGAACAATGGTGGTCTCGGTCAGTACTACCGTTGGCGCTACGTCACAGAAAATGTGATAGCCAGCAGCGGCAATTTCAATTACAGTGATCAGAAAAACGGTATAAGCACAGGTGTTGTATTCAAAGGCCGTATGGTTGCCGATGCCAAATATGAGGAGAGCAATGACAAGGACTTGAAAGAGATCGCCAAGACTGTTAACAAAACAGATGCTGAGGCTGGTGACTCTTTTAAGGCTCCGATTCTTTATATGTTTGCCGGCCAGCTGTATATGGGCTGGGAGCAGGTGCGCGCAGCTGCTATTGCCGCCGCAGTTCCTAAATGGGAACACAATCTTAACGATCCGAATGATTCTGCTGATGATACCTGGACTCCCGCGGTAACGCCCATTCGTAACGATCGGCTCTATGTCGCTGTGTTTGGCGAAGGTGGCGGTTTCGGCACTGTCGATGTGGTTTGGAAAGATCCGGACACCGGCACTGAGCATAAGTTTAAATATGAGGATAAAGACCTGCCTTACAAGGCTGACTGTGCCGATGCGGCCGCTCAGGCATGGATCAATGCCGACCGTCCTGCGACAGGCGATTTATTAGATACATTCCGAGAGAAGGTAGTAGGTGCCGACATAACCATCTACCAGCGTAGTCTGGACGCAAGCAGCAATACCTGGGGTTACTACTGCTATTACTACTATTGGAACCGTCATAACGACAACCTGAAACCCAGCACTATGGGCCCGATGGAATTTGCCGTTGTCCGCAACAATGTATACAAACTCGCTGTAACCAAGATCAGCCGTCTGGGACATCCGCGTATCTCTGAGAACGATCCTAAGAAACCGACTCCCGATACCAAGGATGAAACCGACGATATATACTTTACCGTCACCAACGAGATCCTTCCGTGGGTAGTACGTGTCAACAATATCGAATTCTAAATCAGAAATGAAACTGTTAGGACGAAATATCATCACATCATTCATCTGCAAGACCTTCGTGGTCTTGCAGATGATATTCCTTGTATCGTGCGATGGACTCATTTATGATGACCTCGACCCGTGTAAGGAAGGGTTGCGGTTGCGTTTCGTCTATGATTATAACATGGAGTTTGCCAATGCATTCCACAAGCAGGTGGACTGCCTGACTCTCCTTGTTTACGACAAAGACGGAAATTATATCGAAACGCGCACCGAGAAGGCGGCCTCATTGCTGTCAGACGAAAACTGGCGTATGACACTCGACCTGCCTGCCGGAACATACAGGCTTCTTGCCTATGGAGGCATGGAGTGCGACGATGCTTCTTTCGCCTTTGCCGATAAGCCATCGGCGGGATCCATGACCGGGGATATAGAAGTAAACCTCAATAGCGGCGAGCTCACGGCTCCGGATGGAAACGACCTGCATGATCTTTTCTACGGATATCTCGAAGTGACGGTACCCGAACTTGCGGGAAACTATACCGACGCCACTGTGGAGATGATGAAAGATACCAACCGCATACGCATAATGCTTCAGCATATTGACGGCAGCCCGATACATTACAGTGACTTCGGTTTTTCGCTTACTGCCGACAATACGCGGATGGGGTGGGACAACCGTATAATACCTGTGGGTGCGACATCATACTGTCCGTGGGCGCGTGGCCAGATGGAGGGAGGTGTCGATGCTGTGACAGGCGCTGCCGTGGAAGTGGCTTATGCGGAATTTTGCACAGCTCGTCTTATGGCGAGTACAGATCCGAGACTGGAAGTGACGCGGGTTGCAGACGGTGGTACCGTTATGTCTATACCGCTGGTGTCGTATCTGCTGATGTTTAAAAGCGATCACTTCGCTGCTATGAAAAATCAGGAGTATCTTGACCGGGAAAATACCTGGAATGTGATATTCTTCCTTGACCGTGGAAACAACTGGCTCAGAACCGAGATAGTTGTCAATGGCTGGAGAGTGAATATCAACGACATAGGTATGTGACGGATTTTTTTTAAAACAAAACAAAGAACAGCAGGTGCGGTTGGCCTGCGATAATAAGCAACCGGATTGTTGTCGGAAACGATCAGTCAGTTGTAAACCTGTAGAATGAAAAGTAAGATTGCATATATGGCCGTGTGTGTCATTGCCTGCATGCTGATGGCGGCTTGTGCCGACAGCATTGATGTGGCGGTGCCTGATTCCGGGACATTGTCCGATGGGAAGATGGTCAATCTTTCGTTCTCGGTGGTAGCGCAGAGTTCTACCGGTAGTGGTGTGCGTGCCAGAAGTGCCGTTGTGTCCGCTCCCGATGATGACAATTATTTCGAGAATCCGGCCTTTAAATATGAATGTCTGCACACATTGCGTATCATAATACTGCGCCGTGATGTGACAGGCGTGAGATATGTAGAGCAGAATGCCTACTACTCTATCAATGAAGACGGCACTGTCCGATACGGAGTGATGGAACTCCCCGTACGTGGTGGTGAAAACAAGACTGTCTACCTTATTGCCAATGAAAGCGGCATTGACTATGATTTCAGCAGGTATGTAGTTGGCGACATATACACAGATGGAAGCATCGAGAACATAACTTATGGCTCTGAAAGCGATGAAAGTGTAATTCTTTACAACAACACTGATGCTTCCGGTTCGAAAAGCTATATTCCTATGGGCGAGGTATACGAGATGTATGTGCCGAGCCCTGACGTTCCAAACGAAAAATTCGATGCGGGAACTCTTTTCGTGACGCGTGCCGCGGTCAAGTTCACATTCAATGTGAAGCAGCTGAACGGTGATGGGCTCAGACTCAAAGCTATCACAGTCACAGGTCTGGCCGACAGGCAATATCTGTTGCCCCACAATACCACTTATGTTCCGGCCAAGGGTGTTCCGGCAGTATCGAATCATCCAAAGGCCGCCGATCCGGAGCTGACAGGACGATTCATCACCGCATACGATATTCCTGCCGATGCGCGACACACTCCTTTCACATTCACATTCGGCGAAGGTGTGGAATTGCAGATGAACACCACGGAGACATTGTCATATCCTCTTTACTTCTGCGAGAGCAAGATGGACGGTTCGGTCAGCGGAAGTCCATACTCGCTCGATATAGCGGTTACAGATATAAATGGCGGCAACGCCCATAAATTTGAGGGCGTGCAGTTGCCGAATCTGCCAATACTACCGCGTAATACGCATGTGGTTGTCAACATCACATTGACGGAGACTGATATATCTCTGACTGTCGATGTCCAGCCATTCGCTTCTGTAGAACTTGATGCCGGATTCGGTCTTGAACGCGATCCTATCAATGGTTATATCATCCTGAAAAAGGATTCTGACGGTGTGGGGACATTTTATTACGATGATGTCAACGATGAATACTACGACAAATGGTTTTATCCGCTTCTGAGCAATTGGTCCACTCAGATCGCACGTATTTCAAATGCGGACGAATTGGGTATGACCGGCGATATATGGCTGATAAAGCGGGCCAACGGTGAGACTGACGACATAGGCGATGCTGATGCGAGACCGTCGCTGTTCTACAATGCCGACAATGGGATATACTATGACTATGAAGGTACTCCGTTGAATCTGGTATACCGTTATGAACATCTGGTGACCAATCTTGATACTCCTCTTGACGATCTCGGTATCGAGCCTGACTCGATAGGAGAGGTGTCACGTGACTTCCGGTTCAACAACATAGTGCTGCTTCGTGGCGAGAGCGACCGTGTGGCGGTCTATTATGATTTTACCGACGCGCAGTATAAAGGAGCCCATAATCCGCTGGCCGTCGGCGATTTCCGTCGGCTTGAACTGAAAAAGGATACTAATGGATGGATCGAGGTAAAACCTTACTGGTATCTTGATCAGGCTGGCGATATCGATGATTGTCCGCCGCTGTTCTTCAATCTGTATACCGAGCGGTTCTATGCGCCGGAATACCAAGACGGGTATGCTGCCGGAAAGAAACCGGTAGCGCTGTGGTGTCTGCATAGTCCTGAAAGCAACGTGGAATACTACGTGAATGAACCGGTGGTAATACTCCGCCGGAAGGATCCTGAGGATCCCGAAAGTCAGGTTCTGCATGCTTATGACCGTGTGGATAACCGGTGGATAGATGGCGACGGCAACGTTATTCCACGGCCGGATTATCTGTACAAGTCGCGCCTCAAGGAGCCGCTCTGAGTTTTCTGTATATGCGATGCAATAACCGGATTATTATGAAACGCTACTATATAGATATATTGTTGATGTGGATGCTCGCACTGACCTCAGGCATTGTCATGCAGGGGTGTCGCGATGATGCGTTCGACGAATTCAATGTGCAGTTTCCCGATGGAGTGACAGATTTGAATATCGATCTAAATTTTGAGCCGATAGCGTCGAATAGCCTGCAAGGACGTGCAGGCAATGCTCCTGCGGGCGATGTGATAAAGAATCTCAACGACCTTTCGATCCTGTTTTACGATACCCGTGTCACTGACGGAACACAACTGATGAGGGTCGAGCACTATGTGCAGGGTGAGGATAGCTGGAACCGGCTCACAATATCAACCGTGCCGCGTGGCGATACGGATGCCTCGACCGGTATCACAGCCGAGAAAGAGACACAGCATGTGACTACGACTATCAAAAGCATGCCCTTTGCGGCCTATAAGATCATAGCGGTGGCCAACCTGAAAGGCGGTACGCGTGATGTCCTGGAGGCTAACGATATCTCTACGCCTGAAAAACTGCTCGACCTGAAAGCGGAGTGGGATTCAGGCAATATGCTAAACAACAGCCAGATGTTTGGATATTTCACCGCTGATGTGCAGCATCCGTCACCGGGGACCGGATCCGGGGGCGTGCCGGAGGTCGCGGTCAACAGGCCGAACATGACTTTGCACTCATGGATACGCCGTCTCGCATCGAAGATCACTATTGACTACGACGCCACCAGTCTGCGTCGGGGCATCACTGTGACTATAAAGAAAGTGACCGTAAGGGATATTGCCTCTACATGTTTTCTCGGAGGTCCCAACAAAGTGGGCGATACCGAGACCTCCGGACGTGTAAACACAGATCCGCTGATCAATGACGGGACCAACCACTGCATAGAATACGATCAGCCGATAGTTCTGACAAATGCCACCGCCGGATATCCGCGCAAGGATCCGTCGGCGCCGGACTATCCTCACAGCGAGACCGCCCCGGCTCTGTTCTTTTTTGAGAACATGCAGGGGGAAGTCCCCGACAAGGACGCTAACGGAAAATTGCAGGATGGAAAGTTTCAGGATGGCGACGGCGACGGAATAGTGGACTATCCGGGAGCAAACAATCCGGAGTCGCCCGATTATATAGACAACAAGGATGGTCTGAAATACGGCACCTACATCGAGGTGGAGGCCGAGTACGATGCCCGTACCATCAATAATATCGGTAGGGGTACTATCAAGTACCGGTTCATGATCGGAAAAAATGTGACCACAAACTGCGATGCCGAACGCAACCACCACTACAAGCTGACTATGCGTTTTATGGGCAATGCCAATGAAGTGGACTGGCATATCGACTACGACGAGGAACCTGGATTCTACGGACCTAATCCTTATTTTGTATCGTACAGCTATAACCAGATGACATCCTATCCGATCAAGATTTCAGGCAAGGTCGATGGCGATGTGACCATGACGATCATACAGAACGCCTGGTGGCCAAACAATGCCAAAGACTTTGAGTATTATGCTAAGGCAAGCGGACTGAAGCATATTACTGATGACGGCAAGGTCGTGAACGACTCGGCCGGAGTGGATATGACGAAACTCTACACTCCGGATAAGGTGTATCCGTTGCAGCCATGGACAGGTTTTCTATCTCTGGCTCAGGACATGACCAGGATCAACACGTCGGTGGCTCCGGGACTGCCTGTCGTTGGAACCCAAGCAAATACTGCGACTCAGGAGTATCTGTATAAATACTGGATGGGAACCAACGATCCGGCGTCGTTGACACAGACTGTAAATGACACGAAAATGGCACGTGGCACGCGGTCATACAAGACCGCTGTCGGTACCCATGGCTCGGTGGCCGAGGGCGGTACATACAGAGTTGTGAAGGACGAGACTTCCACCACGATATATGTGCCGTTCTATACCCGCGAGAAGCAGCTGCAGTCTACTACCGCCTACACCGGCAACAATCCATTCGTCTCGTATCAGCGCGAGGCGAAGGTTGAGATCAAATACCGGCTTGAGGGCGATCCTGCCGGAGAGTACCGCCGTGATACCATCCGTGTGTATCAGGTGCGCCGTGTGGTGAATCCTAAAGGAGTATGGCGCAGCCATAATTGTACCGACGAGTTCCGTGTGGTGCTGAAGTATCAGGATGGTGAGTCGAATCCTCAATTCAAGGATCTGACCTCAGTGGGGCCGTGGCGTGCGTCGGTTGTTGCCGGCAATACCGGTTTCATACGTCTCAACGGTATGTCGCAGGTGCGTGGAGCCGATGGCTCGAAAATAGATTTCACCATAACATTCGCAGGACGTATAGCCGCTACTGAGAACCGTTGTGCCGTGATACGTATCGAATACAATAACTATTCGTGCCATCACCTGATATTCGTGCGTCAGGGTGAGGCTCCGATACGTATGAATACCGAAAGCCAGCTGAAGTGGCACACGGCCAATGTGGCCACGACCACAGGCGATGCTTCCGACCTGACAGTCGGGGAGGGGGTCTCGCCGCTCGATGAGGGAGGGCTGTTCCGATACGGCAATCTGACATGCGGTGTGGCTGCACGCAGCAATCCGATATATCAGGGAGAAATCAACGGAACTCCGCTGATACCGACCGTATTTTATCCCACTGGAGGATTATCCAATCCGAAATTCGACTATCTTACCGACGGTACAGCAGGAAATTGGAACGACTCGAAGCTCAAGTCGGCGGCCAACAGCAGCCAGTTTCCGGATGTGAAGATCAAGGGCGGGAACAATGCTGCTGCCTATAGCGTGGCAACCGGCGAAGACTTCGCCACACTTATCTCGGCCGGTGACGAGTATCGTAGTATGGAGCAGGGCTATGGTGTGCTTTACGGCGATGGCACCACAGAGACTGCCAATGATGTGGAGCATGCCTACGGATATTGTGCTGATGCAGGTAAGACCGCCGGATATGGAATGCGTGGTGTGTTTGTTTACAATTCGTCGGCATCAGTTGCAGAGTTCGGCGGCAACAATCTGTTTTTCCCGATCGGGCAGGCAGGATACGGGCGCCGCAGAAACTTTGGTACCGGCTGGGGAAATATTCCGTCAGGTTATGACGGTATTCTGCATTATGCATCGCGTACCGACTGGTATCCAGCAGCCGATTTAAAGTATCTGCCGCTGTTTTATGATATATTCCGCAGCCATGGCGCTATCTACTGGATGAAAAAGGCCTCATTCAACGATGGTGGCAGTACCGTATCGTCGATACTTGACATAAACTATCATACGCTCGATTTCAATACTAAAGGAGACCAGGGCTTCCATGGCGGAGGCTACCCGACCGATGCCGGCTTCGTACGCCTGGTAGAGAAATGATACTCTTGGCGGAAGGCGTGTGCTGTGGCGGACGTGACAGATGTCAGAGCCAGAATAGGAAGATGACGGCCAGACCCGACAGTTCGTTGCGGAGGATCCGGAGAGCGGCTGTGAGGTGGTTTTTGACGGTCTGTTCGGAGATTCCCAGATGGGAGGCTATATCGGATATGTTCATGTAGCGTTCGCGGCTCAGCTCATAGATCTGCCGTTCGCGGGGTGTGAGCTTCCCTTTGGCTGCTGCGACATGGTTCAGGAACTCGTCGTACAGCATTATGTCCTCCGGCGAGATCTCGGTCTGGCGCTGATTGCACTGTCCCACGAATTCCACAAACTCAGGCTGAGCCATCTGTTGCCGGAAGTGGTCTATGACCCGGTATTTTGCTATCGTGAATATGAATCCCTGGAGATTGCCGAAGCAGTTGAGCTGCTTGCGGTTGATCCACAGACGCATGAATGTGTCCTGAACTATGTCCTGGGCAAGCGTGCGGTTACGCAGTTGTCGGAGTACAAAGGAGTAAAGGCGGTCGGCATATTCGTCGTAAATCAGCTGAAAAGCCTTGTATGAGCCTCCGCGCAGGTCGGATATACAATTGATTTCGTCTAACATGTTCAGGGGATTGAAAGTGATCTATGGCCGCAAAGATATACAATAATGCGCAATCCGGAACAGCTATCAGGGACGGAATATAGTTAACCAAAAATCTGTTATAAAACATCTGTTGAGCGGTAGTACTTTTGTGAATTATTAACGTAATAGTCCATAGAAATACAGTGCAACAGATGATACCACAGTTCAAAAAACTGTATCGGAGTTACGCGTCCGGAACCATTACGGCCGATGAGATGCCGGAGTTCCGATCGCAGCTTGGTTCCACTTCCGACGATGAGTTGTGGAGCATGATGCTCGACGCCTCTTGCGATGCTCACGAAACCGGAATGCCTCAGGCCATGAAAAGCCTTGTCGCTGACCGGCTCCATATTATGATAATGCGTCGCCGCTGGTATGCGGTGCTCAGATATGCTGCCGCAGCAGCCGTGGTGCTGTGTGCCGGCTTAGGTTTCCATTCATTATATACCGCACCGGTTCCGGGGCAGATGCTTACCACGGCAGTCAAGGCCGGAAGCAAATCGGAACTGACGCTGCCCGACGGCACTCGCGTGCAGCTTAACTCGGCGTCGTCGGTAAGTTTCGACATTGACGACAGGCATGCCCGGACGGTACGACTTACCGGCGAGGCTTTCTTCGATGTGGCCAAGGATCCGAAAAGACCATTCCGCGTGATGGTGGGCGACATGCAGGTCGAGGTGCACGGCACCACGTTCAATGTCAATGCCTACAATGTGGATCGTATAGAGACCTCGCTGATCACCGGAAAAGTGACGATATCGGATCCGGTGCTCCCGGCAAAGAGCTACACCCTGAGCCCGGGCGAAAAGGCCGTTTTCTGCCGTGCCGACAGCTCGATATCCATATCGCGTGCCGACATGCACCTTGCAACCGGATGGATGGAGGAGTATCTGGTGTTTGACGGCGAACCGCTGTGGTCGGTGGTCGAACGTATCGAGCGCTGGTATGGGGTGGATATAGAACTGCGCCGCAAGGACATATCCTCCGACAGCCTCACCGGATCATTCCGCCATGAGAATATCCATAATGTCATCTATTCGCTCAGTCTGCAATATAAATTCCGATACAAGATCGATAAAGACCACATTATAATTTACTAACCATTATCCATGAGAAAAAACAGTAAACCAATGAATCTGTCCGGCTATGTCAGAAGTGCCTCGGGGAAGAGGCCTCTGCGGGCTTGTGCCATGATGCTCCTCGGAGGGCTGTTGCTGCCTGTGGCGGCCATGGCCCAGACCGAACCGGTGACAGTCAGTGTAAAGGACGGCACGGTGAAGTCCGTTTTCAAGGAGATTGAGAAGCAGACCGATTACACATTCGTGTATCGAAACAATGTGCTTAACGACCGTGCGCGTACCTCGGTGCAATGCACAGGCAAGCCCCTTTCCGACCTGCTTGCCGAAGTGCTGGAGCCACTTGGTCTCTCCTACGAGTTGAGCAACCGTACTATTACTCTTGTCAAAACCCCTGCACAGTCGCAGACCGTAAGGGCGACTGCCAAGACCGCCGCCGGAAAGCGTCTGGTCCGGGGAACGGTGACCGATACCGCCGGTGATCCGGTAGTGGGCGCCACCGTACGTCAGGGCAAGGAAGTGACAGCCACCGATATCGATGGCCGGTTCGCTATCAACGTGGATCCTGCAAAACCGCTGGATATAACGTTTATAGGAATGAAGCAAAAGACAGTCAAGATCGGCGCCAGCGACAATATCTCCGTGGCCATGGAGGAGGATTCGCACGTGCTCGACGAAGTGGTAGCAATCGGCTACGGCACAGCCCAGCGCCGCGATATCACTTCGGCCATAGGATCATACAAGCCAAACGAACTCAATACCCGCGACGTGCTGGGTGTGGACCAGCTGCTCCAGGGACAGGTGGCCGGTGTCAATATCACCGGCGCATCGGGTGTGCCCGGAAGCCGCAACCGCGTAAGTATCCGAGGCATAGGCTCCATCACAGCCGGCAATGAGCCGCTGTATGTAATCGATGGCGTGCCTATCAACAATACATCGGGCGATACCGGTATATGGGGATCGGAATCCACCAATGGCCTCGACCAGTTCAATCCGGCCGACATCGAGTCCGTGCAGGTGCTGAAAGACGCCTCATCGGCAGCCATCTATGGCTCGCGTGCCACAAACGGTGTGATCCTCATCACCACCAAGAAAGGACAGGAGGGTAAAGCACGCATAACCATCGACACGAATCTGAGCTTCTCCAGCGTAGCGCGCAAGGACAAAGTAGAGATGGCCGATACCGAACTGTTTCTGGAGGTGCTGAATGAAGCTATCGACAACTACAATCTGCAGACCGGCAATGCAGTGGCGCGTATCGACAATCCGGCGCCCGGCAAAGCGCAGACCGATTGGCTCGATCTCGTGACACGTACGGCTACCACCTACAATATAACAGCATCGATATCAGGCGGAACGAAGGCTACTGATTACTATGTGTCGGCCAATTACAAATACAACGAGGGTGTGATCATAGACAATCTTCTGAAACGCTACGGACTGCAGACAAAACTTAACTCCCAGGTACGTCCGTGGCTCAAGATCGGCACATCCGTAAGCCTTAACTACAGCCGCAATAACCGTATTCCTACAGGCTACGGCATAGGTACATCCGTGTTCGTGCGAGCTCTCGAGCAGCGTCCGTGGGACGAGCCTTACCGTCCCGACGGCGAATATACCATCGGCGGCCAGGAGCTGGCCAACCACAATCCTATCCAGGCCATAAAGGAGGAGAAAGCCTACGTCGACAACTACCGGATGCTCGGCAACGTCTATGTGCTGTTCGACATATACAAGGGGCTGACACTCAAAAGTACCCTGTCGGAGGATTTCAACACCGCCGAGGATCATGTGTATTATACCGACAAGCACAACTACGGCAAGAAGCTCGGTATGCTCATGGACGGTCGTAAGATCTATACCAGCACACTGTGGGAGAATGTGTTGAACTACAATAACAAGTTCTTCAACAACGATCTCGGCCTGGACGCTATGCTCGGCTACTCGATACAGAAGGACGTAGTGTCATCGGCCAACCAGATCGGATGGGGATTCCCGTCGCCGTCGTTCGACGTAAACTCTGTGGCCGCTGAAATCGAGAAAGCCAACACCAGCAAGTCGGCATTCCTGATGCAGTCGTTTATCGGACGTGCCACACTCAACTATAAGAACCGCTACCTGCTTACCGGATCGCTTCGTGCCGACGGATCCTCTAAATTCCACCGCGACCACCGTTACGGATGGTTCCCGTCGGTCAGCGCCGGATGGAATATCGGCGAGGAATCGTGGTGGCGCTTTCCGCAGACCCAGGCCAAGATCCGTGCCAGTTACGGTAGCACCGGCAATCAGGCCGGCATAGGATCGTATGCCTATCTCGCCCTTGCTTCAGGCGGCTACAGCTACAACGGCATAAGCGGTATCGGACTCGGATCTGCCGGCAATCCCGACCTGCGCTGGGAGAAAGCCACTCAGACCGATATCGGTGTGGATCTGTCATTCTTCAACAATGCCTTTACGGTGACTGCCGATGCGTTCATCAAGGACACTAAGGACCTGCTCTATTCCAAGCCGACCGCTGCCACGACAGGCTACACATCATATACATGCAACATCGGTTCGATGCGCAACAAAGGTATAGAGCTTACTCTCGGCGGAAACGCGCGTTGCGGGGATTTCCAATGGCACGGTGATTTGAACATCGCATTTATACGCAACAAACTCACCGAACTGCTCGATCCCAACGAGGTGCTGACCACGTCGTCCATGCACGGCATGAAAGTCGGAGAGCCGCTTGGAGCGTTCTATATGATCAAATGGACAGGCATATACCAGCACGATGAGGATGTGCCGGCAAGCCTGTATGCCGAAGGTGTGCGTGCCGGCGACTGTATCTACGAAGATATCAACGGCGACGGCAAGATCGACAGCAACGACCGCCAGTTTGTAGGATCGGCCAATCCGAAATTCTCGGGTGGTATCAACAATACCTTCAAGTTCAAAGGCTTTGATCTCGGCATATTCTTCACATACTCCTACGGCAACAAACTGTATGAGCTGTGTACCGGTTTCCTCCGCATGGGCAACGGAACATGGCCTATGATGAAGAAACACTCGTATGACCGCTGGACAGGACCGGGTACCACAAATGAGGCTCCGCGTGCCATATACGGCTACACATGGAACTCGACCAAGTTCGTCAATACACGCAACCTTCACGACGCTTCGTATCTGCGGTGCCGTTCGCTCACATTCGGCTACACATTCCCCAAAGCATGGATGAGCCGGCTGCGTATCGACAATCTGCGCCTGTATTTCCAGGCCGACAACCTGTTTATCGTGACCAAGTGGCCATATTTCGACCCTGAGGTGAATGTGAGTCTTAACGCCACCAATCTCGGCTATGACTACCTGTATCCGGGGCAGCCACGCACATTTACAATCGGTGCTAACATTAGATTCTAACAACACATGAAAAAGATTATAATATCATTTATGGCCGCGGTCATGCTGGTGTCTGTCTCCTGCGGTGAGATGGACCAGTATCCCCACAACGCGGTCTCGACAGAAAATCTGACAGAAAACGACGCCCAGTTGCTGCTGACAGGTCTCTACCGTATCATGCAGAATAAACCTACGGCCGACGGATATATGACCGGCGATGTTCTCGGAGGAGACATAGTACGCGGAGGCGCCACCAATATTCCGGATCCTAAGATTCTGATACGCGATCTGATCACTCCTGAGAGTGGATTTGTCAGCGGACCGTGGAACGGATATTACACCGGACTTTATCAGGTGAACTCACTCATTAAGTCTCTTGAAGGTATGGCGCCAAGTGCCGCGCGCAACGAAATGCTTGGAGTGACTGCCTATTTCAGGGGTATGATATATTTGAATCTGGTGAGCCGATATGCCGAAGTGCCCATTCTTGAGGCGCCGACACTTGCCGATGTCGCTGCCGCGACAGAGAGCGAAGGCTGGGCTTTTGTCGAGCGCAATCTCCAGACGGCTATCGAGCTGTGTCCGCAGTATACCGACAAGAACTATGTGTCGCGGCAGGCGGCCAAAGCTCTTATGGCAAGGGCAAAACTGTTTATGGGCAAGAAGGCCGAAGCTGTAGCCCTTGCCGAGGAACTGATCAAAGATGCCAATTTTTCGTTGTCCGATTTCGACGACATATTCCGGGGCAATGCGAACCGCGAGGAGATATTCACATTTGCCAACCTGCTGATGGAGTCGAGTGTCAACATCGGGGCGCGATACTATTCCCGTTCAGCGCCTAATGGAGGAAGCTACACATACGCTCCCACTGCCGAGGTAATGAAAATGTTCGATCCCAACGACAACCGTATGGACATATCCATAGACCGTCAGGGATCAAACGATGTGATCAATAAGTTCCCGGGCGGAGAGATTCATCCCGATCCATTGATTATAAGCCGTATAGCCGAAATGTATCTGATCAGTGCCGAGGGACAGGGTCTCAACGGAGGCGGTCTGGCCCGTCTGAACGACCTGAGAGTCTTCCGCGGACTGAAACCCGTGAATCCTACTACCGAAGAGGATTTCATTACTGCTATACTCGACGAGCGTCGCCATGAACTGCTTGGCGAGGGATTCCGCTGGTTCGATCTCGTGCGTGCCGGACGGTTTGAATCCACTGTCGGTGTAGAACACAAATACAGCCGTATGCCTATCCCGGCGCGGGAGATGCAGCTTAACCGCCTTCTTAAACAAAACTCCTACTGGAAATAATACCATATAACCGATGAAAAGACTTGTTAAATATACTTTACTGCCCGTTCTGTTGTTGCCCATAGCGGTAGCGGGTTGCTCCGACGATACAGTGGAGGATGTGCACTATGTGCCGCAGACTGAAATCGGACGGAGAGTGCTCGGAGCCGAGAGTGTGGCGCGTATCTATACCGACACTACGTTCATAGTGGCCCAGGGCGTGACCGAGACCGACATACATATCCAGAAAATGGACAGCCGTCCGGTGCATCTGTTTATCATTGATGTGGATCTGAACAATCCCCATGTCAGATTCGGAGTGTCGATGCCATATGACACCGATGTGACAAAAGACTTCACACGCCAGACACTGTCTGGTATGGCCCAGTATGCCGACCGTCCGTATCACCGTGTGGTGGCTATGACAAATGCCGACTTCTGGGATGTGAGTACAGGCGATGTACGCGGTCCCATACATCACAATGGAGCCATACTCAAAGAGAGCTTCATATTCAATCCGCGTGTCGAGCAGCAGGCTCTGAGCTTTATTGCTGTGACCAAAGACAACCGCATGGTCATAGCCGATTCGGTAAAGTACCGCGACATGCGCTATAATCTGCGCGATGTGACAGGCGCCGGTGTGATATGCGTGCGTGACGGTGAAATCGACGGATACAGCCATAAAGGCATAGATCCGCGCACTTGTATCGGATACAGCGACGACGGACATGTGTATATGCTGGTGGCCGACGGTCGCGTGGAGTTCTATTCATACGGCCTTACATATCCTGAGATGGGGGCTATCATGAAATCGCTCGGTTGCCGGTGGGCTGCCAATCTCGACGGCGGTGGCTCCACCCAGCTGCTGATACGTCACCCGATTGCCGATATTTTCCAGATACGTAACAGGCCTAATGACGGCGACGAACGCGCGGTAGTCAACGGCTGGATGGTGACAGTCGACGAACCATAAAATCATAACATCTACAATATGAAAAAAGCAATATATTTCCTTTCGTCACTGCTGCTGTGCTGCTCTGGTCTGTGCGGATGCTCTGACGATGCCGATGAGGCAGTTGCTGCAACTATGCCTCCGAAACTGATATCGATAATTCCAAAAGCGGGTGCTTCCGGCACGGCTGCTGTGATATCGGGACTCTATTTCTCGGAAAATCCCTCTGAAAACACAGTGACCATCAACGGAAAGGCTGCCGAAGTCACAGCCTCATCCAATAACCGTATAGTCATAACTCTTCCCGACAATCCCGACGGTACATATTCCATTAAAGTCGGAGTCAACGGACGGGAGACTGAAGGGCTGAAATTTACATACGCGCCGGGATATCTGCCGGAACTGTCTGTACTCCAGTGTATGCCCTCTATGGCTTATGTAGGCGACGAGATTAAGATCATAGGCCAGTGCTTCAGTACTGTCGCTGCGGAAAATAAGGTGACAATCAACGGCGCAGAGGCTGTCGTTAAAGAAGCCTCGGAAACGATGCTTACAATAGTGGTTCCTGAAAATGCGGAAGGAACATACCCGGTGAGCGTGACTGTAGGAGGCAAGACTGCCACAGGTTCTGCGTTTACATACGGACATCTGGTGAGGCTCACCGCTGTGTCGGTCACTCCCGATAAGGGAAAAGCCGGCAATGAGGTCGTGATAACAGGCGAAGGATTCGGTGCGACTCCGGCCGACAATAAGGTGACAATCAATGGCGTGGAGGCTAAAGTGAAGTCTGTGGCCCAGACCTCGATGACAATTGTTGTTCCTGAGAATCCTGCCGGAACATATCCGGTGGTTATAACTGTCGATGACAAGACTGTCGACAATCTACAGTTCACATACGTTGACGATCCATGGAGTGTGACCACCATAGCCGGTGACGGTACGGCTTCTATTGCTGCCGGAAAGGGACTGTCTGCCGCCATCGCGGCTCCGCAAGGCATTGCTATGGCTGCCGACGGATCTCTCTGGATATGCTCGCAGACGAAGAAAGCATTGCTCCGCATGGATAAGGATCTGAACGTGTCTGTAGTCAGTGTAAAGGGCGCCAATCTGGACGCTCCGTGGGGATGCGCTTTCGGCAATGACGGCAAACTATATATGGCCTCCAAGGCCAACCATCAGGTGCTGCGTGTGGCAGCCGACGGTGCGGCTACGCAAATGCTTTCGGCCGACGACTGGAAAGGCCCGATGGGAGTGGCGTCCGATGCCGACGGTGCCATATATGTATCCGACCGCGATGCCAAGAAAATAAGGAAAATCGCCACCGACGGCAAGATCACCGATTACGATATGAGCGACTGCAAGCAGGGCCCATGTGCTACGGTGGTGGATTCAAAAGGACGCATCTATGCCGTAAATGGTGCTGATTACAAGGTATTCATGTTTGAACCTGACGGTACGCGTTCGGTTATACTCGGTACCGGTGCCAAACCGACAGCCGACACATGGACCGACGGAGAGCCGGGCAAGCCGCTGACAGCATCTATGGGACAGTCGTTCGGCATCACCATTGCTTCTGACGGAACTATGTATATATGCGATCTGCTGGCGTTCGTTGTGCGTGCGGTGACTCCCGATGCCAATGGTGATTACGCCAACGGAACTGTCAGGACGATCGCGGGTGTGCCGTTTACCGGAGGCAAGCTCGACGGTGTGGGAACTGTCGCTACATTCAAGTCTCTCGGAGGTATAGTGGCCTATGGCGATAAACTCTATGTGGCTGACAACGGAAACAATCTTATACGTGTAATCTCAAAATAAAACATATCCGATATGAAACGTAAATATATGGGACTTGTCAGCAGACTGGTGTTTTTCATACTGCTGCTACCACTGCTGGCGGCATGCGGCGAGGATGAGTATCGAGCCAATGTCTCTGAACTCCGCTTGGTGAGCATCTCTCCATCCAATGTATATGCAGGAGATATCGCCACTATTCTCGGACGTAATTTCAGCCTTGTGCCCGAGGAGAATCTCGTGTACATAGGCGAGACTCCGGCCGAAGTGATAGAGGCGGCAAAGGATGAGATCAAGATAATAATGCCTGTGGTGGAGCCCGGCAAGCATAATATACGTGTGCGCACGGCTTCAGGCGATCTTACCGGACTTGAGGTGAACTATCTCAAGACTCCTGACCACGAATATCTCGTGCAGACTGTCGTAGGACGGAAAGGTGTGCCTGACTATGTCGACGGCATGGGAACTGAAGCAACTACAAAACTCCCTTCCGGCGTGGCTTTCGCACCCGACGGAAGCATCTGGTTCACAGATCGTGGATGGAATGCTGTACGCCGTATATCGCCTACTCTTGAAGTCACCACCATCGGAAAATACGATCTTGGGGGCAGCGCGCTGTGGCAGGGCGGATTCAACTCCAAGGGCGAGTACTATTTTATCGATAAGGCTAAAGGCATGCTGCGTAAGGTAAATGCCGACGGTACAGCGACAACGGTTGCCGACGGCATGAAGAGCCCGATGAATGTGGCATTCGACAAGGACGACAACATGTATGTCAGCGCACGTGACAACAAAGCGATATACCGGTTCACCCCCGATGGTGCCAAGTCGGTATATGCGGCCCTTGATTATCCGCCCAATTACTGTACGTTCGACCGAAACGGCAGATTGATTGTAGGCATCAACGGTTACGTCCTTCTTGAGGTCGCCGCCGATGGTTCCGCAAGAGTGATCTGTGGTGACGGAGTGAAACACTCCGAATATTACGACGGCGAACCGGGCAATCCGCTTACTGCCCACATAGGCCCCACATTCGGTGTGTGTGCCGCTGCTGACGGATCGTTGTATTACGCCGACCAGCGGTATCATGTGATACGCCGTATCGTGCCGGGTGCTGATGGCGATTACGCCAAAGGAACTGTGGAGACAGTGATGGGGACAGGAAAAGGCGGTTTTGCCGATGGTATCGGTCTGAAGGCTCAGTTCAATGCTCCGTATGAGATGATTATGACCGACGACTGCCGGACTATGTATGTGGCGGAGGCTGTCAACTATGTGATCCGTCGCGTTTCCATAAAATAAGGATCCGACCTGTTCATAGTTTATTAATAGTCAGACAGGCGCGGACGGAATAAAATGCCTCCGCGCCTGTTATTTTTCGATATTTGTAAGTTATATTTGCAATCATGAAAAAAATAGTATGCGCCGTATTGACTGTCCTGTGTGCCGTGTCAGGCCTTGCCCGCCCCGCATCGGTAGGTGAGAGACTGCTGGCGGCAGGTGCCGTTGCCGAGATCGTATCCGATACAGTGATGGAAGTGTGTCCCGGAGTGACCGAGACCGACCTGCATATAATCAAGGCCGACGGCAACCCGGTCCGCCTTTTTGTGGTCGAGGCCGATATGACTCATCCGGAATTATCGTTTGAGGTGTCTACTCCCGGCGATACATGCGTGGCCTCGGGACAGTCCCGCCAGACACTTTCCGGTATGGCACGCGATGCCGACCGCCCCGGACATAGGGTCGTGGCAATGGTCAACGCCGACTTCTGGGATGTGAAGACCTTGGACGTGCGGGGTCCGCTGCACCGGCGGGGCACAGTTGTGAAAAATCATTTTGTCTATACTCCGCGTCTGTGGCAGCAGGCATTGAGTTTCATCGGAGTGTTCGACAACGGGACTGTGGCTATTGCCGACACATTGGCCTATCATGGCGCCGCGCCGAGGTTGCGTGAAGTCACTGGTGCCGGTGTGATAGTACTCCGTGATGGCGAAATTCCGCATGTTCCTGAAAAATATATCGATCCGCGTACATGTATAGGATACACATCCAAAGGGAAAATATATCTCCTCACAGCCGACGGGCGTGCCGACGGATATTCCGTAGGCCTTACATATCCCGAAATGGGGGCTGTGATGCAGGCGCTCGGATGTATCTGTGCGGCCAATCTCGACGGCGGGGGATCCGCCCAGATGATTGTACGTCAGCCTGACGGATCGTTTATGATACGTAACCGTCCTACCGACGGAAAGGAACGCCCCGTCATAAACGGATGGATGATTGTTGCCGATAAAGAATAAAACTATTGACCTTATATATGAAACGTTTTCTGACATTTCTTTCAGTTATAATGTTGTTTCTGGGACTGAGTGCCGCCGACATGCGCTATGTCGACGCTCTCGGACTGACAGTGGTGAACCGTGCGCAGCCTCAGGATACAGGATTTGCCCGTCTGGGTGCTGACCGTTATCCCGAATTGCCGGCACAGGTCGCTGAATACTCCGGCCATCCCACAGGCCTGGCCGTGGCATTCCGCACTGACAGCCGCACCGTCAAAGCCCGCTGGCACACAGCCACTCCTCCCGGAGGAGCCAACCGTACGCCGATATCATATTGCGGACTCGACATGTATATCATGCGCGACAGCACTTGGGTATTCGCCGGAGTGGGACAGCCTGCATTCAGCCGAAGCCACGAGGCCACGATCGTTGCCGGCATGGACGGAAGCATGCATGACTGCCTCCTGTACCTGCCGCTGTGGGTGGCGCTAGACTCGCTGAGTATTGGTGTCGACGACAATGCTGTGATAGAGCCGTTGCCTGATCCCTTCGGACATCGGGTGGTAGTGATGGGCTCGAGCATAACACACGGAGCATCGGCCAGCAGGCCTGGATTGACATATACGGCACGTCTGCAGCGCGCTACCGGATGGGAAATGCCTAATCTCGGATACTCGGGACTATGCAAGCTGGAGCCGTTCTATGCCCGTATCATAGCCTCGACCGAAGCCGACGCGTTTGTATTCGACGGATTTTCCAACCCGTCGGCTGAGCAGATCGACAGCCGGTTAAAAGAATTTGTCGACATAATCCGTGCCGCACATCCCGATACGCCGCTCATATTCCTCCAGACCGAAGTGCGCGAGAGCGGCAATTTCGACCTCAAAAAGAGAGCATTCGAGCAACGGAAGCGTGAGGCGGCCGCCAGGGGTATGCAGAGTCTGTTCGATGCCGGATACCGCGACATATATTTCATCGATCCGGGCATGCCGCTCGACCCGGGACATGACGATACCGTCGACGGAGTGCATCCCACTGATGCCGGCTTTGAGAAGATCGTAGACCATCTGTTGCCCCGCCTCCGTATCATACTCGGCCGGTACGGAATAAAATGACAGAGGCATCCGTTGTATTATATTGTGTATTTTTATCTAATTTTGACACTTTTGTGCAGCGGATGTATCTGTAAAATACTTAGCTTTGCAGCATTGAGGAAGTCGAAGTCTTGCAGCGGATGCTGCGATGAGAACTGCTTCAAAACACAAATTATCCTGTTGTAATTTATTTAAGGAATAGAGATTCCGTAAGTTTGTTTAAAAACTGAAATTTTGAGCGAAAGCTCTTGTTCCACCCTTCCTGAAACCGCCATATTAACCCAAGGGGCAACATGTCGAGGGAACGAGCGCGAGGTTCACTCTCCATATACGGCGTGAACTATCCGCACTTGTTTTGATGGACAGGGCGCTTGGCGGTGCCTATGAAGGGAGACAAGAGAGGATAGTTCCGCCTTCTGTTTATACACAATCATTGATATGGAACAAGTTAATATCGGAGAAATCATACGCCATGAATTACGCAGAAAGCGGCTCACCGCTTCCTGGCTCGCTACGCGGCTGTGCTGCACCCGCACAAACATCTACAAGATATTCAAGCGCACGAGCATTGACACCGAACTGCTCCTGCGCATATCCAATGCCATCGATACGGATCTATTCAGCCACTATACCAAGAGACTGAACGTTCACCGCAGGTGAACCACGCCCTTGTTCTACAGCGTGCCTTTGGTCGACGGGAGCGTATAGTGCCAGGGATCACGGCGCACGGCACCTTTCAGGGAGCGGGCAAGTGCCTTGAATATTCCTTCGATCTTGTGGTGCTCGTTTGTGCCTTCGGCCCGGATAAACAGATTCATGGCAGCGCTGTCGCTCAGACTCTTGAAGAAGTGGTGAAACATCTCTGTCGGCATATCGCCTATCTTCTCGCGATGGAATTCGGCATCCCATACCAGCCACGGGCGGCCGCCTAAGTCCAGCGCCACGGTACATAGGCAGTCATCCATCGGGAGAGTGAACCCGTATCGCTCTATGCCGCGTTTGTCGCCGAGTGCCTTACGGAGTGCCTCTCCCAGAGCGAGAGCGGTATCCTCTATCGTGTGGTGTTCGTCCACATGCAGATCGCCGTCGACACTCACCGTGAGATCGATTCCCGAATGACGGCCGATCTGGTCGAGCATATGGTCGAAAAATCCTATACCGGTTTTTATTTCAGTATGGCCGTTCCCGTCAAGATCCAGTTCTATCGATATTTTTGTCTCGCGGGTATTGCGCTCCACCCTGGCGCGGCGTGCGCCACCCTGCAGAAATGCCGGTATGGCGTCCCACGTCGTGGTGATAAGCTCTACAGTATCGGACACACCGGCAGCCTCTATCTTGGGCTGCAGATCATTGCGGTCGCCTATGAGTATGGCACGGCATCCGAGGTTGCGGGCAAGCATGGCATCCGTCACACGGTCGCCGATCACATAGCTGCCTGCAAGATCGTAGTCTCCGCCGGTATAGCGGCCGAGCAGCGCGGTACCTGGCTTGCGGGTAGGAGCATGCTCATGCTCGAACGTCCGGTCTATGATTATATCGGCAAACTCTATTCCCTCGTTTGACATGGCCTTCAGCATCTTGTTGTGCGCAGGCCAGAAAGTATCCTCCGGAAACGAGTCGGTGCCGAGACCGTCCTGATTGGTCACCATGACCAGTTCGAACGGCAGACGGGTGGCTGTGAAATGCAGCGCCCGGAGCATGCCGGGAAGCAGCTCGAGTTTCTCTAATGAATCGACCTGGTAGTCTGACGGCGGTTCCACTATCAGAGTGCCGTCGCGGTCTATGAACAGCACCTTCTTGCGCTGTCCCGGTATATCAGTTGCGGAGAGTGTCATATTCTTTGAGGGATTGTAACAGGAGTTCGTTCTCGCTTTCAGAGCCTACGGTAATACGCAGGCATCCGCTGCACATGTTCACACGGTTGCGGTTGCGGACTATTATGCCACGGTCGCGCAGCCATGCGTACAGTCCGTCCGGATCAGCCACCTTGACAAGCAGGAAATTGGCGGCCGACGGATAGACATGCTCCACAGTGTCGAGCATGACCAGTTCGGCTGTCAGACGGTCGCGGGCATCGGACAGTTCGGCCGCTACGGCGCGCACATGATCCTCGGCGTCGAGCAGGCGCAGAGCCTCGCGTTGGGTCAGTACATTGATATTGTAAGGATATTTCACTTTGTTGAAGATATCTACTATCTCGGCCGATGCGAAAGCTATGCCCAGACGCAATGCGGCGCCGGCCCAGGCTTTCGACAGGGTCTGCATCACTATAAGCCGGGGACACTCCGCCAGACGGCTTACCGTCGACGGCAGAGGCGAGAAATCGATATAAGCCTCGTCGACCACGGTGATGCCATTGAACCGGCGAGCCACCTCAACTATTGTGTCGGGATCGAACGCATTGCCTGTCGGATTGTTGGGCGAGCATATCCAGATCACTTTGGTATGGGCGTCGGTCGCTGCCAGCAGCGCTTCGGCATCGAGTTCATAACCTTCTCCAAGGTCTACGGCGCGGTATTCCACATCATTTATGTCGGCACACACGCGGTACATACCGTAGGTCGGGTCTATCGCTACCGCATTGTCGGTGCCGGGCGTGCAGAACACGCGGTACACCATGTCTATGCACTCATCGCTGCCTACACCGAGAAATATCTGGCCGGCACTCACCCCGCGCAGCTTCCCTATGCGCTCTTTGACCGCCAGCGAAAGCGGGTCGGGATAGCGGTTGTAGACGCATATACGGGAGTTTTCGTTGGCATCGAGCCATGCGCGGGCATCGCCGGTGTATTCGTTGCGGGCGCATGTATATGGTTGAAGGCGCCTTATGTTTGGGCGCACGAGTTGTTCTATACTCATTGTCAAGATTCTGATGTGTCAGTTGTTTACTTTCTGCAGGCGGAGTGTCATTGCCAGTTTGTGCGCATACAGGCCCTCTGCCTCTGCCATGACTTCGACGGCACGGCCTATCGACCGCACTCCTTTGGCGGTAAGATGCTGGAATGTGATCTTCTTGGTGAAACTGTCGGTATTGACACCGCTGTAGGCGCTGGCGTAGCCCGAGGTGGGAAGCGTATGGTTGGTGCCCGACGCATAGTCGCCCGCGCTTTCGGTAGAGTAGGGGCCTATGAACACAGAACCGGCATTGCGCACATGCTCGGCCAGCTCGCTTGCCTGCGAATGGTTGATGATCAGGTGTTCAGGTGCATAAAGGTTGGCGAAATCCATCATCGTCTCATTGTCGGGACATACGATGATGCGGCTGTGGAGCAGCGATTGTGACGCCAGTGCCGCGTGAGGCAGATCGGTCAGCATGCGGTCGATCTCCTGCGGTACCAGATCGGCGAGACGGCTGTCTGTGGTGAGCAGTATCGACTGGCTGTCGGCTCCGTGCTCTGCCTGCGACAGGAAGTCGGCGGCTACGAACGACGGATCGGCATTGCCGTCGGCTATGACCATCACTTCCGACGGACCTGCGGGCATGTCTATGGCCACACCGCATGTCGATGCCTGCTGCTTGGCTTCTGTGACATATCGGTTGCCGGGACCGAATATTTTGTGTACACGGGGTATCGTGTCTGTTCCGAATGTCATGGCGGCTATGGCCTGCGCGCCGCCGGTCTTGTAGACCGCGTGTACCCCTGCCGTCTTCGCGGCATAGAGGATCGCCGGAGATATACGGCCGTTTTTGTCGGCCGGTGTGCAGAGTACCGTCTCGCCGCATCCGGCTATACGCGCCGGTACTGCAAGCATCAGTACTGTAGAGAACAGAGGCGAGTTCCCACCCGGGATGTACAGGCCTACGCGGTCTATAGGGACAGACCGCTGCCAGCAGCTCACACCGGGAGCGGTTTCAACTTCGACGGCCTTGTGGATCTGAGCCTTGTGAAACGATTCTATATTGCGGATCGCCAGAGCTATAGCCTCTTTTAGCTCCTGCGGCACATTGGCTTCTGCCTCGTCGATTTCTGTCTCGCTCACGCGTAGCTCTTGTAGATCCGCACCGGTAAAACGGTGTTCCAGATCGATTATGGCCTTGTCGCCTTCAGTGCGTACGCGTGCCATTATATCGGCCACGATCTCCGATACGCGGCCCTTTTCATCGGCCAGTGCGCGGCGCGTAAGCATCGGCCACTGTTCGCGCGGGGGATTGGTGAGTATCTCCATCGGTCGGATCATATTATCATTTTCTCGATATCGAGAGCCAGTATGCCCTCGGCTCCGGAGGCCCGGAGTTTACCTATTATCTCCCAGAACCGTTTCTCATCCACAACGGAATGTACCGAGCGCCAGTTGGGATCAGCCAGCGGAAGCACCGTCGGGCTCTTGATGCCGGGCAGCACGGCAAGGACTTCGTCAACCTTGTCGGCGGGCACATTCATAAGCACGTATTTCTTGTCGTCGGCAGCTTTCACAGCATCGAAACGGAACAGAAGCTCCTCGAGTATCTTACATTTTATGTCGGGCATGATACGTCCGGTGGCCTGTATGAGCACGGCCTCCGATTCGATCACCTTCTCTACCTCGACCAGATTGTTGCTGACAAGAGTCGATCCCGATGAGACGATATCGAATATTGCGTCGGCAAGACCTATGCCGGGCGCGATTTCGACCGATCCGGTGATGACATGGATATCGGCGTTGATGCCGTTGTCGTTTAGAAATTTACGCAGTATCACCGGATACGATGTAGCGATCTTGCGGCCGTTGAACCAGTTGAGGCCGGGATAGTCTGTATGTTGCGGTATGGCAAGCGAAAGCCGGCAGCGGCTGAATCCTAACGGAGCTGTCACCTCCACGGCTTTGTCCTTCTCGAGCACCTCGTTGAGTCCTACTATACCGATATCGGCGGTACCTGTAGCCACGGCATCAGGTATGTCGTCGTCGCGGAGCATAAGCAGTTCCACCGGAAAATTGCGCGACGGCACAAGCAGCGTGCGCTTCGACGAGGTCATCTTTACGCCGGCCTCGGTAAGCAGACCAATGGTCTCGTCATAAAGCCTGCCTTTTGACTGTATCGCTATTCTCAGTCGTTGTTCCATAATAAGCAATTAGTTATGTGTTATTTGAAATGATATGTTATATGTGCATTAAATCGCGGAATATATCGAGCGCGGCTTCCATCTCGCGGTCATTGACAGTGCAGTCTATACGTACATCTCCGGGTGCTGTGAGCAGTGTGCAGTTTATCTCGTCAATGCTCCGGTTTTTCTTGTCGTGGTGCATGAACCGAAGCAGGGAAGGGTAGTCGGTGCAATCTATGGACGGCGCTCCGTAATGGCGGTGGATATAGGCCGCGAACCGGTGTAGTTCATCCGACGGGAACCCCAGCCGGAGGTGCGATAATATAAGCTCCACGACCAGACCCCATGCCACGGCATATCCGTGGGGTACCGGGCGGCCGCTCTCCATGGCGGCCGATTCGAATGAGTGTCCGGCGGTATGACCCAGATTGAGCGCACGCCTGATACCGCGCTCCGTCGGGTCCTCGCGTACTATGGCGCGTTTCACTTCTATGCTCTCGCGGAGCAATGGCAGCAGAGCGGGAAGCTGAGACTGATCCGTGATGTCGTATGCCAGCAGCCTGTCATAGACTTCCCGGTTCGAGATCAGGCCGTGTTTGAGCATTTCGGCGTATCCCGAAAGCAGCTCACCGGCAGGAAGAGTGCCGAAATAGCAGGTCGACACGATCACTGCGTATGCTTCGGCAAAGGCGCCTACCTCATTCTTGTATCCGTTGAAGTTTATGCCGGTCTTGCCTCCTACAGCGGCATCGACAGCGCCCAGCAGCGTGGTCGGCACATTGATGAACCGGATACCTCGCTTGAAGGTGGCCGCGGCAAATCCTCCCATATCGGTGACAACCCCGCCGCCGACGTTGATCACTACCGAATGACGGGTGGCGCCACCCTCGTTTAGCTCCTTCCATATCGAGGCGAGAGCATCCATGTTCTTATGGTCATCGCCAGCTTTTACGGTGATGACACACGATTCTGACAGTTGCGGGCATTTGGCCTGAAGCTGCGGCACTACTATCCGTGCCGTATTCTCGTCGGCTATGATGTAGGGGCGTATGGCTTTGCATTCCTCTGCAAGATACGACAGGACTACCGGCGGATCATCGGTGAATTCCACCGCCTGGCGGCTGCCGCCGTCGTATGTGAGAGCCTCCATAAGCGCAGGCAGTTCGGCCACGAGATCTTCTACCGAATCGAACACCACATCGGCTCCTGCATCCTTGAGAGCCGCAGCTGGTATCGGCCCGGTGTTGACTCCGATAGTGAAAGCGCCGGAACGGTGAGCCGACTCAATGCCTAAAGGCGCGTTGTCAAGCGCTATACATTCGGTAGGAAGTGCTCCAGCGAGTTCCATCCCCTTCAGGTACGGTTCCGGATGAGGTTTCCCGTGTTGTACGCTGCGCGCTGTCACCCGGCGTTCTTGCGGAAACCCATCGGGATAGTCCGTGTCGAGGCGGTCCAGAAGCGATCCCTGTCCTGAGCCGGTTACCAATATCGTCTGCTGAGGCGATATGCCGCTGCGGATCATTCCGATCAGTCTTTGTGCCCCCGGCATGACCGCGGGGAGAGGCAGTGTCCGGAATATCTCGGTCTTCCGGTGATATAGTTTCTCGACCTCTTCCGCCGAGGCCTCGCGGCCGTATTCGCGCTGGAATATCTTGTTGACGGTAGCTGCGCCCGTAGCTCCTTCGTACAGGAAAAATTCCTCTACAGGAACATCGATGCCGAGTTCGCCGATCATCGAGTGCCACGCGTTGGCATGGTTGGGCATAGAGTCATATAGTGTTCCGTCCATATCCACGAGCCATGCTTTGGGGCGCATGGAGCGTAGACCGTGACGGCGCAGATAGGCGTTTGCTTCTTCGATATATTTCATTTCTTTTTCTTCTTTTGGTTTTCTGCCGGCAACGGTATTGTGTCTGCCGGCATTTCTATAAGGCCTTCTTTGGCGAATATCAGCGAATCGGCATGCGACAGGGTATCCGGTTCGATATCCTCATCGGCGGCAGTTGCCGGACGTTTTATGCTCAGTGGCCCCAGACGGGCGGCATTGACACCGCGCTTGAACACGCTCTCTATCTCATTCAGAAGATTTATGCGTGTGTTCTCCACTATGGCTGTGCGTTCACTGACCATATCCTCCTTGAACCGCGCGCGGCCAAGACGTATGCGCATGTTGTCGGCCGTGCCTGTGATATTGATGCCGAATTTGAACGGCATAGGCGACTTTAGTACCGAGATGTGGTAGTTCAGATTGAGTGCCAGATCATTGTGTCCCATCACACCGAGGCGGTAGCGGTCTATGTCGAACAGGAACGGATAGAACTCCAGCTGTGAGTCGTTGATCGTAAGTTCTACTGCCATGTGGTCGATCATATTGCGCTTCTTGTTCTTGAAAAGTAGCCATTTCGACAGGGTGCGGAATGTCTCGCGGTCGAGCACCACCAGACTGTCGCCTGTCAGTTTGATAGCGGCGTTGAGCGTCGGCAGATCGATATTCATCATCGAGTCGACCGATGTCGTGGCTGCCACTTCGGCATTGATTATTCCCTTGAAGTCCCGCATAAGCGGCAGAAGCGAATCCACTACCGGCAGGAGCTGAGTGAACCGTTCGATGTTGAAATCATGGACCCCGAGGCTGAACCCGAAACTTATGTCGCGTTTGGTGCGCGCCGAGTATAGCGCCGTCAGGTCTAACGAGCCTATGTCGGTACGGGCCGTGAGATTGTTCAGGTTTACGCCGCCGTTATAGACAAGTATCGATCCCCGCAACTGGTTGAGAAGTACATCCGAATAGAGGATATTGTCGGCGTTGAGCGTAAGTTCGGCATCGATATTCGTCGGTATGAGCAGTGCGCCGACGCTGTCTGTGCTCGCGGCGTTTTCCAGATGCTGTTGTATTTCGTCGTCGTTGGCATTGGAGCCGACGGCCTCGCTCAGGGAATCGGCATGTTCCCCGAATGCGGCTCCGGCAAATATGGCTCGCGTTATCTCGTTCACGTTGAGAGTATCGCTGTCTATCGAAAACCGTATCTTCAGCGGTGAGCCGTTGCGCGATGTCAGGGCGCGGCGTATGTTGCTGATGCTGCCCGACATATTCATGTCGCTGCCGCCGCTGGTGAGCGTGAAGCTGTTGAGCGACACACTGTCGGTCGTGAACGTGAGATCAAGATCGCTTATGCGGTTGCGTAGCGGAAAATACGGAGTCACCATACGGCCGTTCTTTGCCGTGAGATGACCGCGTACGTTCCATTGGCGCATGAGCCGGCCTATCGTATTGTCTACGGCAAGATCCAGGATCTCCGTATCACGGATCTTCTGGTGGCTCTGACGATTTCCGCGGCGCATCAGCGAGACTATGGAGTCTGGAGAGGCTCCGGGATTGGCCGCAGCTATAGAATCGTAGTGGGCCTGGATTCTGGAGGGTAGCTTCCGGGGCGGATTTATGTGGGCTGTTACGCCGAACTCGCCGTCGCGTACCGACATGCGTGTCAGCCCGTCGCCATACGATATACGACGTGCTGAGGCTTTAAGGCCTAACTGGGGGACACGTCCTTCGCCATGATATCTTCTCAACACGGCTCCGCACTCCACATCTCTCATCCTCATGCGGGTGGAATCGCTCAGAGAGCGATAGTCGAGACTCCCTATGCGTATGTTTCCGCCGATAGGATTGATAAGCGTCGTATCGGCGCTCGACGCCGTATTTCTGCATCCCATGCCGACAGTGGCTTTCGACATTTTGACAGTCATATCCGGCAGGGTCACGCTCGCGGTATCGACAGTCAGCGACGCTGTCAGCAGAGAGTCTATGCCTCCGGCTATGGCTGAGAACCGGTCGGAGGTACCGAGGCGAAAATCGGCTTTGCTTATGTATATGTCGGTCGAATCGGACAATGCGGTCATGCGGAACTGGCGCAGAGCCAGAGCTCCCGTCATATATGCGCGGTGAAAGCAGTTGCGGCTGAGGTCGCTCCGGCGGAAACGGAACCCGGTCGATCCCGACAGATGACCCGACAGCTTGCCCGGAAACTGCCGGGTGAGTACGTATGGCAGTGAACTGAACGATACCTCTCCGTTGAAGTTGCCGTCGATGAGAGGATCTGTGACCGGAGAGCTGACACTTCCGTCCAGATGTATGGATATGCCGGAGCCGGAAATGTCCAGCCTGTCGACTGTGACTTCCGACGAATCCGGATGGCTGCCGTTTACTTCAGCTGTTATGTCGGTGCCGATACGGTCGAGACGGTAGCCGTCATAGGCCAGTGTTCCGTCAGGAACCGTCAGGGATATGCGGGTCGACGGCAGCGGATTATTGGCGGGAACATAAGGTCGGGTCAGTCTGATGTCGATGCCGGCCGTCAGATCGGTGCTCAGTCCATGCAATTCTGACTTGATGTCATCAGGGAGATAGCTTATGAGTTTGTCTATGCGCACCGGAGCGACCGATATCGACGCATTGCCGACGGTCATCGGTTCGGAGAGAGAAATCGACATCGCCATGCGGGCATCTATGCTGTCGAGGTCTATGCGGAAATCCGAGAGCTCCACCGATTGAGGCGCTTGTGCTGTCCAGTGGATGCTTCCGTCGACACCGATTGTGAAGTCCCTGAGGAGTGTCCGGTTCCCCGACGAGAGCGATGTGGTGCCACGTACCGATACAGCGTATGGCGCCGTGCCGTTGTGTCCGGTTATGCCGCTCGACGCGATTGTAAGAACCACATCGGTCGAATCAGGAAGCGAGATATATCGTATCGGTGCGTTGCCTGCTATTGCGAAGCGGGTGATAGTGATGTCGGGAACCGGTCCCGCGCTGCTGTCGTCGGCCTCATCTGTCGCAGGGACTATCGTGTAGTTGGCCGCATCGGGGGTAGCCTGCACGAGATTGATGGCCGGACGCACTATCTCCACGTCGTGCAGTTCGATAGTGCCTAATGCCGTTTTGGCCAGATTGATGCCGCCGCTCAGCCGGTCCACATGCAGCAGGGTGTCGGCGTATGGCGGAAGCGAGTCCCGGACGGAGGCGGGAAGATCACGGAGAGTGCGGCTTACCACAGTGAGAGAATCCACGTCGAGACGTATCCGGGGGAATGTGCTCCATACCGTAAGTTCAACGCGGCCGGCTGTAACATCGGCATACAGATATTCGCTGGCATAACGCTCAATAAGCGGAGTCAGTCGCTGTGGAGTGAATATCCATACCGCAAGACATAATATAAGCGCTGTCAGCACCGCTATCGTGACCGTGATACCGGCGAGCCACCGGAGTGCCTGGCGCCATATCGGTGTCCCGGACGGACTGGTGGCGGGTTTTATGTCAGATGGATTCGTCATGGCTTATCTCTGTTTCGGGGGTGTGGCGGGCGGTTATGTGGAAACAGCCCTGCTTCCGTTCATATTTCACCAGACAACGTCCGTTGTCGCGCAGATCGAGCAGGATTTCTCCCAGCAGGTTCTTCAGATCCTCCTGGGTGCGGGGTATGGTATTTGCCGAATCGCAGATGAATTTGGCATAACTGATGTCGAACGTGGTGCCGAACTGATGTGCTGACATATCAGAAGCATTGATGTTGCGACGGCGCAGATTTTTTACAGTCTCGGCTGTGCGGAGCACACTCGTCACCTTGATCCTGTAGTCGCCCCCTCCGCGGGACTGGAGTGTGTCGTTGAAGCGCTGTCCTATCTCGCGAAGCAGATCCGCGGCTTCCGGAACCAGAAACGGGTATGAGTGTGTGAGAGAATCCACGAAATACTCCCGGCACGATACTATGCGCTCGAGAGGCCGGCGCAGATGCCAGGTTCCGCGAAGATCGGTTATCGGCTCTATGCCGATGGCCCGGGCGGATTCAATGTGGTATTTGTTGATGTCGTTGAACTGCCGTGGCAGCGACTGTATCTTCTTGCTGATGGCGATCTTGATGCCGCCGGCAGGCATGGAATCGAAATGCTGCTTGTAAGGGTTGGGATACTCTGTTTCCGAAAATATGCGTTCGGTGAGAGAGCGCTCTGTCTTTGACCGCCCGCAGCCGCATGCCGTGGCAGTCAGAATTCCCGCTGTAAGTATAAATATTAACTTTTTCACCCTTAAAACACGATTATGCCGTAAAGTTACCGTTTTATTGCAAAAACAGCAAATGTTACAGTCATAACCGGAGTCCGTCGAGCACGCGTATGTAGGTGACTATGGCCTGGCGGATCTCGTCGGTAAGTATGTATTCGTCGGCTGTGTGCGAACGGGAGGAGTCGCCTGGCCCCAGTTTGAGCGACTGGCACCGTAGCAGAGCCTGGTCGCTGAGGGTCGGCGATCCGAACGGTGTGGCGCCGAGAAGCTCCAGACGTTGCACGATAGGATGGCCTGGATCTATCGACGACGGATTGAGACGTGTCGACCGCGGCGTGAGTGTGCATTCGGGCACGGCGGCTCGTATCAGTTCGAGTGTGTCTGTGTTGGAATATGCGTCGGTAGTGCGCACATCGACTGTGATCCGGCACAGATCCGGCACGACATTGTGTTGGGTTCCGGCCTCTATCTGTGTCACCGATATACGGACCGGTCCGAGCATAGGCGATACCTCCGGAAACTCCAGAGTGCGGAGTCTCTCGACTGCCGGCAAAGCGCGGTAGATGGCGTTCACACCCTCGTTGCGGGCGGCATGGCCGGAAACTCCGGTCACCTCTCCGTCGAGCACCATAAGTCCCTTCTCTGCTATGGCCGGCTGCATTCCGGTGGGCTCCCCGACTATGGCTGCATCGATCGGAGGCAACAGGGGAAGCACTGACTCTATCCCGTTTTTGCCGCTGACCTCTTCCTCTGCCGACAGAAGCATGATCAGGTTATATTCCTGGGGACGTTCCGACAGATACCGGTATGCGGCTAAAAGACTGACTCCGGAGGCTCCGGCATCGTTGCTTCCTAAACCGTATAGTCTGTCGGTAGTCTCGTCATATTCAGGGGTGTACGGGTCGCGGGTCCACCCTGCGGCCGGTTTCACAGTGTCTATATGCGAATTGAGAAGCAACGTCTTGCGGCCTGGATCGAACCCCGGTGCTGCAACCCAGACGTTGTTGCCGCTGCGGCTGGGATTCATGCCATGCTCTTGCATGAAACGCTCCACAGCATCGGCGGCCTCCGTTTCGCTGCGGCTTATGCTTGGAATGGATATGAGCAGCCGCAGCAGATCCACGGCATCGTAGTACAGTTCGTCGGTATCTGGCATCAGTGTATGTTTTTGCTGAAATAGAAATCGAGTACGTCGCGGGCGGCGGTAAAGGAGCTTTGCCGGTTGCCGAGTACCCGCTGTTCTCTGTCGTGCAGCAATGCCTCTACTTCAGGGTTGTTGTAGAAATGCAGGCGCAGTTGTTCGTCTATGGTCTCACGCATCCAGTAGCGTGCCTGCTGCTGGCGGCGTTGCTCGAAATAGCCGTTGTTTTTCACGAAATCGAAGTAGCGGTCTATCATCTGCCACACCTCCGCGATACCGATCTCGTAGTATCCCGAATAGCAGAGCACTTCCGGCATCCATCCCGATACGGTAGGCGGAAACAGGTGGAGGGCGCTGCGGAACTGGGCTTGTGCCAGACGGGCGCGGTCTACATTGTCCCCGTCGGCTTTGTTTATTACAATGCCGTCGGCCATCTCCATGATACCGCGTTTGATCCCCTGGAGTTCATCGCCGGTACCGGCAAGCTGGATGAGCAGGAAGAAGTCCACCATCGAATGTACGGCAGTCTCGCTCTGGCCTACGCCCACGGTCTCGATAAATATGTTGTTGTAGCCCGCGGCCTCGCATAGAACGACGGTCTCGCGCGTCTTGCGTGCCACTCCGCCGAGTGATCCGGCCGAAGGTGAAGGACGGATGAATGCCGACGGATGTATGGCAAGTTTCTCCATGCGGGTCTTGTCGCCAAGTATGCTGCCTTTGGTGCGTTCGCTCGATGGATCGATGGCGAGCACGGCAAGTTTGCCACCGTCGCGCAGCACATGCAGGCCGAACACATCGATCGAGGTGCTTTTGCCGGCTCCTGGAACGCCGGTTATGCCGATTCTGCGCGAATTGCCGGAATAGGGCAGGCACTTCTCTATGACCTCCTGGGCTATGGCCTGGTGGTCGGCTGAAAGGCTCTCGACAAGTGTTACGGCACGGCTGAGCATCGTTACGTCGCCTTTGATTATGCCTTCTACGAGTTCGCCGGCCGAAGGAAGCGGTTTGCGCGCTACGCGCCCCTTGAAATAAGGGTTCACGACAGGGGGCTGCTTTACTCCGGAATTGACGGTAAGGCCTTTGTATTGCTCGTGGTTCTCAGGGTGTTCCATTGTGAAGTGAAAAGAATGACGGTTATCGTGATATTTCACCGACTACACGCACGGTGGTCAGCGGTGTTATCGGATCATTGGTTATTATGTTGATGCGTGCATTGATCATATCGCCGGTTATGGCCGACGGATCGGCCTTGACTCTGACAGTGGCACTCTGGCCGTGTTTGACCGAGTGGCGGTCTACGGTAGCCGTGACTCCCTTGTCGATCGTGTAGACGCGGCGTATCTCCAGCGGATCTTTGCCGTCGTTGCCGATCTCGATGATGGCTTCGGCAGGTGTCCGGATGCCGGTACGGCCGAGATCGATTTTGGCCGGAGATACTTTCGACATCGGAGAGCGGCGCCGTTCTGCTTCCGTCAGATGACTGAAATCCTCGCTTATTATGGCGATAGACTGGATTGTGGTGCCTGCTGTTTCAGATCTGTCGGCATGCATTGTCATGTCGGCCATGTTTATGCCCCATTCCGGAACCTTGGAGCTGTTGAGAAAGAGCGTGAATGTCACCTGCTCGCCGGGAGCTACTGCTTCCGGGGCGATGGCTGTCTGTATGTAGTCGGGTACATTGCTCAACACCGGATGGAGTGTGTCGGAGCTTTGATTGTAGGCTTCGAGAAACTGCGATTTGATTTTACCGCGGGTCACGTCGCCGAATGCCACTGTCGAGTTTCTGAGTTTAAGACGGCCGGCATCGACCGGAAAACGTGACTGTACCGTATTGGAGGCTCCGATCACTGTGCCGCTGATCGTCAGGGTAGTGCGTTCGGGAGTCGTGTTGGAGTAGATATATATCTTTTTCGAGAACTTGCCTGGACGGCCTATGGCGTTGTAGCTTACCTGGATCTCTGCGGTATCGCCGGGTGCTATGGGCGCGGTGGGGTATTTCGGGGTGGTGCATCCGCATGTGGCACGTGCGTTGTTGATCACCACAGGTTCGTCGCCTGTGTTTACCATACGGAAACTGCACCCTACTTCGGCTAAGTCTTCGTTGAAGGCTCCGAAATCATGCTCGGTCTGGAGCCACTTTATTTGCGGTGAGGCGCCGGCCGTCAGGACGGCGGCCAGTGCCGGAAACAGAATTGCGCGCAGAGTCATGGCCGTCGACGGATTATTGTCTGGGTATTACAGTGCCGAGCAGGCGTAGCGCCACTTTGCGGTCGCGGCCTTTGACATTGGTTCGTACGGTCACACTCTTGTCGAACTCGCCCGGACGTCCGTCGGGATTGTATGTCACTGTGATCTCGCTGCTGTCTCCGGGCTGTATGGGCTGTTTCGGAAATGACGGCTTGGTGCATCCGCAGCTCGTCTTCGCCGATATGATGACCAGCGGGGCGTTGCCGGTGTTGGTAAACTTGAAAGTATGGCTCACAGAGCCGTTCTTCTCTTGTACGGTTCCGAAGTCGTGGGTGAGTTCGGCAAACTGTATGCCGGCTGATTTGCTGTCGGCGGCAACGGCGGTCGCTATGGAGGCTATTATAGCGGCTATGGCTATTATGGCTGTCTTTAATCTGCTCATATACTTGAATCTTATTTTTTGTCGGCTGTACCCTGCAGTAGTGAATTGTATGTGGCAGGATTGTTTATGATCCTTACCGCTTCCGCATAGACGGGATTGAGGGGATTGGTCACCCGGTAGTATGTAGCGGTCTCGAACAGATCGCGTCCGATCAGACCCTTGAGCACCAGCTCTATGGCCTGGCGGCTTGTGGCCAGCTGGTCGTCATCGGGATCCACTCCGGCCTCTTTGGCCTGGGATATGAATCTGTCCATCATGGCTGGTGTGATGCTGAAGCGTTCTACGAACGCGTCTTCGTCGGGATACTGTTTCTTGAGCGCTTTGCGGTTGGCGTCCACATACTCGAACGCATAGCGGTTGAACATATCCTTGGCGCGCAGATTGCGGTAGTAGTCGGTCATCTGTGTGGTATCCACCGGAACGAAGCGGTCTGGCATTATGCCTCCGCCGCCGTAGACAGTACGGTGGTTGCGGAGCGTCTCGAATTTCAGCGAATCGTTGAGGTGAATGCTGTCGGCCGAATAGAATTCACCGTGGTCATAACGGCGTTTCAGATCCATCTGATAGCCTTCTGCGTCGCCTTTCTCGTATGGCTTCTGGATCGAACGACCCGAAGGTGTGTAGTATTTCGATACGGTAAGCCTGATCATGGAGCCGTCGGGGAACGGGAACGGGCGCTGTACCAGACCTTTGCCGAAGGTGCGCCGGCCTACTATTACACCGCGGTCATTGTCCTGGATGGCTCCCGACAGGATCTCGCTGGCGCTGGCGGAATATTCGTCGACCATGATCACGACGCGTCCGTTGAGAAATCCGCCGTCGCCTTTGGCATGAAAATATGTCGATGGTGAAATCCGGTCCTTGGTATAGACTATCATGTCCTTGTCGCGAAGAAAATGCTCGGCCATCTCGACGGCTGCGTTCAGGTAGCCGCCGCCGTTGCTCTCGAGATCGATGATAAGGTTTTTCATGCCTTTACGGAGCAGTTTGTTGGCCGCTTCGGCAAACTCTTTGGCCGTATCGGCGGCAAAGCGCGATATGCGGATGTAGCCGGTGGTAGGATCCACCATGTATGAGGCATCCACACTGTATAGGGGAATATCGTCGCGGGTGATACGGAAATCTATGGGTTCGGGAGTGTCGCGGCGGAGCACCTTTATTGTCACAACCGAGCCTTTGGGGCCGCGCAGACGTTTCATGATGTCGCTGTTTTTCATCTTCACACCGGCTATCACGGTATCGTTGGCGGCTATTATGCGGTCGCCGGCGCGTATCCCGACCTGCTCCGACGGTCCGCCTGCTATGGTCTGGATCACATAGAGGGTATCCTGCTGCATATTGAACTGTATGCCGATGCCGCTGAAATTTCCCTGCAGGGGCTCGTTGAGCTCTTTTGTCTCCTCGGCGGTGGAATATACCGAATGGGGATCCAGAGTGCCGAGCATGGCTATGATCGCTTCCTCAACGGCCTTGTCGGCGTTGACGGAGTCCACGTAGTATGTCTCTATGATCTTTTCCGCCATGCGGAGTTTCTGTTCAGGTGTCAGCGACATCTGGGCTACGGCTACCGTGGCTGTGAGCATGGCGGCTGTGGCCGCTGCGATCTTATTCATTTGTTGGATGGTTTGTATACAAGTTTCGTTACAGTTCGTTCTCTTCAGGCACATAGGGGCTTACATCGTAGCCGTTGCGGGCCAGATCGCGCACCATCGTCGAGCTGATGAATGAAAGCTCCGGGAGGGTGTAAAGTAAAACGGTTTCTATGCCTGAAATGTTCCGGTTGGCGTATGCGAGATTGCGTTCATATTCGAAATCGGCTACAGTGCGCACTCCGCGGAGTATGAAACCGCAGTCGTGATCGCGGGCGGCTTCGACAGTGAGGCCGGAGTATGCCACGACCTCTACCCGTGGTTCGGCGGCCATGACTTTGCGTATGTGAGATACGCGCTCATCGGTCGTGTGCCACGACCGTTTGGAGTCGTTTATGCCTACGGCCACAATTATCTTGTCGAAAAGTTGAAGACCTCGTTCCACTATCGACAGGTGGCCTGTGGTGAACGGATCGAAAGTGCCGGGATACAGTGCTGTGCGCTGTTGTGTCCTTGATGCTGTGGATTCTGACATGTCTCTGATTTGTGTAACGTGTGGGTCAGGAGATCTGGGAATCGTCCTCGACCACAAGGTTCTCGATGATGAAGTTCTGGCGCTCGGATGTGTTTTTGCCCATATAGAACTCCAGAAGTTCGGCTACTCCGTCCTCTTTGCGGAGTGTCACGCGGTCTACGCGCATGTCCGGACCTATGAAGTCGCGGAATTCCTCCGGAGAGATCTCGCCGAGACCCTTGAATCGTGTTATCTCGGCGTTGCTGCCCAGCTTCTCGATTGCTGTCAGACGCTCTTCGTCGGAGTAGCAGTAATATGTCTCGTCCTGGCCTCCGTCCTTGCTGCGCGGTTTCAGACCGGTGCGTTTGGCTGTCTTTTTGTTGCGTACACGGAACAGAGGGGTCTGTAGTACATACACATGTCCTTTCTTGATAAGGTCGGGGAAGAACTGGAGGAAGAACGTGAGCAACAGCAGACGGATATGCATGCCGTCGACATCGGCATCGGTTGCTATGATCACATTGTTGTAGCGGAGGCCGTCTATGCCCTCCTCTATGTTCAGGGCCGCCTGCAGCAGATTGAATTCTTCGTTCTCGTAGACTACTTTCTGTGTCAGGCCGTAGGAGTTGAGGGGCTTTCCGCGTAGCGAGAATACCGCCTGTGTCTCTACGTTGCGGATCTTGGTTATCGAGCCTGCTGCCGAATCGCCCTCGGTAATGAAAATGGACGAGGCTTCCTTTTTTGTGTCGTCACCCTTGGGATCGTTCAGATGTATCCGGCAGTCGAGCAGCTTGCGGTTGTGGAGATTGACCTTCTTGGCGCGCTCGCGGGCCACTTTGGTGACGCCGGCCATGGCTTTGCGCTCTTTCTCGCTTTCCTGGACTTTCTTCAGTATTATCTCGGCAGTGTCGAGATCCTTGTGGAGATAGTTGTCGAGCTCTTTCTTGATGAAATCGCCTATGAATTTGGCTACTGTCGGTCCTTCAGGCCCCATGTCGCGGGAGCCGAGCTTGGTTTTGGTCTGGGATTCGAACACCGGTTCCTCGACTTTTATGGATACGGCCGCTACCATGCCGTTGCGTATGTCGGAATATTCGAAGTTCCTTCCGAAAAAGTCTTTGAACGTGCGCGATACCGCCTCTTTGAACGCGGTCTGATGCGTTCCGCCCTGGGTAGTGTGCTGCCCGTTGACAAACGAGTAGTACTCCTCGCCGTACTGGTTGGTATGGGTTATCACCACCTCTATATCGTCGCCGTGCAGGTGTATGATCGGATACAGAGGCTCGTTGGTCATGTTCTCGCGCAGCAGGTCGACCAGACCGTTGCGGCTCAGATACCGCTTGCCGTTGAATACTATGGCCAGACCGGTGTTGAGAAAAGTATAGTTCTTGATCAGAGGCAGTATGAACTCCTCGTTGTAGTGGTAGTCGCGGAATATGGTGGCATCCGGGGTAAACTGTACCGAAGTGCCGTTGGGCTCGTCGGTATCGAATATGTCGGTCTGATCCACGACCTCCCCGGCGCAGTACTGCACCCGTTTCGATTTTCCGTCGCGTACGCTCTGGATCAGGAAGTCGCTCGACAGTGCGTTGACAGCCTTTATGCCCACGCCGTTCAGTCCGACCGATTTCTTAAACGCCTTGGAATCATATTTCGCGCCGGTGTTCATCTTCGATGACACGTCGATCAGCTTGTCCAGAGGTATGCCTCGTCCGTAATCCCGAACCGTTACGGTAGTTGACGAGATGTCGACGCGTATCTGTTTGCCGAACCCCATCATATACTCGTCGATGGAGTTGTCCATCACCTCTTTGAGCAGCACGTATATGCCGTCGTCGGAAGTCGTTCCGTCGCCGAGCTTTCCTATGTACATGCCGGGTCTGCGGCGTATGTGCTCTTTCCAGTCGAGAGTGATGATATCGTCGCCTGTATAGTTTGCTTCTGGTGTTTCCGTTCCGGGGGCGTCGGGGAGTATCTCTTGGTCGGTCATGGCTGATACGGGAGTTTGCTCAATATGCGTTAGTTACCGCAAATATACAAAAAAAAGACGGGTGTCAAGTCAATGGCACCCGTCTTTTCTTCAGCTATTGGTCAGAGTATTATTTTATCGGTCTTTCCTCCCTGGCGGCGCAGGTATATTCCCGGTGATGCGGTGGCCGGGTCGATACGGACTCCGCACATGTTGTACCATTCCGCAGTTTCGTCTGTCGATGACCCGTCGGCTGCGATGTCGGTTATTCCGGCCGATCCGCCTATCGTTACGGCTATCGCTGCCGTCATGCCGTCTTTGGCGGCTGTGAGGGCATGTGTGCCGGAGCCGGTGGCCATCAGTGTGGTTCCGTCGGTGGTTATGCTGCCCAAGGCGTCGGGGCAATTGAGCACTACGCCCTTGACGTCGGTGTCGACCAGTATGCCGTAACTGTTGTAGCCGTAAAACACCGGAGTGTATTCTCCGTCGGGATCGATGGTTTTGGCCCAGTCCTTGAAGCGGATCTCGGATACGGTATTGTCGGCAGGCGCGTCGACTGTCATGTAGAGTCCGCTGCATACGGCGCGCTCGGCTCCGTCGCACGGAGTGTTGACTATGCCGTGTTTCTGCAGATACATGGCCGATGAGCCGCCGCCGTCGAAGTTGACCGCGTCGTAGCATCCGTAGCTCCGCATCATCTCAGCGCCTTCGGGATATGTGCATCCTGCAGTCGGTCTTTTTGTCGTGCCGTCGACGACACAGAATACCACTTTCGACCTGTCCTCGCTGTATCCGGCCATGGTGTGCGGATATTTGGTCGTGCGTACATTGATATACCGGTCGGTGGCTATGCCGGCCTGACGTACTTCGCCACGGTATAGCAGCACTACATCGCCGCATGCCATGGCTGTGGCTTTAGGCCTGACGTTGTAGTCCTCCAGTTTTACGGTGGTGGAATATGTGAACTCTGTGCCGGGTGTGAAATTAGCCAGCGCTTTGACTGCTTTTTCGGGTATCCCGGGGCCAGCGGCTATCACGAGTCCGTTGGCCGGTATGGCCATGTTGCCTTTTGTGCTCGCTTCTCCAGTGACCCTGAATCTGACGGCTTTGTTTATGCCCCATTCCGAACCTTCGATGAGTTCGGCCTGGATCTCTGTCACACCGGCCGGATTGCAGGTATATTTGCCCATGGCGGAGTTGAACACCACTACGTCGGCATTGCGCGGAGCCACGTTGACCCACGGCTGCAATGACGGCATAGATGTCAATACGCCTTTGATGTTCAGTACATTGCTGACAACTGCTACGTCACACCACATTTCGTTGGCGTTCTCGCCCACTACGAAGTGCCCGTACTTGTGGGCGCCGTCGGTGATCGGGGCATTGCCGGCAATGATACGGCTGTCGACGGCACAGTTGGAGTTGGGGTTGCCGAGCATGTTGGGGAAGCCTGCGTTCTTGAGATCGTTGGCGAAGCTCGATGTCACGAAGAAGTCGGAGTTGATGCCTCCGAGATACTGTCGGGTCGGGGAGTCCTTGCGCTTTGCTATGGACGATATGCGTTCGGTGCCGTATACCGAATCGCGTGCCAGTCCGGCTTTGATCGCGGGGGCGTTTTCGCCTTGGGTGTCGGCTGTGAGCACATGCGATCTGAATGTACGGCTTTCGTCTGCGGTAGTGTATTGCAGCAGTGTGTAGGTCATGCCGGGACCTGCTTTGTAGTGTTCGATGGTGTCGACATTGAATGTCGTGCCGCATATCACTGACACTGTAGAGGCAGCGGCGCTCGCGACACCGACTGATGACGCGATGATAATTGAGGCTAAAGATTTGATCATAATACTATTATGCGTGCTGAACGGCTTTGCGCGCCGGTTTTTATTGTTATTACATATAATCCTGATTCCAGACCGGAGGTGTCGATTCCGATCTCCGGTCCGTCGGCTGGTCCGCAGGCGATTTCCTTGTCGTCGGTGTCTGTCAGCGTCCATGTGGAACCGGTGTCATGTCCGGCATCGACATGTACTATGGCTCCGGCGCGCATAAGGCACGGTGTTGCCTGTATCGGTCTGCTGTATTCGGGATCTGTAGCCACGGATCGTTCCGGCTTGCCGGATGGAGCGCCGGAAGCTGTAGCTATGGCAGTGATCAATATGGCTGCGGTTGTAATTATTGCGCTGGATTTATGCATAGCCGGTTGATCCGGAGTTCCGGTTTAAGGTCAGGGTACAGGGAATTTTGAAATTTGTGGCTAAGGTAAGGACAAAATTCAGTGTCGGCAATTTTTACGGTCTGAAAATATGTATAAAATAATTAAAATAACCGAACGAAGCGCTATGTACAGCACTTCGTCCGGTTATTGGTTATGATGTCAATGAATTACAGGCTCTCCAATATGCGTTTCAGCACGAGCTGTGCCGAGATCTCGCGGTTGGCGGCCTCGGGTATGACCAGTGATCGCGGGCTCTCGATCACGTCGTCGGATACGATCATGTTGCGGCGTACAGGCAGACAGTGCATGAAGAACGCATTGTTTGTAAGTGCCATTTTTTCGGCTGTCACAGTCCATGATCTGTCCCGGCTCAGAATCTTGCCGTAGTTGGGGTCGGTGTATGCCGCCCAGTTTTTCGCATATACGAAGTCGGCACCCTGCAGGGCCTTGTCCTGGTCGTATTCGATACGCGCGCCGCGTGTGAATTCAGGATCCAGTTCGTAGCCTTCGGGGTGGGTGATCACGAAATCGTAGTCTGTGGCACACATCCATTCGGCAAATGAGTTGGGCACTGCCTGTGGAAGTGCTTTGGGGTGCGGAGCCCATGTCATGACCACTTTCGGTCGCTCGGTGAGTTTGTGTTCCTCGATGGTGATGAGGTCGGCGAGCGACTGCAGAGGGTGTCGTGTGGCGGCCTCCATCGAGAATACCGGACGTCCGGAATAGCGGATGAACTGCTGGAGTATCTTTTCTCCGTAATCGTCCTCTTTGGATTCGAACCGGGCGAATGAACGTACACCGATCACATCGCAGTAGCTTCCCATTACGGGTATGGCTTCAAGCAGGTGCTCGCTCTTGTCTCCGTCCATGATGACACCGCGTTCGGTCTCGAGTTTCCATGCGCCCTGGTTTACATCGAGCACTATCACGTTCATGCCGAGATTCATGGCGGCTTTCTGTGTGCTCAGGCGGGTACGCAGCGATGAGTTGAAAAATACCATCATCAGGGTCTTGTTGCGCCCGAGATGCTGCATGGAGAAGCGGTCTGCTTTTATGGCAAGAGCCTCGCTGACTGCCTGGCGGAGATCGCCGATATCGTTTACGCAAGTGAAATTTCTCATATTCTGTCGGTTTGATTTATTAATCCAACAAAAATACATCAAAAAAGTGAAACTGCGAATCCTGATTTTACATGCGAGGAGGGCGTCCACCGGGTCCGCGTCGTCCGCCGCCGGGTCCGTCGCCACGCATGAAGTCGCTGTTTCCGGAGGGTTCCTTGCCTTTTCCGAATGAGTTGAAGCGGTAGCTGAGTGTCACCATGAAGTATCGGTTGAGGGCGTTGTACTCGATATCGTCGATATAGTTGGCGGTGATGTTTCGCCGTATGTTGTTGCGCTGGTTAAGCAGGTCATATACCTTTACGGCGAGTGTCAGCGCCTGATTGCGCAGGAACTGCTGCGATATGGTGGCATTCCACATCCATGTTTTGGTGTTGTATCCGGCGGCATATCCTGAAGTGGCCGAGTAGTTGATGTCGGTCTGGAGTGTGAGTCCCCATGGGGTGTAATATGATCCGTCGAAGCGTCCGCCGTAGTTGTGTACAGTCTGGTTGGCGTTGACCTGCACGCTGTTGTGGGTGGTCTGTATCATGTATTGCGGGCGCAGTTCGAGTTCGAAATGATCGGGGCGGAATGTTATGCCCGGGCTTTCGCGTACGGAGAACGACATGGAGTTGTTGCGTGTGCCGTTGTTGAAACCTACGTTGTGCTGGACGTTGGCGAATATATGGTTCGATACGCTCCATTTCTTGTTGCGGAACGGCATGGAGAACATGTTCATGAGCCGTCCGTTCCATACGCCGTTTACGTTGACATATTCGGTGAGCCGTGAGCCGTAAGCGTCGAAACTTGTTTTGGAGATGATGGAGTTCTGTGTCATCTGGAAGTCGGCCATCAACATTATCGACCTCTGCGATTCCATGTTGAAATCCTGGAAGCGTACGTTGACATTATGGCTGAACGACGGATCGAGGTTGGGGTTACCCTGGATCTTGTTGGTGGGATTGGAGATGTCGAGTACCGGTTGCAGCTGTGTCATGCTCGGCTGTGAAGACTGTCCGCGGTAGTTTGCCTGTATGGAGCTGCGTTTTGAGAATTTGTAGCGGAACCGCATGAACGGAGCATAGTTCCATACCCAGCGGCTTATGTTCTTGTCGGCGTTGTCGAGGTATATCGATTTCGACATCTGCGGCACTAAGGCCAGTCCGGCCTCGAAGTTGGTGTTGGCACCGGTTTTCTTGTATCCGAGGCGTATGTTCTGGTTGAAATAGTTGTTGCGGTAACGGTTGGAATACAGAGGGTCGGGCTCCTCGCCGACAGGCGGGAATATGTCGAGGTCGTATCCGTCGGGAATGTTATAGACGAGTTTGTCGGCATTGTTCCAACGGTAGTTCATGCGGTATGAGAATGTTATGAAGTTGCCTTTGGCCACGTTGCCTATGGGTTCGGTCCATGTGAACTGAGCCAGGACCTGATTGCTCCAGGTGTGGTTGTCGGTGTACTGGTTGAGGAGTTCGGAGTTGTCGCCTGTATTGTCCGGATCTTCAGTCATGATATACCGGATGAAGTCGTTGACCGAAGTTTCTGTCTCGATTACGTTTGAGAATCGGTATTGTCCTGACAATGAGAATGAGCGTCCTCTGTGGCGTTTGAAACTATGCGAGTATATCAGGCGGCCTCCGGTTTCGTATGAGTCGCCGTGGCTGTTGCCTTCGGCAGTGTTGTCGCTCACTTTGTCCATCGCGGCGTTGTAGTACGATGTCAGTTCGCTGTCGTTGGATTTGTTGAAGTTGAACGAGAAGTTCGGACGGAACTCAAGGGTGTTGAACGAGTCGGGCTTCCAGAGCACACGGAAGTCTCCGCGGAAGTTGTTTCCCCGGTCGCGGGTGTTCTTTCGTATTTTCGAATATGTCGAATTGTCCTCGAACAGGTATTCACGATCCTGTCGTGTGATGGATGAGGCATCGGTGTTGCTCCACAATATGTCGCCGCCGACACGTAATATCTCTTTGTTTCCTATGTTGAAGTTCAGTCCCAATGCGCGGGAGGTAGTTATGCCGTTGTTTCCTCCGAATCGGCGGAATCGGTTGCCGTTGCTGTCGGTGAAGCCGATCTGATTGGTATTGTTGAAGTTGCCGAGGAGAGTTATCTGATTTCCGTTCCAGAATCGATTGACGTTGAATGACGCCGTGTATCGGTCGTCGGTGCCGTATCCGGCCTCAGCTGTTCCGAACCATCCCTGGTTCATGCCTTTCTTGAGCGTGAGGTTTATGACGGTCTCGTCCTCGCCGTCGTCTACTCCTGTCAGGCGCGCCATGTCGCTTTTCCTGTCTACGACCTGTAGTTTGTCGATCATGTCGGCCGGCAGGTTCTTTGAAGCGACCTGCGGGTCATCGCTGAAAAACTCCTTTCCGTCGACGAGAATCTTCGAGACTGTTTTGCCGTTGGCAGTGATTGCGCCGTCGGTGCCGACCTCGACACCCGGAAGTCGTTTCAGCAGGTCTTCGACTACGGCGTTAGGCTGCGTGTGATATGCGCCGGCACTGTATTCGACTGTGTCTTCCATTACCTTGATAGGGGTCTGTACACCTATGACTACAGCTTCCTTTAGCATGATCGACGATTCGCTCAGTGCAAAAGGCTTCAGGCGGGCAGTGCCGTCGGCAGCTACGCTTACATTCTGGTATGCGGGAGTGTAGCCTATGTAATTGGCCTGGACTATGTATCGTCCGGCTTTTACGTCGGCTATGCGGAATTTTCCGTTGACATCAGCAGCTGCACCGGTCACGAATGTGCTGTCTTTTTGCAGCATTATCCGTATTGTGGCGTCGGGAAGGGGTTCTCCGGCGGTGTCGTTGACCTGACCGGTTATTACAGCAGCGGAAATAGATAGCGCTGATAGCGCTGAGAGAGTGAGCATGGTGGCGATTTTACGTGCCGAAGATTGTTTCATCTGGAAATTTTGACGGTTTTGCTTTTCGTTGACAGGTTAATAGACCGTATCGTTTGGAAAAGGTTTAACTGGAGTTTGCGAAATTGTTGCAAAAATACTTCAAAATATCCGCTTTCCGGTAGGGCAGAAGCACGGATCCGGGCGGCGGCGCGGGCCCTTTGCGCGCTGCACAGGCTGCGAGTCGCGGTCACCGCTTTCGTCGGATGGTGCCGGTATCTACACCGTCGGTGGAGCTATCGCCGGTGCGCGTTTGCGGACGGTACCACTTTCCGTTTGCGCGCGGTGGCCTCTTTTCCTCACGATACCGGCATCAGCCGCAGGTTTCGGTATCGGCTGACTGGCGTCGTCCCATGGTCGGGGATCCGATGCAAAGTTACGGTGCGGAAAAGGGGATGGACTGCGATTTTTCCGAAACGCAGATGTTAAAGTGTGTGAACGGCTGTCGTGTTGCGGATTGCGTCCACGGTTTTGGCGAAGGTGGTGTCCGGGGATGATTTGTTTTGAGGCGGTAAAGATTGTAACTTTGCGGAAAATAAGGCTGTCCGCTAAGTACTTTAGGTGGCGGCGCGTGTTTATAAGTAACTATGAAGGATCTTATCATAAACAAGGAGACTACCGAGCGCACTGTTCTCGTGGGTCTGATCACTCCGTCGCAGAACGAGACCAAAGCCAACGAGTATCTCGATGAGCTTGCATTTCTGGCTGATACGGCGGGTGCGGTGACGGTAGGACGGTTTCTGCAGAAAGTGGAACGTCCTAACCCTCGCACATACGTCGGTTCCGGCAAGCTGCAGGAGATAAAGGAGTATGTGGAGGCCAACGATATAGGAATGGTGATAGTCGACGATGATCTGTCGACCAAGCAGGTTAGCAATATCGAACGAGAGCTGCAGGTCAAGATACTTGACCGTACGAGCCTGATACTTGACATATTCGCCAAAAGGGCTCAGACAGCCAACGCCAAGACTCAGGTGGAACTGGCGCAATACAAGTATCTGCTGCCGCGTCTGACGCGTATGTGGACCCACCTCGAGCGTCAGCGAGGCGGTATAGGCATGCGCGGTCCGGGCGAGACGCAGATAGAGACTGACCGCCGTATAATACTGGATCGGATATCGCGTCTTAAAGAGGAGCTTGTGGCTATAGACAAACAGAAATCGGTGCAGCGCAAGAACCGCGGCAAACTGACCCGTGTTGCGCTTGTAGGGTATACCAATGCCGGAAAGTCGACTCTTATGAATGTGCTTAGCAAGAGCGATGTCTTTGCAGAGAACAAGCTGTTTGCGACACTCGATACGACAGTGCGCAAGGTGATCATCGACAATCTGCCGTTTCTGCTGACCGATACCGTCGGTTTCATACGCAAGTTGCCTACACATCTGGTCGATTCGTTCAAGTCGACTCTCGACGAGGTCCGCGAGGCCGATGTGCTGCTTCATGTGGTGGATATAAGCCATCCGCAGTGGGAGGAGCAGATCGAGGTGGTCAACAAGACACTGCAGGAGGTATGCGGTTCGGCCGACAAACCTATGATAATGGTGTTCAACAAGATCGATGCGTTCACATACGTGCCTAAGGATGAGGATGATCTGACGCCGCGTACGCGTGAGAATATCCCGCTTGAGGAGCTTGAGGCGTCGTGGATGGCCAGGATGGGCGATGACTGTGTGTTCATATCGGCCCGGAAGCAGATCAATATAGACCGGCTCAAGCAACGTATCTATGAAGCTGCGAAGGAGGTTCACCTGAGCCGTTTCCCCTACAATGATTTTCTTTTCCAGAAATACGATACCGACGATGATCCGCAGACATAATGGACCGATTCCCGGATGCCGGTTGTTGTAAATTCGGGATATTAAGTTAAATTTGCGATGATCAAACATATTAGGATATATTCATGGATCAAGTAAAAGTCAAGATAGTGAACCGGTCCGGCAATCAGGAGCCGGCCTATGCCACTCCGTCATCGGCCGGGATGGATGTACGTGCAAGCCTGAAGGACCCGATCGTGCTTCAGCCCATGGAGCGTGTTCTGGTGCCAACCGGACTCTATATAGAATTGCCGCAGGGCTATGAGTGTCAGCTCCGTCCGCGCAGCGGTCTGGCTCTTAAACACGGGATAACGCTGGTCAATACTCCCGGAACTGTCGATGCCGACTATCGCGGAGAAATCGGGGTAATACTTATCAACCTGTCGGCGGAACCGTTTGTTATAAATGACGGGGAGCGTATCTGCCAGATGGTCGTGACGCGTTATTCGCGTGTGGAATGGGAGGCTGCCGATACGCTTGCCGACAGCGAACGCGGATCAGGCGGTTTCGGACATACCGGAGTGGGCTGATTACGCCGCCGTTATTTTTTTGGAACAGATAGTATAGACAGCAAGTGAAAACCCGTACGTTTCGACATTTGGCATGGATGCCTATAGCCGCATTGCTGGCCATGGCGCTTGTGGCTGTCGCCGCTGCAGAAGCGCGTACATCGCCTTCGGCATGGGATGATGCAGCGCGCCAGCGTAAGAGCGATTATATATTTATGGAGGGTATGCGTCGCAATGCCATAGGAGAGCAGGATTCGTATTATGAGTTGCTCAACCGCGCTCATTCGCTCGATACGGCCGATACGCAGACCGGCTTTTATGTGGGTTATATGCAGGTGCTGATGGCGAATAACGATTCGGCTCTGTTCAGCAGGGGGTATGACCTTATAGACCGTCATTTCCGTGAGAATCCGTCGGATCTCTATGCCACATACGTGTACGGCAATCTAAACGAGCATATAGGGCGCAAGTCCGATGCCTTGCATGTATGGGCAGTGCTCGACTCGCTTTATCCCGAACGTCCGGAGGTGACTCTGCGGTATGCCGAGGCATTGTCGATGACCGGCGATACGGCCGATCTGTCGCGTGCCATCTCCGTCTACGACCGTGTTGAGACCGGACAGGGCAAGAGCCTTCAGGTGTCGTCGCGCAAGATCCGGGCGTATCTCAGTTCCCGTGATACTACAGCGGTGATAGCCGAGCTTCATGATCTGATGAAGTCGTCGCCGCGCAGTTCGGAGTACCGGGTGTTTGTCGGCGATGTATATTCGATGTTCGGCAAGGGCGACAGCGCCCTATATTACTATAACCGTGCCTGCGAGGTTGACTCGACCAACGGTCTGGCGTATTATTCGAGGGCGAATTTCTATAAGAATACAGGCGACAGCGTGGGTTATGACCGCGAGGTGTTCAAGGCGCTCAAGCAGGATAATCTCGATCTGGATACCAAAATGCAGCTGCTCACCGGATATGTCAAGGAACTTTATTCGGACAGTATGCAGCATCCGCGTATCCAGGAGCTGTTCAAGGTGCTGATCGACCAGCATCCTCACGAGGTGGACATACACGATCTGTACAGCGCCTATTTCGTGGCTATAGAAAGATACGATTCGGCGGCCGAGCAGGTGGGGTATGCCATCGATATAGATCCGGCCGACGAGAACCGCTGGCGAATGCTGATGAGTCTTTATGCCCAGAGCGGCAACATGGACAAGGCCATCGCTACGGGTGAGAACGCCATGCATTATCATCCCGACAGTCCGACCCTTTATCTGCTGACCGGTTCGGACTATGCGATGGAGCGTGACTTCGGCAAGGCGCAGGCCTATCTGCGGCGTTCGCTCGAACTGGCCGACTCACTCCAGCCCGACATGCGAAGCCAGATCCTCTGTTCGATAGGCGACGCCTACTATCAGGCCGAGCGCAGCGACAGTGCGTTCGTATATTATGATATGGCGCTGGAGGAGGATCCGGGGAATCTGCTGGCGCTGAACAACTGCGCCTACTATCTGGCCTGCGAGGGGCGCGATCTCGACCGGGCCGAGCGTTTGGCGGCACTGGTGGTGAAAGAACGGCCCGACGATGCGACGTCGCTCGATACTTACGCATGGGTGTTTTTCAAGAAAGGCGATTATGGTCTGGCCAAAGAGTATATAAAAGAGGCTCTGGAACATGCCGACAAGCCATCGGCTGAGATATATCATCATTCAGGCGACATATATTTCATGGCCGGAGATCCCGACAAAGCCATAGAATACTGGAACAAGGCCGTAGAGCTCGAACCTGACAATGAACTTCTTCAACGCAAAGTGCGTCACAAGACATATTTCTACAAATGAAAGATAGAAAGCGATATATATATTGGCTGACGGTATGCGTCTTTGCCGTATGCCTGCTGGTGTCGGGCGGCTGCCGGTCGGCCAAGACGTCTGTAATGCCGGAGCAGGATAACCGGTGGTCTGATCTGTATGTACCTGTAAAACTGGAACTGACAGAACCTTCGCGTATGTCGATTTCAGGAAGAGCCACGATAGTGCGGGATAAAAGCATATACCTGTCTCTGCGCATGATCGGGATGGAGGTGGCTACGGTTTATGTAGATGCAGACTCCATATTCGCGACCGAGAAGATGCACAGGCAGATGCTTGCCGTGGGATTCGACCGTGCCTTGGGAAAACGTCTGACAGTAGGAGAACTTCAGGATCTGCTGCTCGGAGAGCCTGGCGCTCCGGTAGGAAAACTGCCGAAAGCCCTGTCATATACAGCCGATAGTCAGGATGACGGCAATGTTGTGGTGAATCTCAGAATCACATCCGGGCGAAAGGTATATTCCGGCCGGCTGATATGGGATATGGGATCGGCGCAGTACGATACCGGCTCGCCACGTCAATGGCGGCGTCCGGCTGACTATACGGTCATCGACATATCGAAGCTGCTGCGGTTGCTGGAATCTGTCTGACTCATATCTGGACCACTCACAATCAAGATCACATATATGCCACGAATACTCCTTATATTGCTTACGGTCCTGACGGTTCTTGCCGCCACGGCCGCCAGGCCGCGCACCCAGCGCAATGTGCGTCAGCAGCGCCAGCAGACAACAGAGCAGATCAAGGAGACCAACCGGCGTATACAACAGAATACGAAAGAGACCGAGCGTCAGCTGAACCAGCTCAATCTTCTGTCGGCCCGGATACGCGAGACAAACCGCGATATCGCCGCGATGCAGAAGTCGCTTGACTCGATCAACAGTGCCGTGACCGGACTGACCGATTCCATAGCCGCACTCGACAGTCATCTGGAGCAGTTGCGCCGGAAGTATGCCACGGCGGTGAAGAAGATGCACGGCAACCGCAATGCGGTAAATAAACTGGCGTTTATGTTTGCGTCGGAATCCGTGTCGCAGGCATATCGGCGCATGAGGTATCTGGAGCAGTATTCGAGATGGCGCCAGCGCAAGACCGACGAGATTGCCGCTACGGTAAAGACTCTCGACATCAAACGCGCCGAACTCGATGAGAAGCGGCGCCAGCAGGCCCGGGCTGTGGAGCGTCTTGCCGAAGCACGTTCTGAACTCGGCAAACAGAAGGAATCGACCGATAAGCTCGTTGCCGGACTCAAGAAGGAGGGGCGGTCGCTCAAAACGTTGCTGAAAGAAAAAGAAAAAGAGGCCAAGCGGCTCGATGCGGAGCTGGAGCGTCTTATAGCGGAAGAGGCGCGCAAGCAGCGCGAGGAGGAGGAACGGCGCAAGCGTGAGGCCCAGGCAGCCGCGGCGGCTGAAAAAAATAAGCCGGATGGCGGCAAGGCAGAGAAAAAGGCTAAGGTCAAACCCGTGCCGCGTCCGACCAAGGAGGCTCCCGACGACAAGGCGTATGCCGCTCTGTCGGGGTCGTTCGAGCAGAACAAGGGGCGTCTGCCGTATCCGGTCGCCGGGCGGTACTCTGTCGTACGTCCGTTCGGCCGCACGACTCATCCTGATCTTCCGCATGTGCAGGTCGACAATTCAGGTATCGACATAGAGGTCAGTCCCGGAACCGCTGTGCGTGCGGTATTCGACGGCAAGGTGTCGGAGATATTCAAACTTGCGGGATTCGAGACTATAGTCATGGTGCGCCACGGCCGCTATCTGACCATTTATGCCAATGTGGACGGTATCACAGTGAAGAAAGGCGACGAGGTCAAGGCGGGCATGACCATAGGCAAGGTTTATGCCGATCCGTCCGACAACAACCGTTCGGTGCTCCACTTCGAGATACGTGAGGAACGCAAGAAACTCGATCCGCAACTCTGGCTCAAATGAGGGCTGTAGCAAAACCACGCAGCGAGTTGTCGCGTCAGGTCGTCAAGGCCATGGGGCTGTTCGGCGGTGTGCAGTCGGCAACCATATTGTGCGGTATCGTGCGTGTCAAGCTGGTGGCTATGTGGATAGGCGCCGCCGGAGTCGGTATTTTCGGACTTTACAACACCGCCATAGATATGATCGGGGCAATAACGCAGCTGAGCCTGCGCAACAGTGCCGTACGCGATATCACATCGGCACGCGGTGCTGATGCTCTTGCGGTGATGGTCACGGTTGTGCGCCGCTGGGCGTGGGCGCTCGGACTTGCCGGCGCGTTGCTGACTCTGGTTCTGTCGCCGGTTCTGAGCCGTACGACGTTCGGCGATGAAAGCCATGCCTGGGGCTTCATGCTTGTGTCGGTGGCGGTGCTCATCCAGTCGGTGTGCGGCGGCGAAGCCGCCATATTGCAGGGGATGGGGCTTCTGAAGCGTCTTGCCAACGCCTATACGTGGAGTGTTGTTATCGGGCTCGTGGTGTCGGTGCCTATGTACCGTATATGGGGCGAGGCGAGTATCGTTCCCTCGATCGTGGTCTATAATGTGGCCATGTTCATGACCGTGATGCTTATGCGAGACCGCGCTCTCCGCCCTAAGGAGCCGGTGACATGGCGCCGTACGGTCGCTGACGGCCGTGGATTCGCGGTGCTTGGAGCCTATATGACGGTCTCGACATTCGTCACATATCTGATGAGCTACGCGTTCATGTCGTATCTCAATGTATGGGCCGATGCCGATACGCTCGGTTATTACCAGTCGGGATATACGCTCGTGAACCGTTATGTGGGGCTGGTGTTCACCGCTATTGCCGTAGAGTATTATCCGCGTCTGTCGCGTAGTATCGGTTCCGACCGGCGCACCGGCACCATAGTGTCGCACGAGCTGACGATAGTGATGTGGGTGCTGATGCCTGTCGTCGCAGTCTTCATAGCCGCCGACAGGCTTATTGTGGAACTACTGTATACGTCTGATTTCCTGGTTGTGCTTCCGTATATCACATGGGCTATGGCCGGTATAGTGTTGCGCGGAGTGTCGTGGTGCATGGCGTTTGTGATTCTTGCCCGTGGCGACGGACACACGTTTCTGGTCACAGAAGTCACGAGCGGAGCTGTAGGGCTCGTGCTCAATATCCTGGGTTTCCATTTTTATGGCTTTACCGGTCTCGGAGTGTCGTATGCCTTGTGGTATGCGGTCTATACAGCGATAATATGGTATGTGTACCGTTACCGTTACGGTCTTCGTCTGGGGCGTGGGGTATGGCCGCTGGCAGTGTCGGCACTGTGTGTTACCGTAGGTTGTATAGTGGCCCGCAACAGTCTCGGCTGGTGGTGGCTTGCCGCTCTGGCGGGCATGTCGATGCTTTACGGAACCATCCGGTACGTATTCCGCCGCTGATACGTAGCCTACCAGCCTCCGCTTGCGCCTCCGCCACCGGTCATGCCTCCACCGAAACTGCCGCCGGAGAAACCTCCGCCACCGCCGAGCCGGCCACCGCCGCCTGCGATGACTACCGGAGCCGCCAGTTTGGCGATGTTGTAGCGTTTCTGCGTGCGGTTGCGGCAGTTATGACATTCGTATTCCTTGATGCCATAGCCTTCGGTGACGGTAGTAGGCTGTGCTATGATGCGGTCGGTACGCAAAGTGCAGGCTCGTGCATGGCATACCGGACATACGGTGTATGACGATGATTTGTTGACGTAGGGGAGTATGTCGGTCTCGCCGCACTGCTGACAGAGCCATACATCATAATCGACCGAGTTGATGCGCTCCTCGGTGTCCTGCGCCGGTGTAAGGTAGAAGTTGTCGTGTTCTTCATCGACAAGATTCATGGAGTGTCCGCAGTTGGGGCACATGCGCTTTTCGCGACGGAGTCTGCGCAACATCAGCCGCAGCGGGATATATACTATCAACGGGGCTCCGAGAGCCAGGAAGGTGATTATGAGTGTCGGGACGGACAGTCGGTCGAGTTTCTGATAGCGGTCGAACCGATCCATGCGGCGTGTGGAGACTACCTCTCTGATAAACAATATGAGAATAATGAGCGTAAGCACTCCGGCCCATATCAGAAACAGGGCGAACAGATCCGGTTCATCCTGTCCGGCGTCGGCGTCGTTGGCATATTTTGACATGAGTTCTTCCCGCGCTTCCGGCGATGTGATGGCTTGTGCAAGCTGGCTGACCGCCTCGACAGTGCCTCCATCATAGTCGCCTTCGCGAAACCGCGGCGCCATGGCGTGGCGTATGATCTTTCCTGCGAGAATGTCGGGCACCGTGCCTTCCATGCCGTAGCCGGTACGTATTACAGCCTTTCGCTGATCCTTGACTATGAGCAACAGCAATCCGTTGTCCTTGTCTTTCTTGCCGATTCCCCATGAAGAAAACAGGTCGGTCGCGAAGCGGTCTATATCGGTGTCTGGCGAAATATCGTCGATGGCAACGACAACGACTTCGGCCGATGTTGCGTCCCATACGGACTTCAGGCTGCTGTCGATACCGGCGGCAGCTTCCGGCGACAGGATTCCGTCGGGGTTGGATACGTAGCGGTTGCGGTCGGCGAGGTGTACGTTCGGTACCTGGTCGACGGTATAAGTTGTGGCAGTTGCAGCCAATACGGCTGTCAACAGCACGATGAGAATCGATATTCTTTTCATGAGGCAGACAGTATGTCGTGGATTAAACAGCCGGAAGGCTCATGCCGTTCAGTTTCCGGTAGAGGTCGAGGGCATATACGTCGGTCATAGCCGATATGTGGTCTATTACGGCCTGTACTTTTCCGAAAAGCGATGAGGCCGAGACGTCGTATTGCTGCGGCACTTTTGACAGCAGCAACTGTGAATAGTTGAGATGTGGAAAGCGTACTGCATGGATGAGTTTCTCGAGCAGGAACGAGATTATTCGGTTGCCGGCGAGTTCAATCTCGACCACGTCGCTTGCCCGGTACAGACGGGCCCATGACATTTCGTTGCACCGTGCGTAACCTTCGCGTTCGAGCTGCGGCACGTGGTCGAGCAGAGTGCCGGAAAACTCGCCTGCGAGTATGGCTTCTTCGTTGGCTATAAACGCCTCGGCACACCGGTTGACCAGAGTGCCGATCACGCATGAACGCAGATAGCCGATTTTTTCGTTCGGATCATCGACTCCGGACATTATGCGGCGGATATGCTCCTGGCGCTGTTCGTTGAAGAATCCGAGAAACAGATCGATGACTTCCGCTGTGGTGAGAATACGCAGTTTATGGGCGTCCTCGATGTCCATGATCTCGTAGCATATATCGTCGGCTGCTTCGACGAGGTATACCAGCGGGTGCCGGCAATAGCTTACCGCGCCGGTGTCGGCTTCGTTACGGCGTATCAGACCTACTTCATCGGCTACTTTGATGAAATCGTCGGTCTCGGATGTGAAAAATCCGAATTTGTTGGCTTTTACAGCCATCTGTGAACTGTATGGATATTTGACTATCGAAGCCAGGGTGGAGTAGGTCATTGCGAATCCTCCCGGCCGGCGTCCGTTGAACTGGTGTGTCAGTACGCGGAACGCGTTGGCATTTCCCTCGAAACGGGTCAGGTCTGTCCACTGTTCGGGAGTCAGCTGGTCTTTCAGGATCAGGCCTGCTCCTTCGGAGAAGAATGTCGATATGGCTTTTTCTCCGGAATGTCCGAACGGGGGGTTCCCGAGGTCATGAGCCAGGCATGCGGCCGCCACGATGTCGCCAATGTCGAGCAGTTTGTCGGCCCATGGTTCCGTGGCGTATTTCACGGATAGCGCACGGCTTGTCTCGCGGGCCATAGACCGTCCTACGCATGCGACTTCAATACTGTGTGTCAGTCGGTTGTGGACGAATATGCTGCCGGGGAGCGGAAATACCTGCGTTTTATTCTGAAGGCGCCTGAACGGCGACGAGAATACGAGGCGGTCGTAGTCGCGCTGGAAATCGCTACGTGATCCCTGGCGGGGATCGTGGTAGTTCTCAAGGCCGAAACGCTTGTCGCATATCAGCCGGTCCCAGTGCATTGTGGAGGAGGTCATTATCGTATATAATTCTAAGGTTCAAGACTAAAATTACCACGAAGATACAAAGTTTTTGTAACTTTGCGGTCTGTTTAACCAATTTATAGATTACAACAAATTATCCGATGGACTTTATCGAAGAACTTACATGGCGCGGTATGATCCACAACGTCATGCCCGGAACCGACGAACAACTCAAGAAAGAGATGACTACGGCCTATCTCGGTATAGATCCTACGGCCGACTCACTCCATATAGGACACCTTGTAGGTGTGATGATTCTCAAACATTTCCAGCGTGCCGGCCATAAACCGCTCGCGCTTATCGGCGGAGCTACCGGCATGATCGGCGATCCTTCGATGAAGAGCCAGGAGCGCAAACTGATAGATGAGGATACATTGCGTCATAATCAGGAGGCAATCAAGAAGCAGTTGGCCAAGTTTCTGGATTTCGACAGCGATGCGGCCAATGCCGCCGAGCTTGTCAACAACTACGACTGGATGAAAGACTACGGATTTCTGAATTTCATCCGCGATATCGGCAAGCATATCACAGTCAACTATATGATGGCAAAGGATTCGGTAAAGAAGCGTCTGAGCGGTGAGTCTCAGCAGGGCATGTCGTTTACCGAGTTCTCGTATCAGCTGTTGCAGGGATACGATTTCCTGTATCTCTACCGCAACAAGAACTGCCGTCTGCAGCTCGGCGGTTCCGACCAGTGGGGCAACATCACTACCGGGACGGAGCTTATACGCCGTACCGAGGGCGGCGAGGCATACGCTCTCACATGTCCGCTGATCACCAAGGCCGACGGAGGCAAATTCGGAAAGACCGAGAGCGGCAACGTATGGCTCGACCGCCGTTATACCTCGCCTTACAAGTTTTATCAGTTCTGGCTGAATGTGAGCGATGCCGATGCCGAGAAATACATCAAGATCTTCACTACCCTCTCTCGCGAGGAGGTGGAGGGGCTCGTTGCCCAGCAGGCCGAGGATCCCGGACAGCGTCCGCTGCAGAAACGGTTAGCCCGCGAGATCACTATCATGGTGCATTCGGAGGAGGATTACAACGCCGCAGTAGAGGCTTCGCAGATCCTGTTCAGCAACAAAGCGTCGGAAGCGCTTCACAATCTCGACGAGGCTACGCTTCTCGATGTGATGGAGGGTGTGCCGCAGTTTGAGATCGCTCTTGACGATGTACGATCAGGAGAGGTAAAACTCGGAGACCTGCTTGTGGAGAAAGCCCCTGTATTCCCGTCGAAGGGTGAGCTGCGTAAGCTCGCGCAGCAGGGTGGCCTGTCGGTTAACAAGGAGAAGATGGCCGATATAAATGTGCCGGTTACAGCCGATATGCTTCTCAACGATCGCTATATTCTGGTGCAGAAAGGCAAGAAAAACTACTTTCTGCTTATAGCCCGTTGAAGCAAAACGGCGATAAATCAGCCGTCGCTATTGCGCAAATGAAATAAACTGCTTAACTTTGCAGCGCTTTAGGCTGCGGTAGTCCCGCCGCTTGGGCACATAAGGATTGTCTTATGGTGTAATGGTAGCACTGCAGTTTTTGGTTCTGCCTGTCTAGGTTCGAATCCTGGTAAGACAACACGAGAAACGGCATCGACTGTATGGTTGATGCCGTTTCTCGTGTTTGCTGCCATGATCTCCGTTGCTCCAGGATATGTTGTGGCTGAGCCGATGTCGGTCACTGCAGCGGATGAATGGGGCTGGCGAGGCGCTGTTCGACATAAGCCTGTACTACTGCGGCTATTGCGTCCATGGTCATGCGTGATGAGTCGATGGTCAGATCATAGCTGGCGGCGTCGCCCCAGCGTTTGTCGGTATAGAAGTTGTAGTATGCCGCGCGCAGTTTGTTGGTCTTGTCGGAAAGAGCCCTGGCCTGTTCGGGTGTCGTCCTGTCGCCCCGCTTCATAATGCGCTTCACCCGCTCTTCGACAGGGGCATGGACGAATATGTTGATGCAGCGCGGATGGTCGCGGAGTATATAGTCGGCTGTCCTGCCTACGATCACGCATGATTCTCTGGCGGCTATGGCATGTATGAAATCGCTTTGCGAGCGGTATACGCTGTCGTCGGATATCGATGTCGATCCGCTGTAGCAGGTTATCGGATTGAATCCCATGCTGAACGAGAGTACACCGCTTAGAAACGAGGGGAATTTCTCATCGCTTTTTTCGAAAAACTCCTTGCTTACGCCTGCATGCCGGGCTGCTTCATGAAGCAGTTCCTTGTCGTAATAGGCTATTCCGAGGCGTGAGGCTATGGTTTTGCCGAGTTCGCGGCCGCCGCTTCCGAACTGGCGTCCTATGGTGATGACGAAATTGTTGTCGATGGCCGGAGCCATTGGAGCGGGAACTTGGTTTGCGTTCATGGTCAGTATAGTTTTTCAGCAAAAATAAATAATCTCCGGCGTTTGTGCAACACCGGCTTCCATAGTGAACAATCTACGTGTCTGGGGTGTTTTAAGTGCGCATCGATAGGTTTTTCCGGGAGATGGAATCATAAAAATAATTAATACGGAAAAATTTCTGTATTTTGTGTTACATTTAACGAAAAAGTCATTACCTTTGCCGTGATTTTAACACGTGGAGTAGATAATAATATAATTAGTCATATTTTATTTCAAGTCTTAACAAAATGAGCAAGATTGATTTAACACAGTACGGGATAACCGGTACCCCCGAGATCATCCACAACCCCAGCTACGACCAGCTGTTCAAAGACGAGACCAATCCCGCCCTCACAGGCTATGAGAAAGGTCAGGAAACCGAACTCGGTGCAGTCAATGTGATGACCGGTATCTACACAGGCCGTTCTCCCAAGGATAAGTTCTTTGTGATGGACGACACTTCCAAGGATACTATCTGGTGGACTTCAGACGAATATAAGAACGATAACAAGCCTATCACCCCCCAGGCATGGGACGCTCTCAAGGCTATCGCCGACAAGGAGCTGAGCGACAAACCTCTGTATGTGGTAGACGCATTCTGCGGAACCAACGCCGACACCCGTCTGGCTGTGCGTTTCATCGTAGAGGTGGCATGGCAGGCTCACTTCGTGACCAACATGTTTATCCGTCCTACAGCTGAGGAACTCGCTGACTTCAAGCCCGATTTCGTGGTGCTCAACGCATCCAAGGCCAAGGTCGAGAACTGGAAGGAACTCGGTATCAACAGCGAGACATGTGTGGCATTCAATCTGACAGAGCGCATGCAGGTCATCATCAACACTTGGTATGGCGGCGAGATGAAGAAAGGTATGTTCTCGATCATGAACTACTACCTGCCCCTGAAGGGTATGGCATCCATGCACTGCTCGGCCAACACCGACAAGAACGGCGAGAACACCGCTATCTTCTTCGGTCTGTCCGGCACAGGCAAGACCACACTCTCTACCGATCCCAAGCGTCTGCTCATCGGTGATGACGAACACGGCTGGGACGACAACGGAGTGTTCAACTTCGAGGGCGGCTGCTATGCCAAGGTTATCAATCTCGACAAAGATAGCGAACCCGATATCTACAAGGCTATCCGTCGTGACGCGCTTCTCGAGAACGTTACTGTTGCAGCCGACGGCAAGATCGACTTCGCTGACAAGTCGGTTACAGAAAATACCCGTGTAAGCTATCCTATCAACCATATCGAGAAGATCGTTGTTCCGAGCCACGGTCCCGCTGCTAAGAACGTGATCTTCCTTTCTGCCGACGCATTCGGTGTACTGCCTCCCGTATCTATTCTTGATGCAGAGCAGACCAAATATTATTTCCTCTCCGGTTTCACCTCGAAACTCGCAGGAACCGAGCGCGGCATCACTGAGCCCACTCCTACATTCTCTGCATGCTTCGGCGCAGCATTCCTGTCGCTGCATCCCACCAAGTATGCCGAAGAACTTGTCAAGAAGATGGACAAGAGCGGTGCTAAGGCTTATCTCGTCAACACCGGCTGGAACGGCACAGGCAAGCGTATATCCATCAAGGATACCCGCGGCATCATCGACGCTATCCTCGATGGCTCGATCCTTTCGGCACCGACCAAGACCCTGCCTATCTTCAACTTCGTTGTACCCACCGAACTTCCGGGCGTAGATCCCAAGATCCTCGATCCGCGTGACACTTACGCAGATCCTGCAGAGTGGACCAAGAAGGCAGAGAAACTTGCCGATATGTTCATCAACAACTTCAAGAAGTTTGAGAACAATGAGGCAGGCAAAGCTCTTGTAGCCGCCGGACCGAAACTCTGATTTATCGCTGATTGAACTCAGCTTCAAAACATTGCCTACGGGCGCCACAACCCAGATCCGGGTATGGCGCCCGTTTTGTGTTTTTACGGTACGGGATATCCCCATTCGTTAAAAAATGGAGGGTGTTGGCTCACGTGCGGGAATTTTTCGTAAGTTTGTAAATTGGAAATTCTTTTGTGAATCTTGCAATAGTTTCAGACTATGGGAACAGACTTACCTCACAAGCCGGGTGTCAAGCCCGATGCCGCGACAAAACCGTATATGGCGACTGCCGCCGCTTCTGCTGTGTCCGGTGGCGGGCAGCTGTCGAAAGAAGAGCTTGAAGACCGGATGATCGAGGATGCTTTCCAGGATGTGTTGCAAGGATATCTGCGCAGCAATCACCGCAAGAAGGTAGAGATCATAGAAAAGGCATATCGTTTCGCCCGGGAGGCGCACAAGGGTATCCGCCGCCGTTCCGGCGAACCCTATATACTCCACCCGATAGCTGTGGCCAAGATCGCAAGCCAGGAGATAGGCCTCGGCTCGACCTCTATATGTGCGGCGCTGCTCCACGATGTGGTGGAGGACACGGACTATACCGTAGAGGATATCGAGCAGCATTTCGGCAAGAAAATAGCCCAGATAGTCGATGGCCTCACCAAGATCTCCGGCGGTATATTCGGCGATAAGGCTTCGGCTCAGGCTGAGAATTTCCGTAAGCTGCTTCTTACCATGTCGGAGGATATACGTGTGGTGCTGATAAAGATGGCCGACCGTCTGCACAATATGCGCACGCTCGGATCCATGGCACCGAACAAGCAGTATAAGATTGCGGGCGAGACTCTCTACATATATGCTCCGCTGGCTCATCGTCTCGGACTTTTTGCAATAAAGACCGAACTCGAGGATCTTAGCTTCAAATACGAGCATCCGGCCGCATACGACCGTATAAGCAGGAAGATTGAAGCGTCGGAAGCGTCGCGTGAGATGGTCTACAATGATTTCGCCGAGCCGGTCATTGCCAAGTTGAAGGATATGGGGCTGAACTTCGAGGCCAAATATCGGCTGAAGTCGGTCTATTCCATCTGGAACAAGATGGAGGCCAAGAAGATACCGTTTGAGGAGGTCTATGATCTCTATGCGATGCGTATAATTTTCGACTGCGAGGATCAGGCATTGGAGAAGAATATCTGCTGGAACATATATTCGGCGATAACCGATCTGTATAAACTGCATCCTGACCGCACACGCGACTGGATCAACAATCCCAAGGCCAACGGTTATCAGGCATTGCATCTGACGGTGATGGGGCCGGACGGCAACTGGGTGGAGGTTCAGATCCGCAGCCGGCGCATGGATGAGATCGCGGAAAAGGGTTTTGCCGCTCACTGGAAATATAAGATCGGCGAAGGCGAAGAGGAGTCGGAGCTGAACGTATGGCTCCGTACCATCAAGGATATACTCGACAATCCGGAGCCGAGCGCAATAGATTTTCTGGATACTCTGAAACTTAATCTGTTTTCGTCGGAGATCGTGGTGTTTACCCCCAAAGGAGAGCTTCTTACTCTGCCCAAGGATGCTACGGTACTCGATGTGGCATTCGAACTTCACAGTCAGCTCGGACTCCACTGCATAGCCGGAAAGGTCAACCATAAGCTGGTGCCTCTCAGTCACAGGCTTCAGAGCGGCGATCAGGTGGAGGTGCTGACGTCGCAGTCGCAGAAACCTCAGGCGGAATGGATGTCTTTTCTGGCTACGGCCAAGGCCCGTACGCGGTTGCGGGTGGCTTTGCGCCGTGACCGTCAGCCTGTGATAGACCGCGGTCGGGAGATGTTCGATGAGTTTATGGACCGCAATGAAATACCGGTGACAAATGAGGTAGTTACGAAGCTCATGGGCACATACAGGCTACAGAACCGTGACGATCTCTATATGGCTGTCGGTGCCGACGATATAACTCTCGACGACTCGGTGGTGAAGCTGCTGCGGAAATCGAAATCGTCGCCTTCGCTTATCAGCAAGATCTTCCGCCTTGGCGCGTTGCGCCAGGACAAGCCGGTTGCCGAGAATCCTCCGGTAGCTAAGGCGCCTATCAATACGAAGGAGGCATATATACTCACTTACGATGACCAGCATGCCAACTTCCGTTTCGCAGAATGCTGCTGTCCGATCCCCGGCGATGACGTGATGGGATTTATCGAGGACGACGGAGAGGTGACTGTGCATGCTCTGACATGTCCGCGGGCACAGGTGCTCAAAGCCAGTTACGGATCGAGGATATTGTCTACGAGATGGGCTACGGCCGCGGTGAAATTCCTGGCCAACATAAGGATCGAAGGCATAGACCGCCACGGTATTCTCCAGGAGCTTATCCAGATGATATCGACACATCTCAACATCGACATACGCAAGCTCGATATCGAGGCTGAGCAAGAAGTGTTCCACTGTGATCTGGCAGTGCGGGTCGAGGATGCCAGAGTGGTCGAGGATCTGTGTGACAAAGTAAAGAAAATAAATGGTGTGAAGCGTGCCCGGCGCGTGTGACATTTTTTTGATATTCTACCGATGAAGATGCCTAAACATACGGCGCTGATGCGCCTGCTCCTTTTCGTTGCAGCTACGGCTCTGATTGTATATGCGTTGCCGCGTACCGACGAGCGGCATTATTCATACGAGATAAACCGTCCGTGGGGATATTCTCTGATTACAGCCCCGTTCGATATACCGGTGCATCTCGATTCTATAAGTGTCAGAGCTGTGAAAGATTCGCTCGATGCTTCATTCGTTCCGGTCTATATGCGCGACTCCAGAGTGGAGGAAAAGGTTATACAGGAATATAAGTCGCGTCTTGCCGCCGCGGGTCATCAGACGTTTACTCCCGCAGAGCAGGCTATGCTGGAGAGGCGTGTGCGACAGCTTTTTTCCGACGGTATTGTGGATCAGTCCACATATTCGCAGATTTCGTCGGGCAAGTTGCCTTATGTAAGGTTTATCGCCAACAATGTGGCCAGGTCGGTGTCTACGTCCCGCTATCGGTCGCCTCGCAAGGCCTATGCGTGGCTTGACAGTGTGCTTGCGGCGCCTTCATATCATCAGGCGATAGAGAAAAGCGGTCTGCACAGTCTGCTGGCGGCCAATGTCCTGCCCGATTCGGCGGCGTCCGGACGGCTGCTTGGCGAACTGTATCAGAAGGCTATGGCGCCTATCGGGGTGTTGCAGCAGGGCGAGCGTATAATCGATCGTGGCGATATTGTGACCCCGCAGTTGTATACGGTTCTTAAAACGTATGAGGCCATGTCGATCGAGAAGGGTACCGGACGTGTGTCGGGAAATGTGTATCCGTTTCTCGGGCAGGTGCTGTATGTGGTGCTGCTGCTTTCCGCGCTGTTTGCCTATCTCTATTTTTTCCGCCGGCGTCTGTATCGTGATCTGAAAGTGATATTGCTGCTGATGCTGCTTATCACCGGATTTACTGTGTTTGCGTTCATCATGTCGAAAACGTTTGTTTCCGGACTGTATATGGTACCGTTTACGATGGTGCCTATCATGGTGCTGGTGTTTTTCGACGGCCGTACGGCGCTGTTCAGTCATCTCGTCCAGATATTGCTGTGTGCGGTCATATCATCGTTTGTGCTTGAGTTCGTATTCGTGCAGTTCCTGGCCGGTATAGCCGCCATCAATTCGCTGAAGGAGCTTTCGCGTCGCTCCCAGTTGCTTCGCACCGCCTTTTTCGTGTTGCTTGCATACGTGGTAAGCTATGTGGCTGTCGAGGTTATGCAGACCGGTTCTTTCGGAACGGTTTCGACCAGGATGTTCGGGTGTTTCGCTATCAATGCTGTATTCATATCTTTTGCCTATGTGCTGATTTTCGTATTCGAGAAGATGTTCGGTTTTACTTCGGTGGTCTCGCTGGTGGAGCTGAGCGATATCAACAATCCTACGTTGCGCGAGCTGTCGGAAGAGTGTCCGGGGACATTCCAGCACTCCATGGCTGTCAGCAATCTTGCAGCAGAGGCGGCCCGTGCCATCGATGCCGATGTGCAGCTTGTGCGTGCCGGTGCATTATACCATGATATCGGAAAGATCAACAATCCGGCATTCTTTACAGAAAACCAGCATGGCGTGAATCCGCATGATGCTCTTGATCCGGTGCAGAGCGCCCGTGTGGTCATAGGGCATGTGACGGATGGTGTCAAGAGAGCTGACAAGGCGAAGCTGCCCGGTGTGATCAAGGCTTTCATTACCGAGCACCATGGCAAGGGAAAAGCCCGTTATTTCTATAATACATATTGTCAGGCTCATCCTGACAAGGATGTAGATCCGGCTCCGTTTACATATCCCGGTCCGAATCCGCAGAGCCGGGAGACGTCGGTGCTGATGATGGCCGACTCTGTGGAGGCGGCATCGCGGTCGCTCAAGGAATACACTCCCGAAGCCATTACTGCGCTTGTCAACAAGATAATAGACACGCAGATCGCAGAAGGGCTGCATAACGACTCGCCACTGTCGTTCCGGGATGTACAGACTATCAAACAGTCGTTTATCAACCGTCTGCGTACGATCTATCATTCTCGGGTGGCTTATCCGGAAGACCCGCGCAAGCCGGACACCTCAGTGTCCGGAGCATGATGTGCAGCCTGTCGATTTTCCGAATCTTATGCGGTTGAACTCCATGGTGCGCGTGTCGGCTGTGAGGAGCGTGCCGGTAAGCAGAGATCCTGTTCCGGAGAGATATTTTATAGCTTCTGCCGCCTGGATGCATCCGATTATTCCGGCTACTGCCCCGATAGGGCCTTGCGGAGCCTCCGGTTCAGGCATGGTGTCGAACAGGCAGCGGTAGCATGGCGCGCCTGGAATGTATGTCATGGTATGGCCCTGATAGCGGTATATGGCTCCGTGTGAAAACGGCTTGCCCGAGGCCACGCACAGGTCGTTGATAAGGAATTTCGCACGGAAACTGTCGGTGGCGTCTACCACGAAATCGTATCCGGCTATCAGACTGGCTCCGTTTTCGGCTGTCAGAAATTCGGTATATGTTTCTATTACGGTATTTGGATTAAGCGCGGAGAGTTTCTCCATGGCCGACAGCGCCTTCGGTCGGCCTATGTCATCGGTGCGGTGTATGATCTGGCGCTGTAGGTTGGTAGTGTCCACCACATCTCCGTCGATTATGCCGATGCGCCCCACGCCGGCTGCGGCCAGGTAGTAGGCTACAGGAGATCCCAGACCTCCGGCTCCCACCACAAGTATACTGCCGTCGTGCAGGCGCTGTTGTCCGGCGCTTCCGAACCCTTCGAGAACCAGTTGCCTGGCATATCGGGCCCGTTCGTCTTCCGAAAATTCCATAATAAAAGTATTCTATTTGAATATAGCTGCTGCAAATATAAGACATGATTGAAAAATGATGATAAAAAATTTTACTGGTTCGGGAAAAAACGTTACCTTTGCCGTCGCATTAGCAAAAAAGCGACTGCTCGGGGTGTAGCACAGTTGGCAGCGCGCCACGTTCGGGACGTGGAGGTCGGAAGTTCGAGTCTTCTCACCCCGACAAAACAATGGAAAATGGGTGTAACCTGATGAGTTACGCCCATTTGTCGTTTTTTGTCGGATCCATAACGGAACACGCCGTTTCTTAGAGCGGTAGAAAAACGGTCCGTGATCCTATTTGTTGTGACGGCGATTGTTATTCCGACGCTTTTAGCTACCTTTGCGGGGAAGATGATGCAATTATGAACTGGCTCCGCCGATATGTCTCGCTTACTTTGATCGTCGTTGTGGCGTTCGTCTTTTTCGTGCTGTTCTTTAATGACAATTCCATACTCCAGAGCTTCGAGTATAACCGTCAGATTCAGGAACTTAAAGACGAGATACGCTCTAACGAGGATACATTGCGCTACTATCAGGAGCTAAACGACAGACTCGACACCGATCCCGAGACCATGGAGCGGATAGTCAGGGAGCAGTATCACATGCAGCGCCCGTCGGAAGATGTGTATGTGTTCGAATAGCGGTGTCTGTCATGATGTAAAGATAACTATTAAATTCCAGACTTTCATGAATATACAGAACAGTGGTTTTCGCAATGCGATGATGTGGCTGATAACGCTGGGCATGCTGCTCATTGTGGCCGGTACGCTGATGCCTATGATTACCCGTATGCATTGCGGCGAATGGTTCAAGTACGTTTATGCCGCCGGAGCCCTGTTGCTTCTGGCAGGCCGTATCTTCACTCCATACAAAGGAGATAACATGCGTGTCAGGCGTCTTAGCCGTATCGAGAGCTGGAGCGCGATATTTTTCTGTGTGGCCGCGTTCTTCGTGTTCTACGACCAGACCTCGTTGCGCGACTGGCTGGCTTTCACCCTTGCCGGCGGATGTATCCAGGCCTATACCTCTATAATGATACCCCGTGCTCTGTCGAAAGGCGATAAGAAAAGTTAAAACGCTCCGGTATGTAGCCATAACTTGCCGGCGGCATGCAAAATCGCAGTGTCGGCGGCATGTAATTCCCGAGGAATTAGTAATTTTGTCGCCTAATGGGTTTTAATCTGACAATTGACCGGGGAAATACCTCGACTAAGGCCGTAGTCTGGCACGACGGCAGCGCTGTGTGCAAGGCCGAGCTGCGTGGAGACGATATTTCCGGGCGTCTGGCCGGGATGATAGCCCCGTATAGGCTCGATGCGGCTATCGCATGTTCGGTGGCCGACGATCCCGCCCCGCTGTTGCGTGTGGCTGAGAGCGCCGGATGCCATCGGGTCATGGAATTTACCACTACGATGCCTGTGCCGCTGACTATCGGTTACCGTACACCCGGCACCCTCGGTGTAGACCGTCTGGCGGCAGCTGTCGGAGCAGCGGCTCTTGCTCCCTCCGCCGATCTGCTGATAGCCGATATCGGTACGGCGGCCACGTACGATGTGGTGACATCCGACGGATGTTATCTCGGGGGCAATATCGCGCCGGGCATAAAGATCAGGTTGCTCGGTCTGCACGAGCATACGAGCCGTCTGCCCCGTGTGGATTCGCGCGGCGAGACCCCGTTGTTCGGGTTCGACACCGATACCGCCATGCGTGCCGGAGCCGTGCGCGGGGTAGTGGCCGAACTGCTCTATTACCGTTCTCTCGGCGCTGTTTCCCCTCGGCGCACTTTCGTCAGCGGAGGCTGGGGAGCTGAGGTGATGGAGCTGCTGCCCGATGGAATAAACGATATAGAATATAACAAATACCTTGTGAATCAAGGGCTCAACAGCATATTGCTATACAATGAAGATAAATAAGCAACTGATTATCGCCGCTTTCCTTCTCATCGGGGGAATGGCTGCAACCGCTCAATCTCTGTCGCCATATTCGCGCTACGGCTACGGCCTGTTGCGCGATAACGCCACTTCGGCCCAGCGTTCGATGGGTGGTGTCGGCTATGCCATGAACGGCGGCCGTCAGATCAATGTGATGAATCCGGCATCGTATGCCGCTATGGACTCCCTCACATTCCTGTTCGATATGGGACTAGACTTTACCCGTCTGAAGTCGACCGAGGGCGATAACAAAGGCAGCGATTTCGGCGGCGGACTCGACTATATCACCATGCAGTTCCCTCTGGGGCGCTATATGGGAGCGTCGGTAGGCATGCTGCCGTTCTCGTCGGTAGGCTATTCGTTCGGATCCGAGATCAGCAATGGCACTTCGTCCCGTCAGGGTTCAGGCGGTATCAACGAACTGTATGTCGGCATTGCCGGCCGGCCGTTCAAAGGATTCACCGTCGGCGCCAATATCGCATATCTGTTCGGTACCACTGTCAACGATACATACGCTGTAGGCTCCTCTGCCACTTCATTGTTCGAACGCGTCGTGCAGGTCCGTGACTGGAGGGTGCAGCTCGGTCTGCAGTACGGTGTGAACATCGGGCGTCGTCACCGTGTATCGGCCGGCCTTACATTCGCACCGGGCAAGACCCTGCTCGGACGTGCATGGGCCGTGCAGTACGAGGTTTCTTCGTCGACCAGCCAGGTTCCCGATACTCTTTCCGACGTAAGCCTGAAGAACAACTATTCCCTTCCCGATATGTGGGGAGCTGGTCTGAGCTATGAGTTCGACCAGCGTCTGCTTTTCGAGGTCGACTTCACATATCAGAACTGGGCCGACGTGAAATATGCCGTGTTCGAAGGCATGGAGGCGCAGCGGTTTGCCAACCGATACAAGACGGCAGCCGGCGTGCAGTTCGTGCCACGCCGTCGCGGCAACTATTTCCAGCGCATCAACTATCGCGCCGGCGGATACGTGAACCGCGATTATCTGACCGTGCGTGGCGACAACATACGCGAATACGGTCTGTCGTGCGGTCTTGGTCTGCCTCTCAACACTTCCAAGACCATGATAAACCTCGGTTTTGAATACATTCACCGCCAGGGGCATCCGAATGCGCTGATCAAGGAGAATTATTTCAATATCACGTTCGGTGTGAACTTCCACCAGATATGGTTTGACCAGAACAAGATCCGATGAACCATCCGTTGCGGTCCATGCGTCTTGCGCCGTTGGCCGCGATCGCGGCCATGCTGGCGGCGGCTTCATGCGGTTCAGGCGGGGGCAAGCCCGCGACCGAGGAGCTTGACCGGACGGGGATGCCCACTATGGTCACTCGCGACGTGGAGACTTATATCAGCGATTCCGGCATAACCCGTTATCATATATCCACTGTGTTGTGGAAGGTGTTCGACGAAGCCGAGGAGCCGTACTGGAAGTTTCCCGACGGGCTGTTTCTTGAAAAGTTCGACGACAATCTTCAGCGCGATGCAACTGTCGAATCCGATTCAGCCACTTATTTCAGCAACAAGCGCCTGTGGCGGCTCGATGGCAATGTGCGCATGGTCAACACTGCAGGCGACCTGTTCCTGACCAATCAGATTTTCTGGGATCAGATAAAACACGAGGTCTATTCCGACTCGTTTATCCACATCGAGCGCTCCGACCGCACGATCGAGGGCTACGGATTCGAGTCGAACGACCAGATGACAGCATATACCGTACGTAATCCGTCGGGTATATTCCCGGCCAACCGTTTTCGTGGCGGTGAGAAGCCTGATACGACGGCTGCCGAAGCCGATAATAACGCCCTGGAACCGGTGCGTGTGCAGCCCGATGCGAAGACGCCCCGCACACCGGAACGCGATCCGGCTGTCAACGCTCCCCGTCCGGGCAACCAGTTCCAGCTGCACACGAAGGCTGTCACCGATATCGAAAAATGAACATAACCGTTATCACACAATGACCGACTGGATTATAATAGCATTGGTATCGCTCATGTTCTCGGCTCTGTTTTCAGGGGTCGAGATCGCTTTCGTGTCGTCCGACAGAGTGCGTGCCGGTCTCGATTCGCAGAAAGGCGGGCTGGTGTCGCGCATATTGAACCGCTATTTTTCGGATCCGGAGTTCTTTATCTCCACGATCCTGGTGGGCAACAACATAATGCTTGTCATCTATGGTATGGGGGCTGCCGCTCTGCTCGACCCATGGCTGAAGGATATATGTCCCAACGAGGCTTTCGTGCTGGTCATGCAGACTCTGATATCGACAGCCGTGATACTCATCACCGGAGAGTTTCTCCCGAAAACGATATTCCGGATCAATCCCAACAGCTCATTGCGCATATTCGCGCTTCCGGTATATCTGTTCTATATCGTGCTGTATCCGGTATCGCTCTTTACGACATGGCTGTCGAAGGTGCTCATGCGTCTGTGCGGCATCCGCAATCCTGAGGAGTGTAAGAGCCCGCTGTCGATAGGCGATCTCAACATGTATATAGAGCGTTCGATCGACGAACAGTCCCAGACCACGGCCAAGGTCGAGAATGAGGTGAAGATATTTCACAATGCCGTGGATTTTTCGACCACACATCTGCGCGACTGCATGATACCGCGCAACGAGATCGTGGCCGTCAATATCGATACGGCCACGCGCGAGGATCTTAACCGGCTGTTCACCACTACAGGTCGCTCCAAGATAATAGTCTACCGCGATGATATCGATAATGTGGCCGGCTACATACATGTGAGCGAGATGTTCCATCTCGACCAGGACTGGAAAGATCATCTGAAACCTGTGGTGTTCGCTCCCGAATCGTTGCTTGCCAGCAAGATGATGCGCCGTCTGCTTGCCGAGAAGCGCTCTATGGCGGTTGTAGTCGACGAGTTCGGCGGCACATCTGGCATGGTTACGCTCGAAGATCTCGTAGAGGAGATTTTCGGCGATATCGAGGACGAGCATGACCATGCCCGCCTTACAGCGAAGCAGGTCTCTCCCGGGGTATACGAATTTTCCGGACGTGTGGAGATCAGCGATCTTCACGAGCGGTTCGGCATAGATATTCCCGAGGATGACGAATATCAGACACTCGCCGGCTACATTCTGTTCCGGACCGGTACCATTCCGGCCGTAGGCGAGGAAGTGACGCTCGACGGACTGGTGTTCAGGATTCTGAAGTCGACGGCCACCCGTCTTGAGCTGATACGCCTGACTGTGGCCGGTGAAGCCGACGGTGAGTAGGCGCGTCAGTCATCTATCACGATATCGTATTTGGGAAGCATCATGGCCGGATGGTATGACTGCTTGGCGGCCCTGAGTCCCGGATCGCCTGCGTCGTCCTCGCGGTTGATATAGCGTATCTCCGGATTTGCGGCAAGCATGTATTCCGCAAACATCTTGTTTATGCTCTCGCCTGCTCCCGGCACTTCATGGTCCATCTTCTCGATGTGTACGAACAGGGTGTCTCCGACCGTTTCGCCTATTGAAAATGCCACCGTCCGGCCTGTATGGTCGCGTAGCAGCGCACCGGTGAATACCGGCGAGTAGCTGTCCCAGTTGTCGAGCACGTGATGTGTCTGCGTGCGCTCCACGGTGGCCAGCAGCGACTGGTGCTGCCTGGCGGCTATTCCTGACAGAAACGCTTTCAGCTCCGGGATCACGGCGTTTGTAATAGGCTGAAGCGAGGCGCCGGGGTTGTCGGCGAGAAACCGGTTTACGTGGTTGCGCTTCTTCTTGAGAGCGTTTCCGCTCAGGGTTGCCAGCGAGGCGGCATCGTACAGATAGTCGCTCCAGTCGGGCAGGGGCGATACCGAACAAGGACCGGCGTCGCTGAACAGATGCAGCTTGTCTTCCGGAATGGCCGAAAAACGTAGTCTGTGACCCTCTGTGCGGCAGTGTATGCGCAGCAGGTCTATCGCTTCCGGCAGCGACAGGGATCCTATCGGGAGCGAGTAGGCTATCTCTCCGAGGTTGTCTTCAGATACTCCTTTTATGAACAGGGTGTCCTCGACTATGCAGTACCTGTAGCTGAAATAGTCGATCCACATGTATATGCCTCCGATCGTATAGTCGCATGTGCGGCTCGGATCGCGGTGCAGATATCCGTTTATTACGGGTATGGCGTCAAGAGTGATGGGCCTGAAATGCAGCGGGCTCGTCTGTTGCCGCATGTGCGGCGGTGTGACTAAGGTTCTCATAATTCATAGGTTCCGGAAACGTGAGGTTCGGACTATCTTAGAACCGCCATGTGCGTGTCTTTGTTCATAGAGGCACGGCTACGGTGGTCATGAAGTTGTCGCTGAATGCGGAATACAGGTGGAAGCGTCGCTTCTCCACATCGGCGCCCGTCAGTTCGGCTGTCATCGACGCGTGATCGAGTGCGATCGATGTCAGTGGCAGACCTTCTATGCCCGCGGCCTTGTATACAGCCTCTTTGGCGGTCCAGGCCCACAGCAGCTGCCTGATGGAACGGAATTCTGCGGCTTCAGTTGCCGTGAGATACCGGTTCCGTATCCGCAGCAACTGTGTGCGCTCAGTCTCAATGTCGATGCCTATGCGCAGACGCGGATGTGTGGCCACTGCCGCCATGCCGCGGCAGTGGCTTATGCTGACATGTCCGTCGTAGCCGTCGACCGACGGTGCTCCGGCATCATCGTGCAGCAGCACGGCATCATCACCGAAGTGTGTGCGTATCAGCCGCATTACAGAGTCGTGCTCGGCCTGGCGGCGCAAGCTCCTGTCGGCCGGCTGGGCTACCGGAGCGTAGTCTATTGTAATGTCGGGGATATTCATCTGTGCCGGAGATTTTTCAGAAGATGTGTTACGTCGGCCTCCACCGCTTCAACTATCGGACGAATGGAGTCGGCGGCCGGCGCACAGTCGGGATTTTTCAGATGAAGCGATCCCGAGAGTACGAACCGGGCGGAGTCCGTAGCCAGAAACTGTACAGGTGTTATAGTCCCGCCGGGGGTTACGAGCAGCCGGCACGATATGCCTCCGCCGTTGCAGAACTCGGTCAGCAGCGACTCTTCGGCTCCGGCGTTGAGAGCCATGCGTTGCTCGCGGTTGTCGAGAGTCTGCCGTAGCGGGAGCACAGCGGTGACCGGAGTGTATGTGCAGTATAGTGTGGCATTGTATTTCGGATAGACTATCGACAGCCAGCGCAGTCCGCTGGCTGTACGGCTCTCGTAGTCGGTATCGTACACGGCGCTGTCGTTGGCTTCTATCGTCAGAGCGGGAAATCCGGTGTCGGAGTAGGTTCGGGGATAGGTCTCGATCCGCGGGTATGCCGTAGGCCGCGGCACTGCCGGGCAATCGTTCTTGCCGCTGCTGGTGCAGTCCCATCCGGCTATGGCGAGCAGTCCCACGAACAGGGCGGCGCCGGGTAGGTGCCATCTGTTGCCGCGGCTCATTGCTGCTGAAGGTCGGGCATCACCTTTACGCGTACGCTGGCGATGCGGTGGTTCGTTATGTCGAGTACCAGAAAGCGGCAGTGGCCGTAGACTATCGATTCTTTCTCTTTCGGGAAATCGCCCTTTATGGCCAGCAGCATTCCTGCCAGGGTCTCGCAGTCCTCGGTGGCGGGCGCATACAGTTCCTCGTCCTGTCCCGTAACGCGGAAAAAGTCGTTGAGCAATGTCTTTCCGTCGAATATATAGGTGTCGTCGGGCAGACGCCGGTATGTCTTTTCCTCCTCGTCGTATTCGTCGTCGATGTCGCCCACGATCTCTTCGAGCACATCCTCCATGGTCACTATTCCCTGGGTTCCGCCGAACTCGTCGACCACTACGGCCAGATGTATGCGCCGTTTGCGGAAATCCTCGAGCAGGTCGTCGATCATGCGCGATTCAGGCACATAATAAGGCTCGCGCAGCAGCGACTGCCAGCTGAATCCGTCGGGGCGGTTCTCTATATACGGCAGCAGATCCCGGCTGTAGAGTATGCCGCGTATGTTGTCCTGTGTGCCTTCGTAGACCGGCAGGCGTGAGTAGCCGCTCGTCACGATTGTGTCGAGCACCTGGCTGAAAGGCCAGCCTATTTCGATGTCGGTGATGTCTACCCGCGGGGTCATGATCTCCGAAGCCGTGGTATCGCCGAATTTGAGTATGTCCTGGAGCATCCGGCTGTCGTCGCGGGCTTCTACATCGGTCAGTTCGAGGGCATGGCTCAGCTCGTCGGCCGATATGTTCTGCGGTTTCTTTGCCACTACGCGGTTCACGATCGATGAGCTGCGCACGAGCATCGATGATATGGGATAAAGCACCTTCACGGCGGCGTTGATGCCGTGTACGGCCATTCTCGCCCAGCCCAGGGTGTGGCTGTTGGCGTAGAGTTTCGGCAGGATCTCGCCGAACAGCAGTATCAGGAATGTCAGGATTACGGTCTGCAGGATGAAACTCCATACAGCGCTCAGTTGGCTGAATATGGGGCCCAATGCGAAAGTACACAGCACGACTATGGTCACATTGACCAGATTGTTGGCAATGAGTATCGTGGCGAGGAGGCGCTCCGGTTTGCCTGTAAGACGGCGTATCGATTCGCTTGCCGGCGATTCGTCGAGGTCGTCGATCTGTTGAGGGGTAAGGGAGAAGTAGGCTATTTCGCTTCCCGATACGAAACCCGAGAGCACGAGGGCTATCGCGGCCAGCACCAGGGCTATGATCTGGGCGGTGTCGAGCGGTGCTATATACAGCAGCTGTTCTGCCGGAAAAGCTGCATCGAGCAGCATGTCAGTGGCCGGCAAGGGGTCGGCGTCGAGAGGTAAGGATGCTAAGTCCAAGAAAGATAAGGATTAATTAGACATAAAAGGCCGCGCGGCGCGATGCCGCGCGACTGTGTTGCAAAAGTACAAAAACAAATCGGCCCGTGCAAGTGTGGCAGAGCCACGGAGGTCAGATATGCAGGCCTATGCTGACGAATATGTTCAGGTTGCCTTTGTTGTCGTTGTCGACGGTCCACCAGTTGTTTATTGAGTAGTTGCCGGTGCCGTCGGTGTAATCATATCTGGATGAATATGATTCATTATACTTGTCGAAACATGGAGCCACGTATGTCACACCTGCAAGGATGTTGAGCTTTTTGTAGTGGAACATTACTGCCGCTTCCACCGCTATAGCCCAGTCTGATTCGGGATCTATGGAATCGTAGTTGTAATTATCAGTCGGATGTTCTATCGGTGTGCCTGCGCTGTTATATAAGGTACTGCTGCTACCGGATTGGTATAAGTTGTAGTTGGCGCCGGCGCCGGCACCAACAAGCAGGTTCACGTTGTTGCTGAGCCGTTTGATCACACCGCCTGTAAATAACGGAAATGTACCATACGACATAAATGATTCGGAATACCCGTAACCGGTATCGAATCTGGGTCCGCCGAAACCGCCGATCATGATCTTGGCGTATCCGCCCCATTTGCGGTAGGCACCGCCCATGATACCAGCCTGCGGAATCATTCCGTCGACCGGAATCGTACCGCCGAGCACTTTGGAAGCTCCACCCACGAGGTTTATGAATCCGTGTGTGCGACGGTGTTCCTTTAGGGTGAATATCATCTGGTTGTGCGCGGTTGTGCGCAGCTTGGTGTCGCGCAGTCCGGTGTAGGAGGCGGTCAGGCTCTTGAGCGTTATGGGCACCTCGATGGAGTACGAGCCGTCAGCCTCGGTGTAGACGGTCTCGGCTCCGCCGGTGGCACGCACTTCGGCGCCCGACAGCGGATTGCCGTTTTTGTCGACCACCATGCCGGTGATGGTGCGTGTGGTTGTGTTGGACTGTGTGCCGGCAGTCTGAGCCGACATGACCGGTACCGCACAGACTATTGCGGCTGTAAGGACGATGTGTTTAAGCATAATGTGATATGTATATTATTGGTCAGTCACTTACTGTAACTACGGTTTTGATGACCTGCATGTCGGGATCGTGGCGCCGGGCTTTGCCGAGCCATCGCTGGAAAGAGGTGAAATCGGCCTCGCGCGGCATCAGATCCACTTCCTCTCCGCCTACGTTCACGCTTCGTCCGGTGCTGCTGCGGCGGTCGTTGGCTTTGGCAAACCTGTTGGGCGAGAATATAACGTAGACCTGGTTCACGTCCATCTCCTTTCGGGCGTTCATCTTTATGCGCCGTGTCACGTCACGGTATTGAGGCTCTGCGCTTGCGCGGTCGAAGAACACATATTCCTGTCCTGCCTTTACGGGATATGCGCCTTCGCTCATCCCGTCCATCGGCACAAGGCTCTGCAGGGTCATGGCATCGTTGTCGTCGCCTATGTATATGGCCAGATGTCCGTCGACAGGCGATGTGAAGTATATGTACATGTAGTCGCCTACCTTGTAGCTGAAGTTGCGCACCAGATTGCGGTCCTTGTCGGTTCCGTTGTAGAGCAGCCGTGTGTCTATGTCGATGCGGTTCATCGGAATCTCCCGTATGCGCCCCTTCAGGGTCACTTCATAGAGGGTCTCGTTGTTCATCGGGGTGATCTGCCATATCGTGTCGCCTATGGTCTCGATCCACTCGCCTCTCACATCGCTTTCGGCTATGGAGTAGAAATCGTCGCGTTCGCTGTCGGTGGAACTTTGCATGAACGACAGATTCGACATCGATACAGCCGATCCGAATTCACGTCCTATTGCATCGAGCTGGGCGCGGTTTATGGCCTCCTGGCGAGCCTGGAACGGCATCATGGAGTGCGGGGCGTAGTACACTGCGTGGCCAGTGACTGTACGCACCTTGTCGGCGCTGACACCGGCGGCTCCTGCCGCAGCAAGCAGCGCTATGGCTATGGTTGCAAGTTTCCGGTTCATCATCATGGATGTGTATGTCTGTGTTATTTTCGGTATCAGTCGAGCAGAGTCCTTGACCGCCAGCTGTCGCCGAGAGTGGGCGATGCATTGACTGTAGGTGTCTGGTGCTTGTTCTTTTTGTCGTAGGCCTTGTTGTCGACATCGCGCAGCAGAGCGTCGCCGAGCTCGCCGAGTGATATGGCGCCTTTCGACTGCTGCAGGTGTTTGAGCAGATAGTAGGTAAAGAATCCGTGCTGCTGGTCGTCGTAGGCCATTGCGGTCTGGTTGCCTGCGGTTGCGCTGAACACCACGGTGTTGCCTTTGGCCACCACATCCTCCACCTCGTATTCGACGAATCGTTCGGCAAACAGCATCTCGTTGCCGCGAGTGGCTCCGCTGAAACAAGCGTCGAGAAACACGGTCACGCTTTTCGTGGGCATGTCGTCGAGGCGGGCATATAGCTGTTCGAGCTCGAAGCAGGACTCGAAGTCGGTACCCGAAGCATCGGTAGGGAGCAGGTGTGCGGTGCCGCGTGACACATCTGGAACGCCGTGTCCGGCATAATAGAATATGATGTCGAGCTTGTCGGGGTTCATGCGAGTCTTTTCCTCCAGATACCGTAGCGGCTCGCGTATCTCCGACAGGGTGGCGTCGTAGCGTTCGCGTATGTTGTCCTTCGGTATGCCGAGCACTTTCTGGCAGTATTCGGCGAATGTGGCTCCGTCGCGCTTGGCGTATGCCACGTCAGAGAAGTACTTGTAGTTCTCGTTGCCGATTATGACCACGTATGTATTGGGGCGCTGTATGTCGGTGATCGGTATGTTTATGTCGACATCGCTCTGTCCGGCCTTGGTCGCTGCCAGGGTCTCGGTCTGTACGGGCGTGAAGTTGAGGGTCGGCATGTAGTCGCTTTCGGGCTGCAGAGGAGTGCTGGCTGTGACTTCCTGCGCGCGCAGGGCTGTGAGGGCTTCATTGGCTTTCCGCAGACCTTCGGCGTCGCCGGTCAGGTTGTGGCACTGTGCCAGCGCGTGGGCCACGTTGATGGCGTAGGGCGATGAGTCGAGGATCTCCTGCAGCACCGGTACAGCTGCCGTCAGATATGCGTTGGCCAGGGCCATGCCTGTGGTGTCGCCGCTTTCCGCGATGCGGGTATGTGTGGCTATGGCCGCGTTGTAGAGGTTGAATCCGTAGTGGCATGCGTAGTCGAGGCTCTGCGGATTGGCCTTGTGCAGTCCGGCGAATATCTTGGCCGCTTTTTCGGGCCGGTCCGTGCGCTCGTACATCTTGCCTTTGTATTCGATGAGTGTGGTGTGGTCGGGGCGCATGGCTATGGCTTTGTCGAGAAATGTCTCCATGCGCTTTTCATTGCCGGTTTTCAGACATGATTCCACGCCGATCACGACCATGTTCCAGTTCTGGGGATATGCCTCGGATCCCTGCGATGCGATGTAGATGGCGTTGTCGTAGTTGCGTAGTTCGAAATAACTGCGCGACAGCCCTTCGAAGGCCATTTCGCGTTTCGATACATCGCCGCTCGACAGGTATGCCTGGAAGTAGCGTATGGCTCTCTGGTAGTCGCCGCGGTTGTATATGTTTGTGGCCGCGAGGTGTGCCAGCACGGGGTATCCGAGCGTTTCCTGCAGCCGGTCGTCGCGCATGCCTGGGAGCAGCGACAGATCCACGTAGTCGGCGGCGAAATTCAGCACTCGCTCGGGATTGTTGAGCGAGGCATAGTGGTAGGCGGCGCGGCGCAGCTGCGGGAAGACCTCCTTGAGCGAGATCTTGGCACGGGACCATTCGTCGGAACCGGCTGCCGCGTTGCGCAGTACATCGGTGTAGGCCGTGTAGGCATGACGTAGCGACTGCCATGCGGTGTCGGCCGGCTGCTCTGTGGCCGACAGTGCTTTGAAGTCGGAGAAATAACTGTCGGCGGCGGCTATGTCGGCTTTTGTCTGCATATATGCCGGCACGGCCAGAGCCAGAGTCATCAATATCTGTTTTATCATACGATTTATCGCTTGTCCGTGTATTTCGTTAATATGGATCTACGAATAGTAGGGTTACGTTGATTCTTCGGAACTGTCCGCCGCGCTCTTTGCTCACGTTGATGTCGTAGTTGACCGACACATCCATCTGCTGCAGGGCGTCCACCGATTTCATGATGTGGTCGCGCACGGCCTGTGCCCGCATGAATGCCAGCTGCGGGTTGGTGGCTATGCCGGTCGACGGTGTCACCGTGATGGCCGTCAGGTCATTGTCCACGCGGCAAGGCTCGTCGTTGAACTCGCCGAAAGAGCCGTCGTAGGCTATGGGGCGGTTGATCGGTGCGGCGTCGGCAGTGCCGGTGAGCGTTAGTATCACCTTCTTGCCCTGAGCCAGATATCCGGCCAGATCGTTCTCAAACGCTTCGTTTACGATCTGGAGCATCGACTGGGCAGCCGCCGACTCCTCGATACGGTATCGTCCGGGGGCGAAATCCTCATGATCCGAATATTCCGGATCGACGGTGTATGTGAAGTCGACCTGATAGTTGTTGATCCGTTTGCCGGAGGCATCGGTGGTAGGAACCAGGCGTGAGCTCACCTCGATCGCCGTGTGTTCGGAAATGGAGCTGTTGCGCAGCGCTTTCTCGACCACATCCTCTTTGATGGACTGGAGCTTGGCGGCCTCGCGGCTCTGTTGCTGCATGATCTCGAACGGCACGAGCGATGCATCGTCGTTTTTCAGGAAGTCGAGATTCTGGCGGCTCAGGTTGTCGAAACGGTATGTCTTGCCGTTGGCCTTGTTGTAGACCTCAGTGTAGATCAGCTCGAAATTGTCGTCGGCGGTAAGACCGTAGACCGAGTTGCGGAATTCGAGATCTTCGGCGGAGAACGAGGTGAGATCCTCTTCCCCGACTGTCAGATACACTTCGGCGAACGAGCCGATGCTGAGTGTGAGTGCGCCTGACTCAGGATTGTAGCCGCCGAGTGTCACATCCTCGTGTGCTATGAGGTCGCCTGCGAGTCCGGTAGTGATCTCGTTGGCGAAAAGCGATCTCTGCTTCTTGCGTGTCTCGTCGTTGACGCGCTGCCGGTATTCATCTTCGGTCTCCATCGGTCTCATCATGGACCATTCGAGCATGCGGGCGTTGAGCTCGTCCTCGAGCAGTTTAGTGTAGTTGGTGGCGAATCCGACCACGCGTTTGTATTTTATCGACAGCGGCGCATTGTATATTATGTAGACATTGCCCTGTCCGTCCTTTACGAAACGGGTGAAGGCAATGGTACCTTCCGGATCCTTGATATAGGAGCGGTCGGATGAGTCGATGAGATTGTAGAACCCGATGGTGTTGCCGCCTGTCGCCACGGCCGCGTATTTGCCGTCGGGATGAAAGGAGAGCGCGTTGGCGTCGCCGGGAAGCTCGACAGTGGTCGACACGATGAATTCCGGTGTGGAATATACCGTCAGCTTGCGGTCGGAGGTCACGGCTCCGAACTGTTTTGCGCCGGGATTGAATGCTATGTCCACGACAGTGGCCGGGAGTGTCAGTGTCTGGTGTGTCTTTTTGTCGGGAAGATTGACCACGGTCACCTTGCCGCCTTCGGCCGCGGCTATGTAGAATCCGTCGGAACTGGCCGTCATCATGACCGGATTCGTGCCTGTGGCAATCTCGCCGGCAGGGGCGAAGGTGCGCGAATCGAACAACTTGACAGAGCCGTTGTCGGCGACTGCCAGATAGCGGCTGTCGGGAGTATAGCAGATGGCCGTGGGGGCGGTGAGTCCTTTGATCGTGGCTGATTTGATATTGGCGTGTCCGAGCGGTCTGATATCTACTTTAGCTTTTTTACCTGTGCCGCTGAGAAATGCTATCGAATGTCCGGCCGGGTTGATCTTGATGTCGGTCACGGCCGATCCGGCTGAACCGACCTCGAAGCCTTTCATGTTGTAGGCTTTCCTGTCGGTTGAGAAAAACGACGAATACAGATAGTTGTCGATATGTTCGGGCTTGATTTTCTGTCGGTAGATCAGGTTCTTATCCGCTTTAATGCCGGATGCCGCCAGCGTTTCGGACTGTGTCTGTGCCGATGCACATACGATCATGGATATCAGGATGGCAGATATAGATAAACGTTTCACTTGAAATGTGTGAAAGAATGTGTGGATGATAATGATGGTGTGCTAAAGTCATGCAAAGATATGAAACTGAGATAAAAACTGCAAATCATGATCCTGATAAATGAGGATTTGCAGCATTTATTCCGTTTTTCCGGCATGCTTATCATGCCGGATGCGTCGCGGTACGGCTGCTAACGGAGTGTGTCGAATGGAATCAGGGCTATCTGCGGGGTGCGGATGCCCGGTTTCAGCTCTCCTTCGATGACGAGTATGCCGGAGGGTGTCACGGCTATGCCTGCCCCGGCGCGAGCAAGCGAGAAATTGTTGCTGCCGCAGTTGCGCCAGCTGTCGGTGGCTGGATCGTAGACCCATGCGTCGCCCTGGAAACGGTACGACGACTGCGGTCGCAGCTGATATTCGCGGATCTGTTCCCGGGTATTGTATTTCAGTGCTTCTGCGAATATCTCGCGGTCGACTCCTCCGGCGCAGAATATACGGCCGTCGGGAATAGTGGCGCTGACGGCGCCGGTGAATGTGCCTCCGGCAGGGTGCGGTGCCACAGGAGTCCAGCTGTCGGTATCGGGATCATAGCACAAACCCCGGCCTGACACCTCGCCGGTGGCGGTGTTGCATCCGTACCACAGATACAGTTTCCCATTGGACGATGCCATGACTGGTTGCACAGCCGGCGATGGAAGAGGTGCTATCGGAATCCACATTCTGTTGGAAGATTCGGTGTCGAGCATCCATACCGTAGCCGATGGCTTCCCGTCTGCTATACCTCCGGCTACATACACTTTGCTGCCGATTATGGCGGCCGCGCCTTCGCTTACGGCTGCGGGAAGGTCGGGCCAGGAGCGGTCGATGAGGTAAATCTCGCGCTCGCCGGTGCGGATCTTGAACACCTGGCGCGACTGTCCGCTGTATCCGGTGCCGCCTATGCAGAGCAGCCCGTCGCCGAGGGGCACACTCATGCCGTAGGCCAGTGGCTGCGGCAACGTTCCCCTGAATTGCCATTCCCGGTTTTCACCGTGCTTTGTGAATATTTCGTAATAGAAGTGTTTGCGTCCGCCATCCGCCGCCGGGACATCCGGGAAGTTTGCGCCGCCCGCCATGACTATGGTGTCGCCTACGGCACCGGCGAACATAGCCGATACCCCTTTTTCATATCCTGTCGGTCTGGTGGCTCCGGGTTCATAGAGCGGTGCAGGAGCAGTTATCTGGATGGCTGTGATGAGTGCGATTATAAGTGCTGTCATACTGAATGTCTTGAATATTGCAAAGATATAAAAATATCCGGCACCCTATGTGTTACGGATGCCGGATATGGTAGGAGATTGTGTATGAAATGTTATGGCAGAAGTCAATGCGTGCGGTCGAACTCCACGTAGCGTTGTTCGATCGGCCGGTAGTTTTCGTCATTCCAGAGGGTGCTCGATATCATAAGGTCGGCGCTTATGCGGTTGCATGCGATAGGCACGTTGTGCAGACGGCATTGCCGCAGAAGCATCTGTATGTCGGCCTCGTGGGGCTGCGCGCTCAGATCATCGATCAGGAAAACGGCTAAATCCACCTCGTTGCGTACGACCATGGCCGCGATCTCGGCGTCGCCACCCATCGGGCCTGAATTCATGCACGTTATGTCAGACGGTATTCCCATCTCGTCGAACGCTTTCTTTATGAGGCTGCCGGTAGTACCCGTGCATACCAAATGCTGGCGCGACAGATAATCGGCGTTGTAACAGGCCCAGTCTACCATGTCGGCTTTGCGTTTGTCGTGGGCTACCAGCGCTATGGTCAGTTTATGTTTCATAATGTGATATAATTGAACTGTTCTGATATATAAACACACATCGGTCCCCGCTGGTTTGCTTCAGATCGTTTATTTGTGTTAACTTTGTATGCATAAACATAATGCTATTGATTATGGATAATAAAACGATCGACCTTTCGATAAGCAATTATGGTACCGCACGTGATCTGGATTATGACATTGTCCTGCTGCCATGGGGTGCTACCGAACCTCATAATCTGCATCTGCCGTATCTGACGGACTGCATCCTGTCGCACGATGTGGCTGTGGATGCCGCCCGTCTGGCCGGTGAGCGTTACGGAGTCAGAGCCATGGTCATGCCTGCGTTATTTGCCGGATCGCAGAATCCCGGACAGCGTGATCTGAAATTCTGCATACATTACCGGCAGGAGACCCAGAAAGCCATACTGACCGACATCGTGGCCTCGCTTTACAATCAGGGGCTGCGGCGGATGGTGATCGTCAACGGGCATGGCGGAAATTCCCTGAAAGGGATGATACGTGATCTGGCTGTGGACTATCCCGATTTTCTCATAGCGTTGAGCGACTGGTTCACGGTATGTCCTGCGAAGGAATATTTCGAAGCGCCGGGCGACCACGCTGACGAACTCGAGACGTCTGTGATGATGCACTACCATCCGGAACTTGTCGATCTGGCGACAGCCGGCAAAGGCGCCAGAACCGGTTTCGCTGCTCCGTCGCTCCAGCGCAAGACGGCCTGGATTCCACGTAACTGGCTGCGGGTGACATCCGATACCGGCATAGGCGATCCTTCGGCAGCGACAGCTGAAAAAGGTGGCCGTTATGCCGCCGCGGTGGCGGCGCGTTATGCCGAACTTCTGAACGATCTCGTCAAGGGCAACATTTACGCTGACCGGATCTGAGGCATTGTGGCATGAAAACAGGTAGATTCGCTCCGTCGCCAACCGGGCGCATGCACCTCGGGAATCTGTTTACCGCGCTGTTGTCGTGGCTTTCGGTGAGGAAAGCCGGAGGACGGTGGATTCTGCGCATAGAGGATCTCGATCCTCAGCGGTCGCGCATGGAATATGCCCGCCAGATCGAAGACGATCTCGACTGGCTCGGACTGTCATGGGACGAGGGTGGCGTGGACGGTTCAGGCAGTCACGGCCCGTATTGTCAGAGCATGCGTCACGATATATATGCCGGAGCTCTTGACTCTCTTGTGGCCACAGGGCTGACATATCCGTGCTACTGCAGGCGCGCCGACATACTGGCGACCCAGGCGCCGCATCAGTCCGACGGGAGGGTGATATATGCCGGCACATGCCGTCCGCGGCATCTTCCGGTGTCCGGTCTTGCCGATTCCGGGCGGCCGGCATCGACCAGGATCTGTGTGCCTGACGAGGAGATAGGTTTTGTCGACGGTGTATTCGGTCGCCGGACTGCAAACCTGACACAGGAGTGCGGTGACTTCGTGCTGCGTCGTGCCGACGGAGCATGGGCCTATCAGCTGGCAGTGGTGGTCGACGATGCCATGATGGGGGTTACCGAAGTGGTGCGCGGATGCGACCTGCTGCTGTCGACCGCCCAGCAGCTGTATCTGTACAGGCTGTCGGGATGGACAGCGCCGGACTATGCCCATGTGCCGCTGCTGTGCAATGCAGCCGGACAGAGGCTGTCGAAACGCGACATGTCGCTCAATATGGCTCAGCTGCGCACCCGTTTTACCCCAGGACAGATAATCGGCCGGCTGGCAGCGTTGGCGGGCCTTATATCAGGTCCGGAATCATGCCGAGCCGACGAGCTGGTCGGAATCTTTGACTGGAACCGAGTCCCGGCAGTGCCGTCGGTCATTGTAGAATAGTAGTAAACTGCGAATATAGATATTATGGTAGAATATGCGCCCCACAACAAAATGAGAGAGATAATTGTCGACAACAATCTGCTGCTGATGGTGATAAGTCGTTTCGGGATAGCGTTCGGCTTCGGCGACAGATCGATACGCGAGACATGCGAGGCAAACAACGTGGACATAGATACGTTTCTGGCTGTAGCAAATTTCATCAGCGGCAAGAACTACAAGGATTATCCTATTTCGCTCCCGTCGCTTATGGAATATCTGAAGCGGGCTCATACTTCGGTGCTTGAGTTCTCGCTGCCGACCATACGGCGGAAACTGATAGAGGCCATAAACTATGTCGATACCAACGACGTGTCGTTCCTGCTCATGAAGTTCTACGACGATTATGTGGGCGAGGTGCGGCGCCACATGGAGCATGAGAACGACAGGATATTCCCGTATGTCGAGAAACTGCTCGGAGGGACGGCCGATCCCGATTTTATAATCTCTCGCTACTCGGTGAGCCATAGCCCTATGGCGTCCAAACTGAAGGAACTCAAGGATATATTCATATATCATTATCATCAGCGCGACAACGATACGCTAAGTTCGGCGCTCTATGACATAATCGTGTGTGAGCGCGATCTGATGTCGCATTTCGAGGTGGAGAACAATCTGTTTCTTCCCGAGGTCGAGAGGCTCGAGAATACGCTCATGGCAAATGTCGCCGATACCGTTGTCGATCCGGAGGAGGAACATGATCCCCAGCTCGAGGTGCTGAGCGAGCGTGAGAAAGAAATCGTCAGATATGTGGCGCTTGGCATGTCCAACAAAGAGATAGCCGACAGGCTGTATCTGTCGGTACACACTGTGACAACTCACCGGCGGAATCTCAGCTCCAAGCTCGATATCCATTCACCGGCGGGACTGACTATATTTGCGATCCTGCACAATCTGGTCGATCTGAACGATATCCCGCGGACCTGAGAGGTCAACCGTTGACATCTTCGAGCGATATTATGCCGTGGATGATGGCGAATATGGCGAGTCCGGCCTATTTTTGATATGTCACCCGGCTTTTTGTTGGGAATAGATGTTATATTTGCGGATAGATACACGACTGACAATCTATTACCCTGACAATTATGACCCGATTTGCATTCAAAATGATTCTCAAGGCCGGTTTTGAGAATGAGTACGAGAAACGCCATGCCGCGTTATGGCCGGAACTGCAGCGGCAGATTACCGCATCCGGTATCCGGAACTATTCCATATTCTGGGACAGGGACACCAATATCCTGTTCGGATATCAGGAAGTCCAGGGCGAGCATAACTCGCAGGAAGCCGATGTCGCCGATGATATAACCAGGCGATGGTGGGATTATATGGCTGATATCATGGAAGTGAATCCCGATAATTCTCCGGTGACAATTCCTCTCAAAGAAGTCTGGCACATGGACTGAGCTGAGCGTATATACACGGATTGCGGACGAAAATACAGTTTTTTATCGACGGAAACCCTTATTTTTGCGCATCTGCTGATTTAAGAATTTCCGACCATGAAAAAGATTCTTCTGTTTTGTCTGTCTGTCATCGTCTGTTTATGCGGAACCGCCCAGTTCCGTACCGATGTTGCCATGCCATATCGCGCTGCCGGCAGCATGTGCAGTGGCGGCCGCTGTGTGCTCGACATCCATTACAACCCTGATACCGCCGGACTCCCTGTTGTCGTATGGTTTCATGGCGGCGGCCTGACAGGCGGCGACAGGTTCGTGCCTCAGGAATTGAAAAATTCCGGCTATGTCGTTGTGGCGCCGGGTTACAGGCTGCTTCCCGACGCTACCGTAGCGGATTGTATCGACGATGCCGCAGCGGCAGTGGCATGGGTGTTTGCCCACGCATCGGAATATGGCGGCGATCCGTCTGCGGTTTTTGTGGCCGGACATTCGGCCGGAGGATACCTTGCGAGCATGATCGGACTCGACCGGTCGTGGTTGCGTAAATACGGTGTCGAAGCTGATTCCATTGCGGGAATTATTCCGTATAGCGGACAGGTCATCACTCATTTCGCATTGCGCCGGAGCCGCGGCATGTCGGAACTTCAGCCCTCTGTCGACGAGTTCGCGCCTTTGTATCATGTCCGCAAAGATGCTCCTCCGTATATAATCATCACCGGCGACAGCGAGATGGAACTCTTCGGACGTTATGAGGAAAACGCCTATATGTGGCGCATGATGAAGCTCGTCGGTCATCCGGATGTAAGACTCTACAAACTCGATGGCTACAATCACGGCGACATGGCCCGTCCGGCCCACCACATACTGAAAGCCCAGATCGCGCGCATACTTCATTCGGGCAACTGACAATTGCCGGACAAATAAAAAAACGCGGCGAGGGGCAGTCGGTTCCTCGCCACGGTGCTATGTGATCGGTATAATTTATTCAGCGACCGAGAACTTGTATATGCAGTTGCTGGTGTACTTGTCGCCGGGACGTACGGTTACCGACGGCCATTCCGGTTTGTTGGGGGAATCGGGATAGTGCTGTGTCTCCAGGCATAGAGCGCTACGCTGCGGGTAGGCTATGCCGCGTTTTCCGGTTACGGAACCGTCGAGGAAGTTGCCTACATAGAATTGTATGCCGGGTTCATCAGTGTATACATCCATCTGTATGCCGGTTTCCGGATCCGTTACAGTCGCTGCCGATACAGATATGTCGCCCGGATGGTTGAGCACGAAGTTGTGGTCATAGCCATTGCCGTTGCGCAGTTGTTCGTCATCGGCTTTGATGTCCTGGCCTACGGTTTTGCCATTGCGGAAATCGAAAGGTGTCCCTTCGACCGGACGGATCTCGCCTGAAGTCATATAGGTGCTGTCTATCGGAGTGAATCCGTCGGCATCGAAACGTACGGTTTCACCGAGAATGTCGTGCGACGGGTCGCCGCTGAGATTGAAATACGAGTGGTTGGTGAGATTGAGGATTGTAGGTTTGTCGGTCTCGGCGGCGTATGCTATCGCTATCGAGTTGTCGGATCCGAGTGTGTATGTCACAGTCACGTCGATGTTGCCAGGGAAGCCGGCTTCGCCGTCGGGGCTCTGGAGTTTCAGACAGAGGGTGGAGTCGTTGGGCTGTTCGGCGTCCCATACAGCATGATGGAATCCGCGTGGGCCTCCGTGCAGGCAGTGGCCGAAATTGTTTTGAGGAAGCTGGTATTCAACATCGTCGATAGTGAAGCGGCCGTTGGCTATGCGGTTGCCGTAGCGTCCTATGAGAGCTCCGAAATTGCCGTCCACGTTGACATAGTCGGCTATCGAGTCATGGCCGAGAACCACATCGCGAAACTTGCCTGTGCGGTCGGGAACCATAAGCGATACTATGCGGCCGCCGTAGTTGGTGATGCACGCCTCCATGCCGGATGGATTCGTAAGCACATAGAGCGCGGTCTTTTTTCCGTCCTGAGTGCTTTCGAAATTCCTGGGATCGAGACCCGATTTGGTCGTTTCTGACTGTTGGTTGCCCGCATTGCATCCGCATATAAGCAGAGATGCTGCTAACGGGAGAAAATGAAGTTTCATGTCGTTGATTTAATGGAAATGTTTGTGATATGACGGTATGGTCGACAGCAAAGGTACTGCACCATGACATATTATGCAAGTAGTATTATTCCGAAAAGTGGTCGGCACGTTTCTGGCCGGGGATTGATGAGTAAATTAGTATCAAAGACTGGAAATTGTGTGCGATTCCCTGTTTATGGGACAATCGTGCGGGTATTGTCCGTGTTGTACGGTGTATATTTGTAGTGTAATCGGATGCGTGTATCTGTGAAGATAGGCCGGTTATAATGATTAGGGTTAGTAATCATATAAGACAGGTGTATAAGGATACTTATGTGATAAGGTTAGGTTTAGGTTAGTTAAGACAAACATGGGGGATACAAGCAACCGGACGGACTTTCATACAGGGTCTGCCCGGCTGCTTGTTTGTGATCTCCTGCTATTTGTCGGATGTCAGTACCGAAAACTCTACTGCGCTTATGAAGTCGCCTCCGTTGATTTCTTGCAGGCATTCGATTTTCAGCATACGGGTGTTTACCGGAGTGTCGAAATGGATGTGTTGTTCAATCGGATTGTTGACGATATTGCTGAATTCGCCTGATGTCGGGATCTCGGTCCATGTCTGGCCGTCGTGGCTTGCGAACAGACGGTATTGGAATATCGTGCCGTTTTTGTCGTCACCGTCGCGTGGGGTGTATGTGAATCCCGTCACATCGCGGACGGTTCCCATGTCTATGGTAAGGTTTTTGATTCCGCTACGGGACTGCCAGAATGTCTTCTTGTCGCCGTCGATAGCCGCTGTAGCATCGGACGGTACCGTAGTCCAGCCGTCGGTGGGTACGGATGTGTGTCCTTGAACTGCCGCATCGCCACTGCCGGGCATCCTTATACAGTAGGCTCCGGAAACCTCGACATCCGTGTCGCCGCGTGCTGACAGGATATCGATCCTGATGCCGTCGGCTTCTGTTTCCGGAAATACGATGATGCGTTTACGGCCTATGGTCGTACCTTCTGCTGCGTGGCGCCATTGGCCGTCAGTACGCACGAGAACCTCGAAAGCCTCCACCTGTTGGCCTTTGGCGATATTTTCTTCGATTACCACCGTGTTTACTATGGACGGTTTATCGAAATCGTAGGACAGGTCTTTTTCTTCTTCCGAGATGAGGTTGTCGGAGAAATTTTCGTCGATCCAGTTCCGTAATTCCGACAGGCGTGCCGCATCTTTCCGGTTGATACGGCCATGAGTGTCTGGAGGCACATTCAGGAGCAGCACGGAGTTGCGGCCTACCGATGTAAGGTATATTTCGGCCAGTTCGGCCAGTGCCTTCGGCTCCTCTTTTTCATGATAGAACCATCCCGGACGTATTGAGACGTCGACTTCCGAGGGCCACCAGTGAAGTCTGTCGGCTTTGGCTACGATTTCACGGCTGCCGAGATCCGGAGCTTTGGCCGATAGTCCGAGTCTTTCGTTGGCCTCATCCGATCCGGGATATATGCCGGGAGTGAGCGCTGTGGCGCTCCATTCGGTTTCGCGCCCCTGTCCTTTCTCGTTTCCTACCCATCGTATGTCATCGCCCATGATAGCTGTTACAGCTTCGGGCTGCAGCGTTTCTATAGTCTCCTTGAAACGGATCCAGTCGTAATCCTGTTTCTTGCCGTTCGGCCCTTCTCCGCATGCTCCGTCAAACCATACCTCGTCGATCTTGCCATAGTTCGACAGCAGTTCGGTGAGCTGAGCCACGAACATATCGTTATACCGGGGAGAATCGCCGTAGCACTCCGCATTGCGGTCCCAGGGCGAAAGATACAGACCCATTTTCATGCCGTATCTGTCGCATGCCTCGCGCAGTTCCCTAACTACGTCGCCTTTACCTTCCTTCCATGGCGACGACGCTACGGAGTGGCTGGTAGTGGCTGTAGGCCACAGGCAGAATCCGTCGTGATGTTTGGCGGTAAGGATCACCAGCCTGAATCCGGCATCGCGTAGCGTCCGTACCCATTGGTCTGCGTCGAGCGAATCGGGATTGAACAGAGCCGGATCCTCCTTGCCATCGCCCCATTCACGGTCGGTATATGTATTTATGCCGTAATGCAGGAAAGCCGTAAGCTCCAGATCCTGCCATGCAAGCTGTTTTTCCGAGGGCACAAGCCTCGAGGCCATCTCTATCTTCGTGGCCTCGTCGGCTCCTTCGGGAAAAGTGACTTCCTTCACAAAATACTCCTTGCCGCCGCCACATGCAGTCAAAGCCATTGCCACGGCACAACAACCCGCAACGATTGTATCTTTTATCATATCCGTACGATTTATTTGAATGTCAGAGAGAAGCTGAAATCATAGGGTGCGACAGGCAGCCGATACTTAGGCAGCACATCATTGGGACCGCATGTGGCGGTGCCTACACCGGTCTGTGCTGCGTCGATATGCACTGTCACCATACCGTCATCCACAAGTCCATAGATATGGTCGGCCGCATCGATATTGGCATCGGCATACGGGGTGGCGCTGAACTGGAACGGTTCGGGAGAGGAGACCGTAAGATCGCCTCCGTTGAACGACACCCAGCGCACATCGGTATGGTTGCCGGTCGATTGCGGCACCACATAATAATGGAAATCCTCGGCCGGAGTGGTCTTATGGCGAGCGATACGCCCGTTGCTCATGCGGTCGGCATACGTCTCTACGGGTCCACGTCCGAGATATTCCACTTCCCGGGCATTGGATTCCGGCATACGGAACGCAAGGCCGACGCGAGGGAGCGAATGCACGTTGGCGGTATCAGGCTCATAGCTGCATGCCACATTTATCTGTCCCTCACCGGTAACGGAATAAATATAGGTGGCCGTCCCGAGATTCTGGCCCGAACGACCTGCGACCTGCGTCACCACGGTGAGCTGATTGTTCTTGAGCTTGCTCGACACAGCTTTCTGGCTTATGCTGTCGAGACCTTCCTTGCGCCATCCGCGTCCGGAGCCATTGCGGTGGGCATCGTTTTCGGTGAGCGGACGCCACAGCGACAGCATGACCGGCGCCGAGATCTGTTCCACGCCATTGCGCATAACCGAAGTGATGGCACCGGAAGCGGAAGACACCTCGAACGAAATGCCGCCGGCACTGCACACATTGCCTTTACGCTTAAGTTTAAGCGGACGGCCTGGCTCCTGATGTCCGGCTCCGGGGATCACGAACTGGTCGTAGGCCACCTCATAACCGGCCGGAATCATACCCGATGCTTTCTTTGGCGACCAGCTCAGGTCGAGATAGGCTTCGGGAGCCTCGGCAGGAATAGTAACCGGAGCGAACGTGACAGTAGCCGTGGCATGCGGGGCGCACTCCACCGTCTTTGTACCGGAGGCATACACCTCGCCATTCTGACCCGACACCTTCCATGTGAGCAGATACCGGTCCAGGTCGGTGAAGTCGAACCAGTTCTTAACCGTCACTGTGAGCGACGCGCTGTCGGTAAGCTGCGACTTGATATTCTGGTACACTTTTTTCACCTCGGCCAGATGTGGATGAGGTATACGGTCGGAGGTGATCAGACCGTTGCACACGAACGATCCGTCGCTCGGTATTCCTTTCGGCCCATAGTCACCTCCGTAGGTATAGTATTTGCGCCCGTTGGCATCGGTCTCGATAAACGACTGGTCCACCCAGTCCCATATACATCCGCCCTGAGCCATCGGAGTAGCCTCGAAATATTCCCAGTAGTCGCACAGACTGCCCACGCTGTTGCCCATGGCATGTGCATACTCGCACTGGATGAACGGCCGGTAGATACCTTTCTTGCCGATATACTCCTTCATTTCGGATATAGGCCGGTACATGCGCGCATAGACGTCGGTATTGAACGCTTCCTCAGCACGCTCATACTGTATAGGCCGGTTCGTCTCCTGCGACTTGAACCATTTGTAGGTCTCCTCGAAGTTTATGCCGTTGCCGGCTTCATTGCCAAGCGACATGAACGTAACCGACGGATGATTCTTGGATTTGGCATACATGCGGTACGAGCGGTCGAGATGGGCAGGGAGCCATGCAGGATCCTTGGCCAACGATGCCGAGCCGTAGCCCATACCATGGGATTCGATGTTTACCTCATCGATCATGTAAAGGCCGTATACATCGCACAGATGATACCATTCGCGCTCCATGGGGTAATGGCTGTTGCGCACGGTGTTGATGTTGTTTTCCTTCATCAGGCGTATGTCGGTGAGCATGGTTTCCCTGTCGAGCGTATGTCCTTTGTCGGGAGTCCAGGCATGACGGTTCACACCTTTTACCTTGACAGGGACACCGTTTACCATAAACAGGCCGTCCTTTATCTCCGAGGTCTTGAATCCGACATTGCAGCCTATAGTCTCGATTGTAGCGCCACTGCCGTTTTTAAGATCCATAACCAATGTATACAGGTATGGTGATTCGGCGCTCCACGGTTTCACATCCGGAATCGTGGCTCCGAAATCGATCCTATATTGTCCCGAGCCTGTGATCTTATGGATCTGACGCGATACCTCGGCACCGTCAGCGTCAAACAGGCGGTATTCGACCGACATCGGTTTCTGCGATGTCAGCCGGCGCCCTTTCTTTCTGACGGGTGCCGGAATTCCGTCGATATCGAGCTGAATCGACAATTCGCCGTCGCGGTATTTTCTGCAATCAAGCGGAGATGTCACTTTGTAGTCCGAGATATATGTCGTTGGAGTGCTGTACAGATACACATCGCGCTCTATACCGCTGAGACGCCACATGTCGGCACATTCCAGATATGATCCGGCCGACCAGCGGTATACTTCCATGGCAAGAGTGTTTTCGCCTGGAACCAGTCTGTCGGTTATATCCCATTCGGCAGCCGTTTTGGAATCCTGGTTGTAGCCGAGCAGCTGGCCGTTGAGCCATACATAATAGAATGACGATACTCCTTCGGCGCAGAGCACCACACGGCGCCCTTCCCAGCCGGCGGGGACAGTGAATGTGCGCCTGTATGAGCCTACCTCGTTGCTGTCGACCGGTACGAACGGCGGGTTTTTCTTGAAATGGTAGTAGTCGGAATCGAACTCATACCGCTCGTTGACATATACCAGTGTCCCGTAACCTTGTGTCTGCCAGTTGGCCGGAACCGTGATCTCATCCCATGCGGATACATCGTAGCCGGGTTGGTGGAACTCCTGCGGACGGACAGTCGGACTTTCCGACCAATGGAATTTCCATTTGCCGTTCAGATCCATGTAGTAGGGTGAATGGGTGAAGTCCATATCGGCAATATTCTTTATATTGTCGCCGCCGTATGGCACCACACATGCGTGAGGATCGAGCTGGCCTCCTCTGAAGGCGTTCTGATCCTGCCATTCGGGTTGTGTGTCGGCCGCACCTGCCGCTATGGCTGCGCCTGCTATGAAGATAATTGTAAGGGATGTCTTGATCATGTGTAATAGTTTGTCTGGCGGAAATAAAGTTATCTTACGGATATTTCGTCGAAATACATCCATGTCGGTGCTGTCTCGCGCGGCAGCCCTTCAGGAATATGTCCGGGATTTACGGCTACGAATCTTACATATCGGGCTTTTGTGTCGACAGGACCGCAGTCGAGTTCTATGCGGTTGGCTCCCCTGGCATATATTTTGTCGGCCGGAACCTCTATCTTTTTGAGCAGCCTGAAAGAAGTCCCGTTGTCGGAAGTATAGACGAAGACTTCCAGTGGAGCCGAGATGCAGATGTCGCTGTTGGCGAAAGCGCCGAGGCTGATCCCGTGTATCGCTTCGGATTTCCCGAGATCTACGGTGAAATCGGCGGTGCCGTTGTGCCATCCGGCCCACTCGAAGTCGGAATTGCGGTCGCTTCCGTGCAATCCGTTGGTAAGCGTATAGGCTATCCCGTTGTTGCAGTCTGTAGCCTGTACCTTATGACCGGTCGCCTTGTTGAATTCCAGAGGCAGTTTCAGCGTTTTGCCTTGCTGCACTCCGTCAGCGAACGTGGCGGCGTATATGGTCATAGGTTTGTCAACTGCTATCGTCCCGGTATAAGGCCTGGAGTCTGTAAACGCTTCGTCTGTGGCCCATCTGATCTCTACGTCAGGACGTATACAGTTCATATCCACGTTCAGACGTCCGCCTCCGGGAGTCACTTTATGATCTATATTGTACATCGACCGGGCGTATGTGATCCCGTTGCCGTCGAGAACCGGCAGGAACGAGTCTGTTGCTTTGATGAAACCGGGCCAGTCGTTTCTTCCGGCAGGGCGCCAGGCAGCGTCGGCAGCTGCAAGCAGGCGTGGGAACATCATGTACTGTACCTCCTGGGGCGAGTTGCAGAACTCGGTCCACATCAATGCCTGTATGCCCAGCAGCTGCGATCGGAGGCTGTCGCTCCAGTTTTCTCCGACAGGATCGAACTCATACACATCTTTGAGAGTGATGTTGCCGAAATAAGTGAACGGCTCGAACCATTGAGGACCCTGATAGCGTATCAGATACATCTTTTTTGCCGGCGACATGATGAAGTTGCGGCCTGTTTTACGGGCATATTCCACCGCTGTGTTTCCGTCGCCATGCCAGCCAAGAACGGTGATGTCCTCTTTCGGCTGTCCGTATGAGACTTCGTCCCAGCCTATGGCTTTGCGTCCTTTTGACTGCACGTAGCTGTTGATACGATCCATGAAATATCCCTGAAGTTCCTCGAAGTCTTTCAGTCCTTCGTCGGCCAGCCGCTTGTTGCACAACGGACATTTCTCCCAATTGGCTTTGTTGGCCTCGTCACCCCCGAGATGTATGTATTCGGAAGGGAAGATTTCGCATACTTCGTCGATCACATCCTGATAGAACCGGTATACGTTGTCGTTTCCGGCACAAGCTATGATCGAGGCCGACGTGCCGCCGATCCCAGGCAATACACCGATGAATCTGTCGACAACCGGACAGGCCAGTTCGGGATATGAGGCGAGAGCTGCGATGGCATGTGCCGGCATTTCGATTTCCGGGATTACTGTCACGTGCCGTTCGGCCGCATATTTCACCAGCTCCTTCATCTGTTTCTGAGTGTAGAAACCTCCATATGTGGCCGGTTCTCCTTCCTCCGGATTCAGGCGGGCCGGAAATATTTCTGGCCTGTCAACTCTCCATGCTCCGACTTCCGTCAGCTTTGGATATTTTTTGATCTCAAGGCGCCATCCGTTATCGTCGGTAAGATGCACATGCAGTGTGTTTATCTTCAGACGCGAGGCTATGTCGACAAGTTTTTTCAATTCGTCGAACGGCATGAAATAGCGGGTTACGTCGAGCATCACACCGCGATATCCGAAACGGGGTAAGTCGGTTATGTCGCAGGCGGCGAGTGTGCCGTCTGATGACTGGCCGATCATCTGTGCGAGCGACTGTATGGCATAGAAAAATCCTGCGTCTCCGGAGGCGGCGACGGTTATCCCCTCCGGCGATACTGCAAGACGGTAGCCTTCCGGTGCGATCGAGGCATCGGAGGTCAGCCGTATGCCGGCTTTGGACAATGATCCGGCACGGGCCTTGATCCCGCGCATTTTCAGATACGAGACCATTGGCTTCACTTCTTTGCCGGCGGTCTGGTCTGTCGATGCGACCACGATCTCTGACGGCAGACGGTATGATCCGTCGCCGACCGTGTATGCCTCAGGTGCCGGTATGATATGGGCCGCACTGGCATAGGCCTGGACTACGGCCGATGTGGCAATAAGCAATGCTATGGTAAGACGTTTCATATATTCTATTGTATTGAGTCGACAGGATATTTGAACCGGATCGGGTCGTCGTATTGCTCCTGAGCCTCTTTGAGCTTGCGCATCATCTCGGCGGTTATGGCTTCAGTACCGGGTTTGCCATAGATGTTGTCCATCTCTCTGGGATCGTTCTGCAGATCGAAGAGCTCCCAGCTGTTGATATCGTTATAGAAATGTATTAGTTTGTAACGGCCGTCGCGGACTCCGTAATGGCGTTTTACAGCGTGTTCGGCGGGATATTCATAGAAATGATAGTAGAGTGTCTTCCGCCAGTCGTCGGGGGTCTCGTCCTTTAATAGAGGAACGAGTGAGCGCCCCTGGATATCGGCCGGAATCTCGTCTATGCCGGCGAGCTCCATGAATGTGGGAGCGAAGTCGATGTTCTGAACCATTTCGGGTATGTCGCCACGCCGTTTCAGGCTTGCAGGAGGAAGCATGATCAGCGGAGTGCGGAATGATTCCTCATACATGAACCGTTTGTCGAACCATCCGTGTTCGCCCATATAGAACCCCTGGTCGGATGTATATACGACAAGCGTGTTGTCGAGCATGTCATGCTGTTCGAGATAGTCGAGAACGCGGCCTACATTTTCATCGAGGCTCTTCACCACCTTCAGGTAGTCCTTGATGTAGCGCTGGAATTTCCATTCGGCGAGTTCTTTGCCTGTCAGTCCGCTGTTGTAGAAGTCCTTGATTATAGGATCGTAGTGGGCATCCCATGCTGCTTTCTGAGCGGAGTCCATGCGGTTGTAGTAGGATTCGTAACGCTCTTTGAGGCGGCTGTGCTTGTCGGGGCGGTTCATTTTCAGGTCGTAGATCAGGTCCATGTGGTCATCGACCCGCATTTCGGCTGTGGATGCGGCTTCGCGGCCCTCGTAATCATCGAAGAAGTTGTCAGGCACTGGGAATGTCCGGTCTTCGTACAGGCCGAGATGGCAGGTGTCGGCCATCCAGTTGCGGTGAATGGCTTTGTGGTGGATAGCGAGAAAGAACGGTTTCTCCGGATCATGCTCGTTTTCGAGCCAGTCGAGACTCTTGTCTGTGATCAGATTTGTCAGATATCCATGTTCTACTACGGTGTCGCCGTTCTGAAGTATGAAATCGGGATTGTAGTAGTCGCCCTGTCCCGGCACGATCTCCCATCGGTCGAAGCCTGTAGGCAGACTCTCCAGGTGCCATTTTCCGAATAAGGCGGTTTCGTAGCCGGCTTTCTGAAGATATTTCGGAAAAGTAGGCTGTGATCCGTCGAATACGCATGTCGTGTTGTCCGTGAAGCCGTTTTTATGGCTGTGCTTTCCGGTGAACAGACATGCCCGGCTCGGTCCGCTGAGCGAATTCGCTACGAAGCCGTTTGTAAAGCGTACGCCGTCACGGGATATTCTGTCGAGATTGGGAGTGTCGGCATAACGGGTATCGTAGCAGCTCATCATCTGGGCCGTATGGTCGTCGGTCATGATGTAAACGATATTCATCGGTTTCTGCTGCACGTTGTTTTTATTCGTACTGCACGATGTCGCAGCGGGAGCCAGGGCTACAATAGCGGCCGAAGGGTAAATCAACGCGCTACGGCGGTTTGGAGTCAGGGGCATTATGATTGGGAATTTCAGTTATATGGATTGTCTGCAAAAATTGTGTCAGTAGAAAAAAGGCAGAAGGCTCATGATTCAATGTAATTATCTCATGGCCTTCTGCCATGTATTTATCGGTCAGTCGTCGTTGCGGTTATCAGTCGCAATCGTAGTTGTAGTCAGCGGTTCCGTCCGAATTTGTAGGCCATCCGGGGTTCTGGTACAACACGCTCTTTCCGGTCGCGGGGTCGATCGTCAGCAGGAACTCCGATACGGGTATCGGTTCGAGATAATGCGCTTTCGGAAAGTTGTAGCCGTTGTATGCGATCGATGTCGTGGTGCTCTGGAGCGGGCGCAGGTAGTTGCCGTTGGCTTTCGGCGACAGGTTCTTATCGTTCAAGTCGTTGTCCTTGCCACCCTGTGCCTCATACACCTTGTACAGTTCTTCCCAGAGATTGAATCCTTCGGGCTGGTAAGCACGCATCTTGTCGAGCGAACGCCAGCGCTTCAGGTCGTCAAGACGCATGGCCTCGGCAATGAACTCGCAGCGGCGCTCACGGCGGATATTGTACAAAGTGGGGCTTACAGCCACACCTTTCGACCATACGGCCAGATCGTTCTCTTTGTCAAGCACGGTAGCATCAATTGTCTTCTGGTAGTCGGTGTCGACACCGGCACGCTTGCGCAGTTTTGTCCAGTATGCACCGCACTTGCCTCCGAGATCACCGTGACGCTCATAGTATGCCTCTATGTAATTGAGGTAGCACTCGGCGGCACGGAATATCGGGGTAGCCGTCGTGGTACGGGTCTGCAACTGCTGTATCTCGTCTTCGCTCACCCACTTGCACACCTCATAACCGGTGGTGGCACGCGATGCGCCCTGCGATGTTATATAGGGGAGATAGAAGAATGTGGTATCGTTCACATACTTGTTGAGTTCGGGATCGAAACGGGTGCTTATATCAGATCCGGCAGCACGTACCGATTCGGTAAGGCGGGTGTCGCGTCCCATAAATTCGTGATATGAATCCTTGTCACCCTGATATTCGGGATCGGCATAGATGGGGAGTCCGGATTTCATCAGGAATGAATTGACTGCGGCACGTGTCATTCCGAGTCCGCCACCGGAGCGCAGGAACGCGGAGCAGCTGTGGACAAGCACACCTTCCTGATAGTAGCGGGCCAGGATCACCTCGCTGTTGTCGGGGAATACGGATTCCCAGTTATTGAACATTGCCTGGTAGTCCTTGTCAAGGTCGCGTGAATCGGCAACCAGCTCGGCAGCCTTATATGCTTCCTCAAGGAAGAAATAGACCTCAGCCTCGGCGCTTCCGGCCTTGAATTGGAAGTCAGGCCAATATGGAGCGCCCACCCATTTCGGGTTGCCAGGAACGAAGCATGTTCCGGCGTGGTACTTCTCCCATGTACCTTCGTACAGAGCCACGCGCGATTTCAGTGTCAGAGCAGCATCGCGGGTTATACGGCCCGATTCCGGAGCCACTTGCTGAAGCAGGCCTATCGCACGGTCGAGCTGTTCGAGAATAAAACGGGCCACCTCATTGCGCGGACGGCGCTTTGTAGCACTGATCAACACCGACGGGTCATCCGGGAGCATCTCGGTAAAGATAGGTGCATCGCCGAAATTGCGCAGAAGACGGAAATATTCCCATGCGCGGAAGAAGTATCCTTCGCCGAGATAGTGGTCAACGAGAATACGGTTGCCGGTGATATGCTCGTAGCGCTCCTCTGTTTTGTTGATGAAGAAGTTTATGCCGCGCAGAGACTTGAAATTCCACTGGTTGGACTCATCCTCCATCTTGGGTGTGCGCTTGCTGCCTTCATAGAGCAGCGCGTTCGGGCCACCGCCGAACTGGTCGTCGGAATTTACGTCGACATTGTAGGGGCCGCCACTCCATTCGGTGCTCTTCGGCAGGAGTGAATAAAATTCGTTGACGGATATTTTCAGGTCATTGTCGGTCTTGAAATATGTGGTCTCGTTGCCGAAATCCAGAGGCTCACGCTCAAGGAAATCGTTGCAGGAACTGAGACCGAATGCCGCAATGGCTATTAACAATATATGTTTTTTCATTTTTTAAAGTTCAAGGGTTAAGTGATTAGAAGGTAAGCTCAAGACCCACAGAGAATGTACGGTACTGCGGGTAGCATTTACCTGCGCCGCCGTCATAGGTGTCGTCATTGGTCTTCAGTGCTTCGGGATCGAATATCTTCAGTTTGGAAACTGTAAACAGATTCTCACCGGAGAAGTACAGACGGGCTTTTTTCACATATTTAGCCAGCTTGGTGTTCTGCGGCAGGCTGAAACCGATCTGGAGGTTCTTCAGACGCAGGTAGGAAGCATCCTGTATCCAGCGGTCAGCACACTGGGTGTTGTTGCGGTCCATGCGCACACGTCCGTAGTATGAATCGAAGTTTGCGCCAAGCGGAGAATCGGCATAGCGGAAGTAGTCGAGATGCTGCTCGAAGAACGACATCTGCCATTCCTGGGTGATGCCGAAGAATGTGGACTCATCGATGTAATAGTCGCGTTTGCCTATACCCTGGAAATATGCACGGAAGTCGATCCACTTCCACTGGGCCTCAAGAGTGAAGCTGTAAGCATAGCGCGGAGTTGTGTTGCCGATGATAGTCTGGTCACCATGGTTGTCGAGTGTACCGGCTCCCGGGCTGATCGCGGGATCGTCGTCAAGGTTGGCATACATTATGTCGCCGCCGCCCCACTTGTCGCCGATAGCGATCTGCGGGTGCTTCTCGAGATATGCGTTCATCTCGTTGTCGGACTGAGCTATACCCACTACCCTGTAGCCCCATATATCACCATAGGTCTTACCCTGGTACCAGCCGTTGATCTTGTTGTCGGGCGAGTCATATTTTGTTATGACGGTCTTGTAGTCGCTCAGCGAGGCCGATATGCCGTAGTTGAAGTCGCGTCCTATGCGGTCACGCCAGCTGATCTCAAGCTCCCAGCCACGTGTGCGCAGCTCGGCGTTGTTGGTCTTGGGTGCGTCGGCACCGAATATTCCGGGGAAAGCCATGGCCGGGCCCACCATATCCTTGGTGGTACGCTGGTACCAGTCGAATGCTCCGGTGAGGCGGTTGCTGAAGAATCCCCAGTCGATACCTGCGCCTACGTTTTCGATCTTCTCCCATGTAAGTGAAGATGAGAATGGATCGTATACCGGCAGTACGGTAGCCTGCGATCCACCGAGGATCAGCTGTCCGCCATTGGTGTTCATCTGCTGGTAGTAGGGATAGAACGATGTGGTGTTCTGGTTACCGAGAGTACCGTACGATGCACGGAGCTTAAGGTATTCAAATCCTTTGTATCGGAGTGATTCCCAGAACTTCTCCTGGGCGATGTTCCAGCCTATCGAGAAGGAGGGGAACACACCCCAGCGCTGATCGGTCGGGAAACGGCTTGCAGCGTCGCCACGGAGGTTGACCTCTGCCATGTAACGGTCAGCGAAGTTGTAGTTTATACGTCCGAATATACCTACCGACGACCATTCACCCTTTTTCTGAGCCATCATAGTGGTCTCGCCGCCAACTTCCGATGGAAGGAAAGGCTTGTCGGGGTCAAGCACGTTGGACGAGGCCATACGGTCGGTCTCGGTGCGGTAGTACTCGGTCTGCACACCGGCGAGGAACTTGAAGTTGTGGTGCTCGCCAAGACGCAGCGAGTAGTCGGTATAGGTATTGGTGCTGAAATAGTTTATAGCGGTATTGGCCTTCTCGTAATAGCTCTCGCCTGCCGACGGATAAACCTGGAAATTACCCCACTGGTTGATCTTTTTCTGTGCCGGCACCCCTTCGAGCACCTGAAGATATTTCTGACCTCCGTAAGGGCCTGTCACCGAGATAGGCTTGAACTGGCGGGTGTAGGGATTGTGCTCGATACGGCTATTGATCTCGGCATGTATCTGCCAGCCTTTTATCGGCTCGATGAGGAGGTTGGCCTGGTTGTAGAACTGCTGTGTCTTCTGGTTGATGCGGCCACCGTCCTTGATGGACTGAACCATTGAGTTCTCATGGTACTCGCCATTAGGCAGGTAGAGCGGTATGGTCGGATAGCGGCGTCCTATATTGTGGAAGAACAGCGAGTTCAGGGCCGATGGCTTGTCGTTGTCGGTCGAGATGATACGGGTTGTCCAGTTCAATGACACATAGTTGTTGAACTTGATGTTGGTCTTTCCGGTAAGGGCCAGACGCTTGAAGCCCTCGTCGGCAAAGTTGAAGAGACCGCCCTGATCCATGAAGTTTCCGGAGAGATAATATGTCACTTTGTCACCGCCACCCGATACGCTCAGGTTGTGTTCCTGTGAAAATGTGTGATCCTTCAGGTATACGTCGTACCAGTTGGTATTGCCCCAGGAGTTCACCTGGCCGAGCCATTCGTCCTTACCGTCCTCCTTGGGCATAGTGGCATCTGCGAGCAGACCGTTCTGATACTGGAGGAGGCGGTTGAGATGGTTGCCGCTGAACATCGGCGACTGTCCGGCATTGGTACGAGAGTCATTGACCACCAACGCAAAGGTGTAGGAGTCGAGTGTGTTGGGCACGCTCACCGGCTTCGAGAACCGGAGGTTGCCTGAATATGTGACTGAAGTGCCCTTCTGTCCGCTCTTGGTGGTGACGAGAATCACACCGAAAGGTGCACGCGAACCGTAGATGGAGGCTGCAGCGGCATCCTTGAGGACGGATATGTTGGCTATATCGTTGGGGTTGATCGTGGAAAGGTCGCCTTCCATACCGTCGATAAGCACGAGCGGGGATGAATTGGAGCCTTCGCCGATAGAGCCGACACCACGTATGTTGATGTTCATCTGCTCACCGGGGGCACCACCTGCGTCGTTAGATATGTTAAGACCGGCCACGGCACCCTGCAGACCCTGCACGGCGTTGGTGATAGGACGCGATTCAAGCACGGCGTTGTCGATGGTCTTGACGGAACCGGTGGCATTGATCTTTTTCTGCACGCCGTAGCCCACCACGACTACCTCCTCGAGGTTCACACCTCCGGAATCCTTCAGGGTCACATCTATATTGTCACGGCCATTCAGTGCAATCTCCTGAGTCTCCATACCTATATAGGAAACCACTATGGTTGCGTTGAGCGATGACACTTTAAGGGAGAACGCGCCGTCCACGTCGGTTGACACACCTCCTGTAGGATTGCCTTTCTCATAGACAGTCGCACCGATGGCTGTATCGCCTGATGGCTCGTATACCACACCTTTTACCAAGGCGTCAGCGTAGGCCGCAGCTACCGTGAAAATGCACAGTATGATTGATACAAGATATTTTTTCATATTTGCAATGTGTTTGTATTTCAAGGTGGGTTAAGGTTATTCGCCTTTTTTCTTCTGCTCGAAAGTCAGTTTGTGCATCACGGTGGAGTCATTGCTGTATATGTAGGCAATTGACCGGCGACGGGAGGTAGTGCTACGGTTCAGATTCAGTTTGAACTGTGTGTAGCCGTCGCCACCTCCTGACAGTTTCGGGCAAGAGATCGCCGATCCGATCAGTTTGCCAACAGTCCAGCGGGAGTTGGAGTTGAGAGTCACCATATACTCGGCCATCTCGGATTTCACCACTACCGGCTCATAGACATAGTAGCGGGCCGTGATCGGGCCTTCGTACTCTATGACGGTCTCGGTGACATTGAGCGATCCGTCGGGCAATATCTCAGGCTCACCGTCGGCGTCAAACACGGTGTCACGTTCCGTATAGCTATATATATAGGTGGTATCGGTTTTGGCATTGGGATCAATCGTCAGAGGATATACCTCGGTCGGATCCGACAGCAATGATATTGTGCCGAGTTCAAAATACACCGGGACTTCTTCCCCGTAGTTGCCATCGGGGCCTGCCTCATCGTCGCAACCTGTAAGCCCCACGGCCACACAGGCGGTCAGTAGATAAAACAATTTTCTCATGGATGGTTATTTATGTATTTAGGTTAGTCTATTCTTTTATAAATTTTGATTTTACAATCTCTCCGTTCTCCGCCTTGGCCGTAACGACATAGATTCCGCCTGTAAGCGACGACACGTCCACCAGCCCTTCCGGCTCACGGATACCCATCACCTCGGCACCCGACAGGTTGAACACCTGTATGGTGTCGATCTTATCGCCTGACGACAGATTCACATTGATATGCGAACGTGCCGGCGACGGATATATGTTGAGCGAGGCATTGCCTGTGCGGTCGATCCCGATATTGCCGATTCCGGCTATATGGCGCACATCGACCTCGGTAATCAGGGTATCGACATTAGCGTTCAGACCGTAGCTGCACCATTTTGCCAGGTTGTACTTGTGCATTTTGGGCGATCCGTCCTCATTCTTGTCCCACACATCGTTGCCCATATCCCAGTAGAATATGCCCTGGAGATTCTGCTCGCGTGTGTATTTGGCACGCTTGTAGGTCAGCATCGGGCCGGTGAAGTAGAACTTCTCGTTGCCGAACGTCTTGTATTCCTCGGTTTCCGACGGTACATAATCGTCGGTGAAGAAACCGTCCTTCACGCCCTTGATAGGCGAACCCGACACCTGTCCGTTGCCGTTGGATGTAGTTGTGGAGTATGAGGTCATGATCTTGTTCCTCGGGAATCCATAGCTGATGAAACCCTCGCAGGCCCCCACAAAATGGTCGTGGTTGAAATGGACTCCCTGCGGGCCATATTGCTGGAATGTGAATCCGTCGATTATATCCATCCCGGCCTTGGGATAGGCATAAGTCACGTTATGGGTCGATACACGGAAACCTTTACCTTCCGGAAGGGCTGCGCGTATGGCCTTCGACAGCTCATGGTAGTTGTTCCAAGCTCCTGCGCCGTACACCCATTCGAGGTCAAGCTCCACACCGTCGTAGGGTTCGGATATCTTGGCCAGATCGGCGGCAAAGCGCTCGCGCTTAGTCTTGTCGGTAAGGATCGACTCCCAGCCGTTGTGGGATTTTACCGATATATATGTATGGAAGCCACGGTGTCCCTCGTAGGCCGATTCCATGATGCGTTTCCATTCATCCTGCGAATGGTAGCTGTGGCCGGGCATTTCGGGATCGTCATAAGTGAAATAAGCTCCGGCCAGCATCAGGATCTCGGCAGTCACCTGACGTGAGAGCGACACCTGCGGCACCTCATTCATGTGGGAGGCCAGCTCGGCGTTGGCGAATGACCGGCGCCAGAACACGGTTTCATCAAGCTTGCCCTTGAAGCCCTCGCCGATGTGGGCGGCACAGTTTTCAGCGCCTGAAGGCAGATATTCCGTGCTGCCGTCGAAATACTTGATTCGCGGCGGATTGACGGGCGCACCGTCCGACACAAGGGCGAAAGTAGTGTTTGCAGCCGACCGAGTGCCGATGCCTATGGCTATATGCTGCCACTGACCGGTCTTGAGGACTGTAGGATAGCGGAAATGCTGCCCGTTTACGCGTATGATCAAAGCCTCCTTGGCCCCATTGTCGACATATCCTAAGGATATCGACATACCATGGGCTTTGTCGTCGGTCTCCTTGCGGAACAGGTAGGCACCGTCGACCCACTCGTCGATCCATACCCAGGTCTCGAATGTGTACTGCGATGTGAAATTCAAGGCGTCGGCGTCAAAGTCGAGCGAGCCGTTGCCGTCGAGGGTGAGCACCCCTTTCCGTCCGTTGAACTCGTCGGATACAGTAGCTGTTCCTGCCGGCACACCGTGCCAGTTGGGAGTTACAATCTCGAGATGGCCGTCGCTGTAGCTCTGCACACCCAGAATGATCAGGTCGTTTGACAGCAGATACTGGTCACGCGGTATGACGCGGTCGAAGAAACGCTCGTTGGCGGTATACGCGCCATTGATCAGGTATGGCATGCGGGTATTGTCGGATGCATCGGCGCGTACAACTCTGCCCTTCAGCAGGCCATGATTGTTGTAGGTGGCATCCGGATTGTAGATGCCGCGGTAGTCCACCAGTGCATCGGGACAGAGATCCTGGTCCATCTTGTAATATACAAGCAGGTCGTCCCACTGCGGACACCATTTGTTAAGCGTATTGAACATAAAATATTCAAAGTCCGGCGCGAGCGTGGCTTTCCACAGACGAAGTTCGTCGATGCGGCCTGCATATTCGCCGCCGATCACAAATGCAGTGGCATCGGCCGGTATCGCACCAAGAGTGCCGGAAGCGACCTCGTTGCCATTGACAAAACCGGTGGCGGCTCCTTCCGAGCAGACCACGGTGATCTGAGTCCAGTCGCCGGCCTTGATATCAGCCGACGAGAGAGCGAGGGTTGAAGCCCCGACCGAGAGGTTGAGTGTTCCGGTGTTGCCCAATGTTGCCGTAAAGCTGTCGCCACGGGTAAACACAGAGGCTCCGGGAGTCCATGTCTCGGGATTGATCCAGAACTGCACGGTGTATGATGTCAGCCCGTCAAGGCCGGGCATCACGCCACAGTCCACGGAACTTTGCGGAGCCAGCTGGAGTGCGTAGTTGTTGACCTGGGCTTCAGTGCTCAACAGGGTGCCGCACAATATGGCTGCCGAAATCAATATTTTTTTTCTCACAATGATATTATGGTTATATGGTAGGCCGTATGACCCGGATTAATGTCGATTATATAAGGGGGAAAGAGTTGCCGCCGGATGGCGGCGTGGCATCACAGGCTCAAAGCTGTAGCCAATAGGTTCGATTCGGGAGAGTTAACGTCTTATCAGATGTTGTTTTAATGCTAATTGCCGGAAGTGGCTGAAAAGGGGATGCCTTTTTTCGGCATCCCCTTTATTGTTTGGCATTGTAGCCGGTGTTTTTACTTCACGGAGAATTTCACACCCTTGCCGGCGGCATTTGCTACATAGAAACCGGGCTTGAGCACTACGGGCTGTCCGGCAACTGCGTTGGCAACCTGTGCACCGGAGATGGTGTAGATAACTGCATCGGCGCTGAATGTAACTTCATTGCCATTGGTTGTATAGGTCACTTCGGGGAGTTCGGCACCGATAGCGGCTATGCCTGCGCTGGTCGGGTCGATAGTGAATGTTTTCCAGGTACGCTTGCGGGTAGAGGGAGCTGCATCAGTAGCTGTTCCATCGTGATGGAACAGCTCTATGCTGCGGATGAGCAGCGTAGAACCGGTTCCTTCAGTCCATTCGCCGGGGAACTCCAACTTCAATTTGGGGCAGAATGCGTATTCCTTGTAATCCTTGCCGTCGTTGGACGATGCACTGAAGTCGAACTCATATACCAACCAGCGGTAAGGGTTCCATGTGCCGTCAACACCACCGGGGCCTTCTTCCCAGATAGCAGCATCATCGGGAGTCTCCGGATCCTTCTCGCTCCAGGTGTAGACGAACTCCGAGGGAGAGATACCTATACCTTCGGCGGTATGCGAATCGTTACGCGGGTTGTTCTCATCGTCATTGGCAAATACCTTGAACGACATATTGCCGGGCACTACCGAACGGTAAACATTGCAGGTGATGCGGGCGCGCAGGTTCTTGAGCGATGCGTCGGCAATAGGAGCTATACGCTGTGCGTCGAACAGCCAGTACAGAGTATAGTAGTCGTGGCCGCCCTTCTGGATGGTCTCGATCTCATACCCGGTAGCCTCCTTGAATGCAGGCTGGAACTTCTCGCCGGAGAAATCCATCACGAGCACCTTACCGAGAGTACCGCCGAAATCCACAACCGACACACTCTCGTTAAGAGTCTTGGTGATGCCGTCGCTGGCAGCACCGCTTGCAGTGGCAACAGCCAGGCCATCGCCATACTCGATACTACCGTTAAGCACATTGTCAAGCATCCAGTGGTTGGGGAGGTTCCAGTCAGCACCGGTACCGGTAATGAAGCCCTGAAAACCCTTCTCATAGGTGTTGTAATTGAACGAAGCCGGGGTTATGTCCTCTCCGATGGGATCCTCTGCTGCGGGATGCACGAGATCGACAGCCCATGCCGATGTAGCCATAGCTGCTACAGAAGCTGAAAGTAAAAACTTTTTCATGTAAGTGGGAATTAATAAAAAGTTGGTAATAGAATTGGTTAAAATCTTGGTTATCGAACCTTTGGTCAGGTTAACTATCCGGATGCAAATGTATGCCGGATAAAAATACCGCCGGTTCGTTTTTGTGTTTTTATAATCCGAAAATATCCAAAATCGCTAAAATAAGGCCAAAAACAGATCCGCATCAGTCCATAAGCAGACTCCAAATCCGGCGGGAACCATCTACGGGCTGAAGTTCCGTGATGGACATTTTCGCAACATCGGGCCGGCTTTGTACGTTTTTGTTTGCAATATACCAAATAATTGATTACCTTTGGCTTTTCAAGCAACAATACCATTCCTATATTATAAATACCGCTACACGCCGCCTACAATGCCCAGCAAGCGATATCCCGACAACGACACCTTAATGACAAGCAAATATCAGTTATGACACAATCCGGATTTAAATTTCGCGCCATACTGCTCACGTTGATGGCCGCACTGTATATCACTCCGCAGGCATCTGCGGCGGAACCGATGTCTGAGCGGTTTTTGTTGTTCGACAAAGGCGACGGAGGATCCAAGTTCTATCGTATACCCGCTATCGTTACCGCCAAGGACGGAACTCTTGTGGCGGTGGCTGACAAACGCTGGGATTCGCCGAAAGATCTGGCAGGACACATCGATGTGGTGTGTCGGCGCTCGGACGACGGTGGACGTACATGGAGCGAGGCGGTCGATGTGGCTGTGACGGATGAGGGCGGAGGTTATGGCGATCCCGCACTGGTAGTGGATGACCGTACCGGCGATATAATCTGCATAATGACCCACGGCAACGGTTTGTGGGAATCGACCCGCGATGACCATGCCTATATAGTGGTGTCGCGCTCGACTGACAACGGCGCCACTTGGAGCGCGCCCGTGGATATTACCGGCCAGTTGTTCACCACGGACCCAAATGGCTCCGCCCCGATAAAATGCGTTACGGCTTTTGCCACTTCCGGGCGTGCGCTGTGTACCCGCGACGGACGTCTGATGTTCGTGCTGATTGTGCGTGACCAGGATGAACTGTGGACTCCGCTTCAGTGCTGGGCCTGCTTCAGCGACGATGGCGGCCGTACATGGAAAGTAGCCGACAGACCTGCCGATCTGGCCGGTGACGAGGCCAAAGTGGAACAGCTCCGCGACGGAAGCATACTTATGAGTATCCGTAACCCCAAAAAAGGCGCACGCAGATTTTCACGTTCTACCGACGGCGGACTCACCTGGAGCGAGCCGGTGCTGAACGCCGATATAATAGAACCTGCATGTAACGGCGATCTGATCCGTTACCGCCACGGCGGCAGGGACATGCTCCTGCAGAGTGTCCCCGCCGACAGTACCGAGCGCCGTAACATCACCATATTCGGCAGCAGCGACAACGGCAAGTCCTGGCAGGAACTGTACCGCGTGGTGCCCGCACCATCGTGGTACTCGGCTCTCACCGTACTTCCCGACGGATCCGTGGGGTGCGTCACGGAGGAGGCTGCTTCGGACGGCGGATGCCGCCTGTGGTATACCAGGCTGACGCCTGAAATGCTGTTCGGCCGATGAGACCGGCCGCACGATTCCTGTCGGCACTATGGCTCGCGTTGCTGCCCGCGGTATATGCAGGCGGATCGGAGTACATGCTCAAGCCGATCACACTGAACGACGGCCTGTCGCAGAACACGGTCAAGAGCATACTTTACGACAACAAGGGATACCTGTGGATGGGAACCCGCTACGGGCTCAACCGGTATGACCAGCGCAATATCACCACATATTTCGCCGACGGTATGCGTCCGGGATACATTTCCGACAACGACGTGCATATCGTGTTTGAGGACTCACGCGACACCATATGGGTGGCGGGAGAGAACGGCCTGACACGCTACGACCGGCTTACCGACTCGTTCATACCTGTCAAGTACGGCAGCCGGCAGATCAACATAACATCCTATTGCGAAACTCCCGACGGGCTGCTGCTCGGAGGCTACGGACGCCTGTATTTCTACAATTACGACAGAAACCAGCTCGAGCTGATCGATTCCGAAGGCGGATCGTCCAACAGCTACAACCGCATACTCCCCTGGACCGGCGGCAAGTTCCTGCTGGAGACACGCAGCGACGGCATGTGGAAATACGATCCCGCCGACAACACAGTGTCACGCTCCGGGATATGCGGGGACACGGACATAATGGCGTCGTATGCCGACAGCAAAGGGCGCCTGTGGGTATCGCCCTACAACGACGGCCTCAGATGCTATTCGGCCTCCGGCGAGCTGTTGCAGGAGATCAAAGCCGCCACTTCGGGGCTGTCCAACAACATAGTTATAGACATGCTCGAGCACAACGGCAATCTGTGGATAGCTACCGAGAAGGGCATCGACATACTGGAGATGGATACAGGCCGCTTCTCGCGCCTCAACAGCCACGGCATGGGAGCGACAGGCACCGTGCTGAAGCTCTACAAGGACGACTACGGAAACATGTATGCCGGCACCCTGCGCCGCGGAGTCATATGCATCTACACCGTGGCGATGCGCACCTACACCGGCATGAGCGGCGACTCCTACAACAGCGACTTCATAGTCACCTCGATATACAGCGACGACAACGGAACCGTATGGTGCGGAATCGACGGCGGAGGCGTGGCGCGGATGGACACCGAAAGGGACTGGTTCAGGAGAGTAGGCGAAACGGCAGGGCTTAAAGTCACCTGGGTATCGCCTTACGACGATGACCGCCTGATAGTGTCGACTTTCGACAAGGGCATATATCTGCTCGACAAGAAGACCGAAAACATATCGCCGGCACCGCAGCCATACAGCGGCATAGCCGCTGCCGATGCGAAAAAAGGCCTGTCGCTAGAGATTCTGCCGATCAGTGACAACCGCGACATAATGGTCAACGACAGGATCTACATAGTGAACCGCGAAAGCGGAACCGCCCGCAAGATACCTAACGACAACGCCCCTACCGACGGCGACAAGCTGTATGCCTTCTACCGTGACCAGCACAAGGTCCTACTTCACGGCACACACAACATAATATCGTACGACATAGACCGCGATTCGCTGAGGCCTGTGGTCGATACCGACAAAAGCATAGTGGTGAAATGCGCCCAGTTCGACGGCCACAGGACCATATATATAGGCACCAACCGCGGGCTGTACAAATACGACACCATCGACCACGACATGAACAAGGTCGACACCAAATTCATACGCAACATCACGTCGCTTGTACTCGACGGCAAGCGGCTGTGGATCGGCGCCGACAATGTGCTGTATCTGCTCAACGACGGCAAACTCATGATGTTCAACTCCTACAACGGGGTGGCATCCAACGAGTTTATCAACAAGTCCCACTTCCTTACGCCCGACTACCTGTTCATGGGTGGTATCAACGGCCTCCAGAAGATAGGGCGCGGCATGATCGACGACATGATGCCAGTCCCGGAGGATATATCGCTGGGAATCGCCGACATAAAGGTCGACGGAGTGTCGGTGTTCGCCTCCTTGGCCGACGGCCGCATAGAAGTGCCGAGCAACCACTCCACGATCTCGGTGAGCATCATAGACCGCGAGCAGAACGCCATGCGCAACAAACTGTTCCGCTTCTACATAGACGGAATGAAGAACAACGGTCCGATAGAGACCTTCGACCGCACACTGTCGCTCAACATGCTTCCGTCGGGCGGCACCTACAAGATCAGCGTGGCATGCAGCCTGCCCGACGGCTCATGGACAGCCCCGACCGAGGTGGTGCAGCTGCATGTGCTCGCGCCATGGTGGGAATCGTGGTGGGCCATATCGGTATATATCCTGGCAGGCATGGCGGCAGTCTACGCCCTGTACCGGTACTTCCATCTGCGCAAGCGGCGCCAGATGGACGACCTGAAGCGCAAGACCCTGGAACGCGAGGTCGGCTTCCTGTCGAACATCAACTACGAGCTGCGCACCCCGCTGTCGCTGATCTACGCCCCGCTGAAAGTGTTGATCCACAAACTGAAGCACGATAGCGGAACCGATCCGGAGACCATAAAGGGACTTGAACAGATATACCGCCACACGAAGGAGATGCGCGATGTGATCAACATGCCGCTCGAACTGTGGCACGTGGAGACCACAAGCACCACCGTCACCCCCGAGCGCTGCCATTTCAACACCTGGCTTCAGCACGAGGTAGAGGCGTCGGCGCCGTCGATAGGCCTCAGACGCATACATCTGTCATACAGCCTCGACGACAATATAGGCGAGGCGGTGTTCGACCGCGCCCGCATGGGTATAGTATTGTCCAACATGCTTGTGGCCGCGATCAAGCACTCCCCCACCGGAGCCGTGCTGGAGGTGACGTCGCAACTCGACGGCGATTCGGTCAGAGTCGAGATCCACGACCAGGGCGAAAGCCTGTCGGAATCCGAGATCCGGCGTGTGTTCTCCGGCCACTACAACAACCACCTGTATGGCGCCGGCCTGGGACTCGCCTACGCCAAGATGCTGCTTGAGCCACAGCAAGGCAAGATTGGCGTGGAATCCGATCCCGACAAGCACGGAGTGACCATATGGCTCGAAATCCCGCGCGAGCTGCCGATAGCCCCGGAATCGACCGAGGAGACGGCGCCCGACCAGATGGATCTGCCGCTGATTCCGGGTGGCGTGGTCGACGTGTTCGACACCTCGGGCAGCACCGCCATAGTGGTCGAGGACAACGAGGAGCTGTGCATGTTTATGGTATCGCACCTCCAGGAGATATTCAAGAAGGTATACTATGCGTTCAACGGGCGCGATGCCCTGATGATGATAAAGCGGGACTCGCCCGACATAGTGATAGCCGACGGAATCCTGCCGGTGCTCGGCGGTTTCGACCTGTGCCGCGACATCAAGCTGTCGCCGGAACTCCAGCACATACCGGTCATACTCCTTACGGCCGGCGCTGCCGAGACCGAGAAACTCAAGAGCTATGCCCTCGGAGCCGACAGCTACATATCCAAGCCGTTTGACGTGAACGTACTTATAAGCCGGTGCAAGAACCTGCTGCTCAACCGCGACATAATGCGCAACCGGTACAAAAACGCCACTTCCGGCATGGCCATCGAGGAGAAGAAGTTCTCCAATGCCGACGAATCGTTCCTCATGAAGATCGACCAGATAATCGCCGCCGAGATCAGCTCACCCGACTTCGGCGTCGACAGGATAGTGGAACTTATGCTGATGAGCCGCTCCGCACTGTATGTGCGCTTCAATAAGCTGACAGGCAAGAGTATAGGCAACCACATCAACGACTACCGGCTCATGCGCGCCAAAGATATGCTGCGCCACAAAGCCATGTCGATAAGCGAGATCGCCGAAGCTCTCGGCTTCAGATCGCAACGATATTTCAGCACATTTTTCAAAGACCGCTGCGGTGTGACGCCAAGTGCCTACCGAACATCGGGATTCAAGACAATCGACGACGAATAGAGATGAACGCAATCAACCCCTTTGCCCGCCCGCTCTACGTGATGGCCAAGCCGGCGGGTGCCATGTGTAACATGGCGTGTACGTATTGTTATTATTTAGAAAAAAAAGAGTTGTATGCCGACGACCCGAAGATGGTCATGTCCGACAGTATGCTGGAACTGTATACCAAGCGCTATCTCGAGGCGCAGACCATGGGGATAGTCAATTTTACGTGGCATGGGGGCGAGGCGCTCATGCGGCCGCTGTCATTCTATAAGCGGGCTATGGAACTGCAGCAGAAATATGCCGGCGGACGTGAGATCATGAACTGTCTGCAGACAAACGGTACGCTGCTCGATGACGAGTGGTGCCGTTTTCTGCGCGACAACAACTGGCTGGTGGGCGTCTCGATCGACGGTCCCCAGGAGTTTCACGACGAGTACAGGCGCAACCGCGGAGGACGTCCCTCGTTCCTGAATGTGATGAAAGGTATACGTTTGCTCCAGAAACACGGTGTGGAATGGAACGCCATGGCTGTCATCAATGACTACAATGCCGATTATCCGCTTGAGTTCTACAACTTTTTCAAGGATCTCGGGTGTCATTATATACAGTTTACCCCGATTGTGGAGCGTCTGAAGCAAGGCAACCGGCTGGCATCGGTACGCGAAGGCGGCGATCTCGCGCCGTTTTCGGTTACTCCAGAGCAGTGGGGCAACTTCCTGTGCACCCTGTTCGACGAATGGATCAAGGAGGATGTAGGCAAATACTACATACAGCTGTTTGACGCCACGCTTGCCAACTGGGCGGGAGTGGAGCCGGGGGTATGTACCATGGCGCCGCAGTGTGGCCATGCCGGTGTGATGGAGTATAACGGCGATGTATATTCCTGTGACCATTTCGTGTTTCCGGACTACAGACTCGGCAATATACGCGACACGTCGTTCATAGAGATGATGGGTAGTGACCGGCAGTTGCGTTTCGGCGCATCTAAGCGCGATTCGCTGCCTCGGCAGTGCCGGCAGTGCCGTTGGCTCTTCGCATGCAACGGAGAGTGTCCCAAAAACCGTTTTGCGGTTACGGCCGACGGGGAACCGGGGCTGAATTATCTGTGTGAGGGATACAGGAAGTTTTTCGGGCATGTGGCTCCATATATGGACTTCATGAAGGCGGAGCTTGATGCTAAGCGTCCGCCGGCCAATGTGATGAACGCTTTGCACCTGATCGATGGAAAATGATATGATTGCTTCCTGCCCTATAGGAGTGTTCGACTCCGGATACGGCGGCCTTACTGTGTTGCGCGAGATACGGCGCCGTCTGCCGCAGTACGACTATCTGTATCTTGGCGACAATGCGCGCGCACCCTATGGTACGCGTTCGTTCGACGTCGTTTATAAGTTTACCCTCGAAGCCGTCGAGCGTCTGTTCGCGCTGGGATGCCGTCTGGTGATACTCGCATGCAACACGGCATCGGCCAAGGCTCTGCGCACTATACAGCAGAATGATCTTCCCCGGATCGATCCCCGACGGCGGGTACTCGGGGTGATAAGACCTACTGTGGAGGAGCTGGGACGACTGTCGGCCAACGGACACATAGGCCTGTTCGGCACCCCGGGCACTGTGCGGTCTCACAGCTACGATATGGAAATCGCCAAACTCTATCCTGCATTTACTGTGAAGTCGCAGGAGTGCCCTATGTGGGTGCCTCTGGTCGAGAACCGCGAGGCAGGAGATCCGGGAGCCGACTATTTCGTCAGGAAATACGTGGATATGCTGTTTGACAGTGATCCGATGATAGACACCGTGCTCCTCGGATGCACGCACTATCCGCTGCTGTATGGCAAGATCCGCGATTGCGTGCCGGCATCGGCAAAAGTTGTGGCTCAGGGCGATATCGTGGCCAGGAGTCTTGAGGACTATCTGCGGCGGCATCCCGATATGGCCGGACGGTGCAGCATGGGTGGTACTTGTCGCTATCTTACGACAGAGAATCCCGACAAGTTCGGCGATATGGCTTCGCTTTTCCTCGGTGATGATGTCGAAGCCGCCCATATAGACCTTTAGGGCTCTCAGTCCGTTTTTTTAGAGCCTCGGGAGTGGCATGTGAATGCTGAAATCGCTATCTTCGTGCAACTTTTTCCGTTTAAGGAACGTCTAAACCCATACAACAGCATAAGATATGAAGATAGGAGACATAGACTTGGGAGAACGTCCCGTGATGTTGGCACCGATGGAAGATGTGACCGATGCCTCGTTCAGGCTTATATGCAAGGAACAGGGCGCCGATATGGTCTATACGGAATTCGTGTCGGCCGATGCTCTTATCCGCAATATCGCCGCGACTACACGTAAACTCAATATAAATTCGGCCGAACGCCCTGTTGCCATACAGATATACGGCCGGGATGTGGATCCGATGGTTGAGGCCGCGCGTATCGTTGAGGCCGCGAACCCTGATATTCTGGACATCAATTTCGGATGTCCGGTCAAGAAAGTGGCCGGAAAGGGAGCAGGCGCCGGCATGCTCCGCGATATACCCAGAATGCTCGAGATAACCAGAGCGGTGGTCGATGCGGTCAGGATACCGGTAACAGTCAAGACCCGCCTGGGATGGGATCACAACTCGAAAGTGATCGTGGAGCTTGCCGAACAGCTTCAGGACTGCGGCATAAAGGCGTTGACCGTACACGGCCGCACACGGTCGCAGATGTATACCGGTGAGGCCGACTGGGAGATGATTGCCCGGGTTAAGGAAAATCCGAGGCTGACGATCCCCGTGATAGGCAACGGCGACATAACGACTCCGCAGGCGGCCGTCGAGGCTTTCGCCCGATATGGAGTGGACGGTGTCATGGTGGGACGCGCCTCGATAGGCGCTCCGTGGATATTCAGGGATATAAAAGCGGCACTCGATGATACAGCTCCGCAGATACCGCTGTCGCTTGCCGAAAAATTCGGGCTTCTCCGACGGCAGATCAGCGAGAGCATAGAGCGGATCGACGAGTACCGTGGCATATTGCACATACGCCGTCATCTGGCGGTGTCGCCTTTGCTGAAAGGTATACCGAACTTCCGCGACACCCGTGTGGCCATACTGCGGGCATCGACAAAGGATAAGCTGATGGATCTGCTCGCGCATGTACAGCACGATATCATACCCTCTCTCGATGAGAGGGCGCTGCACAATGAGATAAATAATCAAAATCAAATAGATCTGATATGAAAAGAACCCTCTTGCTTATGGTAGTGGCTGTGATGGCGTCCATGATGACGCTGTCGGCAAAGAAACATGCGTCGGACAAGCCGGAAGGCGAACGTATAGTGCTCAAAGCCGCCAGAGATTTCAATGCGATAGTGCTCAATGCGCCTGTGACTGTGGAGCTGATCAAAGACTCACGGCACCCCGGAGTCATAGTGTACCACAGTACAAAGAAAGGGGAGCTGAAAGTATATAGCAAAGGACAGGAACTGATCGTAGGAGTGCAGGACGAATGGAAAAACAAATCCTTGCACGTGACATCGCGTGTGGTTGTATGCTACGATGGAGATATCCGGTCTATTGTGGTCAACGGTTCCGGATCAGTACTCGCAAAACGTATCGACGTAGATGGAGATATGAAGTGTAAGGTCAATGGGTCGGGCGATATAAAAATTGACGACATGTTTGCCAAAGGGACTTTCGATGGCGCTGTCAACGGTTCTGGTGACCTCGGTCTGAGCACTCTCGAAGCATCGGTTATGATCGCAAAGGTGAATGGTTCCGGCGACATGGATATTAAAAAATGCACAATCGGAACTTCTGCAGTGTTGTCGGTCAATGGCTCAGGCGATCTCGACGTAAAATCCATCAAGGCAACCGGTGTCTCGGCATCGGTCAATGGTTCCGGTGACCTCAGTGTAAAAGGAACGGCGGTGGATGCGGAATTGTCGCTCAACGGTTCGGGCGATCTTAAAGCCGGTTCGCTTGATGCTGAATCTACGGTCGTGACCGGCAGCGGCTCCGGCGATATTTATTGCCGTGCATCGCGCTCGCTGAATGTTAAGGCTCAAAAGTCGTGCGACGTACATGTGCGTGGGCCGCGTCCCGCTCAGATCAATATCAAGGCCGACAATGTGCATTTCGACAAATAAAATTTCAGGGTATTAGGTAAATTAGTATAAGTATGAGAAAATTAGTTTTAGGTATCGCCGTACTGGCGGCATCGGGATCCGGGGCTATGGCCGCCGATCAGATCAGATATGTCATGGACGTGGCTGACTTTACAGAACTCAAGGTCGTAAACGGCGTCAATGTCGACTATGTGTCGAATCCTGATTCTGTCGGGAAAGCGGTTTTTTACGCCACAAAGGCTCAGGCGTCGATGATAATGCTCACCAACAAAAAAGGGAAACTCGTAGTTGAGCTGAGCGAGGACGCTACACGGATTGATCTGCCCACAGTACGTGTGTATTCGCGATTTCTGACCAAAGTAGAAAACAGCAGCGACTCGCTTGTCAGGGTAGTGTCGATGGCTCCTACCGCGAGATTCCAGGCCAGACTGATTGGAAACGGCCGCCTGGTAGTGCGCGAGGCTTGTGCCAATGAGGTGGAAGGTGCCATATCTACAGGCAACGGCACTCTCGTGTTGGGCGGCGAATGCCAGGATGCGAGCCTGTCGCTCGTAGGCACGGGGGCGATCCAGGCCGATGGCCTGAAAGCCGTCAATGTCAAATGCCGTAACACAGGTACCGGTACGATCGGATGCTGGGCTGAAAAATTGCTTAATATCAGCGGAGCCGGCTCCGGCAAGATATATTACAAGGGAACACCGGAGTTGAAAAAGAGCATGGCTCTCGGTGTGAAAGTGGAGCGTATGCCCGAATAACGCCGGCTGGAACATTATGCCGGAGCCGGATCTGAAACTGCGCACAGCGCGCACATTGAAGTGGAACGTCATCGACAAGATCTCGTCGCAGGTGCTTTATGCCGTGACGGGAATAGTGTTGGCGCGGGTACTGACACCTGAAGACTTCGGTCTGGTCGGTGCGGTGCTCGTGTTTCAGGCATTCGCGTCGCTGTTTGTCGACAGCGGTTTCTCGGCGGCTCTTATACAGCGTAAATCCCCGACAGAAACGGATTATACGACTGTATTCTGGTTTAATATGGGAATGGCCGCAGTGCTGTATGCGATCCTGTGGCTGTGTGCTCCGTTCATAGCAGATCTGTTCCAGGGCGATATGCGTATAGTGCCTTTGGCACGCGTTATGTTTCTGACATTCATACTCAACGCCTCGGCCATCGTGCAGACCAACCGGCTGATGAAGCGTATGGATGTTCGGATGGTAGCCGTGAGCAATGTGATCGGACTTGTTGTAAGCGGACTTGTCGGCATCTGGCTTGCGCTTGCCGGCGCAGGAGCATGGGCTATCGTATGGCAGTCGATCGCGCTTGCGGCTGTAAAATCAGCCGTATTGTGGGCTACAGGACACTGGTGGCCGGCAATGCTGTTTTCGTGGCCGGCGCTGAAATCCTTTTTCCGCGTCGGATCAGGCATTATGGTCAGCTCCTTCCTGAATGTGGTGTTTCAGAACATATACTCCTTTTTTGTCGGCAACCGGGTAGGACTGGTCGGACTGGGATACTACACACAGGCCGACAAATGGAGCAAAATGGGAATATCCTCATTCTCCCAGATACTGACATCTTCGTTCCTGCCGGTACTGTCCCAGTTTCAGGATGACCGCCTGCGTTTTGCGAATGCCATGGGCAAGATGAACCGTTTTACAGCCTATCTGCTGTTTCCATCTTTCGGCCTGCTGATGCTTATGACCGAACCTCTATTCCATCTGCTGTTCGGATCGAAATGGGACGCATCTGTAATATTGTTCCAGCTGCTGATGTTGCGGGGAGTGTTCACAGTACTGACATCGCTCTACAACAACTATATACTATCGCTCGGAAAGGCCGCGCTGATGGTGTATACGGAGGTGTTGCGCGACGGACTGGCTCTGGCAGCTATCGCGGTTACATTGCCTTATATAGCATTGAGCTATCCCCATGATCTTACTTATGGCATACGCATCCTGCTCTATGGACAGGTTATAGCCTCGGCAGTGACATGGGGCGTCACACTCATTGTCACAGCCAGAGTAGGGGAACGGAACTTGTGGCACTCGTTGAGTGATCTGTTGCCGTATGCCATCGAGGCCGCGGCAGCAGTTGCAGCGGCATGGTTTGCCGGCAGGCTGCTGTCAGAGCCCTTGGCAATACTGGCTGTTGAGAGCATCGTAGGCCTTGCGGTATATATGGGACTGAATACCCTCCTTGGATCGCAGATACAGAACGAAGCAATGCAATATCTGCTGGGACGGTTCATACGTCAGAGGAAAGCAGGTAAAAACACATGAATTTGCCGCAAAACATGCACAAACGGTCGTAAATTGTGCGTATGTGGCATATTTTCTAACCGGGTTAGGTTAATTTATGCTAACAGCATGATATTTTCCCGGCCAAAATATGTGTTATTCCGAAATATTCCCATACCTTTGCAATGTGTGTTTTTCATAGTATTAGATTAAGATAAAGGTTTAAAGAACATGAGATGTCGTGAGACATCTCATGTTTGTTTTTATCCCTTTTGTTATTTACCGTAGTACATGAATCTGGATAGGTGAGGCTCTGGTGATGGCCCGCAGGTGCGGGGAGGTCTGGTATGTGGCCGGGATGACGGTGGATGGTGGAGATGCGATTGTCGGTCTTGATTTCCTGGATGACGGCTCGGAGTATTCGGGCGAATGGATAAAGGACGCTTCTGCCGGTGGACAGTGCGGTGTGGTGGCCGGTAATGCCGTTTTCCGGAGCGATGATAAATTTGGTGTGGAAATGAACCCTGCGGGTGGCTTTGTCTTGAAATTGAGCAGGATGAAGTAGGCCGCGGGTCGAATGGGGCAGGTACAAAAAAAGGGCAAGCTATCTACATCGCACCGCTACGACCCGGTACCGTTGCTTCGATCAAGACCTGGCGGAGTTCCCGGGGAGCTGGTCGTGTAGGACTTACCCGACGACAAAGGTACTACATTTTTTTGATCTGCAATGCCTGTGCGCGTTAAATTTTTTTCGATGCGTTTTATGACAATATATATATTACCTTTGCTTTTATAAACCAATAATGATTTCGCATTATGACATTGGATGAAGCGTTGGCAAAAGGACTTGAAGGGACGCCGCTGACTGTAGATGAGGCTATGGCGCTGAATGATTCGGTATCGACCGATGCGCTGTGTGATGCCGCCGATCAGGTGCGGCAGCGTTGGATGGGCGATGTGATCGATACGTGTTCCATCGTAAATGCCCGCTCGGGTCGTTGCAGCGAGGACTGCAAGTGGTGCGCGCAGTCCCGCCATCATTCTACCGGAATTGCTGAATACGAATATATACCTCGCGAGGATCTCATCGAGGCTGTGAGAATGAACGATGCCGTCGGTGTGCGGAGGTTCTCTATGGTCACGAGCGGCCGGCGTGTGCCTAAAGCCCAGATGAAACGTTTCTGCGATTTATACCGTGATGCCGCGGCCGAATCTCCGATATATCTGTGCGCCTCGATGGGGCTACTTGGACGTGAGGAGCTACAGATGCTTAAAGATGCGGGGGTACGGCGATACCACTGCAATCTCGAGACGGCATCGAGCTATTTTCCGGAATTGTGTTCGACCCATACCCATGAAGATAAAATGGCTACGATCCGTGCCGCTATCGAGGTGGGCATGGAGGTATGTTGCGGCGGTATAATCGGTATGGGCGAGACTATGCGTCAGCGTCTTGAACTTGCCTGCGAGGCCCGCGAGGCGGGAGCCGCGTCTATTCCGGTGAATATTCTCCAGCCTATACCCGGTACGCCTCTGGAGTCGACTCCGCTTATAAGCGAGGACGATGTGATACGTACCGTGGCTTTGTTCCGATTAATAGCTCCGAAGGTGACTCTACGGTTTGCGGGAGGGCGCGCGCGGTTGTCGCAGGAGTCGATGAAGCGTATATTGCGTGGGGGAATGAACGGTGCTCTTATCGGTGACATGCTGACCACAGTCGGTAATAAAATCGATGAGGATTACCGCATGTTTGATGAGACGGGGTTTAAAAAATCTTAAAAATACATACGATACAGGCGTTAAGTTGGCAATGAATGTTAACGCTACGTCAATTCCAGGCTTGAGGTGTTATGCAATTAGGCTTGTAAGCTATACTTTTGTCGCGGTTTTAAACCGTGGCGTACGGCAGCATAGCCTATTGAGCGCCTTTCAATATTCAATTTATGCCGAATAAACTTACACTGCTTATAAGTGTACAAGCAGCAAAAAATCCGGATCGTACTGCGATATTTCACCGTCAGGTGAATCCGTCTGGCGATGTGGAATGGCTTCCGGTTACGTGGCGTCAGATGTCTGCGCAGGTCGATTCTGTAGCGTATGCCATGGAGATACTCGATGTGCAGCCGCAGGAGCGCATAGCCGTATTCTCGGCCAACTGTCCTGAGATGCTTACCGCTGACTTCGCTGCGTATCGCAACCGTGCTATTCCGGTGTCGATATACTCTACAAGTAGCGAAGAGCAGCTTGAATATATAGTACGTGATGCGTCTGTGCGTCTGCTTATGGTCGGAAATGCCGACCAGTATTCGATGGCGCGGCGTGTGCAGGAACGGGTTCCTCACCTGGTTCAGATCGTGACTTTCGATAAGGTGGTGCGCGATGCCGCTGATACCTCGACTCTGTCGTTCGATGATCTCGTGAAACTCGGGGAGGCAGCCGGAGAGTCATGCCGCAAGAGTGTCGCTGACCGTAGCGCTGCCGCTACCGCCAATGATATAGCGACATTGATATATACGTCAGGCACTACGGGAGAGCCCAAGGGTGCGATCCTGACGCATGCCAACTTCAATGCGGCGCTCGAGATGCACCGGGAGAGGCTCACCATGCTGTCAAGTTCGGATACATCTTTGTGTTTCCTGCCCCTCAGTCATATATTTGAGAAGGCGTGGAGCTATTTCTGCCTGTGGTCCGACATAAAGGTCTATGTCAATTCCGATCCTCATGCAGTGCAGCAGGCATTGCGCGAAGTGCGTCCGACATGTATGTGCAGTGTGCCGCGTTTCTGGGAGAAGGCTTATACCGGAATCCAGGATAAGATAGCATCCATGAACAGGTTTCAGCGGCTGATGATCGTGCGTGCGCTGAAAGTCGGACATCGCCGAAACCTTGAATACGACCGTCTTGGCAAGAAAGCTCCGTGGTGGCTTGAGAAGCAATACCGCTTCTTCGACCGAAAGATATTCGCGCCTATGCGCAAGGTCATAGGCATAGACCGAGGCAATATATTTCCGACAGCCGGGGCTCCGCTGAGCGATACCATTGTGGAGTTCATGCATTCGTGTGGTATCAACATCGTCATAGGCTACGGACTGTCGGAGACTACGGCTACCGTGACATGCTATCCGGCTACGGTCTATGAAGTGGGATCGGTGGGTACTGTATTGCCCCGTCTGCAGGTGCGTATAGGTGCTGACAGCGAGATTCTTGTGAAAGGACCGACCGTTATGTCGGGATATTTCAACAAACCGGATGCTACGGCCGATGCGTTTACTGCCGACGGCTGGTTCCGGACAGGCGATGCCGGCCATTTCGACAGTAACGGCGCATTAGTGCTGACCGAGCGCATCAAGGATCTGTTCAAGACTTCCAACGGCAAATATATCGCGCCCCAGGCCATAGAGAGCCGGTTGGGTGAAGACCGTTACATAGAGCAGGTGGCGGTGATAGGAGACCAGCGCAAGTATGTGACGGCTATCATAATTCCGGCATTCGAGGCTATAAAGGAATATGCCCGCCGAAAGAAAATCCAGTATCGGACACTTGAGGAGCTGGTCGAGAATTCCGAGATCCGCCGTATGTTCGAGCAGAGGATCAATCAGTTGCAGAGCGGACTTGCAGGATTCGAGCGTATCAAGAAATTTACGTTGCTGCCCCAGGCATTCACCATGGAGGCCGGAGAGCTGACCAATACCCTGAAGCTTCGCCGTCCGGTGATCAACAGCCGGTATGCGCGCGAGATCGAGGCGATGTATGCCTGATCCGGCGGTTCCGAGAACACGATTTTAAAAATTAACTCATTGTTAGTGAATATCCCGACGGAATTCACTAACTTTGTGTGATTTTTATAAGACGAAAAATAAACATATTTATGGTAAAGCCAATTAAGAAGACCATCGAGCTGGGCGACGGACGTACGATCACCCTCGAGACTGGCAAACTTGCCAAGCAAGCCGATGGTGCCGTTGAATTGCGGATGGGCAACACTATGCTTCTCGCTACTGTTGTCTCTGCCGCAGAAGCCGGCGAAGGGGTTGACTTCATGCCCCTGACCGTGGAGTATAAAGAGAAATTTTCATCGCTTGGCCGTTTCCCCGGTGGATTTCTCAAACGCGAGGGACGTGCGTCGGATTATGAGATCCTGACCTCACGTCTTGTGGACCGCGTGCTCCGTCCGCTGTTCCCCGACAATTACCATGCCGACACATTCGTAAACATCACCATGTATTCGGCCGACGGTGTCGATATTCCCGATGCATTGGCAGGTCTGGCCGCTTCGGCAGCTATCGCAGTGAGCGATATCCCGTTCAATGGCCCGATCTCCGAGGTGCGCGTGGCGCGTATCGACGGTAAGTTTGTCATAAACCCCACTTTCGAGCAGCTTGAGAAAGCCGATATGGATCTGATGGTTGGCGCTACCTACGACAATATCATGATGGTTGAGGGCGAGATGGACGAAGTATCCGAGCAGGATCTGCTCGATGCGCTGAAAGTAGCCCATGACGCTATAAAAGTACACTGTCAGGTGCAGCTTGAACTCGCCGAGGCAGTGGGTTCGACCGTAAAGCGCGAGTATTGCCATGAAGTCAACGACGAGGATCTGCGCAAAGACGTCCGCGAGAAGTGCTACGACAAGGTCTATGCCATAGCCAAGGCCGGCAATGCCGACAAGCACTGGCGTCACGACCAGTTCGATGCCGTCTGCAAGGAGTATATCGAGTCTCTGCCCGAAGATGAGCGTGACGAGAAGACACCTCTGGTGAAGCGCTACTACCACGATGTAGAGAAAGAGGCTATGCGCCGCTGCATTCTGGACGAGGGCATACGTCTCGACGGCCGCAAGACTACCGAGATCCGTCCTATCTGGGCTGAGGTGGACTATATCCCCGGTCCTCACGGATCAGCGGTATTTACCCGTGGCGAGACCCAGTCGCTGTCGACTGTGACTCTCGGAACCAAACTCGACGAGAAGATCGTAGATGACGTTCTGGATCAGGGTCGCGAGCGTTTCCTCCTGCACTATAATTTCCCTCCGTTCTCGACAGGCGAGGCCAAGGCATCGCGTGGTGTAAGCCGTCGCGAAGTAGGCCACGGCAATCTGGCTCACCGCGCTCTGAAGCGCATGTTCCCCGACGGATTCCCCTACGTGGTGCGCGTAGTCAGCGATATCCTCGAGAGCAACGGTTCGTCGTCGATGGCAACCGTATGTGCCGGTACCCTTGCATTGCTCGATGCCGGCGTTCAGCTCAAGAAGCCTGTAAGCGGTATCGCTATGGGCCTGATCACTGACAACGAGACCGGCAAGTATGCTGTGCTGTCCGATATTCTCGGCGACGAGGATCACCTCGGCGACATGGACTTCAAGGTGACAGGAACCAAGGACGGTATCACAGCCACACAGATGGATATCAAGTGCGACGGTCTGTCGTATGAGATCCTCGAGAAGGCACTTATGCAGGCTCATGACGGCCGCATGCACATACTCGGAATCATAAACGATACTATACCCGCACCCCGCGAGGATTACAAGCCTCATGTGCCCCGTATTGTCACCATGACCATTCCGAAGGATCTGATCGGTGCTGTAATAGGCCCGGGCGGCAAGGTGATCCAGGGTATTCAGGAAGCCAGTGGTGCGACAGTCTCGATCGACGAGATCGACAATGCCGGCTACATCGAGGTGGCAGCTGCCAACAAGGCTGCTATCGACAAGGCTCTCGAGCTCATCAATGGTATCGTGGCTCAGCCTGAGGAAGGCAAGGTCTACAAGGGCAAAGTACAGTCGATACTCGACTTCGGCGCATTTGTGGAATTCATGCCTAACCGTGACGGACTCCTGCACATCTCGGAGATCTCATGGGATCGTCTCGACACTATGGAGGCTTCCGGTCTGAAAGAGGGCGATGAAGTGGAAGTGAAGCTCATCGAGATCGACAAGAAGAGCGGCAAGTTCCGTCTGTCGATGCGTGCTCTTCAGCCTAAACCCGAAGGTTATGTAGAGCGTGAGCGTGCTCCCCGTGCTCCTCGCGCCGACCGTGGCGACCGTCCCCGTCGTGAGGGTGGCGACCGTGGCCCGCGTCGCGACCGTGGCGATCGTCCCCGTCGTGAGGGAGGCGACCGTCCCCGCCGTGATCAGGAGTGATTACGTAACAAGAGAATAAATGAAAGACCCCGGCTTCATTGTATATGAGCCGGGGTCTGCTCATTTAACGGACTTTTGTGTGCGGATCCGGGCGGCGGCGCGGGCCCTTTGCGTGCTGCACAGGCTGCGGGTAGCAGTCACCGCTGCCGGTATGTACGCGTCCATACCGTGCGCTGCCGCTCGGATCACAGCCCTTGCAGGCACTGTTGCCGCCGCTTGCGGATCTGCCTTCCGGATTTCCCGTGGGTGCGACATCCGTGTCGGTCGCCGCTTTCGCTGGATGGTGCCGGTATCTACACCCTCGGTGGAGCTATCGCCGGTGCGCGTTTGCGGACGGTACCACTTTCCGTTTGCGCGCGGTGGCCTCTTTTCCTCACGATACCGGCATCAGCCGCAGGTTTCGGTATCGGCTGACTGGCGTCGTCCCATGGTCGGGGATCCGATGCAAAGTTACGGTGCGGAAAAGGGGATGGACTGCGATTTTTCCGAAATGCAGATGTTAAAATGTGTAAATGGTCTTTGCGCTGTCCGCAGGATGCGTTCAGCGGGCGATGTTGAGTAGGGTGAGGTTGTCGAGGACTGTGTCCTGTGCTATGCGTTGGAGGGCTTCGGCGGTTTCGGGTGACAGGCCTGCGTCGTATTTGGTCTGGTAATGCCGCTGCAGTATGGTTGTGAATATGACATTGGCGGCGAGGTATGATCCGGCTTTTGATGGATGGTAGCTGTCCTGATTGTACAGCCACAGATTGGGCATCTGTTCTTTGGCTACTTTCCAAGCCATGCCTACCGGGGCGCACCATGCGTTGTTGTCGTAGGCCATTTCGAGGTAGCTTGTCTTCAATCGTTCCTGCATGCCTTCATAGCTGTCGGAGAGCGGGTATGAGTGGTCGTTGTTCCGTACGTTGAATATGCTGCCGTATTTATGTCCCCATGTCATGAAGAATATGACTTTGGCGTCGGGGCTTCCGGCGTGAACGAGGCTGTCGAGTGTATGGGCTGCCGGATACACTTTCTCTCGTACGAGCGATGTGGGGCCTGCGGGATCTGAGCTCTGTTCCTGGATGATCACATAGTCCCATCCTCCTTTTGCGAGAGTTTCGGTCAGTACGGGGTCTTTCAGATGTCCGCTTAGTCTCTGTCCGCCTTTGACTATGCGTGAGCAGGAGTATTTGAGTTTCTGGGTCGTGGCTATGTCCCTGACCATGTCGGGCATGTTGTTGTGGTATGTGAAACTGTTGCCGATGAACAGAATGCGTACGGAGTCCTCGTCGGCCTGTTTCTTGGCTCCGGCACAGAATGTGGCTGATAGCGCAATCAATACTGCGATGATGCGCAGCTGAGTGAAGATGCAGTTTGGTTTCATGGATACAACGGTTAATTAAGGGTTTATGATATAAGACGTAAAGATAGTCGAAATGTACCAACAAATGTGCAATAAAATGAAATCAGGCATGCTCCCGGGAGCATGCCTGATTTCTCTATTGGAGTAAGGTTGGAATGATCAATCGCTGCATTTTGCTTTGATGAACTCGCGGTTGAGACGAGCGATGTTGCTCAGCGAGATGTTCTTGGGGCATTCGGCGGCGCAGGCTCCAGTGTTGGTGCAGTTGCCGAATCCGAGTTCGTCCATTTTCTTGACCATACGGCGGGCGCGGCGTGCACGCTCTACCTGACCCTGTGGCAGGAGAGCGAACTGGCTTACCTTTGCCGATACGAAGAGCATAGCCGATCCGTTCTTGCAGGCAGCCACACAGGCTCCGCAACCGATGCATGTGGCTGCGTCCATGGCCATGTCGGCTTTGATTTTCGAGATTGGGAGGTCGTTGGCATCCTGCGCACCACCGCAGTTGAACGAAACGTATCCGCCAGCCTGCTGGATCTTGTCGAAAGCGTTGCGGTCGACGATAAGGTCTTTGATCACGGGGAATGCAGCGGAACGCCAGGGTTCTACCGTGATGGTCTCGCCTTCGTTGAATCGGCGCATGTATAGCTGGCATGTAGTGGCTCCTGTGGCGGGTCCGTGCGGATGTCCGTTGATGTAGAGCGAACACATGCCGCATATGCCTTCGCGGCAGTCGGAGTCGAATGCTACCGGCTCCTGTTTTTTCTGAACGAGCTGCTCGTTGAGAATATCGAGGGTCTCAAGAAACGAAGTGTCGGTATCGGTCGTCACGTCGTATGTTTCAAAATGACCCGTCTCCTTCGGTCCGGCCTGACGCCAGATCTTGAGTTTTACATTTATAGTTGCCATTTGAGTGATGTTACTGGTTTGGGATTATGACTTATAGTTACGGGTTTGAACCTTGATCGCCTCGTAGTGGAGTGGTTCTTTGATCAGAGTGGGAGCGGCGTTGTCGTTGCCGGCATAATCCCAGCACGAAACGTAGAAGAAGTGTTCGTCGTCGCGCTTGGCTTCGCCTTCCTCGGTCTGATATTCCTCGCGGAAGTGTCCGCCGCAGCTTTCGTTGCGGTTCAGTGCGTCGTAAGCGATGAGTTCGCCCATGGTTATGAAGTCATTAAGGCGGAAAGCCTTGTCCAGTTCGTTGTTCATGCCTTCCTGAGTGCCGGGAACGTAGAGGTTGGTCTCGAATTCCTTGCGCAGCTCTTTGAGCTTGGAGAGAGCCAGCTCCAGTCCCTCTTTGGTGCGTCCCATGCCGACATACTCCCACATGATGTGGCCGAGTTCCTTGTGGATGGAGTCGACAGAGCGGTTGCCCTGGATTGCGAGAAGTGCCTTCTCGTGCTCGATACAAGCTTTTTCGGCTTCTTCGAATTCGGGGGTATCGGTAGAGAAGCGGGGAACTGTGATCTGGTCGCTGAGATAGTTCTGGATGGTGTAGGGGAGTACGAAGTAACCGTCGGCCAGACCCTGCATGAGCGCAGATGCGCCGAGACGGTTTGCACCGTGGTCGGAGAAGTTGCACTCGCCGATTGCGAACAGACCGGTGATCGAAGTCTGGAGCTCATAGTCAACCCACAGACCACCCATTGTGTAGTGGATAGCGGGGAAGATCATCATCGGGTTGTAGTAGTCGACACCGTTCTTGTTGCATGCGAATTCGCCCGGATTGACGTCGGTGATCTCCTCGTACATGTCGAAGAGGTTGCCGTAGCGCTGGCGCACCTGATCTATGCCGAGACGGTTTATAGCGTCGCTGAAGTCAAGGAATACGGCAAGGCCAGTGTTGTTTACTCCGAAGCCTTTGTCGCAACGTTCCTTGGCGGCACGCGAAGCGACGTCGCGGGGCACGAGGTTGCCGAATGCAGGGTAGCGGCGCTCCAGATAGTAGTCGCGATCCTCCTCGGGTATGTCAGAACCCTTGATGGTGCCGGCCTGCAGTTTCTTGGCGTCTTCTATGTTTTTCGGAACCCAGATGCGTCCGTCGTTACGGAGCGATTCAGACATCAGCGTGAGCTTTGACTGCTGGTCGCCATGTACGGGGATACATGTGGGATGAATCTGTACGAATGCCGGGTTGGCGAAATAAGCTCCTTTGCGGTAGGCTGCGATGGCTGCGGAGCAGTTGCAACCCATAGCGTTGGTGCTGAGGAAGTATGTGTTGCCGTAGCCACCGGTCGCAAGTACGACTGCGTGGGCAGCGAAGCGTTCGAATTTGCCGGTCACGAGGTTTTTGGCGATGATACCGCGTGCGCGTCCGTCGACCATAACTACGTCGTGCATCTCGTAGCGGTTGAAGCTCTTGACTTTGCCGAGTTCGATCTGGCGGTTTAGCGAAGAGTATGCACCGAGCAGGAGCTGCTGTCCTGTCTGACCTTTAGCGTAGAATGTGCGGGATACCTGTGCACCACCGAACGAACGGTTGGCGAGCAGGCCTCCGTATTCGCGGGCGAAAGGTACGCCCTGAGCCACGCACTGGTCGATGATATTGTTTGACACTTCAGCCAGACGGTATACGTTGGCTTCTCGTGCACGATAGTCACCACCCTTTACGGTGTCGTAGAACAGTCGGTAAACGGAGTCACCGTCGTTCTGATAGTTCTTGGCAGCGTTGATACCGCCCTGTGCGGCTATAGAGTGAGCACGACGGGGAGAGTCCTGGATGCAGAAGTTGAGGACGTTGAATCCCATTTCTGCGAGAGTAGATGCTGCAGACGCACCAGCCAGACCGGTACCTACCACAATCACGTCAAGACGGCGCTTGTTGGCGGGGTTGACCAGTTTCTGATGGGCCTTGTAGTTGGTCCACTTCTCTGCAACCGGACCTTCGGGTATTTTTGAGTCGGCTGCGGGAATTACCAAGCCGTCAGTAGTTTTGTTGAGTTCCATATTGCGCGTTGTGTTATTGTTCAGTTTGGTTTGAGATTTCTTGAGCGTCGTCGGCAGCGGGAGCTGCTTCAACGGCTTCCACAGTTTCTTCAACGGTTTCCACAACAGCAGCGGGAGCTGTTTTGAAGCGGTCGCCGAGTTTGTTCATGACGTCGATCGATTTGTAGAAACTTTCCTGAATCTGCTGAGCTTCCATCTGGAGTTCCTGCGATTTTGCAGCAGCTTCGGGGCTTTCGGCGTCGATGTCGAGACTGCGGCTGCGCAGGTCTTCCATCTGCTCGTCGGCTTTGTGCTGAAGCATTTCGAGGTACTGGAATTTGAGTGCGGGATCTGTCAGATAAGTGCCTTTGTTGGCCTGATATGTGAAGACGCCTGCTTCAACGGCAAACAGGATTACAACAACCGAAGTCCACCAGAAGGAGATGCATTTGAGGCGGTTCAGCCAGATGTTGTTGTTCCATCCTACGGTCTGGAGCATTGACCAGAATCCGTGGTTCATGTGGAACCACAGGGCGATGAAGCCGATAAGGTAGACTACCGGAGTCCACCACTGCTCGAACGCGAGCTGCAGGAACAGAGTGCCGGCAGCGGCGGGGTATTCAAACCCGCCGGCATTGTACCAGTTGCCCCATATTTCCTGCCACTGCATCTTGTACCAGAACTGGCACATGTGCACGATGAGGAATGCCACGACCACGATACCGAGTACGAGCATGTTTTTTGACGACCATTCCACGGACGCCGGGCGAGAGTTTACAGCATAGCGCTGGTTGCCGCGGGCGTTGCGGTTCTGGATTGTGAGCCACAAAGCGTAGATGATGTGAATCACGAAAAGCAGGCCGAGTCCGGCAGAAGCCAAAAGTGCATACCAGTTAGCTCCCAGGAATTCGCATACAGCGTTGTAGGAAGCCGGCCACACAATAGCTACCGCGTTCATCAGCACGTGAAAAGTAACGAATAGGACAAGACATGCGCCCGTGATGGCCATCACGAGCTTCCTGCCTATAGACGAGCTTGTTAACCACATAGTAGTTTTTGAATTTAAATTATTGAATTGAATATGAGTATTGCTGCAGTGTTTCAGAAGTTGCAAAATTAGTAGCAAATCGGGGATTTAGCAAAAATTAAAGAAAAAATTCTTTAAAAGAACTGCATAAAATCTCATTTTCACTTCTCGGGATTTCCATTATCATGAAAAACAGTGATCGGGCGTCAAAACATTCGGCATGCGGTTTTGTTGAGATTTTGGTATAGAGACATTTTTTTAGTAGTAAAGGATTATGAAAAATACCTCATGCGGTGCACAACCGTCCTCGACCACAGGGTCAGGGCGTAAAGTGCTTCAATCCACGGCCAAAGGAACTCTCGCAACGGGGGCTATGGCAGTGCTTATCATCACGTCGATACTGAGCCTGCGCGGTCTGCCGTCCGAGGCCAAGTACGGCGAGCAGTCGATATTCTATTATCTTTTTGCGGCAGTGGTGTTTCTGTTGCCATTCTCGCTGGTATGCGCGGAGCTGGCATCGACCTATACCAAGGGCGGCGGTCTGTACCGCTGGGTGTCGGAGGCATTCGGTCCGCGGTGGGGCTGGACAGCAATGTATCTCGAATGGCAGACGGTGGTGATATGGTTTCCGACGGTGCTTATGTTCGGCTCGGCTTCGCTGGCCTATATTTTCTGGCCGGAGAGTTTCGATGCGTCATTGGCATCGAACAAGGTCTATACGCTTGTGTTGTCGCTGCTGATATACTGGGTCGCCACGTTCAATGCGTTCAGAGGGCAGAAGTCGGCCAATCTGCTGAGTACTTACGGCGGAATGATCGGAACCATCATACCGGGAGCCATACTTATCGCGCTCGGTATAATATATGTGGTCATGGGCAAGCATGATTATCTGAGCCATGTGCCGTTTTTTCCCGATTTCAGCAATATGGGGACTATAGTTCTGGCGGCGTCCATATTTCTTTTCTATGCCGGCATGGAGCTGCAGGCCGTGCATATCAACGATATGCCGAATCCGGCGCGTCAGTTTCCGCGATCGGTCTTTCTCGCTATACTTGTAATTGTGGCTGTCTATGCCGCAGGAACTCTGGTGATCGGGATTGTCGTGCCTTCGGAGAATATCGATCTTCTGCAGTCGCTGCTGGTGGCGTATAAAGGCTTGTGGGCGTCATTCGGTCTCAGCTGGATGGGCAATGTGATGGCACTTCTGATAATGATCGGTGTCATAGGCCAGATCTCGGCGCTTGTCACAGGTCCTGTGACCGGTCTTATGGCGGTGGCGCAGTCGGGCTATCTTCCCCGGAAACTGCAGACTGTGAATAAGAATGGCGTGAACAAACCGTTGCTCTGGATAGAGGGCGGGCTGGTGTCGGTATTGTTGCTGATACTCATAGTTCTTCCAACTGTGGAGTCGGCCTATCAGATCATGTCGCAGATGGCTACGGTCATATATCTTATAATGGTGCTTCTTATCTACGGTGCATTTATCAGACTGCGCCGTACGGAACCTAACCGGAAGCGCGGCTTCAAAATACCCGGAGGCAAGGCGGGTGCGGCCATAGTCTGCACGCTCGGTATATCGGGCGCTGTTCTGGCTCTTGTGCTCAGTTTTCTACCACCGGCACAGATATCGACGGGTTCTCCGATGATATATGTGGGGATTATAGCCGTAGGTGTGGCTGTGATCGTTGCGTTGCCTCTTATAGTCTATTCGCTTCGCAAACCGTCATGGCGTGATCCCGGTCTTCATTTCTATCCGTTTGACTGGCAGATTGAAAACCGTAAGCCGTCGGAGATTTCGCGATGGAAGCCGGGATACGAGCCTACTGATCAGGAGGTAGAGGAAGCGGAGTCGAGGTAGGCCTCAATCATTTCGGCTCATGCTCAGTGCCAGAATGCTGCATCTGGTGTCGGGTGAGGCGGCGGCGATGGCGTTGCAGCATGCTCTTACTGTAGATCCGGTGGTGATTACATCGTCGACGATCAGTATGTGTTGTCCTTGGAGTTCTTCGGTATACACAGCATGGTATAGACCTTCGGCGGCCTGGTGTCGGGCCTGGGCGCTGCGATGTGTCTGAGAGCGCTGTAGCCTGGAGGCCCGCAGGTGATCGCCTACGGGTATGCCTGTGGCCGCGCTTATGCCGTAGGCTATATACAGGCTCTGGTTATATCCGCGTGCTATCTGCCGGAGCCAGTGCAACGGCACCGGTTCAATCATGCTGATGCCGTCGAAGAAGCCTGACGGAGCGATTTCCCTGGCGTAGGTTTCGGCCAGTTCCTCGGCTATGCGTGGACGGTTCCGGTATTTTGCGAGGTGGATAAGCCTGGAGTATGGGCTGTGGCGTTCGTAATGGAAAAATGCGGCGGCGCGCTCTATGTGCGTGCGGTGAGCGGTGCGCCGGTGTATCTCGTTGAATCCGGATGTGTGTATGCCGGTACGCGGCAGTTCGGCAAAGCATTTGAGACAAAGCGTATGTTCGCCGGCGGCAAGTGTGCATCCGCATACCGGACACCGGTCGGGATATATTACAGATGCCAGGTCATGAAGCCATCCGGGAATGCGCATAGTCAGTATTATGTTGCGGTCAGTCGATGTCGATGTCACGTGCGATATCGCGTATTGTGTCCAGTATGATTCCGGTCTCGAAGCCGCGGTTTACGGCGAATCTTGCCAGCCGCATGCGGTCGTCGCGCGATAGCGGCCGCTCCATGTTTCTGGCTTTTGTACGGAGGATTCTGAACAGAGTCTCGGCATAGCGTTCCCCGTCGAATTCATTGTCGAGAGCTTCGGTGGCTATTCGTCGGCTTATGTGTTTGGCGGCCAGTGCTGCAAGGATTTTACGGCATCCCCATCGGGCGTGGTTCAGCTTGTCGCGCACATAGGCGGCAGCAAACCGTCGGTCGTCGATGTAGCGGTGTTCTATAAGCCGGTCTATGATCGAGTCGGCATCGGAACGGCTTATTCCCCATCGTATCAGTCTGGTCCGGATGTCGGCCTCGCACTGTTCGGAGATGGCGCACAGCTCCTCTGCTTTAGCAAGAGCCTGGGCTGGGGTGAGCGGTTGTGTCGGCATAGGTGTCGGTCATGATTTTCTTGCGACTGCGAAACGCTGGTGTCCCTGCATGTCGGAAATGACGGTCACTTCGGAGAATCCGCTGAGCTGCAGCATGCGGCGTAGCTCTTGGACGAACAGGGGATTGATCTCAAAATACAGGGTGCCGCGTGGAGTCAGTGCGGCAGAAGCATAAGACGCAATGGCTTTGTAGAACCGCAACGGGTCGTTGTCAGGCACGAACAGAGCCAGAGACGGTTCGTAGTCGATGACATTGGCTTCCATTGAGGTTCGTTCGCTGTCGGCAATGTAGGGGGGATTGCTTACTATTATGTCCCATTTGCCGTCGGCCGGTGTGAGTCTGAGCATATCGTCTTGTCTGAAATCGATGCGTGTGTGCAAGGCCGCTGCGTTTTCTCTGGCTACTGCCAGTGCGTCGGGGCTGATATCGACGGCCGTAATCTGCGGAAATCGGAGAGCCCGGGCCAGTGCGATGGCTATGCAGCCGGATCCTGTGCCGAGGTCGAGTACGGTCGGATCCGGTGTCTGTGACCATTGTTTTACGATTATGTCGACCAGTTCTTCGGTCTCAGGTCTGGGAATGAGTACTGACCGGTTTACCTTGAGCGTGTGTCCGCAGAAGCGTGCCAGTCCTGTGATGTACTGTATGGGTTCGTGTTCGAGTAGTCTCTCCACTATGAGTCCGGCTTTCGGGAGTATGAAAGAAGGCACCGGTTCATCGCGGCGTATGGCTGTGTCGACAGGTGTATAGTTGAGCAGATGTTCGAATATGATGCGAATTATCCATCGGGCTTCTCGTCCGTCGTATACCGGCGCCAGGCGCTGTAGCAGGCTGTCGGCAAGCTGTCCCACGGTCATGGTTGCGTCGGCGTCGGTCATGGTTCAGTCGGATATGTAAGCGGTGTAGCGGTCTATCCAACGGGAAAACGCAGGAATCCGCATCAGCACACATTCGAACAGCGCAATGCCGGCTACCGCAGTAAGAGCTCCGAGGATGACGTCGATAAGATAATGATGGGCTGTGTATACGGCAGTAAACCAGATGCCGACAACGATGATGGCGAACAATGCGCGTATCCAGCCGCTGACGTCGGCGCGTATTGCATACCACAGGGCTATAACCATGTAGGCTGAATGCAGCGAGGGGACGGCTGCGAATACGTTGGCGTTGCGTCCGTACAGTCCGTCGAATATGCTCCATCCGGTCATTGCGTCGAAACGTCCGAGCCCTGCCACATCGCCCGGTGTTCCGGCAATGAAGTCGAATCCATGTTTCATCACATACCATGGGGGTGCGGCCGGATGTATGTAGTATCCTGCGAAGCCTATGAGGTTGACGAGCAGGAATACGAGAGCGAAATGCAGATATATTTTGCGCTGGCGGTCGAAATACAGCCATATTCCGAAAAGTATCGGAACCGGAACCCAGCAGAGGTAGAACACTCCGGCCATGAAGTCCATCCATGTCCAGTGGGTGATCGCGAAATATTCGTTTGGTGTCAGCGTCCCTTTCGGGGAGTCGATTCCGAACAGCGATTTTTCCGCGAGATACAGGCCTTCGATGTCGACAGTGTTGACGGTGTAGTTGGGAACGAGGTTCATCCAGTCGTAGGATATGCCGAACAGTGCGAACGGCAGCAGCGCGACTACGAATTTGCGTGTAAGGCCGTTGCAGAAAAACAATGCGGCTATGAGCAATGCCATGAAGCCGTGTTCTGTCCGCCATCCTATAAGAAATGCCGTGACGCACAGCCATACTGTGAGCGCTACCACCATTATCACGCTTTCGCGTCGTGTAGGTAGCTTGAGGTTTAGTTTCATGCCTGACTGTTTTTCTGTAGCAGCCGTTTGCTGTGGAATATTCGGGCGAATGCTGTTATGTTGGCGAATACCGCGATGATGCCCATTGCCGTTAGGAGTATCCACATAGGGTCGAACGGCTGGTTTATGGCGCATACTCCGTATATGCCGGCGGCCAATGCCGAGGCGCTTGTGAGGACTACACGCTCAGGCCGTTGCATGAAGCCGATCTTGCATTCGATACCGAGTCCTTCGGCCCGTGCCCGTACATAGCTTACCATCAGTGATCCGATAAGCGCTATGAATGTGATTATCGCACCGGTTCTGTAGCCGGTGTCCATCATGCAATATGCCAGGCCGCCGAGAGTGATCAGCTCGCTGTATCGGTCGAGCACTGAATCGTACATGGCGCCGAATGTCGAAGTCATGTTGCCCAGACGTGCGACTTGTCCGTCGAGCATGTCGAACAGCGACGATACTATCAGTACGGCACCACCCCATAGTATCAGTGAATAGTCGGGGCCTGACGACAGGCATCCCTGGCTGTCGCCTGCGAGGATGAACAGTGTTGCCGCTGCGATGTTGCCGAGCAGACCGATAGTCGTCACCGCATTAGGGGTGAGTCCAATGCGTATCATACCGTGTACGATCGGGTTTATGATCTTGTAGATCAATAACTGGAGAGTGTCGCGATTCTCCTGATATGCTTTTTTTTCTTTCATGATCGAGAGAAATATGGGAGGTTGTGATATTTCTGATTAGGATTTACTGGAATCGGGTTTATTCGATTTTTTGAATTTGCTGACGACCGGGCTGAGCAGTCCGTCGAGAAACGGGTCGAATGAGTTGTATCGGTACACGAAGTATCGCTGCAGCATGAAGTTCCAGAATATGGATACCAGCAGAGAAGTGCCGACACGGGCCACTGTGGTGTACACGCCGGCTTTTATACCCCAGTCGGCAAGTGTCTGAGAGTTTGCGAAAGCGTTGTCGAGCATGGCTGTGCCATACATGTTAAGGAGCAGACTGCCTGTCCATACGAGGATGTATTTTATGACTACAGCCGGAACGGAGGATGAGTTTGCTTTGAATGTCCACTTGTAGTTTATGCTGCAGTTTATTATGCCTCCGGTTATCGCACCTATTGCGGTGGCGAGTTTTATGTCGACATTGAACAGCAGTTTCAGCAGTATGCCGAGTCCCATGTCGACCCATGAGGCTATCTGCGAGGCCACTGATGCTTTCAGAAAGAGGATGAATCCGTGGAAACGGTTGGCAAATCCTGCTTTTTTCTTGTCGGGAACGGCTGCCTGTGCTGTGGTCAGTCCTTCTAAATTTTCGCTCATACAAACAGCCAGTTAATTATGATAAGAGTGATTGCTCCGTATATTCCGGCGAGTACGTCGTCGGCCATGATTCCGATACCTCCGGGCAGTTTTTCCATCTGGCGTACGCCGAACGGTTTAGCTATGTCGTAGAAGCGGAACAGAATGAATGCTACCACAGGCTGCCACCAGACGGCATGGCATGGGACGGCGAGGAGTGTTATCCACATTCCCACGACTTCATCGATGACCACACGCGACGGATCCTCGCCCCAGAAGTCTTCGGCAATGCCTGACGACCAGGCTCCGACGGCGGTAAAAAGCAGGGTCAGTCCGATCGTGACTCCGATCCAGACATCGTAGGGGCACCATAGAAACAACGGAAGCCATATCAATACGGCGAATACGGCGCCCATCGTGCCTGGGCCGTACGGAAAGAATCCGAAGCCGCATGCCGTGGCTATGATTTTATGGGATACAGGGAATTTCTTTTTCGTAGTCATCATCGGCGGTAGTCTTTAATTGATGCAAGGACACTTTTCGCGATATGAGATGCTGCTTCGGTCCGGCACGATGCGAAACTCGGCCAGTCGTTGAAACTTATTATCGACGCAGATCCGTCGGGTAGTATCACGGCATCGCCGCCATATATACTTACGTTAAGTTCCTCGGCCGCGTGCAGACACATCTTTTTCAATTGTAGCCCCATAGCCTTCACGGCATCGGGTCCTCCTTCATTGAGCGCGGAGCATCCGTATGTCCCGCCGTTGGCTACAAACGGACAGAACCAGTAGAAAAACGGCTGCCCCTGTACACCATAGAATTTTACCAGATCGCCGGACACATGTTTGCTTACGACGGCACGTCCGATGCCGCGCAGGAAATATTCCTGAAGCACTTCCTGGGCTTCGTCGTGGTGGCGTACGTAACTTACGTCCTCTTTATGCATTGTGTGGGTGTCGCTCCGCTTTATCCAGCATTGGTTGAAACCACCCCGTCGCAGCCGTCCTTTGACCACCTCGTTGGTATTGGTGCTGAAACTTTCCGGATACGGGATGTTGTTTCCGACGAGTATCCGTGTAAGCCGCTCGCGTGTGCAGTTTTCGATGCCGTAGCCGGAGTTTATTACCAGTCGTCCGTTGTCTTCGGCACGCTGGAGCATGTCGATCGATCTGGGATCGCGGCACATGTTGATTATGATGCTTTCTTCAACGTTATGAGCGATGAAATGCTCTTCGCTGTACACATGCACTTCGATGCCGCGTTTTCGGAGCTGTTCGGCCACAGCATTGAGTATGGCGGCGTCGTTGCCTATGTGGTTAGGCGAGTAGGCGGCGGCTCTCATTATAGCAGCTATGGTTGTTACAGCCATCTTCTTCAGTCTTCTTTAGTCAGGTCGAGGACTACATTGTCCTTTCCTTTTTCGAAATATTGTTTGCGCAGAGGATTGCGGTGTATCTCACGGTAGCGTCGACGGTTCCGCCATATATCTATTGCATGGTATATGGCGTGACGCATCGAGGTTTCGTCGGCGATACCTTGTCCGGCTATATCATAACCTGTGCCGTGGTCGGGCGATGTCCGTACGCGGTTTAGCCCGGCTGTGAAGTTTATGCCCTGTTCCATGGCTACGGTCTTGAAAGGAGCCAGTCCCTGGTCGTGGTACATGGCCAGGATGCCGTCGAATGAGCGGTAGTTGCCGCTTCCGAACAGTCCGTCAGCTGCATACGGGCCATAAGCCTCTATGCCTGCTGTCTGTGCTTCTGTTATGGCCGGAATTATGGTCTCCTGTTCTTCGGAACCGAGCAATCCGTTTTCTCCGGCATGCGGGTTGAGCGACAGCACCGCAATACGCGGATGAGGTATCCCGAAGTCATATCTTAGAGAGTTGTCGAGGGCGCGTATCTTTGCCAGTACATTGTCTTTGGTAATGGCTTCCGATATGCTGGCCAGCGGCATGTGTGTCGTGACGAGCGCCACTCTGAGGGTGTCATCGCACAATATCATCAGAGCTTCACTGTTTCCGTCGCCGAGAGAGGCTTCGAGATATTCGGTATGACCGGGAAATGTAAACTTGTCGTTCTGTATGTTGTGTTTGTTGATCGGAGCGGTCACCAGAACGTCGATAGCGCCCTGCCGCAGGTCGGCTACTGCCCGTTCCAGTGCGGCAAGTGCGGCTTCGCCTGCGGCCGTGGTCGATTGTCCGGGTTCCGGTCTGGTGTCTTCCGGTATGACATTTATTATATTGCATTCGCCGTCTTTGGCGTCGGTGGCATTGGCGATCTGGTGGTATTGGCTTCCAGGCAGTTCAAGCGCCTTGCGGTAATATGAGGCTACTTTGGCGGAGCCGTAGATCACAGGAGTGCACAATTCTACCATGCGCGGATCGTCCAGGGCTTTGATTATTACCTCATATCCGATGCCGTTTATGTCGCCATGCGTTATGCCTACCTTTATCTTTCGGTTTTCTTCCATCGGGAAATGTGTCGAAATAATGTATTTAGCTCGCTAAATTACGGAATATTTCCGAAATGCATGCAATTTTTTGTAGTCCAACGGGGAACTGATTTATTATATGTGTTTTGTATGTGTTGAGTATTATTGAGTGTATATTTCTGTATATTAGTAAATTATTCTTCCTATTCGTTGCGGATGGCCTAAGGATCTTCTTAGTTTGGATATGATAGGTTAAATACATATCTTTACCGAATATTATTAAAGAACCAGAGTATTATCACTGTTTATGAAATATGTAATATTGGCTGCCGGTCTGGGGTCGCGCTTTGTCGCTGAGGGAGAAATGAATCCCAAACCATTGGTCGGGATTCTTGGTCAGCCTATGATAGGGCGTCTGATCAAGGTGCTGATGTCCTGCGGAGGAGAGAGTATATATATTGTGGCCAACAGCCGTATGCATTCGTTGGTAGAGTATCTTGAAGGGCTGAAAGATCAGGAAGGCCTGCCACTTGAGATACGACCGATAGTTTCGGACAACTCTTATTACAGTCTGTCGGAGGCTTGCGCCGGTATCGAGGGCAAATTTATCGCGATGACAGTCGATTCCATATTTCCTACGGAGGAGTTCCGGCGTTATGCAGATGCTGTCGCCTCGATGTCTGACGGAGAAGTCCTGATGGGGCTGACCCGGTTTGTCGATGACGAGAGTCCGCTATATGCGCGGATCGGTGCTTCCGGCGAAGTGGTGGATTACCGTTATGGCGGCGAGCCGTTTGCCGAGGGAACAATAGTGTCGGCCGGACTGTACGGGCTTACCGGCAAGGCGATGTCGACGGTGGCCGCCCGCAAGGAATATCCGAAGTCGCTGAGCGATTTCCAGCGGATCCTGGCAGCGGAAACCGATATCCGTGTGGTACCTTATGAATTCAGCAAGGCTTTCGATGTGGACTGTGGCCATGACCGTGAACTGGCGGAGAAATTCGTCCGTGAGGTCAATGGCGAGTGATACGGGCTGTGGTCAATGAGGATTAAGGATATGTTCGAAAATCTTAGAAAAGAATATCGCGCATCGCTGAAGTCGATGGATACGGAGGAAAATATCGATCTGGCTTTCTACCGTCCCATCGGTTTCGCATGGGCATGCCTGTTCCGGAAATTGCATGTGACCCCTAATGTGGTCACTATAGCGTCGATATTTATCGGAGTAGCAGCCGGAATATGTTTTTACTATAATGATCTATGGCATACAATAGCAGGAATGCTACTGCTGATATGGGCCAATTCCTATGACAGTGCCGACGGTCAGCTTGCGCGTCTCACCGGCCAGCATTCGCGTCTGGGGCGGATTCTCGACGGTGTGTCCGGTGATTTCTGGTTCGTGTCCATTTATATTGCGATATGTCTGCGCACGAATGCTACAGTACCGATGTTTTCCGACCATCCGGGGATTATATGGGGCATAGCCGCAGCTGCAGGTATATCGCATGCCAAGCAGGCTGCTGTGGCAGACTATTACCGTCAGTTTCATCTGCTGTTTGTCAAAGGCAAGGCCGGAAGTGAACTCGATTCTTCGAAAGAACTGCGCAACCGTTTTGACGAGTTGTCGTGGAACCGTAATTTTGTCGCCAAGCTCACGCTCTGGTTCTATCTGGGCTATACAGTGCAGCAGGAGTCCATGACTCCAGCCATGCAGTCGCTCCGTAAGATCCTGTTCGAGAGGTATGCCGGAGGCGCCATTCCTCCTGATATGGCTGCGGAGTTCAGGAAACTCAGCTTCCCTTTATGCAAATGGGAGAATTTCATGACATTCAACTGGCGTACGATTTTCTTGTTCGCGTCGCTTATCGCCGATATGCCATGGCTCTATTTCGTGGCTGAGCTCACGGTATTCAATATTGTGCTGATATATACTATGCGGTGTCATGAGAAGATATGCCGCGCAATGCTTGCGCAACTGCAGAGCGGGATCTGACATAATAAAAACATATATTCTTTATATAACAGATCGCTGCAAAGGCTTACCTTTGCGGCGATCTTGATGTATATAGTAATGCCAGTGATAAAATCCACAATGGTTAAGGGTTATGTGCTCGGATGTATAGGGGCTATAACCTATGGTCTGAATCCGCTTTTCGCTATGCCGCTGTATGCCGAGGGTCTGGATGTGGCCTCGGTTTTGTTTTATCGTTATCTGATCGCCATATTGCTGATGGCGGCACTTATGTCACGTCATGGCGGGTTCCGTCTCAGCCGCCGTGAAATACCTGCGGCTGTGGTCGCAGGCGTGTTGTTTGCAATGTCATCATTTACGTTGTTCGAGAGCTATAACTATATGGATGTAGGAATAGCGTCGACCATACTGTTCGTATATCCGGTATTCGTGGCGCTGATAATGGCCGGTATGTTCCGCGAGAAGATCTCCGGACTGACAATCCTGTGTATGGCCCTCGCTCTCGGAGGTATAGCTATGCTTTACGACGGCGACGGCAGTGGTCTGAGCGCTGTGGGGACAGTGCTTATATTCGGATCGGCCATATCGTATGCCATATATATGGTGGCGGTCAATAAAAGCCGCCTGTCGAGGCTGAGCACCCTTAAACTGTCGTTTTATTCGCTGCTGTTCGGAATCATCGTGTTCGTGATTCAGCTGAAGGGGCTGACCGATTTAAAACCGTTGCCCCCGACCATATCGGCCTGGGGCAACCTGTTGGGGATTTCGATTTTTCCTACTGTGGTATCGCTTATCGCGATGACAGTCGCGATACATTGCATAGGGTCGGTGCCGGTATCGATACTCGGAGCGTTGGAGCCTGTCACCGCTATCGTGGTCGGGGTGTCGGTGTTAGGCGAGAGCCTGACACCGATGAGCATTGCCGGAGTGGTGCTGATTATCACGGCTGTTACCATGCTGGCAGTGAGCCGCCCGCTGTTGCATGCTTTCAGTCGAGTGTTCCGACACCGGCTTCACCTGCGACACCGGCATGGTGGTAGCCTTTGACTTTCTGCCATGCGCCACGTGTGAAGTCGGGGATCTCGACGGGGGCTGATCCGTTTTCGAGCGACAGGGCTGTAAGCGGAGCCATCGAACACCATTCGGCCATATCGTATACATCCATGTCGAGAGGGAGACCGTTCTGCAGGCAGTATACCAGACGATAATCCATTATGTAGTCCATGCCGCCGTGGCCTCCTACTTTCTTTGCCACTTCGCCAACTTCCTTTATGATCGGATGGGTATACTGTCCGACTAAAGCAGCCTGCTGCTCTGGTGTTATGCATCTGTGTGACGACAGATTCTCGTGATCCGGTATGTTTTCGTTGCCGGTCAGCTGTTCTGCGGCGAATGCATATCCTTCGACCGGATATTTGTTGGCGAATCCTTTGGTGCCCGTAAGCTGATACATGCGTGAATATGGACGCGGATTGACTACATCGTGCTGTATGTGTATGGTCTTGCCGTTGGCTGTCTGTATCATTGTCATCGTATGGTCTCCGTTAAGATACTGCGCGGGTCTGGTGCCGGTCACCGCCTCATAGTCGGCCGGTCCGTTGACTGCTTTGGTGTCCATTGCCACGAGTCGTGTCATTCGGTCGCCCCGGTGTATGTCGAGCAGCTGACATGCCGGACCGAGACCGTGGGTGGCATATACATCGCCGCGATGGTCGCGGTTGTAGTCGAGACGCCAGTTGTTCCAGTAATAGGGCCAGAACTCCTGAAGGTTGTGTATGTAGCTGCCTTCTGTGTGCAGCACTTCGCCGAACAGCCCGTGCTGTGCCATGTTGAGGGTGTTGAGTTCGAAGAAGTCGTATACGCAGTTCTCGAGCATCATACAATGGCGTCGTGTTTTTTCTGAGGTGTCGATCAGCCGCCATATCTCGTCGAGTGTCATTGCTGCCGGTACCTCGATGGCGGTATGCTTGCCATTCTGCATGGCGTATTCGGCCATGTCGGCATGATGTTTCCAGTCGGTGGCGATATAAACGAGGTCGATATCGTCGCGCTCTACAAGTCCGCGCCAGGCATCTTCGGTGCCGCCGTAGGATGCGGCGTCGGGCAGCCCGGCACGCCGTAGTATCTGTTGTGCCGAATCGACGCGTTCCTGCTCGATATCGCACAGGGCCACGACTTTGGTTCCGGGTATGTTTATGAAGCGTTTTACCGCGTCGGGTCCGCGCATGCCGAGCCCGATGAATCCGACACGAACAGTGTCGATCGGTTCGGCTGCGAAAGCAACCATATCGGATTGTCCGGCCGGCCGTTCAGGAACCTCTGTAGTGATTACGTTGATGGACTTGTCAGTCTGGCATCCGGTCAAAGCGATGACCGAGGCTGCCGCTATTAAAATCATACGGGAAAGTTTCATATAGCTATCGATAGATTTGAAGTTGGATAATAACGGAGACAAAAATAGGAATTAATTGTGTGATACTTCAGCTCCGGCAGTGCTAAATAATTGTTTTTCCGCATAAAACTCAGGAGTAATCAAAAAAACGGTATTTTTACGGAAACGATAATGCGGATGCACCGGAGTGCGTCACTGCAAGGGTCTGTATGGCAAACTTGTTGCGTTGCAGTAATAATACCGGGCGGTATGAGTTAATAAGTATTGCCAAATCAAAAAAAAACGTTTATTTTGCGGTATAAACCAAATCGATCATAAAAATGGCTCTATTCAAGCGGAAATACCGGAATTATTACATCGGTATCGGTCTGATGCTGATGGTGGTGAACTTCTATTATTTCGATCTGCTGCCAGCTCTGGATCAAGCGAAACAGGAAACCAGGAACTCGTATCGTGAACAGATCCGGAAGTCCTTGGAAGCTCTGGAACTTCCAGTCGAGATGGGCGATGTGATAGTGGTGAAGGCTCTGATGCTGTCGCCGGATACAGCTTTGTGTGTGGATGAGGTGCCGGATTCAGCGATTGCCGCCAGTATCGACTTTGAGGCCATTAAGGCCGATGTGATAGAGCGGGCCATGACTGACAGCAACTTCGGTGATCCATTCCGCAAGGGTGAGGTCACATTGGAGTATAGGTACGAACACAAGGGGCAGGAGATCGGTAGAGTTGTTGTGACTCCTGCCGAGATTCAGTTGCCCTGACCGGTGTCGCGGCGTTCGGCTATGACGCGGTCTATGATCCGCTGTGTTGCGGCATCGGGTTGCGGTGCTTCGGCCGGGCGCCTGACTTTCATGGACAGTGTGCCGTCTTTCATCAGCTGCTTTGCTTCGTCGGCCGGGAGATATTCCCGATCTACTATGTAGATTTCGAAATATGCTTTGAGACTGACATCGCCTTTTGTGTCGAATGCTTTTTTGATCCATTTACCGCGTCCGAGAGCATTCATGGTGTAGGTGGCGCTGACCAGATCCTCCGGCCAATATTCGCCTGAGCGGTTGCGGAAGTAGGTCTGCGACATGAACATCTGATCTATGTCGAGAGTGGCGCCGATGAGTTTCAATGCCGTCGGCGACCAGACGTGCCCTTTTTTATCGGCTAATGCATCGAATGTGGCACTGAATGATCGGTCGTTCTGCCGGTATACTTCCTTCAATCCGTGTTTGCCGTGTATGGTATCGCCTTTGAGTGCCGGATTGTCTTTTAACCGGTGTGAGGTCTCGACCGGCTTGCCGTCGATTTCGATCAGTTCGATCCATGAGAACATGCCGGTGCCGAGGTGCTGGAGGTATGCTACGGAGTCAAGTCCGGAGTCGGAGTCGGTAAAATGTCCGAATCCCCGCCAGCCGAGTACTCTTGGATGCCTTTGCGTCTTTATTTTTTTAGCTCCTTTGCGTGGCAGGAAATAGTCGGCCATGTATTCGGCGAATATCGTGGCTGATTTGTCACTGCTTGCAGATGAGGAATATTCGCGTATGTAGCATATCAGTCTTACGACATTGCGGTCGGCTGTACCGACCTCAACTTCTTTCAGGTCATATATGCGTCCGGTCAGCAGCACGGTATCGGCCGGGGCGGTGAGAGTATGCTCGTTGTATCCTAAACTACGTATGGCGATAGGGTACTTATCGCATACCGTCGGCGGTATTGAGCCATCGGTATCGGTCATGCCGATCATTTTGCCGGAGGCATCGAAAATCGAGGCACCCGGAACTGGCGAACTGTCGGAGGCGTCTATTACAATCGTACTGTAGGCCTGGACAACTCCGAGGAATGTAGCGAGAAGTGATGACAGAAAGATACGATAATTCATGTTCTACGGTTTATGATTTGGCTCTTTGACGAGGTTGATGCTTCGTAAAGTTGCATCGCGGCCGATAATTCCGACAAGATAGGTTCCTGCCGAGACGATGGTGAATGTTCCGGAGCGGTCGCTGAGATTGTACCAAGGTTCTGTCGCATCGGAGGCAAAAGGCCGTATGAGGCCGTTGCTGTCGAGCTGGATACGGTATGTGCCCGGCTCAAGATACAGTCCCTGATACAGCCATGTTTTGGTTGCCGGTATGGTTATGCTGCCGGACTCTGCGTGAACCGGACCTTGTGCGGTCCAATAGGCCAGACGGTCGGTGAAATCTCCGTTGCGTATCGTGCTGCTGCCGCGGATGCCGCAGTCGGTGATAAGGGTGGTCGGTTTCACCCACATGATGTCGCACGGACTGAGATATTCGTTGGTATTGATAAAAAGGTTTTTGACAGGCGAATAGTCGTCGACTTCGTTGTTGTCGAACGGTTTGCCGTCGAAGGGGTTGTCGGGCCAGGTTCCCACTGAGTGTCCGCCTCGCAGCACGCAGTCGGTGACGGTGATATTGTCGATCTCGTTGTAGTCCTGTCGCGGGTTGGTCGATCCCCATGGAATCAGTGCGATGGCTTTGCCTCCGCCGCCACGGGCGCAGTCGATGTAGCTGTGGCGCACGTCTATGTTGCGAACCGAAGAGTCGATAGAGTCCACTCTGATACGCCATCCGCCACCCCGCGGATCCTTATAGCTGCTGCACAGGACAATGCCGTCATCATTGGACTCATAGATGGCACGTTCGACGCGTACGTTCTGTACGGCATTTCCGAAACTTAGGCCGTCGCCGCTTAGACATGCCACTTCGAGCAGTCTCAGATTGCCTATGAATACGCTGTCGGCACGGTAGAATATTGTATGGTAGTTGCTGCACCTGTTGATCTCAATGTCAGATATCTCGATATGGCGCGCGTTGCATATGGCAATGGGTACGATGTGTATGCGGTCGCTGCAATTGCGCGCATAGTGCTGCCATACGGTATTTTCAGTATAAGTGTCGTCCATGCGTATGCGTCCTCCGCCTGTGATTTTGACGCGTTCCACATCTTTGGCCAGGATCAGCGGCCGGTTTGTGTACATGCAGTGGGTCCATGGTATGCCTGGAATGATGTTGTCGTGGCCGTATTCCGGGCGGTACGATGTGTAGTGGCTGAATATCGGCGATTGCCGCAGTACGGCTCCGCGTTCGATAACAAGTTCGACTCCGGAGCGTAGTTCGAGGTCTGTGGCCAGATACTGACGGCCGGCAGGATGGTCAGGATCTCCGCTGAGCACCACACGTCCGCCTCCGGCAGCAGCTGCGGCGTCGATAGCCCGTTGTATGGCCGGATTGTCATTTGTTATTCCGTCGCCTTTTGCCCCGAATTCCACTACGGGGAATGTGCCGGACGGAATATTGAACAGGTATGGATTGACGGCGAAATCCCGCCAGTTTTCAATAAAGAATGGCCGGTCTATCGGTGTGACAGAGCCGTCAGGCATGCGTATCGCCGCCTCCATGCGGGAGCTCAGGTGGGTCATGCGCCCGTTGACATGACGGACGTTGGGAATGTCTTCGATCGAGAATATGGCTCTGGCGGGTGCGGAGCCGAGAAGTTCGAGGCTGTCGAATGGGATTTCGGATTTCCATAGCGGTGAATGTCGGACTTCAATCGTTGCGTCAGCCCGGATATATTTCGGTAATACCGTCCCCTTTATTGATATGAAGTTGCTGTCGGCAGTACATGAGGATATGCTTCCGGACCAGGTGCGTATAGGATCTTCGCGCTCAAAAGATATGCGGTCGATGGCTATGGATCCGCTGCCTCCGACCGGTTCGATCCTGAGTCCGCGCAGTTTTCCTCTTGCTTCAGCTATATCGGAAAGGTTGATGCTGTATTGCCGTATGCCGATATTGTCTGACAGCGGGATAGCCTTTGACTTTCCATGAGAGAACAATGTGTCATCTTTGGTCGTAAACCAGAGGCGCAGGTTGTCGGCTTTGCTGCGGTTGTCGAGAGCTATGGCTATGGTGTTGCGTATGTCGAGCGGCGGGTTATACATGCTGTTGTGGCTTGTGTCTGTCTCGAATGTCAGAGTGGCGTTTTTTCTGAAATCGAATATCAGACGGCTGTCTGCCTGCCGTATTTTTCCTTTTCCGTCGACTTTGAATCTGTCGGCGGCGCCTTTGATGTTGAAATCGAGATCGACAGGTTTTCCCGCAGCCAGTCCGTCGACCATGATCTTCGGATTATCCCATGGCTCATCGCTTCCGTTGGCAACTGCGATTTCGATGGATCTTATATCGGACAGAAACGGACACGCCGACATGTCGGAAATGACGCCACGCCAGAGTGTAGGAATAATATGGGCATAGCTGAGATACGTATTGCCTTTGGAATCGGTCAGAGTGATGCGTGCCACGAAGTCACGTCCCGGTCCTTCTGATACCCATAATCCGAGTTCGATTATCGGACTGTGGCTCAGATCGACCGGAGAGTCGAACCGTTTGTGCAGTGAGCGCCAACGGTCGGCAGGTTCTCCGGACGGAAATACGGTCTCGAGACAGCGGGCACCTTCATATACGGCGTTAGACCATCCTTCGACATGGTCGCACAGACGCATTGCCGCTCCGGGGGTGTCGGCCCGGAATCCTTCGGGACTGTCGTCCCACGATGCTATCGTGATCATGTCGGCCAGCGAGCACCGGTTAGAGACGTCGTTGACCGATGGAATCGATTCGATGTGGGATGCGTGAATAGATCCGATTACGGATATGAGGGCAATAATGAACAGAAACCGGCGCATTGGATAGTGTGATTATGAATTGGTATTGACAAGCGCAAAGATAACAAATGCGGGCAAAAAAATGATAATTCAGAGATGATTGTCAATTATGGTTTGCCGTGTGATATATAATAATTATCTTTGATACATAAAGAGAATCCGGGAGAGTGTTGGCTCGCGCGGATATGGATATGTATTATTCGTGATAATAATATGTTATCTTTGCATAAATAAGACAGCAGAATATACTATTATATGAGAAAAAAGGTCATAGTCGAGCGTGTGATGCCGGAATCGTCGATGATTCCGGCAGGAAAGATACGATGCTATGTTACTGGGAAATATCGTCCAGATACACCAGAGGAACATGTCCGTCAGAGAATGGCGCGTAGTCTCGTAGAGGAATACGGTTATTCGAAGTCGGATATTGAACTGGAATTTAAGATAGTATTGGGATCTTCGAGTAAACGTGCCGATATTGTGGTATTTTCTGCGGGGGCAAATCATACAGCTGAAAATATAGTCATTATAGTAGAGGCAAAAAAGGACTCGATCAAACCGACAAACAAGGATAATGGAATCGAACAGTTGAAATCGTATTTATCTGCGTCGCCTAATTGTAGATACGGATTGTGGGTCGGAAGTGAGATAAAAGCTATTGCAAAAGAGAATAAAAATGGCTTGATTCACTTTAATGATGCAATAGATATCCCGTTTGCAGACGGTCGTCCGGCAACTGCAAATAAATTTTCGGATTTGGTTCCCGCTACAGATGTATTAAAGGATGTGTTTAAACGCTGCCATAATTATATATCTGCAAACCAAGGCGGGAGCAAAGAGGCGGCGTTCCATGAATTCCTTAAAATAATTTTTTGTAAAGTATTTGATGAAAAGTATAGTAAAACGCCTCAGTTTTATATTAATACTTTTAGCACGCGTACTACAAAGGAGATGCGAACCGTCGATGCTCGTATTCAGGCATTGTTTAAGAATGTTTGTGATGAATACGGATATATTTTCGGCAAGGAGGAAAAGATTGATCTGAAGTCGGAAGTAATATCCTATATTGTAGGCGAGTTGCAGAAATACAGTCTGTTGGAAACTGATTATGACTATAAGGGGCAGGCTTATGAGGAGATTGTGGGTAATAACAGCCGAGGAGAACGCGGCGAGTTTTTCACACCCAGGAATTTATGCCAGCTGGCAGTTAATATGTGCCGCTTGATTTTAGGAGATGATGAATTTGTAAAAGTTAGGCTGTTGGATCCATCATGTGGTACCGGCGGTTTTCTGAAGACATATATACATGCCTTAGGCGACCTGATCTACAATATAGAACTGGATAAATGGCATGATGCAGTTAAGGCAAAAGCCAATAAAAAGGATATAGTCAAGGCGATATGCGATAAAAATGTTTTCGGCATAGATTTCAATCCGGTATTGGTCAGGGCTGCACAGATGAACTTGGTGATGCATGGCGACGGTTCCAGCAATATCTATCATGAAAACTCATTGAAGAGCAACGGCGAATATGGCGATGATGCACGCAAGAACCTAAAAGATGCGTCGTTCGATCTGATACTTAGTAATCCTCCGTTTGGCGAAGACTTGTCGATAGATGATTCTCATATACTGGATCAGTATGAGTTAAGTTCATTTGAATATTCCGGGAAAAGAGGCTATATGGCTCCTCAGGAACTGTTTATAGAGCGTTCGTATCGTTTTCTCAAACCCAATGGCCTTTATGCAATAGTTACGCCAGACAATATTGTAAGTAATCCCAGCTACAGGTATATAAGGCATTGGATTTTGTTGCGATTTAGAATTATCGCCAGTGTTTCATTGCCGACAGAGATGTTCCAGCCGTCGACGGGAACGCAAACCACATTGCTTATATTGAAGAAGCGTGCACAAATCATCAACAGTCTCGAGGAGCTGCGTGTGCTTTGCGGGGAGGAACATGTGTTCCTGTCGATCCCTCACAAGATCGGACATGATCTGCGCGGCAACATGATTCCGCTACGTGACGAGGATGGCAATATATGTACGAAGGTTACGCAAAAGAAGCGCACGGTACGTGATCCTGAAGGCGGTTGGAAAGAGGAAATAATAGAGCTGCAGGAGCCTATAGCATACGATATGCTGCCGCAAGTATTTGAGGATTTTAAGGTGTGGTTCAATAAATATCGTAACGAGTTATGAAAAGTATTTCAGTATCGACAGTTCTGGACAATATAATAGATGGAGATTCTCGTCTCGATGCCACATATTATGCCTCAGCGGTATTTTAGGCACGCCAGATAATCGATGATTACGAGAGTCGCGGACATAAGATCAATACTATAGGCGATTTTTCGAAAGGGACATACAATCCACCACCCATAAAACGGACATTTACTGACGATAAGACAATAGGGACTCCTTATATGCTGCCTCAGGAGATGTTTGATTTCTATTGGGTGCCACGCAAATATATTCTGGCTGATAAAATGCCAAAAATCAAAGACTGGTTTCTGAAGGAGGACTGGGTTATTCTGACTCAGAGCGGGTCGGTAGGAAAACCATTTTTTGCCACTAAGGGCGATGAAAATGTAGTGCTGTCGCAAAATGCGATCAGAATACCACCTGCCGATCCTAAGACAGGAGGATATATTTATGCATATCTATCGACATGGATTGGTCAAACATTATTGAAAAAGGATGAGTTTGGCATTACGGTCAAGCATATTCGCCCGAATCAGGTCGATCAGATACCTATACCTGATATAGATTATAATAAGCAACTTGAAATAAGTGAAAAAGTGAAGAAAGCTTTTGAATTGAGGAAACAGGCGATATCCTTGCTGACTGAAGCGCAGGAGATGATATATGATGAACTGGGTGCTCCTTCTGAAAATATATTCGACGAGGATCCTGATGCCGATATGACAATCTGAATCGATAACATGAGAGGGCTTCTGTATTTGGTTGTGGCGTTTGTTCTGGCCGGGTGTGCCGGTACAGGATCGCAGATACATGCGCTTGACGAGGCTCAGCAGATGCTGACCGACAGTCCGCGTGAGGCTTTCGACTGCCTTAATGCCATGGATGTGTCGGAATTTACCGATTCCGCAACGCTGGCGCGATGGGCTCTGCTCTATGGGCAGGCTATGGCGCCAACCGTCTGTATGCCCCGACCGATACGATAATAGATATTGCGATAGATTATTACAGGGCGCATGCACTTGATGATGAACTGATTCAGGCGCAATCGCTGAAGGCGAAACTGTCCGCTCCGTCGGGGCGCGATGCCGATGCTCTGACAATAGCGCTATACCGTCAGAAAGAGAAGGAGTTTTATCTGTATCGCGAACGGGTGGCGCGTGAGCGTGTGGTCGGATACGGTGTGATACTGCTGCTTATCGCAGCCGGCGTGATCGTGTGGCAGCGGCAGCGTCTGAAAATCGGCCGTATGCGTACTGCCGAGATGATGGCTGAGGTTTCGGGACTGAGGTCACAGGTGCTTATACGCCAGCAGGACTGCTCAAATATGGAGACAGCATTGGGCGGACTGCTGAAACGACGTTTTGAATTGATCGACAGTCTATGTCAGACATTCTATGAATCGCAGGGAACAAAGACCGAGCGAAAGGCTGTGGCCGACAGGGTACGGGCTGAGATCGAGGCGGTGAGGAGCGATGAAACCATGATAGCCGAGATGGAACGTACGGTCAATGACTGCCGGTCTGATCTGCTTGCCCATCTGAAAAGCGAATATTCCGATATAAAGCCTGACGACTATAGGCTGGCGGTATATCTGGCATGTGGTTTTTCATACCGTACCATATCGTTGCTGACCAGTGATTCGATCGATAATCTATATAAACGCAAATCTCGTCTGAAACTCCGGATCAAGAACCTGGCAATACCTCATGAGGCGGAAATATCGGCCATATTTTAGCAATATTGCCATTTTGTCAGGCTTTTTGCGATTCAGATATTGTAATATAATGATTATTAATGGTGTATGGTTTGTGATGTCAGACTGTAGTTTTGTATAGACGGGGGCGGTACGTGTAATTTTGCAACAAAAAATCACACGTATGAATATAAGGACTACAATAGCTATTATTTTGGCTTTGCTGCCGACTGCCGGTGCAATGGCCGGTACTGAAGAACTGTGCGATTCGCTTACGCGTGAGCTACAGGAGGTGGTTGTATCGGCCAAGCAGCCTGTGACGCATCTTGAAGGAAGCACTATGGTATCGACGATAGCAGGATCGAGTCTTGCAGACTTAGGCAATGCGCTCGATGTGTTGGAGCAGTTGCCGATGATAAAGGTACAGGATAACAATGTGTCGATAATAGGACGTAGTAATATCGAGGTATATATCGACGGGCGTCCGATGCGCGACGGCGAGGAATTGGTGCAGTTGCAGTCGTCGGCTATAAAGAGGGTGGAACTGCTTATGGCTCCCGGGGCTAAATACGATAGTACGACAGGAGCAGTACTGAAGATTACGACCCGGCGAAGGTTTGCACAGGGACTGTCGCTGACGGATCAGCTACAGGTGCATAAGCGACGCAAGTGGTCGGCTGTCGATTTCCTGGCATTGAATTATCATACCGGTGACTGGGATATATTTTCAGAAGGCTCGTTCAATCATGACAGTCCTGTGATCAAAGGGAGTACGATCAATACGCTGATCTATAACGGAAGTCTGGCGGAGGTCGGCAGTACGCAGAATAACAGGAATATAGCCAATGTATGTAGCGGACGGGCCGGATTCAATTATGCCCGCGGAGAGCAGTCGTTGGGCGGGTATTACCGTTTAGGTTCGGAACAAGGCCGTTTTACCAACACAGGGACAGAGTGGCTTGACAGTGAACCGGCGATATCACGCAATATCGGACGTCGAATATCGTCGCAGTCGCATCTGGTGTCGCTGTATTACGATAACAGGTTTGCCGACAGATATCATTTGCATTTCGATGGAAATGTGCGGATGTCGACGGGCGATACGGATGTGGCGACGTCATATCCTGATTCCAGGTATCAGACGGTCAGGTCGACAGAAGATAATTCGTCGAAGCTGTATGCCGGCAAGATATATTTGGATATGCCGCTGTGGGGCGGAGACCTGAGTGCAGGTGGCCAGGGTTCGTTTACACGGACGTCGCTTGATTACATTATGCACAACCAGACGGTAGAGGCTTATATACCATCGTCAGTCACCGATGCCAGGCAGATATCGGCAGCAGCATTCGCTTCGTGGAGCCGCATGTGGGGGCCGCTGTCGCTATCGGCCGGAATGCGGTACGAGTATGTCGATTACCGATTCAAGCTGAATGGTGTGGCAGATCCGGATGTGAGCCGGCGCGATCATCTGCTGACTCCTGATATATCGATAGGGTATTCGTTTAACGATCAGGCGCAATTGTCGTTGAGCTATAAGATGGCAACGGTGCGTCCGCCGTATTCTCAGCTTACCGGTAGTCTGAGCTATGTCGGCCGCAATGAGATAGAGGGGGGCAACACTTCTCTGCGCGATGAGCGCATGCACGATCTGCAACTGTTTGGCATGTGGGGTAATTTTATGATACAGGCCGATTTTATGCGCGGTATCGATACGTACGCTTTTGTCAAAGAGCGCTATCCTGCGCCTACGCTTCAGTTGTTGATGCATCCGGTCAATATCGATGTATCGTCGCTAAGTCTCTATCTGATATGGAGCAAGGCGGTTGGATGCTGGACGCCTAATGTAACGCTGGGCATGTACGGCCAACGGCTTGAACTTGCCGGTACGCGCTACAATACGCCGATATGTTCATACTATTTCGACAATACGATAGCGTTGCCTCATGGATTTGCTATTACAGCCAATGCATACGGTTCCACCGCCGGATATATGCATACGAACCGGTTCGGGACAACATGGTTCTCGATGGATGCTTCGGTGAGCAAGTCGTTTTTTGACAATGCGCTTACTGTCAAACTGTCGGCTTCGGATATATTCAATAGCGCAAGCAATGACTGGAGTATGCTTACATATGGTGTGGAAGTGGACAAACGTCAGACTTATGACCGAAGGGGTGTGCTGCTCGGAGTTACCTACCGGTTTCAGCCGCGCAAGAGCAGGTATAAGGGAGAGGCTGCCTCCCAGTCGGAACTCAACAGACTGTAGCTGGCGTAGATACCTTGATCCGGGATATACGGGCGCCGTCCATTGCCGCGATTTCAAACAGGAAGTCGTGCCATGCCAGAGCCTCGCCTAATGACGGCACGTGTTTCAGTTCTTCGAGGATCAAACCGCTTACTGTAGAATACGACGACGGTTCATACAGATCTTCCTGTCCGAAATGGCTTAGAAAATCGTATATCGGATATTGTGCGTCGACTATCCAGGCTCCCGGTTCATCGCAAGGTGCGATGGTCGGTGTCTCGGCCCACTCCGTACATGATCCTACGAGACCTTCGAGTATATCGCTCAATGTGATCACGCCGGCGAGATCGCCGAATTCGTCGCAAACCAGGGCGCAATGTATGTGTTTGGATTTGAGATGATCCAAAGCGTCGTAGGCCGACATCGATTCAGGAAAATATGTAGCTTCTTTTACTACCTGTCTGAGCGAGAAATCAGGAGAGTCGATAGCGAATATCAAGTTTTTGAGCGATACGATGCCGCAGATATCCTTTGAGTCGATGTCGCAATATACAGGATATGAATCATGCAGTTCGTCTGATATATGCTGTTTTATCTCGTTGGCCGACATGGAAAGCCGCAGCGCGACTACATCGATCTTTGGTGTCATGATCGATGATACCCGTCTGTCGCCGAGAACCAGGGCGCGTTCCATTATGTCCTGTTCCACTTTCCGTACTTCGCCGGAATCTGTTCCATCCTGTATCAGGGATTTTATCTCTTCCTCGGTCACTCCGTTATCTTTGTGTTCCAGTCCGGCGACTTTTACTATCAGAGCGGTGGATCGAGACAACAGCCATACTGCCGGCATGGCTATGACAGACAGTAACCTCATGGGGCGGGATACTATTTTTGCGACCGAGTCGGCCATGGTCAGGCCGATGCGTTTTGGAACCAGTTCACCGACGACAATCGACAGGTATGTCACTGCGATAACGATCGATATCTGGGCTATATTATGTGCGATATTGGGACGTAGCCCCCATTGGAGCAGGGCTTTGCCGAGATCGTCGGCAAGCGCGGCGCCTGAATACAGACCGGTGAGTATGCCTATCAGGGTAATGCCTATCTGAATTGTCGACAGGAATCGGTCCGGATCCTTTGAGAGCCGGATAGCGGCTGCCGCTCCGGCGCTACCGCGTTTTGCGTCGTTGGTCAGGCGTGATTTTCGTGCGGATATCAATGCTATTTCAGACATGGAGAAAATGCCGTTTAGCAAAATAAGCAGGAGTATGATTACGATATCGTTCATGCTATGTGTATGAATATGACATGGGTGCCTATCTGAATGAAGAACACGGAAAGGGTGTAAGATGTTTGAGATGATGGGCTCCGGTTACAGGTCAGGCATATTGGTAGAATACGGATATATGATCTGTTTTGTGACGCCAAGCATGATTGCTCCTATGGCCTGTAGCGGAGTCATGGGCGGTTTGTTGCGGTACTTGAACTCGGGTGAGGACAGTGGCATGATATCAGATGTCATGACCGAATTGCGGTGATGGCGGTCTATTGATATTGCGGACTTTACGCGGAGTTCTGATGTCGGGTTTGGCCATGACAGTTCGGATATGGATGCCAGATGGTCGTGAAAATCAGAAACGGAGAAGTCTTGTGTGAACGATTCGGGAATGCGTTGTTGGGCAACGCAGCGGGATGGGATACAGATAAATGCGGTCAGAATAATCAGAATACCGGTGTGTATGATACCCGGAATTGCGATAAGATTATTGTCTGATTGTCGTTGCTGATCCATGCTGCGAATATGAAGAAAATAAGCGATATATGCAAATATGAATAAAAAAAAGCCGCCCGAAAATTTACGGACGGCTGTGTGATTGTGGTTCGTCAATATCAGTATTCTTGCCAGGATGTGATACCGATAGCCTCTACAGGGCGGGATACGAACGCTTTCACATAGGCCAATGCCAGGCGGGCATTTGTCAGCAGCGGAGTGTTGTGGTCTATTGCGTGACGGCGTATTCGGTATCCGTTGGTCAGTTCGCGTTTGGTATGGTTTTTCGGGATGTTGATCACCAGGTCTACCGTATGGTCTCCGATTATGTCGAGCACAGACTGGCCTTCTTCGTCGGGCCAGCATACCTGGGTGGCCTTGACTCCATGATCGTTGAGGAATGCGGCGGTTCCCGGAGTTGCATATATGTTATATCCGCGGGAATCAAGGAGCCGGCACGCTTCGAGCATGTCGACTTTCGCTCTCGCGTCGCCGGAACTTACGAGAACACCCTTGGCCGGCACGTGGTGGCCTACGGAAATCATCGCGTTGAGCAGGGCTTCGTCGAAGTCGCGGCCGAGACATCCTACCTCGCCTGTCGAAGACATGTCGACTCCCAATACAGGATCGGCTTTGTGCAGACGGGCAAATGAGAACTGCGATGCTTTAACGCCTATGTAGTCGATATCGAATGTCGATGTGTCGGCCACTTCGGGCTTTTCGCCAAGCATGATTCGGGTTGCGGTCTCGATAAAGTTCTTTTTGAGCACTTTGCTGACGAACGGGAATGAGCGTGAAGCGCGGAGGTTGCACTCGATTACCTTTACATAATTGTCTTTGGCCAGGTACTGTATGTTGAACGGGCCGGATATATTCAAGGCTTCTGCTATGCGTGCGCTTATATGTTTGATACGGCGTGCTGTCGCCATATATATCTTCTGGGCGGGGAATACCAGAGTCGCATCGCCGGAGTGTACGCCTGCGTATTCGACATGCTCAGAAATGGCGTATTCAACGATCTGGCCGTTGCGTGCTACGGCGTCGAATTCGATCTCTTTGGCATTTTGCAGGAATTCCGATACGACTACCGGATACTCCTTGGATACTTTGGCGGCCTGGCTGAGGAACTGGTGCATCTGGTCGTAATCGTAGCATACGTTCATTGCAGCACCTGAAAGTACGTAGCTCGGACGGATCAGTACAGGGAATCCCACTTCTTCGACAAAGGCATGTATCTCATCCTCTGTGGTAAGTTCTTTCCAACGCGGCTGGTCAATGCCGAGCTGGTCGAGCATGGCCGAGAATTTGTGGCGGTTTTCTGCACGGTCGATCGATACCGGCGATGTTCCAAGTACAGGGACATGACGGCGGTATAGCTTCATGGCCAGATTGTTCGGGATTTGTCCTCCGACACTTACAATGACGCCGCGTGGTGATTCGAGGTCTATTATGTCCATTACGCGTTCGAAACTGAGCTCGTCGAAGTACAGCCGGTCGCACATGTCATAGTCGGTCGACACAGTCTCGGGATTGTAATTGATCATAACGGCCTTGTAGCCGAGCTTGCGGCATGTGGTGGCTGCGTTGACCGAGCACCAGTCGAATTCAACTGAACTGCCTATGCGATACGCGCCCGATCCCAATACGATTATATTGTTGTGGGAATTGAAGTCGTATGGAATAGCATGTTCCGTGGCTCCGTATGTGATATACAGATAGTTTGTGAGTTCGGGATATTCTGATGCGATGGTGTTGATCCGGCGCACCCGCGGTGTGACATCGAGCTCTTTGCGGCGGTTGCGTACGCGGAGCACATCAGCTTCCATATTGCCGGTGGGATTTTCGACCAGACGTGAGATCTGGAAGTCAGAGAAGCCGAGGCGTTTGGCCTGAAGCATGGTTTCCCGGTCGAGGTCTTCGACGCATCCGCCGCGTTTGCGCAGTGAGTCGGCAAAACGTACTATGTTGGCCAGGCGTTCGATGAACCATATATCGATCTTGGTGAGGTCTGCTACACGTTCCGGAGAATAGCCTTCTTCCAGGGCCTGGGCTATGGCGAATATGCGCATGTCGGTGGGGTGGGTGAGCGCATGTTCAAGGTCGTCGACATGCAGATCCGAATTTCCTACGAATCCGTGCATGCCCTGGCCGATCATGCGTAGACCTTTCTGGATTATTTCCTCAAACGATTTGCCTATCGACATTATTTCGCCCACTGATTTCATCGAGGATCCGATTTCGCGGTCTACACCTACGAACTTCGTGAGATCCCAGCGCGGTATCTTGACGATCATATAGTCCACTTCGGGAGCTTTGGCGGCGGAGTATGGGGTGCCGGGTTCACCAATCTGATCAAGAGTGTAGCCGAGCGCGAGTTTCGCTGCTACGAATGCGAGCGGATATCCGGACGCTTTCGACGCCAGAGCGGAAGAGCGGCTGAGGCGTGCGTTGATCTCGATGATGCGGTAGTCGTTGGTTTCGGCATTGAATGCATACTGGATGTTGCATTCGCCAACGATGCCGATATGGCGTACGACACGGGTAGCTATGTCTTCGAGCATTTTTATCTGCTCCGGTGTCAGTGATACTATCGGTGCGACAACGATACTTTCACCTGTATGTATGCCAAGCGGGTCGAAGTTTTCCATCGGAACAACGGTGAAACAGAGATCGGATGCGTCGCGTATTACTTCGAATTCGATCTCTTTCCATCCCTTTAACGATTCTTCGACAAGTATCTGGCGGGAGTATGCCAATGCGCTTTCGCAGTGGGTTATGAATTCATCGTCGTTGTTGCATATACCTGATCCGAGACCTCCGAGGGCATATCCTGAGCGTACCATTACGGGATAGCCTATGCGGTGTGCCACAGCTATCGCATCGTCGATATTCTCGACCGCTTGAGATACAGGAGTCTTTACTTCGATTTCATTTAGTTTCTTTACGAACAGATCACGGTCTTCAGTGATCATGATGGCCTCTACTGATGTGCCGAGAACTTTTACCCCGTATTTCTCAAGCGTGCCGTCGAGATATAGCTGAGTTCCGCAGTTGAGAGCTGTTTGTCCGCCAAATGCGAGCAATATGCCGTCAGGACGTTCCTTTTTTATAACTTCTTCAACGAATTTCGGAGTTATGGGAAGGAAATAGACCCGGTCGGCTACGCCTTCCGATGTCTGGATGGTGGCGATGTTCGGGTTGATGAGTACAGATTCGATCCCTTCTTCGCGCAACGCCTTTAGCGCTTGAGAACCGGAGTAGTCGAATTCGCCCGCTTGGCCAATTTTCAGGGCTCCCGAGCCGAGCAATAACACTTTTTTCATTGTTCTTATTAAGTCAGGTGGTAAATGAAATCGAGTGGAGAGGTTTTGCAAAAATACGAAATTCGCGTCATTTAGCTTTATCTGACAGGTGGAAAAATGACAATATTCTACAAATCGCAGGCCGTGCTGAGGATCAGCGCGGAACAAGATACCATGTCAGGCTGTGTTTCAGCGGGGTGGAAGTCGGATAGATACGGAGACTGCTGTCTTTTGAGAATGAAATATTTGATCGATTCGAGATCCTATAGTTCATGCATTAGTAAGTCCACAAAAAAATTGCCCATATTGATAAGCGTAACAATCAGTATGATCATTGCCACAGCCAGTTCTCCCCAGCATTTCTGCTTTATGGCGGCTATGGAATATCCGGCAAATACAATGAGCAGCGACCCCAGTAGAGCCGGCTGATACCATGTCATAAACTTCAGATCCACACCAAACCATAGCTCGAGTATTAATGCGACTACAACAATAGCCATCGGTGTGAATAGCCAGTATAATCTGCGTTCAGTCTGCTTGTCGATCCGTTTCATAATGATGTAGATAAACCGAGTATAGTGTTCTGCTTTTAGTCTTTCACATTATAGGCTTGCTGCTAAAAGACTCTACTGCAAATGTAATGATTCCTATTGGATTAACAATTGGGGTATGCGCCAAACGTATTCAAATATGCCAATTTGTCCCCACCTTGAAAGAGGGGATAAAACAGTCTATTGTGTCAGGAACACTCGCCAGCTTCCTTCTTTCTCGCCGCGCTCAACATATTTTTTTG
>CAOKFI010000003.1 GCA_948467675.1 uncultured Porphyromonadaceae bacterium
GTACGCGTCTGGGGGGCGTGTGGTCGCAAGTTCGAATCTTGTCACCCCGACTGAAGCAAGCGTCATCGGCATCCGCCGGCGACGCTTTTCTTTTTCATGCCACGCCGCTCTATTCCAATACCGAGGCTATACGAAATCAGAAACTGGCGCCGAGTTCCAGAAAAAATCCCTGGACAGGACGATGCTCATAGCGCTTCCGCGAGGTGTACCGTCGCCACAGATCTCCGTACTGCACGATATATCCTGCCGTCAGCGACAGCGCACCCACGTAAAACGTCAGGCCGCCCCGGATGCCGAACGAAACGTTTCCGCACCGGTAGCGCACCGTGTGCGGTTTCCCATTTTCCATATATATCGCGCTATTGTGGCGCGTGGTCGCAAACCGCACCGACGGAGTGGCAGTCAGACCTAATCCGCATGAACCCACCCGCAGCTTTGGCGATGTCAGCAAGACAGACGGCTCTATAAACAACGAGATGTGACGATCCTTATTCTTCTCCCATTTACGATATTCATAATAATAGTCATACGGATCGGATGGATCATAGCTCCAGGCATCAAGCAGATCGATTATCACGTCGCCGTCGGTCCAGTATCCTATCGAACCGCCTACCCCGACATATTCCCACACACGGTAATGATACGACAGCGACAGATGATGTCCGTCTTCCGTAAAGCCGAGATTGACTCCCATACGGTGATACTCATCGATCCCATACGCAGGCAGCGCCGCAATCCACACGGCCAGCACCGACAGCCATACCCTCATCCGCATATCTCTCATATCCGTTTTCTTATCCATTCACAAATATAATCAACTCAGCCTGCAAAACATCACTCCGCACCCAAAAAAGACATCCCCGCTGCAGAGTATACCCATTTTTAACATTGCTGATATGCTCGAATCGCAGGTCACGCTCTCTTGCGCGCACTATCTTTGTAGCATCACTCATCCACACATACTACACCGGACACCCATGATGTCGGGCCTCGCCAACGGCGTGGCCGCCTCACTGGGCATAGTCATCGGAGGGCGTCCGAAGAAGTAAAAAAAATCACCGTTTTCCGCACAAATCGGGGCTGTCATGCACACACGGCTGCATTACAACCCCGATTTTTTTACCTGACATGCCAATTCGGTTTCATACAACGTGAAGATTTCGTAACTTTGCATACAACTAAATTGAATCAAAAAAAGAAGACATTATATATGGCAAACTGGTTTGAATGCAAAGTACGCTACGATAAAATGATGGAAAACGGTCTCCAGAAAAAGGTCAACGAACCGTATCTGGTCGATGCCCTGTCGTTTACCGAAGCCGAGGCACGCATCATCGAGGAGCAGACTCCGTTCATCTCCGGCGACTTCTCGATATCGGCCGTCAAGCGGACCAAGATATCCGAGATATTCTGGGACGACTCAGCCGACAAATGGTATCTCGTGAAGACCAACTTCATAACCATCGACGAAAAGACTGCCGCCGAGAAGAAATCGTCGACACTCATACTCGTGGCCGCCAACGACTTCCGCGGAGCTCTCGACAACTTTATGGAAGGCATGAAAGGCACCATGGCCGATTTCGAGATAGCATCCATAGTAGAGACACCGATCATGGATGTATATAAAGCCAAACTCCAGGCCGGAAGCAAACCCGCCGAACAATAAAACCGGCTATGGGCAATATAGCCGACAGCATCAAGGCCATCCGCTCCACGCTTACCGAGGGCGTGGAGCTGGTAGCCGTATCCAAATTCCATCCGGCCGAAGCCATTATGGAGGCTTACGGCGCAGGGCAGCGTGTTTTCGGCGAAAGCCGTGCCACCGAACTGCGCGACAAAGTCCGAGCCCTGCCGGCCGACATCGCATGGCACTTCATCGGACATCTCCAGACCAACAAGGTGCGGATGATAGCGCCCATCGTATCCATGATCCATTCCATTGATTCCGAACGGCTTCTGACTACTGTCGACACCGAAGCCAGACGCATAGGTCGCAGCATCGACATCCTCCTGCAGCTGCACGTAGCGCAGGAAGATACCAAGACAGGGTTCTCGCCCGAAGAGCTCGACACGCTTGCCGCCTCAGGCATATTCGGGACCCTCGGAGGAGTACGCGTACGCGGCGTCATGGGAATGGCCTCCAACACCGACGACAAAGACCGGATAACAGCCGATTTCCGTGCCATCCGCGCTTCGTTCGACCGCCTGGCGGCAGGTCCCTTTGCCGGCCGGCAGACGTTCGATACCGTAAGCATGGGCATGAGCCACGACTATCAAATAGCCATCGCCCATGGAGCTACCATGGTGCGCATAGGCACCACAATATTCGGCGACCGCGAATACTGACGGTGCTACAGACTGTGCATGTATCTATAAATCAACATCTACCTTTATCGCGAAGAATTTTTAGACGCGTAAATTAAATCTCCGTCTGAAATACTTTTCTATCTTTGGGCTTATATTATATGACTCTTGGATAATAAATCTATTATTACACACATCTGTTCAATTATGAGAAAAAAACTACTTCTTCCCTTGGCGGCATCAACTGCCATCATGGTATCAGCAGCCAGTATCGATAACCGCCCCACAGCCATACCGGCATACCTGACACCAAGATCCGAATGCACTATCGACATCAACAACATCAAGCCAGTAAGACCAACCGATCACAAAGTTCCAGCAAAAAAGACACAAACGCCAAAGACTGTACGAATCGAAGGTACCGCACTGGATCTGTCGCGTGCAAAAGTCTCGACAGTCGATACAGTACTCGTGACCAGCTTCGACTACATCTACGATTCGGGAGACTCCCGCAACTATAGCACTATCACCTACGACGAATACGGATGGCGCAAAACACTGACAAACGAACAGGAAGAACTGCGCTATACCTATACAGCCGATGACTGCTGCCGGTGGCTCTCGCGCACCGTCGAAAGCTCGCGCATCGGCGAAAACACCTGGCAACCCCTCGATAAACAGGAACGCACCATCGAAAACGATCGCGTAACTTCAGTCACCACCTACGACATACACCAGAACGGAAACAATGAAAAGACTTTCTACAAGGATCATTACTATGAACTGTCATACAAAGAAGGATACGAGGCCAACTGGAGCAACAGCAGCATAAAGGATGCGGTAATCACCCGCGAGATCTCATACCTCATCAATGGCGACGTAAACTCCGAGACGGCTTATACATGGATCGAGGCCGCCAACGAATATTTCATGACGTACTCGCTCAACAACTACTCCAAAATGGAATCCGAGATACTCGACGACCGTATATGCTCGACAACGTACTACAGGGAGGCATGGGACAGCGACAACTGGACCAAGACCCAATACACAATAACATACTTCGGTCAGCTGAGCGGAAAGATCACCACCTCATACGACGAATCCGGATCTGTGACAGGCCAGGAGTGCAGCGTATATGAATCGTATACAGAGCCGAACGGCAACAAAGTCCGGATCAACTATGAATACATCGACGGCTCACTTGTACCGGAGTCGAAAACAGTAATGTCTCCGGACTACTTTAACGAAACCGACTATTCAGCAGATTTCAACAAGGAATATACCAGTTACACATATCACGACGGCGAATGGTCTCTTGAACTAAAATCAGTAATAAGCCATCGTCTGCTTCCCAACGGGCTGTCGGAGATAACAGAGACATACAACTCAATCTCTCGCCATACTGTGTGCAAGATCGAAGCGGTCACAGACGGCGACTACACACATTACGTATCCTACCCTGTGACCATCGCATCCGACGGATCATACATCATCACAAAACCGCTCAGAGACGACAACGGCAACGATACCGGATACATCTACGAGTATTACTCCGCCGACAATACACCGCAGAAATATATCAAACAGGAGTCATTCGGCGACATCCAGGATGCCACAGTGTTCTCCATAATGATACCCGGCGAAAACGTATGGTCGCCTCTCGATGAACATACCGTCACCAGCTCGGAAGGATCCATCTCCTTACGTACAGTATACCACACCAACGCCAACGGGCTTCCGGCATCGATAACCGAATATACCACCCATCCGAGCTACAACGGCGGCAACGAATTCAAGTCATCGGAAACCAGATACTCCTATGGTTCCAACGGCGACTTCAGGGTCGAATTTTACGAGTTGCTGTCGCCGAGAGACCTTTCCAAGATGTACCTGTCGCGCTATGACGAAAGGGTGACACTGGCCGACGGAACCATACAGAACACCAGAGTGGAATATAACGACAACGGCAACGGCAAAATCAACTACGGCACACGCCTGGATTTCAAGGATTACGTCACACGCTATTACACCTACAACACCTCGTCTGATTCTTGGGTATTCTCCGACGCATACTGCGATACCGAGACCTACGTGACCGCCGACGGTGTCACTGTCTCGATCATGCGCGAGCTATCCGACGACAACCAGACCGCCATACCCACTTACAAGTATGAGCAGAAAGATATTGACGGTGATGAAAACGGAGGCTACGGACAATACATGAGTGCCAGCTATGAATGGGACAGCGACTCCGGCAAATGGATAGGATCATACAAGGAGGAAAACATATCCGTATCATATACGTTCGAGTGTATCCCGTCCTACAAGCTCAACCCTCTCGAAGCCTACAACGACGAATATATGATCCTGACCGATAACGACAATACCCCCTCTTACGAAAATTACATCTCCGAAAACAACCGCTACGAGTGGGACGACGAAGCCGGCAACTGGATATGCCTCGAGAGCCACGAAGTTTCGGCCGACATAACCGGCAACGTACTCACCCTCATCAGAAAAAAAACAGAAACAGACAACGATGGCATAGTCCGCATAACCACCGATACCAGCATCAAGGAACGCGACGCAGAGAATCGCGAGATACGTTCGGAATCCATCGTCGAAATCAGCACCATTCCCGACGACGGATACGGCTTCAGGAGCCACGAAATAACATCCAGCACCTATAACGATCAAAACGGACTGTTGGCCGAACAGCGTATAGAACACTCCTCCGGCAACGATGCCGAGTCTTCTCTGACGATTGCGCGATACACCTATACCGAATTCACCATCTCCGGCATAAACGATACGACGGCCGACATAGACAGCGCCATTACCATCTCGGGGCGCACCGTCAACGCTCCGGGGCAGACAATCAGGATCTACACTACAGGCGGCATCCTGCTGTCCGTGACAGCCGACACGGCAGTACTGCCCGACGCTGCCGGCCTGTATATCGTAAAGGCAGGCGACCATGCAAGAAAAGTAGCCGTAAGGTAACAATCTACAGACCAATCTCCGACGAGATCAACCGAGGCCGTACCGGGACAGAATCTGGTACGGCCTCGGCACATTACTGCCGCAACCTTCCTTTACAACCGATATTTTCCGGAAAATACAGAATTTTCGTATCTTTGACGTGCATTAATGCACGATCGATGAAATTCGCAGCTTTAATTATTGCCGCGGCTCCGCTGTTTATGGCAGCATGCGGCAACAGTTCAGGGCGCACTCCGGCCGAAAAACCGGCGCCACTCGAAGTGGCCGCATTCGATGCCGACAGCGCTTTTTCATACGTAGCCCGTCAGGTGGCCTTCGGCCCGCGTGTACCGCGGTCGGAAGCCCACTCCCGTTGTGCCTCATGGCTCGAAAGCGAGCTGAAGCGCCACGGCGCCGATACCGTAATACGCCAGGAAGCCGTTGCCGACAACCGCCAGGGAGGCACCATCCCTGTAGTGAACCTGCTCGGCCGGTTCAATCAGGCATCGCCCAAACGCATACTTCTGCTCGCACACTGGGACACACGCCCTGTCGCCGACAATGATCCAGATCCCGACAAGCGCGACACACCTATCGACGGCGCCAACGACGGCGCCTCCGGAACAGGCGTCCTGCTCGAGATAGCACGTCAGCTCGGGAATAAGACTCCGGCGATAGGAGTAGACATACTGCTCTGCGACGCCGAAGATTCCGGATCGCACGATAACGACGAAAGCTGGGCCATAGGCACCAGATACTGGACTGAACACATGCCGTATGACGGCGGTATCCTTCCTGAATACGGAATACTCCTCGACATGGTAGGCGGGCGCGGCGCCAGATTCCACCGCGAATACTTCTCACAGCGCAACGCAGCTGCCATAGTCGACAAGATCTGGGGCACCGCCGCCGCCATAGGAGAGGCCGACCGGTTTCTCAATGCCATAGGCGGAGCCGTCACCGACGACCATCTGCCGGTCAACGAAGCCGGAATACCTTGCATCGACATAATCGAATGCTACAACCGGCAGACCGGATCATTCAATCCTACATGGCACACTACTGCCGACAATCTTGACAATATCGACCCCGACGCACTGCGCTCGGCCGGAACTACCGTTATAAACGTAATATACAACGAACGCCCATGACAATCAACGAAATACAAGACGAGATAATCGACGAGTTCTCCGAAATAGATGACTGGATGGATCGTTATGCCTATATAATAGACCTCGGCAACGCCCTCCCGCCCATCGACGAAAAGTTCAAAACCCCGCAGCACCTGATCGAAGGATGCCAGAGCCGTGTATGGCTCAACGCCGAACTTTCCGGAGGAAATATACACTACACAGCCGACTCCGACGCCATAATAGTGAAAGGCATAATCTCGCTTCTCATAAAAGTGCTCAACGACCACTCTCCGCGCGAGATACTCGACGCCGATCTATATTTCATCGACCGCATAGGCCTGTCGGCACATCTCTCGCCGACACGCAGCAACGGCCTGCTCGCAATGGTCAAGCAGATGAAGATGTATGCACTCGCTTTCGAGTCCCAACAACATAGCTGACAATCATTAACACAATCCAAATACCGTTTATTATGCTCAAGAACCACCCTAAAGGGCTGATCCCTGCCGCATTGTCCAATATGGGCGAGCGCTTCGGATTCTACGTCATGATGGCGATCCTGACATTGTTCCTGATGTCGAAATTCGACCTTGACGGCACTGAAGCCGGCGCACTTTATTCAACTTTCTACTGCTCGATCTACATTCTCGCGCTTATCGGCGGCATAATCGCCGACAAGACACGCAACTACAAGGGCACAATTATCGCCGGCCTGCTGGTCATGGCCTTAGGCTATGCGCTCATGTCGCTGCCATTCCTTATCACAACCAAATACATCGCTCTGGCTGCTTTGCTGGTGATCGCATTCGGCAACGGTCTTTTCAAAGGCAACCTCCAGGCTGTCGTCGGCCAGCTTTACGACAATCCCAAATACAGCGCCAAACGCGATGCCGGATTCCAGATATTCTATATGTTCATCAACATCGGCGGCTGCATAGCCCCGTTCATCGCCATTTGGGTACGCAACACATTCGTAAAGATGCAGGGCTACGCATATAATGCCGAGCTTCCAGGCCTGTGCCACAAGTATCTCAACGGAGATGAGAATCTCGATGTGGATCTGTTCATGAACTATGCCTCGCAGGTATCGCAGACAGAAGTGAATCTCGAATCGCTCAAAGAATTCGCCGGCAACTATCTCGAAGCATTCAACACCGGTTTCCACTATGCGTTCTCTGTTGCGATAGTAGCAATGATGATCTCGCTCTGCATATTCCTGTGGTGCAAGAAAACACTCCCTACTCCCGGACAGAAAGCAGCCGGCGAGAAACAGCAGCTTGACAAAGAGGAGATCAAACAGAACGCCAAAGAGATCAAACAACGTATACTGGCACTGTTTGCCGTGTTCGGTATAGTGATATTCTTCTGGTTCTCATTCCACCAGAACGGTCTGACACTTACCATGTTTGCCAAAGACTATACCCTGCTGCGTCTCGGCAGCCTCGAACTCAGCGCCGAGGTTTTCCAGTCTGTCAATCCGTTTGTGGTCGTGATACTCACTCCGATAGTAATGTGGCTTTTCAGCGCCCTCGCCAAGAAAGGCAAAGAGCCCTCGACACCCAAAAAGATCGGTATCGGCATGGCTATCGCCGCCCTGGCCTATGTAGTACTCGCAATAGTATCGGTGTCACTTCCTGACTACAGTACCATTTCCGGATCTCCGCTGGCCGACAGCGCGCGCGTCACCCCCTGGGTTCTGTTTACTGTATATTTCATTCTCACGGTTGCCGAACTGTTTATCTCTCCGTTAGGCTTGTCGTTCGTATCCAAAGTCGCTCCGAGCCACCTTCAGGGACTCATGCAGGGATGCTGGCTCGGTGCCACCGCAGTGGGCAATGCCTGTCTGTTCCTCGGAGCTGTAATGTATGAATCGATATCCCAGACTGCTACCTGGAGCGTTTTCGCCGTAGTTTGCTTCATTTCCATGGCTGTAATGTTCTCCATGGTCAAGTGGCTTGAACGAGTGGCCAAATAATCAAACCCGATACCGTATGTCAAACAAGATCCCGCATAACGCAGCTGCCGACAATCTGTCGGCAGCTGATGTAGATCCGGCCAATCTGCCGGAAAACGCCTTCCGCGAACTGGCTGCCGACGAAGAATATCGTCCGGTCATGCATCCGGCTCATGAATACCGTGAGGTCACTCCCTATTCCGTGACCATGGGTCTGCTGCTTGCCATCATATTCAGTGCAGCAGCGGCATATCTCGGTCTGCGTGTAGGCCAGGTCTTCGAAGCCGCCATTCCGATCGCCATCATAGCCGTCGGATTCAGCTCAGCCCTGAAGAAAGAAAATCCTCTGGGACAGAACGTGATCATACAGTCTATCGGCGCATGTTCCGGCGTGATCGTGGCCGGTGCCATCTTCACACTCCCGGCTCTCTACATACTTCAGGCCACATATCCGGAAATCACTGTCAACTTCATCGAGATATTCCTCAGCTCACTGCTCGGCGGAGTTCTCGGAATACTGTTCTTCATACCGTTCCGCAAGTACTTCGTCAAGGACATGCACGGCAAATATCCTTTCCCTGAAGCCACCGCAACAACCCAGGTTCTCGTAAGTGCCCAGTCCGCATCGACCGGCAGCCAGGCCAAGACACTGGTCATCGCATCGCTCATAGGCGGTATCTACGACTATGTTGTGGCTACATTCGGATGGTGGGCCGAAACAGTCACCACAACTGCCGCATCGTGGGGACAGGCCTTAGCCGAAAAGGCCAAAGTCGTGCTGAGCTGCAACACTGGCGCCGCTCTGCTGGGACTCGGCTACATTGTGGGGCTGAAATATGCATTCATAATCTTCGCCGGATCCATCTTCGTATGGTGGGTAGTGATTCCTGTCATGGGAACATACGGCTCCGAAGCGATCGTAGCCATGAGCCCTGACGCCATATTCAGCAACTACGCCCGCCTTATCGGTATCGGCGGCATAGCCATGGCCGGCATCATCGGTATCATAAAATCATGGTCCATAATCACACAAGCCGTCGGACTGGCCGGACGCGAGATGCGTGGCAGCGGATCATCCTCCGGACGCACCATACGCTGGCAGACCGATATCTCCATGAAGCATATCGTTGTATTCACGACCATTGCGCTTATTGCCGTTCTGGCATTTTTCTGGTTCGGAGTGATACACACATTCTGGCAGGCTCTCGTAGCATGGATAGTCGTGACCCTCATCTCATTCCTGTTCACGACTGTGGCCGCCAATGCAATAGCCATCGTAGGCTCCAATCCCGTGAGCGGAATGACTCTGATGACCCTGATCGTGGCTTCCGCCATATTCGTTGCCGTAGGTCTGAGCGGCACATCAGGCATCGTGGCCTCAATGGTCATTGGCGGTGTCGTATGCACCGCTCTCTCTATGGCCGGAGGTTTCGTTACCGACCTCAAGATCGGTTACTGGCTCGGATCCACCCCCCGCAAGCAGGAAAGCTGGAAATTCCTCGGAACACTCGTATCGGCTGCCACTGTAGGCGGTGTAATCCTGCTCATGAACCAGGTTTACGGCTTCACCGGCGACAACGCCCTCGTCGCACCCCAGGCCAATGCAATGGCCAAAGTCATCGAACCTCTCATGATGGGCGGCGAGACTCCGTGGACTCTATATATGGTCGGAGCCATACTCGCTTTGATACTCAACTGGCTCGGCGTACCGGCACTTGCATTCTGCCTCGGCATGTTCATCCCGCTGTCGCTCAATACCCCTCTGCTCGTAGGCGGCGCCATAGCATGGTTCGTGGCCAACAGCTCCAAAATCAAGGAGATCGCCGATGCTCGCCGCGACCGTGGCACGCTGATAGCATCCGGCATGATTGCCGGCGGCGCACTTTTCGGTGTATTTGCCGCACTTACAAAATTCGTCGGATTCGAATACACCGCACCCATGTCGGAAGGCACAGTCCAGACTCTCGGTGTGGTAATGTACGTACTGCTCATAGCTTATCTCTGGTGGGACAGCTGTCGCGCCAAGAAACTCTGATAAAGGTTTGAAGCAGGTCGACCGTCAGATACTCTCATTAGCAATACCCTCGATCATGGCCAACATCACCACCCCTCTGCTGGGGATGGTCGATGTGGCTGTGACGGGACATCTCGGCAAAGCCGCCTACTTAGCTGCAATAGCTGTAGGCGGCTCTATGTTTAACATGCTATACTGGCTCTTCGGATTTCTGCGCATGGGCTCCAGCGGTATGACCGCACAGGCATACGGAGCTGACGACCGCAGGGCTACAGATCTGATACTGTATCGCGCCCTGCTCGTAGCCTTCATCGCCGGCGCAATCATAATCGCGCTCCAGACTCCGATATCCGGGATTGTACTCCGGTTCATGGATCCGGATCCCGACACCCTCGGATTTGCAACCAGATATTTCGAGATCTGTGTATGGGGTGCTCCTGCGGTACTCGGAACATACGCACTCGGCGGATGGTTTCTCGGCATGCAGAATTCACGCGCACAGATGTGGATGTCGATCGTGATAAATCTGGCCAACATAGCCGTAAGCCTAACACTCGTCTACGGATTCCGGCTTACTATTGAAGGTGTGGCCACCGGCACCATGACAGCACAGTGGCTCGGATTAGTCACCGGACTTCTGATATGCCGCCGCTATCGCCCTACCGGAAGATCATGGAGCGAGATCGCCGACATGAGGCAGCTCCAGCGGTTCTTCGCTGTCAACACCGACATATTCCTGCGTACAGTATGTCTTGTCGCCGTGACTGTCTGGTTCACACGAGCCGGCGCACAGCAGGGCACAGTGATGCTGGCCGTCAATGCCCTGCTAATGCAGCTGTTCATGCTGTTCAGCTTCTTCATGGACGGATTCGCGTTTGCCGGCGAGGCATTGTGCGGACGCGATGTCGGACGGCACGATATCGGCGGACTGCGCCGTAGCATCAAAGCACTGTTTTCATGGGGAGCAGGCCTCGCCTTGCTGTTCACACTGCTATACCTGACCGGAGGCCAATGGTTTCTGTCCTTAATGAGCGACGACGCTCGTGTGGTGGAATCCGCTGGCGAATACCTATGGTGGGCGGCAACCATCCCGATAGCCGGATTTGCCGCATTCACATGGGACGGCGTATTCATCGGAGCCACCCGCACCCGATGGATGCTCATATCCATGGCAGGAGCCACCGCCCTCTTTTTCGCCGCCTGCCTCGCACTGTTCCCATCGCTCCACAACCACGCCCTGTGGCTTGCCTTCACTCTCTATCTCGCTGCCCGCGGACTCGGCCAGAGCATCCTCGCCCGACGTCTGTACACGAATTTGTGAAATCCGTCTTATTCGCTAATTTTGCAGAAAATTACTGATTATGCTTACTGACTACATATATTGGACGGTTGACCCCGATGTGTTTTCGTTAGGACCTGTCACCGTACGCTGGTACGGACTGATGTTCGTAATCGGATTCGCCGTAGGCTACAACATCGTAGCACGAATGTTCAAACACGAAGGAGCCCCGGAAAGCTGGCTCGGATCGCTGCTGATGTGGGTATTCGCAGGAACCATAATAGGCGCACGCCTCGGCCACTGCTTCTTCTACGAATGGGACATATACTCACAGGATCCCATACGGATACTATACTTCTGGGAAGGTGGGCTGGCAAGCCATGGCGGAACCATAGGAGTGATCATCGGCGTAATATGCTTCTCTCTGATCACTACCAAACGAAGCCCGTTATGGACATTCGACCGTCTCGTGGTAGCCATAGCGCTGGTTGGCGCCCTGATCCGCATGGGCAACCTGTTCAACTCCGAGATATACGGCCATGCCACAACTTTGCCGTGGGGCTTCATGTTCCCGCTAAGCCGGCAGTGGCACGCATTGTATGAAGGCCAGGCATGCCATCCCACACAGATCTACGAAGCGCTCTGCTATCTGGCGCTGTTCGGACTGCTCATGTGGATGTATTGGAAGCGTAACGCCGAAGAACGTCCGGGCCTCATACTCGGCATATTCTTCATAGGAATATTCCTGCCCCGTTTCCTGATCGAATTCATCAAAAACGATCAGGTCGCATTCGAAGCCTCGATGAGCCTCAACATGGGTCAGTGGCTAAGCATCCCGTTCATTCTTATCGGCATATTTCTTGCCATACGCGCCATGATGCGACCGCGGCTGCATCTGACATTCCCAAACAAGTTCGCGCCCGAACCCGCTCCGGCCAAAAAGAAATAACCGTCGATCCTGCAAATTATACGCACAACGGGGCCGCATTCCGAATGCGACCCCGTTGTGCTGCTTATACAGTCCGCTATCAGTATTTCAGACCGGTGCCTATAAACGCGGCCTGAGAGAAATCCTGCATATTGTGCCGTATGATCCAGTCTATATAGCTCATCATCAGCCATGCGGTATACTGGTAACCTGCGGCATTGAGATGGCCGCCCATAAAGAAATTGTTGCGGATATCTGACCCCGCAGAATAATCAGGAGCATATTTCTCCAGATCTATTACATATACATTGTCGAAAATATCAGCCATTTTCCGGATCACTTCCGGATACTCGCCCCAGTCGTTGCCATCGCGAGGCATAGTGACCACAAATATTTTGGCATCGGGCTGTATCGACTTCACCCGCTGTATGATACCGCCGTAATATCCGGCAAAGGTGCTAGCATTTCCTTTATAGTCATCGTGATTTATATCAGTCTCCGGATTTCCGGCCGCATCACCGCGGTTCTTGTCGTTGACTCCGAGCGCTATGATGTAGCCCTGTTTGGGATCGGCCTTGGCATCGATATTGTTGTTGCGGTTATTGGGCGCATCCCAGAAGTGCTCTATCCAACCGCCCGCGGTCTCACCTCCCTGCGAATAATTGTCGCCTGTAGCGCCTGTAGCCTGACATATACGTTGCCCCCATGAATATTCATACAGATCATGGTATCCCGTGGTGCCGTCGTCATTATGGCTCTCATGCTCTCCGCTCGACAGCGAATCGCCTATGAATCCCCAGGAATGTATGATGCCGGCGAATCCGGGCAGTTGCGAGATCTGTGCCAGAGGGACATCACCCGACGGAAGTGGCTGCGCGGCAGCGGCCAGCGATACAGCCATAGATGCAAATAGTGCTTTAATCTTCATGATAGTTCAGTGAAATGATTGATTATAGTTGTTTATATTATTTATATGATTCCTGATCCTTGTGCAAGGTATCGGAGTCCGGAGCCTCATCTGTCATACCAGGTGCGGATCACACGGCGGCGTATGGCCGCTATATCGAACCCGGTCAGAACTATTCCTGCTGCGGCTGCGGCCACGGAAGCAACCCATAATGACGCACCTTTCAGCCCCAGTGCTGCAAATGCCGGCATCCACAGCGAACGTGCTGCCACCATGGCGGCTATCGCCATCAGTACCACAGTCGCATTTACCCCGGCCACCAACAGGTAATAGTAACGGGCTACCGCATCGGGCGTGTAGCCCAGAAGCATCAGATCACGCAGTTTTCCACGGCTCTTCTGCAACAGCAGATATATGCTCAGCAACAGAATGAAGCATGCCAACAGACTTATCACGGCACCTACAGCCATGACCACTCCGGTCACCACCGACAGAAAATGGGCGGCACGGCCGCTATCGGCCTTGTCGCCTGCACTCTCCATGCCATGATCTTTCAGATAGCCGGCTATCCCCGGGTCGCCAGGAGCGTTGACCTCAACGATCAGCCGCGACGGTGCGCTATCAGTTCCGTCGCCGAACCGTCCGTTGGCCCAGTCCATGAACTCCTGCGGCACAGCAATCGTGTTGAGCCGCGATGAGAACCCTACTATGCGCCCGTCGAACCACTGCTGACGCCCGTTGCCGCTGACACTTATGCGAAGCGGCACCATACCGATCATAGCCTCGCTCACCTGAGGCAGTCCACGCGACGCAGCGAATCCGAAATTATACAGCGTCAGATAATCTTTCGACAGTACGATAGGTATAAACGGGTCATCCGGGCTGAACGACCAGCCGTCAGGCTTTATATCGAAAAATCCGTCGGGTATGGATTCGAAAAACAGATATGTGCTCATGGATCGTCCGCCCATCTCCACCGACGCCGATACATTGAAATCAGAAGCCGTGAACAGGCCTATCCTTTCTACCCACGGCTGAGACTCAAGTCCGGCTATATCGCTTTTGGAGAACTCGGCCTGAGCACCCCCGAGCGATCCTAAGCCTTCGACCTTTTTCGACAGGATCAGATAATCGCGCGATATCATGGGATCATCGGACTCGCCGGCACTGTTCACATCACGGTAGAACTGAAGTCCGGCAAGGACGATGGCGAGACCGACAAAACAGGCCACGGCATATCCTATGATCTGCCCTGTCGAGATATTGCATCGCAACAACCGCCACACCACACTTCCGCTATGTCCGTTATCATCTTTTTTCATTTCACAGTCTGATTACTTCTGCGCCGGATATGGCCAGCGGATTGCCGACCGACGTGGATATTATGGATGCCGACTGTGTCGCAGCCTCGTCGGCGATCATCGCGGCCACTACAGCATTGTTGCGGGCATCGAGATGGCTCACAGGCTCGTCGAGCAAGAGAAAACCGAACGGCTGACAGAGCGCACGCACTATAGCCACCCTCTGTTGCTGCCCGACACTCAGACGCCCAGCATACGCATAGGTCCTGGCCTGAAGTTCCACGCGCTCGAGCATCTCCTCGATCTCCCGTCCCGACTTATAATCCGTAAGTCTGTTCTTTATAAGTATATTATCCATGACCGTCAGCTCTGGAAACAAGCGCATTTCCTGCGGAAGCAGAGCCAACGTATCGGTACGCATCCGGCTCCATTGATCCACTGACAACATGCGGGCCGGAACATCGTCGAAAAAAATACTGCCGTCATAGTCATCGCGGCTTCCATATATAAAACTGATCAGCGACGACTTTCCGGTACCGGACTCCGCCTCTATCAGATAGCGAGCGGGGCGGATCAGCTCAACCGTACGAAGCCATAAGGCCGAATCCCTGACTGGAGCTTCGGCATCCATACCCGCGAATACTCGCGGCAACACACGGTCGAGGATTATACGGCTTATCATTTCATCATCTGCGCCAGCAGAGCCTGGAGCACACTCTGGCTGGAGCCGTTAAGCGAGAAACGAACGTTAAGATCAGATTCTCCGACCTGCATGGAACAGTTGAATCCCCAGGGCATTCCGAAAGCTTTCACTACTTCGCTGCCGGCCGGTATGTTGACAGCCATCGCCGCACGCTGCGACAGGAATATATCAGTCATGGAATTATCGCCAACAGGTTTGAATCCGAGGTTCGACACAGCCAGACAGCCGTCGACATTGCCGGCATAGATCACGGTTCCGTCAGGCAGCATCCATGCATCCATACCGGAATCGTCAGACTCCATCTTGACAGGGCTTGCACCAATATGGGGAGCAAGCGCTCCGAGCTGAGCCAGTGTGGCATCGACATCGGACTGTGCCATGTGAGCCATTACAGTGAAATTCCATGTCTTGAGGTTGATATCGGCGATGGCCGGAGCCCCACCGGCAGGACCGGCAGCAACCGCCACCGTGCCGTCTATTCTCGACAAGAACGGAATAGCCATCTGCACAGCCGAAGCCACATCGCGGCTGCCCAAGAGCGCTGCGGCCGTGGCAAGCGACGACCAGTCGAAATCAGATGTAAATCCGAATGCGGCAGCTGCTATATAGCTGCCCGGCACATAATTGAGGAAATCGGTATCGATTTCCTTATAATCAGAAGCGAACCTGGTTATCTCTCCATCTGGAGCTATAAGCTGCATATGCATCCCTATGACACTGTCCTCCACTTTCACTCCGAAGCATGCACGGCGTCCTTCTGTTTCGATATTTCCAGAAAGGCCGTCAGCAAGAACAGCCACATTAACAGCATTGTCCGCGTTTAGAAAATCCACGATCCCGCTCTGCGACCCGATGCTTTCCTTGCGGTCGGGCGCCGTAAAATAGGAGCGGGCCTTGTCCGAATCCATTCCCGCAGGAATGAGCCAGCCCTGACCGTCGTGCATGGCCAGTGTCCAATCGGCACCGGCATAAACCTCGATTCCGTCCGATCCGGTATTCTGCACACCCTTTTCTTTCATTTTGTCTGTTACCGCACCTTCGTCCGATATCATAAATGTCAGAAATGTGCCATTGCTGTCCTGATTCGGATCCAGCGACACATACACCACCTCACTCATATCTATCGCGCCGTAAAGGTCTACAAGCATGCGGAGTGTCGATGATACGGCCGTCGATGTCTCGGCTGGAGTATCCACAATCTTCTGCAGCTCCGGCGACAATGTTACCGCACCGTCAGCCACCTGGCATCCAGATCGTTTGAGAAGCAGTTCGACATCGGCCACCGCTACGACCTGAGCCGACGACGGAACGCTGTCAAGAAGCGAACTTTCCACCTTTGAGCAAGCTCCTGACGCCAGCATCACCGCACTGACAACGGCAGCATATATCCACCGTACCATAATCTTTGTATCCATCTGTTATTTTATTGTATGATAACTATCTGTATAACCCTGTTCATAACCCGATTGTTCCGGATCGGTATATCTCGCCGCAAAACTAATTATAAAACCTGACATAGCGAAATAAAAACACCGGGCTGTCGCCAACTGAAAACAGCGGGAGACCGTACCGGATCTGTGCCGGTACAGCCTCCTGCCGAGTCTGATGGGAATCTATGCCGGAAACAACCGGCAATATTCCTCAGCGAATTCTGATTACTCGCCGATGTGTTCCTGAAGTATTACATTGCTGATTGTAACGTTTGTTCCGGCTGCGTTGCCTCCGAAGTCGAATACCAGCTTCAGTTTAGAAATGTCGAGACCTTCCATACCGGTCCACCTGAACGTGCAGTCATCATAAGCAGTGACCTTAACACGGTCGGCCATATAGAATATGTTGTCATCGTCTTCCTGGGTGAGCTTCACTGTAATACCGTTGTGGTCAGTGTTCGAATTGATGGTCAGGCGGAAATCATAGCGTTTGTCCGACGATGTGGCAAGGTCTGTATGCAGTAGTACCTGAGCCTGCCACTGGTCGGAAGTAGCCTCCGGAAGCGCTATAGTGTATACAAGAGAGCCATTGTCGGTAAACGCAGGGGCTTCGATCTCGGCCCAGTTGGGAGCGTAGAAGAATGTCGGATCGTATGTCACGCCATACCACAGGTTCTGTGACGACAGAGGATCACACCATTCTACATCCGGCTCGGGATCTACCGACGGCAGCACTGTACCATCGTCGTTGGCATGATCCTTGAACACGATATTGCTTATTGTGACCACAGTTCCGGCTGCGTTGCCGCCGAAGTCGAGCACAAGACGCAATCCGTTGATATCAAGACCCGGCATATCACTCATATAGAACACATAGTCCTCATAGGCTTTCAGTTTGATATTTTCCGCAAAATAGAACACATTGTCGTCCGACTCATGAACCAGTTTTACAGTCACATTATTGTGATTCTCAGAGGCATTGAACACAGCCGAGAAATCATAATGGCTGGCAGAGCTCGACACGATATCTGAGGCCAGGAACATCTGCGCCTGCCAGGTATCGGTTGTCGCATCGGACAGAGTCACGGTATAGGCGGCGCCGTCAAGGCTCCATGCAGGATCCGCGATCTGCGACCATCCCGGTGCATAGAAGAATGTCGGATCCGCTACAGTGGCCGACTTCCACAGGTTGAACTCGCTGTCATACTTGAATCCGGTAAAGGGAGGTTCGCCGCCTGTCGACAATATATAGTGCCATACTATATCATTGTTCGAGATACTCAGATCGATCTGGTCGTTGGTCATCGAATGCACCTTGAATTTCGGCTGGTTATAGGCATCGACATGAGGCAGATAACCGAGCAGTGTCCCCGCCGGGAAATTCAGATACAGGTCCGTACCCTCCACGGTAAGCTCGAAAGTGGTCTCCTGAAGCTGAGCCGGAGCGGAGTAGTCTACGCCATCGCCCGGATTGGATGCGCTGTAAGGGGGCAGCGATGTGATGCCGGTATTGAGATATACAGTGCCCGATGTTCCGGGATCGTATGTATACAGACCGGCCGACGACTGTCCGTTGTCAGCGAATATGAAACGGTTCTCGTAAAGACCAGTTCCGGCCTTCTCGTTGGCCTGGGCGCTCCACCATCCGAGACCGTCGCTACCCGGTTCGCCGCATCCGAGATGTCCAGGCTTATCGGCGGCTATCTGCCAGGTCTTGGACTCTCCGCCGGTCAGACGGCGCATATACGGAGTAAAGTCCACGAGAGTGTTGTTGAGCGTAAACTCGTATACCTTCGAGCCTTGCGACACCCCGTGACGATTCGACATCTGCACCTCGACCATATATGTTCCGGCCACGGTCACGATATCGTGATATCCGTTGACAGTCGAGATCTTGGGTTTGTCACCGGCTGTATAGATCTTCCATACAGGCATGACACCGGGATTGTTGAGAGTGAAAGTCACCTCGTTGGTCGACTGGTCTACAGTGATGACCGCATCGATATCGGATGCCTCCGGACGCTCCGCCGGATTGATGTCGATCACATCCTCCGTGGTGCATGCTGCAAGCATGAGTCCTGCGGCTATGGCTATGCGGCTGAATATTTTTGTGTTCATTTCGTTTGTTGGCATTAGTTATTAATAGACAGTGTTCTGCTCGAGCTGGCCGTCGGCCGAGTTGATCTCGTTCTGCGGTATAGGCAGATGTTTCTTGTTTGGCGTCCAGCCTATGGTACGGTATTCGTTGGGGACGAGTGTCGACTGAGCCTTATCGCTGCGGATCAGATCGAAATAGCGTTTGCCCTCGCCGAGAAGCTCAACACGGCGTTCGGCCAGCACATTGTCGATCGTAGCCGGTTTCGATGCCAGGCCTGCACGGCCGCGTACCTCGTCGAACCAGGTCTGAATATCGCCGGATCCACCACCGAGGAGCGAGAGTTCCACAGCATTGAGAAGTGTTTCGGCATAGCGGTATATACGCAGGTCATTGTTCCAGTTGAGCACAGCATCGGCGATCTGACCCTCATTGTTGCCAGAGCGTGCGCAGTATTTGCGCAACCACAGTCCGGTATCCTGATAACGGGCTTCGTACGATACTCCCCGCAGATCGTTGATCGAAGCATCGCGGCGTTTGTCGCCAGCCTCGAACGCGTTGTAGGTCTCCACCGGAATCGCACCGAATCCCCATCCGTCGACCAGAGCCACACCATTGCATTCCGTACCGGATGCCAGACCGTAAGGACTGATCAGTGTCGGAAGCACAGTTCCGCCGGCATAATATGGATTGTCCCACGAGCGTGATGCCCCGTTGGAGAAATAGTTGATCGAGAATATCACCTCCTCGTTCCATTCTCCGGCCTCTGTCCACAGATGCTCGAGATCGTCGTCGAGACCGTACAGCGGCGACGCTATGATCTCTTTCATATAATCGAGCGCCTTGGAGTAGCGGGCGGCATCTTTCTGATACATGACAACGTCGGCATATAGCATATAGGCCATGGCCATTGTCACACGACCGCTAAGAGTCTCGTTTTCCTGACGCAAAGGAAGTTTTCCGATAGCTATTGCTTCCTCTATGTCAGTGATGATTCCAGAATATACGTCATCGGCCGAGGATTTGGCACTCGTATAAGGAAACTGCAGGTTCTCTCGGTAATATGGAACCGCTCCCCAGAATTTCCACACTATAGAATAGTAGAACGCACGAAGCACCTTGGCTTCCGAGAGCCACAGGCTGCGGGTATCGTCGTCGATATCCTCGATATTCGGCATATACTCCTCGACATAGTTGCAACGGCGCACACCATTGTAGCTCGAGGTCCACAGACCGGCGATAACCTTGACAGGAGTGGCTGAGTAGTTGGCCATAAGATGCCAGTTCTCATTGTCGGTGGCCGACGAACCGCCACAATACATATCGTCGGCCATGATGTCCGACATCACATTGAGAGGATTGTACTCATTCTGACCCCAGTCGAAATAGATCAGAGGAGTATAGGCGCTCACAAGCAACTCCTGCATGTGAGCCTTCGACACATAGTATTCGTTGGTCGGGATCTGGGTCGGCGGATTCAGATCGAGGAAACTTTCGCTGCATGACGATGTTCCGAGCATCAGAGCCGAGCAGATCGGTATGATATATTTTTTCATTTTGGTCTATTAGTTTTAAGGGGATTAGAAACTGACGTTACAACCTATGGTCCATACTTTGGACTGGGGATATACTCCGCGGTCTACACCGAGTGAGGAACCGTTGGTCACCTCCGGATCAAAACCGGCATACTTGGTGGCGGTCAACAGATTCTCGCCCATCACGAACACACGCAGATTCTGCACGAAGAACTTCCGGGTAAGTTTCGAAGGCAGCGTATAGCCGAGAGTGATGTTCTTCAGGCGGAAGTAAGAACCGTCGGTGATATACAGATCGCTCGAACGCGCCCAGTTGGTCTGGTCGTTGGCCGATACCCGCGGATAGCGGTCAGATGTTCCCTCTCCGGTCCAGCGGTTAAGCATCCAGCGCGGTAGGTTGGCCGATGTGATATCGTTACGGCGCGAAGCATCGTAGATATCGTTGCCGGCTGTGCCCTGGCATACTGCCGACAGATCGAAACCTTTCCACTGCACATTGATGCTGAAACCGTATGTCCAGTCAGGAGTACCGCAGCCGATCATACCCTGGTCGTCGCCGTCGATCTTGCCGTCGCCGTTGCGGTCGACCCAGCGCACATCGCCAGGAACCGCGTTAGGCTGTATCATCTCGCCGTCAGCGTTGACATAAGAACGTATTTCGTCGTAGTTCTGGAACACGCCGGCCGTCTGATAGCCATAGAAATACGGGTAAGGCATGCCGTTGGTTCCGCGCACGATCTCGCCGAGGCCCTGAACCGATTCCACAGTACGGAAACCGGAAGCGTTGCCAAGATTGATAAGTCGGTTCTGCAGCCACGATGCATTGCCGGTCACACGGAAGTTCCAGTCGCCCACTTTCCACCGGTAGCCGAGCTCGAACTCGACACCGCGGTTCGACATTGTGCCTACGTTGCCCATCGGCGCTACCTCGCCTACGAAACCGGCGAGCGGCATCTGGATGAGCATACCCTTGGTTTTCTTGTAGAAATAGTCAACTGTGAATGTCAGAGAATTGTTGAGCAGCGCGAAGTCGATACCTACGTCGGTCTGCTCCGACTCCTCCCAATGCAGATCGGCATTGACAATCTGAGCCGGTTTTACACCTGGTACGATAGCCTGTCCGGCACCGGCGCCGAAAGGATAGTTGTTGCCGGTCGCAGTCAGTGATATGTATCCGAACGATCCGATATTCTCGTTACCGTTGCGGCCCCATGAGAAGCGCACTTTGGTATTGTTGAACCATGTGGGAAGTTTGTCGCGGAGAAGGGGCTCGTTTGTCACGTTCCATCCCACCGATACAGAGGGGAATGTACCGTAACGCTTGTTGGCACCGAAATTGGAGCTGCCGTCGCGACGCATGATGAACTGAAGCATATAGCGTTCGTCGAAGTTGTAGCTCACACGTCCGAAAAGCGATGAGAGAGTGTGGGGATTCCAGACACCGCCCGAACCGCCGCGTTTGCCGTCGGCCTGAGTTCCGGTGGTAGCGTCGATGCTGGCCTTGTCGTCGCTTTCCATGAGCATATCCTGACCGGATGCGCCGAGCGAACGGCCTGTGGCCTTCGATGCTGACTGGCCGAGAAGTACCGATACATAATGCTGTCCGAAATGGCGATCCCAATACAGCGTATTCTCGATCTGCCAGTTGGTGCGCTTGTTCATATTGGAATATACACTCGAAAAAGTAGCCTGATGGCCGGCTGTGTTGAGCCAGTATTTGGGAGTCCATCCGTCATCGCCGTACCATGCCAGCTCAAGGCCGAAATTGCTGCGGAACTTCAGGGTATCCCATATAGTCAGCTCGGCGCTCCAGTTTCCATAAAGTTTATCAGTCCAGTTCTTCGCATTTGGAAGCGACATACGGGCCAGCGGATTGGCCATCTCGTTGTAGGCGCTACCAGGAATCGTGTACAGACGGCCGTCAGGGCTGTACACAGGGGTAAACCCTTCGATCTTGCCGTACTGCTTCAATGCGGCAGCCTCCTCCTCGGGTGTGTTGTAATACGGTGTCAGTATCGGCGACAGAGCCACAGCACTGCCGAGAATCGATCCGAACTCCGAGTTGGTATCGATACCGCGTGAATTTTCATGAGTGAAAGTCATGTTCGATGTGAAATCGAGCTTGCTCAGCCAGCTGCGCTCCTTGGTCACATCAAACAGATGCGCGATGTTGTTGCTGCGTATGCTCAGACGGTCGTAGTTCGAGCGGTCCATGCTGCCGCCTATGATACCGTCCTGGGTGAAATAAGATGCCGAGAAATAGTAATCGACCTTCTGCGAAGATCCGCTGATGCTCAGCTGATGGTTCATGACCGGTGCGTTCTTGTCGAACACCAGATCCTGCCAGTCGGTTCCGGCACCGAATGAATAAGGATCCGAATAGATCGGTGCCGATCCGTTGTTGAGCTGCATCTCATTCATCATCACGGCATATTCAGTGGCATTGAGCACACTGCGTTTGCGCCAGGGGTTCTGCCATCCGTAGCTGAAGTTGTAGTTCACGCTCACACGCTCGCCGCCGCCCTTTTTGGTCGTCACGAGAATCACACCGTTGGCAGCACGCGCACCGTACACAGCTCCCGATGCCGCATCTTTCAGCACCTCTATACTGGCTATATCGTTGGGATCGAGGAAGCCTATGCCGTCATCGACAGGCATTCCGTCAACGATATAAAGAGGATCGGAATTGTTGATCGTACCTATACCGCGCACACGGATCGTAGATCCTGCGCCGGGCTGTCCGTTGTTAGATGTGACGTTGATACCTGCGGCAAGTCCTTTCAGTGCGTCATCGACACGCACCGGATTCACCTGACCCAGATCGTCCGACGATATACGCGCGATAGATGCTGTCACAACGCTCTTCTTCTGAACTCCGTAACCGACTACGACCACATCGTCAAGAGTCTGTGAATTTTCAGAAAGTACGATGTTGAGATCGGTCATGTCAGCCTTTACGGTAATCTCCTTTGGGAGGAAGCCTATATAACTTACTATCAAGGTGCCGCCTACAGGCGCCTTGATAGAGAACCGGCCGTCAAGGTCGGTGCTCTCGCCCAACTGCGTGCCCTTCACCAGCACCGATGCGCCGGGAAGCGGTTCGTTGTCCTGCGCGCTCGTCACGGTTCCGACCACCCTGACATCCTGTGCCAGAGCTGTCATCGCCGTCAACAGACCGATGAGGAATAATGTCATTTTTTTCATGTTGCGATTGTTTTTTGGTAATTATTTAAGATTAGAGTCTTTACTTGACTGTGAAACTGCACGAGAGCTCGGTATCGCTGTCGGGACCTATGCCGAGGGTGAATTCTCCAGCCTCGACATTACGCTGCATATCCTGACCGTAGAACGCGAGTTCCGAAACAGGCAGATCGAAATCTACGGTCACCGACTCACCGGGAGCGAGAGTGACACGCCTGAATTCCTTGAGTTCCTTGACCGGACGGGTAACCGAGCCTACCAGATCGCGCACATAGAGCTGTACGACCTCCGTAGCCTCACGCTTGCCGCTGTTGGTCAGCACTGCACTCGCATGAATAGTGTCATCCTTGCCGTAGGCATTCTTGTCGGTTTTCACATTCGAATATCTGAAGTCACCGTAAGTCAGACCGTAGCCGAACGGAAACAGCGGGCCGAAACCTGCATCGAGCCAGAAACTCGTACACCCGAGAGATGTCTGTCCGGCCTCGAGCTCGATATCGTCGATCAGCACCTCGGTACCGGCGGCCGGACGCCCGGTATTCTTATGGCTGTAATACATCGGCAACTGTCCTACGGTTTTGGCGAAAGTCACAGGAGTACGGCCAGAAGGCGATATCTCACCCATGAGAATGTCGGCCAGAGCAGGGCCTCCCATAGTTCCGGGATGGAATGAATAAAGCACAGCGTCAGACTCCTCGACCTCTTTGCCTATCGTAAGAGGACGACCGGCCATAACCACTGTCACGAGCGGCTTTCCTGTCTTGGCCAGACGGCCGATCAGTTCGGACTGCGCGCCTACCAGATTCAGATCGGCCATGGAATGAGCCTCGCCTGAAAGGATGGCTTCCTCGCCTACTACAGCCACTATAGCGTCGGCTCCGCGGGCTGCGGCTACAGCACAGTCTATTCCGGAAGTCTCTGTGTCGCGGCTATAGGCCAGTCCGGGCTCATATATCACCTTAACACGGCCGCCCCACTGATCCTTAAAGGCATCGAGCAATGTCACCGTATGATCTTTCTGTCCGTCAAATACCCATGTACCCATCTGATCGTGGGGCGCGTCTGCCATCGGGCCGGTAAGCAATATGGTCATACCCTCTTTCAACGGCAGAGTTTCATCCGCGTTTTTCAGCAGGATAGCGCTCTCGGCTGCCGCTTGCCGGGCGGCGGCAAGATGCTCGGGAGCATACAGCACATCTTGCGGAGTCGTGATGTAAGGATTGTCGAACAGTCCAAGTAGGAACTTAATCCGCAATACCGATGCCACCGATCTGTCTATATCGTCCATTTTCACCGCACCTTCGTCGATCAGAGCCTTCATATTCTCGATATATGTGCCGCTTTCCATCTCCATGTCCACACCTGCATTGAATCCGGTTCTGGCGGCATCCTTGCGGTCTGCGCAATATCCGTGGTTTATCATCTCGGCCACACTTGCCCAGTCGCTGACCACGAATCCGTCGAATCCCCACTCGCCACGGAGTATATCGGTCAGCACATGACGGTTGCCTGAAGCGGGTATACCGTCGTTATCGTTAAACGACGACATGTAGGTCATGGCGCCTTCGCGGCATACATCCTCGAATGGTGCGAGATACACTTCCCGGAGCTGACGTTCGGGTATAAACGTCGAATTGTAGTCGCGGCCGCTCTCCGACGCTCCGTAACCTACAAAATGCTTGGCGCATGCCGCCATCGAAGTAGAATCATTGCCGGCATCACCCTGATATCCGCGCACCATCGCACGTCCCATCTGACGGGTAAGCCACACATCCTCGCCGAAACTCTCGGCTATGCGGCCCCAGCGGGCATCACGGCTTATGTCGATCATCGGGGAAAATGTCCAGCGTATACCGTCGGCCGATGCCTCGACAGCGGCTATGCGGGCACCCTGAGCCACGAGTGCGGTATCGAACGTGGCAGCCTGTCCTAACGGTATCGGGAAGATGGTACGGTAACCGTGTATCACATCGCGCGACAGCAGAACCGGTATGCCGAGACGCGATTTCTCTACAGCCACACGCTGAAGCGAATCGGCCGATACAGGATCCACATTAAGCAGCGAGCCTATGTTTCCGGCCTCTATCTCTTTTGAGAAATAGCCGGTGGCACTTTCTCCGCCCCAGCTGCTGCGCTGGTTGAGCTGGCCTATCTTCTCATCGAGAGTCATCCGGCTCAGAAGATCGTCGACACGCTTCTCCACCGGCTGTGACGGATCTTTGTAAAGCGGGGTACCGCTGTCGTGGCCTGATCCGCATGACACAAGCAGCATACCGGCGGCACACACGGCCAGAGCCGGATGCATTGTCATCTTAAATTTCATGGTTATTTCTAAATAATTGGTTATGTATCTGTCAGTTTTTCTTGAACACACGTACGTAATCGATCTCGTAGGTAGCGGGCAGACAGCTCTCGTCTACGCCCTGGGCGCCACCCCAGTCGCCGCCCCACGCCAGATTGAGCTTGAGATAGAACGGCTTGTCGAAAGGCCATGTGTCATTGTTGCCCTGATGATCGTTGGGGAAGTTGAACAGCTGACGTCCGTCCACATAGGTGCGGATATAGTCGGGAGTCCATTCGAGGGCATAGACATGGAACTCGTCCTGGGCGCCGGCAGTCAGACGCTCGGCGGTCTTCTGGGTGCCTATCGTATGGTTGTAGGCTGTGCAATGTATGCTCGACGATGTATAGTTGGGATTGTATCCTACTTCCTCCATGATATCGATCTCGCCGCATGCCGGCCATGCCGAATCCTGTTTGGGCATCATCCAGAACGCCGGCCATGTGCCTTTCCCTTTCGGAAGGCGCAGACGTGCCTCGAAATAGCCGTACTGCCAGCTCTCGCGGGTATTGATACGTGCCGATATCACTTCGTTGCCTACCTTTATGGCATGTATCCGGAGTAATCCGCCGGCTTGCTCGGCGGTGACATGATTGCCCTGTTTGCCGGCTACATACCGCTGCAGCTCATTGTTCACATATCCGGGGTTCCAGACCTCGTACCACCATTGGCTTTCATCGGGCATGTCACGCGACATGTCGTTGAACTCGTCGCTCCATACCAGAGAATAACCAGCAGGGGTATTTACAACATCGCTGAGCTGGGTAACAGTCATCGGCTGCGAACCGCCATCGTATGCCACGGTCAGACTTGTCGTACGCGTGGCGGCTCCGGTATTCTCCGCAGCCGAGAGCACAACAGCAGTCTCTCCGGCGGCTCCCGATGCCGGGCTTGCCGCACACCAGCCGTCGCCACCCGTAATAGTCCAGGCGGTATTAGACACTATTGTCACTTTCATATCGCCGCCCTGTGCACCCACGGTAAACGATGTCGCGCTCAGCTGCACGCTTGCAGCATGAGTCTGAGTCAGAGACAAATTTTTCTTGGTTCCGTCTGAGGCGGCTACGGTCAGCAACGCCGTACGGCTGCCAAGATCCTTGTTGGCTCCGTATTTCAATGAAATCTCTACGGTCTGGTTCTTAACGCCTCCCGAAGGGAATACTGTACACCAGTCGGCATCGGATGTAATCGACCAATCGGCATTTGCTAAGATCTTGAGTGTTGATGTCCCCGCGGCATCGGATACAGTCAAAGCCTCAGGGGTGACCGAGATTGTCGTAGCAGTCGGTTCTTGCTTGGGTTCGTCCGATGAATTGCCGCATGCAACCAGAGCCAGGCAGATCCACGGGATAAAAGAAAGTGGTATTTTCAACATGGTATATTTTATTAAGTGTGATGAGTATTCTGATCTAAGGCCGGGACATTTCTGTGTATCCGACAATGATATTGCAGCGGCAAAAATAGCGTGGCCAACCCGTCGCCACCTAATATATAGCCCCTGCACAAATACGTCAACGCGGATAATAGCGCTACGTCAAAACTACGTAACAAATATATAATCCGTTTATTCACAACGGAAATATATCTGTATCCAATACTTCACACTTCTTGAAATTCAAATTCTTTCACTTTTTCACAGGCTCATTATAAAATCTGTGATCGACACATCCCTGTCGAGTCCGAATTTCTTGCGCAACCGGTATCGCATGGTCTCGACACCACGCAGAGAGAGATTCAGAAGAGGCGCGATCTCCTTCGACGAAAGATTCATGCGGAGATAAGCACACATAAGCACTTCGTTTGACGAAAGGCTCGGATATGTCTTGCGGAGTTTCTTTATCATCCCGTCATTGACTATATCGAACTCCTTCTCGATGCGCTCCATAATGGAATCCGACTCCATATTGGCATTGATCTTGCCATGGAGCAGAGTAATGATCTTCCTGGCCTCAGGATTACCGCCTACAGCCTGCGACAGACGGAACAGTTCTTCTTTAAGACCAAGCATAGTCTCACGGCTGCGCGACAGCGTCAGCAGCAGATTTACGACCTCCTGCGACTTATGGTCAAGCTCGCTCTGCATCTTCTGACGGCGCATCTCCTCGATCTCCGACTCTTTCTGCTGCATCTCTTGCTCGAACACGGTCTGCTGCGACAGCCGTTTCTGTTCCCCCTCGGCGGTGATGGCACGCTCCAGACGGATCATACGTTTCCGGTACACCAGATAACCTACGGCTATCAGCCCGAGCACCAGCAGCATATATACGGCTATGAACGCACTGCTGCGGTACCATGGAGGCAGCACTTTGAACTCGATACGGTCGCCTATCGTGGATCCGTCGCTCATTTCCGCCACGACCTCAAACGTATAAGTACCCTCCATAAGATCGGTATATTCCTTGACAGTAGCCAGCGTAGGCTCGCTCCATCCCCTGCCCGACAGCCTGTAACGATAGGCTACCACACTGTGCGCCTCCGGATTTGACACCCCGTAAGAGATACATATCGAGTTGTCGATATACGGTAGCTCAACAGGATTGCGCCGGTCAAGAAAATTGCTTGTATACAACACGGAATCAGGCGATGACGACAGGCGCAGTTCATTGATCCGGCCCACTGGACCCACCTGGCCGCGGTCTGCCATGTCATGGGTGAAATTATAGATGGTAAATCCCTTGTAATCAGGAATCACCACCGTAGAATCATCCAGAAAATATAGACGCTCGGCTATTTTCATGGGCTTATCGCTCAACGAGTATATGGGTATCCTGTCCACAACAGTATCCGGATGCACGCAAAGACGCATAAGCTCGCGTCCTGTCATTGCGAAGAGATGGTCGCCGCGACATTCGAGCCACAGACATCCGCTGCGGTCACAACCCAACAGACTGTTCAGACGGTCGGACGCTACAATCGAATCCGCCTGCGCATCGTAACGGTATATACCCTTGTCTGTAGCAAAATATATGTCATCGCCGATCTCGGCTACGGCAGCCTGCGAAGTCGCAGGAAAACCGCGCCCGGTATCGTAATATGCTACCGAACCCACTTCCAGTGTCTCCGGATCGATTATCATTCTGGCAATTCCCCTTATGTCATCGTAGGCCCACAGATATCCGCGGCTGTCTTCTACGAAAGCATAGAAACTGCTGTATGCCGGATTTACCGAACCGGCATCTGTCAGAGAGGTTCCGGTATCGTGTATGGCATATATGCCTGTATATGTACCCACCCATAATCCCGACGGATCGGCGGTGCGCTTGCGGATTGTCCATGTACCCATATTCTGTCCCACCCTATGGCTCCTGCAGCCGTCGATCTCGAACAGTCCGCGGTCATGCATGCAGAGCAGGCGCCCTGAATATTCTTTCAGATCCCACACCTGACCGCTTACTCCGGCCACTGGTCTTAACGTGCTGTCAGGATAGCGGACATCCGCTACATAAAGGCCCCGGTTGGTTCCAAGATACAGGCATCCGTCATGTTCGGCTATGGCATAACCGCGGCCTATCGACTTCTGGCTCGCACGCAATGTCGTGGTACGATGGTCAAGCAAGATGCGGTTTATTCCGTAATCCAGACCTACCCACAGATTGCCGCGGCTGTCGAAATTCAGCGAAAGCACAGTATTGTTCTGAAGACCGCGTTCTTCGTCATACACCTCGTAGCTGCCGTCGGCAAGATCGATCAGTATCACACCTCCGAGTATAGTGCCTATCGCCAGACGGCTGTCAGAGACCGCCGCTGTAAACAATTCGGCTGAACGTATCGCCTCATCGCATCCGGTAGAGAATTCGGTCAGTCTTCCATCGGAATAGAACCACAGTCCCGACGAGGCGGTAGCGACTATCACACCGTCACCGTAAGGCAATATCGTCCGTATGCGCTCCCCCGCAAGGGATTCGGCTCCGGGAGCTGCGATTATACTGTTGCCGGCGAGCAGTTTCATTCCGGCCTCGGTTCCGATATAGAGTATGCCGTCGCTCCACGCCGAACAGTCGAGTTTGACATCCGATGGGATAATACGCATACGACGGTTGTCCAGACCATAGCGCATCACATTGTAATCAGCCTGTATTACCAGCTCGCCGGCCGACTTGTATATACCCCACATGTTGCCGATATTCTTGTCGTCACCTAACGAATCGCTCAGACAGCTGTACCGCATGGCGCCGGTGACATCGGGCGACAGGAATCCGAACTCATTTATGCCGGCCACATATACCCTCTCCTCATCCCGGTCTATCCACAGCGCGCGGGCATCATGACCGTTGTTGAGCGAAAACACGCGCCATGAATTGCCATCGTATTGCAGCACTCCGTCCTTGTTGGCGAAATATACCCAGTCGTCATCGTACATGTCTATGCTCCATGTCTGCCCTCCGTTGCCGGGATCATCCGCGCTGTAGTTCTCCACGAAATGATACCCTATGGCAGATACAGGCTGGACATACAGCAGCATAAGCGCCACCGCCACAGACATACGACATAATATTCCGCAAACCGTCTCCATATCAGGCGTCAGTCTATACAGGCTCCGGTAGGATCGATCGGCTCCCCCCGGTACGGTTCGACATGGATGTTGACTATCATTTCATTTCCGTAAGCATCGCGCAGACGACGCTCCACGGCATCGGCTATATCATGACCCTCGACCACACTGATGGAAGGATCCACTTTGATATGCACATCGACTATGATGCGGCTACCGTTACGGCGCGAACGGAAGTGATGAAACGCCTTGACTCCGGACGTACCACGTATTACCGACCATATTCCCGAACACATCTCTGCGGGCAGAGACACCTCAAGCAGTTCCCTGACAGAGGGCATGCCGATCCTGAACGAGACAAGAACCACGAACACACTTACCAGCATAGCCGCCACAGGATCGAGAATCCGCCAGCCGGGACCCAGAAACATCGCGCCGCCAACACCCGCAAGTGTGGCAAGCGACGAAAGCGCATCGCTCCTGTGATGCCAGGCATTGGCTACCACAGCAGCCGACGATATGCGCTCACCCCACTTTCTGGTATACGCGAACAGCCACTCTTTGGCGACCACCGAGACGACAGCCGCGGCAAAAGCGATCCAGCCCGGTCTCGGAAGCTCTCCTCCGTGAAGCGTAGACCACACTTTTCCGGCACCATCGGCAAACAGCATCACACCGGCAGCCATCAGAACCAGCGAGATCAGCATCGTAGCGAAAGTCTCATACTTCCCATGCCCGTACTGATGGCCGGCATCGTCCCGCCTACGTGACAACGACACGAATACCAGCACGATGACATCGGTCACGAAGTCGCTCAGCGAATGTACGCCGTCAGCGATCATCGCTCCCGAACGCCCCGCTATGCCGGCTGCGATCTTGCCGATCCCGAGAGCGGCATTGACCCAGAATCCCACCCATGTGACATGTCGGGCCTTACGTACTGTATAATCGGTAGTTGCCATTGGCGCAAAGTTACTCAATTTTGAGTTTTATTCATTATCTTTGCATGGCTTTAAAGCCTGTTTCATCCTTATTGCATACAATTATTAAAATGGCAAATCGCATTTCCACACGCGTACAGTCGCTCTCGCCATCAGCCACACTGGCCATGTCGCAGAAGAGCGCCGAACTAAAGGCCCAAGGGGTCGATGTGATCAATCTGTCGGTAGGCGAACCCGATTTCAACACACCGGGCTTCATAAAAGAGGCCGCAAAACACGCCATTGACGACAACTATACATTCTACACTCCGGTTGCCGGCTATCTCTCGCTCCGAAAGGCCATTGCCGACAAACTGCGCAATGAGAACGGCGTAGACTTCGACCCGTCGCAGATAGTAGTGTCGAACGGCGCCAAGCAGTCGCTGTGCAATGTAATCCTGTCAGTCATCAATCCCGGCGACGAAGTGATAATACCGACACCCGCATGGGTCAGCTACGTGGAGATGGTAAAACTCGCCGAAGGCACCAACGTGCTCGTGCCAGCCACCATCGAACAGGATTTCAAGATCACGCCGGCACAGCTCGAAGCTGCAATCACCCCGCGCACTCGCATGGTGCTCCTCTGCTCTCCGAGCAACCCCACCGGAAGCGTATATTCACGCGACGAACTTCAGGCGCTGGTCGATGTACTCGCCCGATATCCTGAGATCATAGTGCTATCCGACGAGATCTACGAACATATCAACTTCACCGGCAGTTTCACTTCGCTCGCATCATTCCCCGAGCTTGCCGACCGCGTGGTCGTGATCAACGGTGTGTCCAAGGCATACGCCATGACCGGATGGCGCATCGGCTTCGCTGCCGCACCCGCCGACATAGCCAAGGCCTGCAACAAACTGCAGAGCCAGTATAGCTCCAACCCTTCGTCGATAGCCCAGAAAGCAGCAGAAGCCGCCTATACTGGCCCGCAGGAATGTGTCGAGGAGATGCGCGTGGCATTCCAGCGCCGGCGCGACCTGGTGGTAAGCCTCGCACGCGAAATACCGGGACTGAAAGTCAATGTTCCCCAAGGCGCCTTCTACCTGTTTCCCGAAGTCAGCGCTTATTTCGGCAAAAGCTACGGCAACCGCACCATCAGCAATGCCGGCGATCTGGCCATGTATCTGCTCGAGGAAGCACACGTGGCTACAGTCGACGGCGAGGCATTCTGCGTCCCCGGCTACATACGCCTGAGCTATGCCACTGCCGACGATACTATCCGCGAGGCTATGCGCCGCATCGGCGAAGCCCTCGGACGTCTGAAATAATTATAGCAGCCCCATCTTATTCCGCCTGCGGTCTGGCCTTTCCGGCAAGCATACCGCAGGCGGCTTGTATATCCTCGCCGCGCGACGCGCGTATGGTTGCCGTGATGCCGGCCTCGTTCAGCCGGTCGCGGAACGCTATCATGGAATGCTCTGGTACCGGACGCAATGGACTGTCGGGGATGGCATGGAAACGGATCAGGTTCACACGGCAGTCAAGCCCACGGAGTAGACAAGCCAATGCATCGGCATGACGTATATCGTCATTGACACCGCGCCATATTATATACTCGAACGAAAGCCTGCGCTGGTGTGAAAAGTCATACTGACGCAACAAAGCCACCACATCACGCATCGGAAACGCCTTCTCCACAGGCATCAGCCCCTCGCGCTCCGATGCAAACGGAGAGTGAAGGCTTATGGCCACATGCACCTTGGTACGATCCAGCAGTTCGCGCAGATGCTTCAGATGGCCTATCGACGACACTGTGATACGCTTCGGACTCCAGGCCAGCCCCCACGGAGCGGTAAGAACCTCTATAGCAGGAAGCAGAGCCTCCATATTGTCAAGCGGCTCACCCATTCCCATAAACACGATATTGGTCAGATCCTCAGACCGCGGTATGGACAGGACCTGATTGATTATCGCCGATGCCGGCAGGCTTCCGTGAAATCCCTGACGGCCTGTCATGCAGAACGTACATTCCATACGGCATCCGGCCTGCGACGAAACGCATAGCGTAGCCCTGTCGCGGTCCGGTATGAACACAGCCTCGATATCACGTCCGCCCATACCCTCAAACAGATACTTAACCGTACCGTCGGCCGATGCCGCCTCAGCTTTGGGAGCCTCGCGCCCCACGATATAACAGGATTTCAGCGACTCGCGTCCGCGGAGCGACAGATCAGTCATCGCATCGATATCGGTCACACGCTTCACATACAGCCACCTGGCAATCTGCTTGGCAGCAAACGAAGGGAGACCGCACTCCGATGCGACTACACGCAGCTGCTCCAGAGTCATTCCTATCAGCGGCGTACAAACTTTATCTTTCTGCATGACAATCCTACATTTTACGGTAATCAACACAAAGGTAGCCAAAATCCCCGAATCCCCACCAACAATTCAAATCAGCACCGCCCAAAGACGTAGCCGCCCTGCGACAACACTCATCTTCAAAATGGTGACATTTATATGTTTTAACTATACGGCGGCAACTTTGCATGGATGCGGAGTGTTATACGATCAAGACAAAATGACAGATTTAATGACTATGAGTCCGGTCTCCGGCATGATCGTAATCAGCCGGTCGACTCTGCCAGAGTCCCGTCATGCGTATGGAAGCTACGCATCCGGAGATCAGGGAAACACACTCAAATTGAAAACCGGAGCCTGCATGGACGATCCATGCAGGCTCCGGTCTATATCATGTATTGCCGAACGATGCTTACGCACCTATATAGCGGCGTACGCAACCGTAGATATTGTCGGGAGTATATCCGAATTTCTCGTCAAGCACTTTGTAAGGGGCGGACGCGCCGAAGTGGCAAAGGCCATATACATAACCCTGTGCGCCTACTACACTGCGAAGCGTGGAGGGTAGTCCTGCCGTAAGACCGAACACCGGTATTCCAGCAGGGATAACGGAGCGACGGTATGCCTCATCCTGAAGGTCGAAAAGACCGAGAGAAGGCACAGATACCACACGGGCGCCTATTCCGTCAGCCTCGAGCATGGCGGCGACATCGCAGAGCAGCGATACTTCGGATCCGTTGCCGACGAGGATCACCTGAGGATTGGCGGAATCAACCACCACATAACCGCCTCGCCGGGTACCTTCGGCATCGGCATAACGGTTTCCCGAGGCAGAAGGCAGATCTTTCACATCCTGACGCGACAGGATCAGGCCTGTAGGGCTCTGGCGGTTGGCCATGGCTATCTCCCATGCCCATGTGGTCTCGGCGCTGTCGGCCGGACGGAACACAAGCATGGACGGATGTCCGGATGCGGTATGCAGCTCCTCGAGCAGACGTATCTGGGCTTCCTGCTCCACAGGCTGATGGGTGGCTCCGTCCTCGCCTACCCGGAATGCGTCGTGAGTCCACACATATTTGACGGGAAGTTCCATAAGCGCGGCCATGCGCACTGCCGGCTTCATATAATCGGAAAATACGAAGAAGGTACCGCATGCGGCATACATGCCGCCGTGAAGCACTATACCGTTCATGACCGAAGCCATGGTCAGCTCAGAGACCCCGGCGTGGAGAAACGCTCCTGAGAAATCGCCGTGAGTAAGAGCTCCTGTCTTCTTGAGAAATGCGTCGGTCTTGTCGCTGTTGGCAAGATCGGCGCTCGATACTATCATGTTGCCGACTTTCTCGCCGAGCACAGACAATACATCGGCCGAGGATGTACGTGTGGCGACATCCGCCTTATGGGCGATCGAAGCCCAGTCTATCTCAGGAAGACGCCCTTCGATATAGCTGTCGAGCTTGGCGGCAAGATCCGGATTGGCCTTACGCCATTCAGCCTCTGCGGCATGACGTTTGGCCACGATTGCGCGCAGTTCCTCATTGCGTGCGGAATAAAGGGCTTTCACCTCATCGCGGATGATCCACGGATTCTCCGGATCCCCACCGAGATTAGCTATGGTTTTGGCCACATCGGCACCGCTCTTGCTCAGCGGCTGACCATGGGTGCTGCACTGCCCCTCGAAGTTCTCGCCGGTGGCAGTGACGCATCCGCGTCCCATAACCGTATGACCGATTATCAGCACCGGTTTTTCTTTTTCGGCGACAGCTCTCTGCAGTGCGTCGGCGATCTCGGTAGCCGATGTGCCGTCTACCTCGATCACATGCCAGTGCCATGCACGGTATTTGGCTGCATAGTCTTCATTGTCGACAGCGTCTACATCGGTCGACAACTGCACTTTGTTGGCATCGTAGAACATGATCAGGTTGCTGAGTCCGAGATAACCGGCTATACGGCCGGCGCCCTGGGAGATCTCTTCCTGAATACCACCGTCGCTGATGAATGCGAATGTCTTGTGCGCCCAGACCTCTCCGAAGCGGGCAGCGAAGAAACGTTCGGCAATGGCAGCACCGACAGCCATGGTATGACCCTGGCCGAGCGGACCTGATGTATTCTCGATTCCGCGGGTGGGATCAAGTTCGGGATGGCCGGGGGTCACACTTCCCCACTGGCGGAACTGCTGCAGCTCCTCTATCGTATATTTTCCGGTCAGAGCCAGTACGGCATAGAGCATAGGCGACATGTGGCCCGGATCAAGGAAGAACCGGTCGCGGGCGAACCATGTAGGATCGTCAGGATCTGTCACGAGAAAATTCGAGTACAGCACATTGACAAAGTCTGCACCGCCCATAGCGCCACCGGGATGGCCGGACTTCGCTTTCTCTACCATAGAAGCCGCCAATACCCGAATATTATCGGCAGCCGAGTCCATTATCTTTTTGTCCATAGTCAACGATGTGGATTTTTATAACGCAAATGTAGTCAAAAGCGACAATGTGTGCAAATATATAGCCCCTCGCGCCATAAAAGAGTTGCGGCAACCCCTTGTAAGGACTGCCGCAACCGGTATATCGTGACTCTATCGTTTCAGACGATGGATTTATTCTCCGGCAACAGGTATGTCGGTATTGACATTCTTCGAGCCGAGAAGCGCGTAATACAGGATGTAGGCCGCACATGCCAGAGGCACGAAGTAGCTTATCATATAGCTTCCGGTGATATCGGCTACCCAGGCCTGGATAGCAACCATCACGGCACAGCCGAACACCATGGTCATGAACGCGCCTGACGCAATGGCGGTGTATTTGCCGAGACCTTCTACAGCCATGTTGAATATACCGCCCCACATAACCGAAGTGCAGAGACCTACGAGTATGAACGCAAAGATACCGACAGGAACCTCAGCCCAGATCACAGAGAGCTTGGCCCAGTCGATACCGGGCACATTGACCGTGATACCGGCAGGTGCGAACATACCGAACAGAATCAGAGCCATGCTGGATATCGACACTACGGTGATCATCTTGCGGGATGAAACCTTGCCGCCGATCATACCGCCCACGAAGCGGCCCACAAGCATCATCAGCCAGTACACGGCCACTATTAGACCTACTATGCCCGCATCCATGCCCAGACCGGGAGTCACTGCGTCGGGAGCGGCTGTGAGGTACTGGAGGATATAGGTCGGTGTACCGACCTCAACGCCCATGTAAAGGAAGATGGCGAGAATACCGAGACGGAAGTGACGGAACGAGAAAGCGCTGTATTTGTCCTTCTGTCCGGCAGGAGCCGCTTTGGCATGTTCCTTCTCCTCGATCTTCTTGAGATCGGCGCGTTCCGGTTCGTCTATCTTTGTGAAAAGTATTACAACAAATGCGATGGCGAATATACCCATTGCGATGAACAGTGCCGGTGTAGCATCGCTGACAGTAGCTTTCGTAGCATCAGCGATAAGAGCGCCCATGATGATGTAGACAGCCACAGCGGCAGCACTGTTGAACACACCGCCGATCTGGAGGAGCTGGTTGCCCTTGTCGCCGCCGCCACCGAGTATGTTGAGCATTGGATTGACCACAGTGTTGAGCATACACATACAAAGTCCGCCGATGAACGCACCGGTCAGATACACCCAAAAAGCACAGCCCTGCATGCTTTCCCATCCGCTCATATACTGGATAAATACGGCCACGAGACCGACTATAAGGGCAAGAAGCGCGGTGCGCTTGTAGCCGATCTTTTTCAGAAGCATACCGGTCGGGATACCCATTATCAGATATGCTATAAAGTTTCCGTAATTGCCGATCTGCGACTGCAGGTTAGTAGCGCCGAACTGATTTTTAACAATAACTGCCATCGGAGAACACAGGTTGGTCACGAAAGCAATCATAGCAAACAGGGCAAACATCACGATGATCGCGCCCCATTGTTTTGACTTGTTACTCATAATTAGAACTGGTATTGATTTTAGTAGATTTTGCTGTAAAGGTAAATATATTTTTTCACAGAATTAACTACATACCTACAAAATAATACGATAAATGCCTATATCCGGCAGCAACACTCTTGTATATCCGCCCGATAGCGAAATATGACGTCCCCATTCGACTTCGCCGATTTTTACATACTTTTGTACTTCTATGAGACAGCCATTATATATAACACTATTATTGTGCGTTCTGCTGTCATGCACCAGCACACCTTATACAGAGCATCTGCAACACATAGAAACCATAATCGAATCCAATCCCGACTCGGCATTGGCCATGTTGCAGACCATAGACCGCAATTCACTGACAAATGACAGGGACAAAGCTCTGTATGGAATGTTGTATACCGAGGCATTAGACAAAAACCACGAGCCGATACCGGACGATTAGCTGATCGGCTTCGCCGCACAATACTTCTCAGACCACAACGACAAGCGCCGAAGCATGATCGCACTAAACTACAAAGGGCGAGCCCAATACCTGAATCAGAACCATCCATCAGCCTTAGTCTCTTTTATCAAAGCTAACGAACTTGCGAAAGAATTATCCGACCCGTTTTGGACAGGTATGACTGCACGCGGCATCGCCGACATCTATCAAGAATCATTCAACACAGCCGAAGCCATAATTTATGCAACTGAAGAATACAATAATATAATGCAAAGCAGGCGCCAACCATATATAAATTACTCTATATTGGATTTGGCAAGCGCATATTGTAGTGCAGGCAACTACGATAAAGCGCTCACTCTATCGAAACAAGCCTTAGATTCAGCTCAAATATATGATGATGTATATCTTTATACATCAGCTCAGCAAATAATCAGTATCGCCCATATCGGTAATCATGATTTAACACAAGGACAAAATGTATTAGAATCCCTTTGCCAAAGCAACTTAGCCGAAGTTAATGATTCGCTGTATCTCGCATGGATATATGCAGCCACCGATAAACCACAAAAGGCAATACAGATATATAATGAGATTTCAGACTCAACAGATGGTCGATATCACATAGCCAAATATAAAACATTAAAGAAACTGTCATTATATGAAGCCGCCCTACTGGAATTTGAAAAAGTAGATAGCCTGACAAACCTGACATTCAAAACACGTATCAACCAAAATTTAACCGGCTCAATGGTAGAAACCTTCGATGCAGACAAGCAAAAAGCACATATTCAGCTTCAATCAGCTTATACCAAAACTTGGTTTATCATCATATCATCGAGTTGCATAATAATCACACTCTTGATATGTGGAATATATGTGTATGATAAGCAACGTAAAAAAATAGAAGCAAAAGTTCTCTTTGCTGAAGAATTGCAAGAACTTCTAAGCCAAAGCGAATCGAAAAATTCCGAAGCTATAGCTACCATCAAATATATACTCGCATCCAAATACACATTTCTTGAGGATTTATGTTCAATAGTACTCCGATACAACAATCTACATTCTGCCAAACAGAAAATTGCCGATTCCGTAACAACACTTCTCGAAAATCTATCAATACAAAGCGAACGCATCGTTCTTTTGGAGAAACATGTAGACAAAATCTATAACAACGTATTTACCTCAAGAAAAACAAGAAATGTACATGTTCTTTTTCGTCCAATAGATTGACATTTAGGATATTACGATTCAAACAGCCTCCATCCACCATTATTTTACTAATTGTCAGCATATTATGCTCTACATAAAATCAAACACAAAATAAACATAGCACAAAGTCGACATCAAGCTGATATTCAGTACAGTATTGCAAATCAAAAACCAAATAAAACTTAGAAGAATATTTAATCAAATCCTTTTCATAGCCCTACTTTTGCAACAGACCAAATCTCATTAAAATTACAATCATGACAATTCAAAAAGTATTTATGACGCTATTTGCGTTTTGCTGTATTGCATCCAGTTGGGCGGATAACGGTGAAAACTATAACAGCACAACCGTCTTCTTAAATTCTAAAAAAAAGTGATAAAAGGCCTAATGCGCCGTCACGATATCTTATAGAATGCCATTATTGCAATGGATACATAGATTTCACATTCCTCCCGAACTCCAATTTTATGACAGTAGAGTTAATGAATGATGAAGTTTCAGTATGGACTGAGTTAATAACTATCGAAAATCCCCTCATAGAACTACCCTCGAATTTATCAGGCGAATACAATATCGTTTGCACTACCGATAAGGACCAAGTATTTGTCGGAACCATATATCTGTAAACATGACATACTAAACTTTACCTTATTCACAATGAAAATCAAATATCTATCACTCATTACATTTTCAGTTGCCATTATTACGGCATGTCAAGACGAACTGACGCCTCCTACTGACGCAACAACAGCGCCTGTAGCCATAAATACGACCAATACAGGCAAAGTTCGCGTAGCAGTTTCATCCCGAGAAGAACTGAAAAATATAATCTCCCAACTGGAATACACCGATGAACCCATGTCTCGGGTCGCAAGCGGGGTTAAGCCTGGAATGGATTTCCTTCCATTTGATAAGCCAGAAGATTCCATATTCGTATCACTTGTTGAGGCAAACCGCCAGAAAGTCATGTCGACATTGACCGAAGCCCAACTTGAGGAGATAAGAAACGATGAAGACGAATTAGAATTCTGTCCAGAAGATTCAATAATTGCAGATATACGATTTGCAATGCTACTCAACAAAGACCGAGAGATACAAGTGGGAGATACTTTGCCAATGGCGTAGCTTATACTCTGGCTTGTTACCAATCAGAACTAGACTCTTTGAAGAACCTGATCCCAACACTTGAATTTGCCCCCAACGACCCAAATCAGGCTCATCCTACCGTCATACCTGGCAGCAACGTGGAATTTCAACCTTTGTATTTCACTACAACTCGAGATGTCACCATTGTCGATGGTGGGGGAATGCCAATTTTAACTGATGATGATTATAAGGATCTCTCGGAAATTCCGGCAAGCGATATCCGAGACATATATTATTCACCTGAAAATTGGAAAAATGACACTGACGGCAACTGGTTTCATAAAACATGGTCTGGTATCTGGGGAGAAAACGTAACTGCCATAAAGAAGGTTACAGACAATAAAAAACTGACGTTAAATTTTTATGATCAGAACTATTTGATTTACGCGACCATCGGCACCTCTCTGAAAATGCAGAAACGAGTTTGCGGAATATGGTGGAACATACAAGCCGAAAAGATGGTTCAAGGGTGGGAAACAGTCACCATCCGACACACTAAACCTCAACCGATCCCACCGGAAACATTCACTCATCCTACATGGCAAAATCCTACTATATCCATGGACAATCCATTTGGCACGTCGCAGAAAGAATTGTTCTATATTCCTTTTACCGATTGTCCGATAACGGCCAAAGATCTCGCCAAAGCATATAAAGCAGCCGCAAAACGGGCTTATAACAAAGCCTCGGACTGGGCAAAAAAAAATGCAAAAAGTGCTGATAACATTGGACTATTTAGTGTCAACGGCAATGAGGCGTTCGTAGTCCACGGCCCATCCAAATATTGCGCCAATAACGTAAAAAGCATGAATTCACGATTCCACTTCAAGATGTTTTCCGGAACATTCCGTCTTGATTTCTCCATCGGCTCAGTTTTAAAATTGAAAATGATAACGTTAGATACCGACGATGGGGTTGATCTCTATACCGGCCGTGTATTTGGCGCCATCAAATATAAAGGGAAATGGATCGCAGCGAGAATCACGAAACATCGCTAAGTGGAAAAATAGTTGCATTTTATAACCAAAACGCATATCTTTACAACTGATATAGCATAATTCGTCCAAGAAACTGACATTATGACACGATTCTTATATACTGCTATAGCAGCCTTGCTATGCGCATCAATGATCCAGGCCAAGACACATCGTCCTGTAACACGCATGGAAGCAGAAGTGCATGCCGGACTGACATATCCATTAGGCTCCTATCACGGAGGCAAAGCTCAGCCAGGCGGGGGGATAGGCTTTGATATACGCTACAATTTTAAGAACAGCCCCTGGGACATAGGCGTATTCGTGCAAATCGACTGCGCAGAGTGGGAATTTAACCATCGCAATCCCAACAACAGATCCATCAACTGCGGCCTGTCAGGGGCATATAATTTTCGTCAGGGGCATAAAATCAACCCATTTGCCGGAATAGGCGTGGGAGTTGCCAGTGTTCAGGAAGTAGGGACTTGGAGCTTTTACCCTCCAAGCAGCACTGTAAGTGCGTTCATACCTAAGATAGGTGTGGAATTTCTGTATTTTCTCAGGTTGAACGCCTACTGTCAGATATCGCGTAAGGGCTACAATACATTCGGTCTGAGTCTGGGTCTGACCATAGGCGGCTGGCCCAAGAAAAACAAAGGCTGAGACGCCACGCAGTGAACGAAGCGTAAGTGCCATGTGTTTGATATAGACAATCAAAGCACACGAATATTATGGCACTTATGAAAAGCAAAGGAGAACGAGAGATAGCATTGCTCGAACAACTCGAACAGCAGATAGCGCGGCGCGAAAAGCGTCAGCGCTATCTGCGTATTGCCGCAGGCGCCGTGGCTCTGCTCGGCATGGCGGCTATCGCTACGGGTCATGCCCTGTGCGGCAGCCACAAGGAGAGCCGCCACCGTCGCTGACCCTACCACCTGCCGAAAGAAAAAAAACGACACCCGGCTACTCTCACGAGCTGCCGGGTGCCTAACCTATGATTCACTTATTTGTTGTTGCTTTTCCTATTAGTAATTACAATATATCGCTTGAGTTGATTCTTCTTCACTCCTGTTCGCGGATAGGATGATATTCGACGAATGCCTCTATGGCTTCGTAGGATGCGAGGCCGAGTCCTTCGTAGAGTTGTGCGGTAGCACGGTTGCGCTCTTCGGCGCGTTGCCAGAACAGACGGTCATCGTCGCCGAGGAACGGCGCGTTCTCCATCTGCGACTGGTGCTTGAGGATCGAATTGCGTTTGAAACGCAACTCCTCTGGCGAAATGGGCACTGCCATTTCGATATGGTCGATCTCCCATTCGGCCCATGCGCCGCGGTACATCCAGATACGGCAGTCTTTCATCCATGGCTCGTCCTTGACCTCATCTATCACAGCCAGCACGGCATCGGTACATACACGGTGGGTGCCATGCGGGTCGGCAAGGTCACCGGCCACGAATATCTGATGCGGTTTTACCGAACATATCAGATCACGCACGATATCGATGTCTTTTTCGCTAAGATCACCCTTCTTGATGGTACCGGTCTCGTAGAATGGAAGCCTCAGAAAATGCACGTTCTCTGGCTTTACGCCGATATAGTCGCATGCGGTGCGGGCCTCGCCCTGACGTATCATGGTCTTGATAAGACGCACATCGTCGGTATCCATGTCGCCTGACGCCTTTTTCTTGAGGAATGAGTTGATCTCATCGCTTTTTGTCTTGAATTCGGGTGTGTCGAATCCGAATGCGGGAGCGAGCTGATCCATCAGCATGATGTAGCGCATCATATCCTCATCGCCTACAGCTATGTTGCCCGATGTCTCGTAGGCTACGTGCACATCATGTTTCTGGTCGACGAGACGTTTGAGCGTTCCACCCATCGATATGACATCGTCGTCGGGATGCGGACTGAATACTATCACGCGTTTGGGATACGGCTTGGCACGCTCGGGACGGTATGTGTCGTCGGCATCGGGCTTTCCGCCGGGCCATCCGGTGATGGTATGCTGAAGATCGTTGAATATCTTTATGTTCACGTTGTAGGCCGATCCGTACAATGCCAGCAGCTCTCCGAGTCCGAAATCATTATAGTCCTTGTCGGTGAGTTTGAGAATAGGCTTGCCAGTCTTGTGGCAGAGCCATACTATGGCACGGCGTATCAGCTTGTCTGTCCACTCGCAGTTGATCACTTTCCAGGGATGACTGATACGGGTAAGATTTTCGGCAGCGCTAAGATCTACGGCTATGCGTGCGTGCTGGTGTGTCTGCAGGAACGATGCCGGGATATTGGCTGTGATATCGCCTTCTACAGTCTGCTTTATGATCTCGGCGCGGTTCTCGCCCCAGGCCATTGCCAGAACCCGCTTGGCCGACAGGAGGGTGGACAGTCCGAGTGTGAATGCCGTCGTGGGTGCCACATCGCATTTATAGTCGGAGGCGATGCGCTGGCGTGTCTCACGGGTGAGAAGCACAAGACGGCAGGTGCTTGCCGGTGTGGTACCAGGCTCGTTAAACGCCAGACATCCGTGAGGACCGATCTCGCATACGGTCAGATCTATGCCGCCGCAGTCCTTGATCTTCTCCTCATAGTCCATGCAATACTGATAGACTGTCTCTTTGGTGGCGGCGGCACTGAAGGAGTGTATATTGGCCGGACGTATATCTATATGATCCAGAAATACTTCATGGAGACGTGCGAGAGTGCTCGGTCCCTCCGGGGTCAACGGGAAGAATTCGCTTATATTAAATACGATCACACTCTTGAAGCTGACTTTGCCTTCCTTGTAGAGCTCGATAAGACGGGCATAGACCGGATGAGTGCTGATACCGGCTCCGAGAGCGAGGACACAGCGTCCTTTCTCTGCCACATTGCGGTGGATTATCTCGACCACATGCTCTGCCAGATAGTCGCTTCCTTCGGGAACAGTCTCGAATATCCTGGTGTAGACTTTTTCCTCACGGGTAAGAGCCGCCAACTCCACTTCTCCTTGCGGAGCATAGTAGCGCTTTGGGATATGGTCAAGTTTGATTTGTGAACTAAGGTTAGTTTTCATGATCTAATCTATATACTGTTAGCTTATTCCTTTTAGTAATACAAACCTACAAATAATATTTGATTGTCATGACACGACCAAAAGCTATTTAGTATTTAATAACACTTTTTTCAACACAACGCTTTGTTTTTCACATTACGGGGTATCATTTTTCAGAGGGTACGTTTAGATTTATCCGTCGGTTATGATTATTTTTGCGAAAATTATCATTTCTAACCGTGCATTCTCCCGCCGCCTTGGCGCCGCACACTAAATGCTTGAACCAAATGAGATTAGTAATTCAAGAAAACTACGAGAACCTATCACGATGGGCAGGCAACTATGTAGCCGCCCGTATCAACGAAGCCGCTCCGACCGCAGAACACCCGTTTGTGCTCGGACTTCCCACCGGCAGCTCTCCTCTGGGCATGTACCGCCGTCTGATCGAACTCTACAAGGAAGGCAAAGTCAGTTTCAAGAATGTTGTCACATTCAACATGGACGAATACTGCGGCATTCCTCAGGATCACGAACAGAGTTACCATACGTTCATGCACGAGAATTTCTTCAACCACATAGATATCCCGAAAGACAACATCAACATACTCAACGGCAATGCTCCCGATACAAAGGCTGAATGCAGCCGCTATGAGGAAAAGATAAAATCATACGGCGGTATCGACCTGTTTCTCGGTGGAGTAGGCCCCGACGGCCACATTGCATTCAACGAGCCGGGATCGTCGCTCACCTCACTGACACGCATGAAGACCCTGACCCAGGACACCATCATAGCCAACTCGCGTTTCTTCGGCGGAGATCTCAACCTTGTGCCAAAAACCGCGCTGACTGTAGGCGTAGGAACCGTAATGGCAGCCAAAAGCGTACTCCTCATGGTCAACGGCCACAACAAAGCCCGCGCGCTGAAACATGGCGTAGAGGGCGGCATCAGCCAGATGTGGACCATCTCGGCTCTCCAGCTCCATCCGGCAGCCATAATCGTGGCCGACGAGGATGCCTGCGGAGAACTGAAAGTGTCGACCTACCGCTACTTCAAGGACATCGAGAGCGCCAACCTCGATCCTGACACACAGCTCTGATCCTGCTCTCTCAGCAACACCATACGACAGGGGCTCCGCAATTTGTCTGCGGAGCCCCTGTCGTATGGTTACTTATTCTCTTTAAGAAGATCGCGGATCTCAGTCAGCAGTTTTTCCTCTGCCGACGGTTCCGGGGGCGCGGGTGCAGGTGCCGGTTCCTCGGCTTTCTTGAGCTGAAGTTTCATCATCAGCTTTATCATCAGGAATATACAGAATGCTATGATAATGAAGTCCATGACATTCTGTATAAAGTTGCCGTAATTGAGCAGTACGGCCGGTGCCACCTCTGCTCCGGCCTCGTCAAGCTGCGCAGGAGTAAGCTCATAACTCAGATGCGTGAAATTTACTCCGCCGGTAATCGTTCCGATCACCGGCATTATGAGGTCGTTGACCAGCGAGGTCACAATCTTGCCGAAAGCAGCACCGATAATCACACCGACAGCCATGTCGAACACATTGCCGCGCATGGCGAATTCCTTAAAGTCTTTCAGAAATTTACTTTTCATGATGGAAGGCTTAATATATTTTACATAGTAGTGAATCTCCCTACAATGGCTGCCTGGCCGAGGTGTCGGTAATAAACGAGTCCTTGAACCCGAGGAAGTACAACACACCGTCGAGCCCTATAGTCGAAAGACTCTGCTCGGCGGTCTGCTTGACCTTCGGCTTGGCATGGAATGCGATGCCGAGGCCTGCGGTTCCGAGCATCGGCAGATCGTTTGCACCATCACCGACAGCTATGGTCTGGGCTATATTGACATTCTCGACCTGAGCGAGCAGACGGAGCAACTCGGCTTTCCGGCGGCCGTCGACCACATCGCCGACATATCGCCCTGTAAGTTTACCGTCAATTATCTCAAGCTCATTGGCATATACATAATCGAATCCATACCGCTGTTTGAGATAGTTGCCGAAGTATGTGAAACCGCCCGACAGAATAGCCGTCTTGAAACCGGCACGCTTCAGTACCGTCATCATACGATCAACGCCTTCGGTAACCGGAAGGTTCTCGGCTATCTCTTTCATCACGCTCTCATCAAGCCCTTTGAGCAGCGCCACCCGCTCGGTAAAGCTCTCCCGGAAATCGATCTCACCGCGCATGGCCCGTTCGGTGATGGCTTTCACCTTGTCGCCGACACCGGCCCTGACAGCCAGCTCGTCGATTACCTCGGTCTCTATCAGCGTAGAATCCATATCGAAGCATATCAGGCGGCGGCATCTGCGGTACATAGTGTCTTCCTGAAGCGAGATATCGAACTCCTCGCGCGATGCGATCTCCATAAAATAGCGCTGCATCTCATTGCGGTCGTAAGGATTGCCGCGTACCGACAGCTCTATACAAGTCTTGGAGAGCGGCTTGTCGCCGACATTAAGCGGCATACGTCCTGTAAGACGCTGTATTCCGTCGATATTGAGCCCCTGCTCCGCGATGACGCTTGTCACCAGCGCGATATGCCTGGCTGTCAGATGGCGGCCGAGTATGGTGATGATCCAGCGGTTCTTACCCTGCAGTCCCACCCACTCGTTATACTCATCGATTCCGATCGGCGAAAAACGGATCTGGACATTGAGCTCGTAGGCCTTGAACAGCATATCTTTCATTATGTCGCCGGAAACCGAACTGTCGGTACGCACAAGTATGCCCAGCGAGAGATTGTGATGTATATCGGCCTGTCCGATATCGAGGATAGCCGCATCGTATTTAGCCAGTATACCAGTAAGGGCAGATGTCACACCAGGACGGTCATATCCCGATATCGTAATCATGATCAGCTCTAAAGCCGGTTCTTTGTCAGTCATAATATGTCTGGGTTTAGGTCAGTATAGTAGTGTGGAAATATAGCATCCTGTTCTCAATCGAGATATGGCTCAAGCATGGAGCGCCACAGCATATATCCGTCTCCGGTCAGATGCAGTCCGTCGTTGGTATAACGCGTGTCCAACCGGCCTTCTTCATCGGCAAACGATGAGAAAAGATCGATATACACATATCCGTGCTCTGCTGCGTTGCGGTTCAGATGTTCATTGAGCGCGGTAATCCACGACTCCTTACCGAACAGACCCTGGTAGCGCCCGAACGAGGCGTTGTATGGCAGCACGGACTGCACATACAGAGCGGTTCGGGGCGATTCTGCCGCTATATGGTCGGCCAGATCGAGAATCTTTGCCGCAATCGTATCGACAGGCATGCCGCGGGCTATATCGTTGACACCGATCATCAGGAATATCTTTGCCGGGCGTCCCGCCACGACCGGATCGATGCGGGCGCTGACACCGTCTATTCCGTCGGAACTGATACCCCGGTTTTTGATCTCCGGACGCCGGAAAAGCTCATGCCACTCGCAGCCGTTGGTTATACTGTTGCCGAGCATTATGATATCGGTCGTATCGGCAGGCAGGATCTCGAACAATGATGCTCTCTGATAATAGAACGGTGCCGGCTTATGTGTCTTATAGGCCGGTTCTTCGGCCGTCGCACCCAGTGCGAGAGCCAGAAGCGTCATCAAAACAATACGTCGCATAGGTATATGGATTTTAAGGTTACTACTCCGGTCAGCAGTTGGCCTCGGCCATATCATGGCTGTGGGCACGGAACTCGTCGACAGCAGTCTTGACCGATCCGTACATGAGCAGCAGACGTCGCGACTTGTCGTAATCCAGTCCGAGCTCCTCCGACACCATTCTGGTGCCGCGATCCACGAGTTTGGCATTTGACAGCTGCATATTGACCATCTTGTTGCCTTTGACACGCCCCATCTTTATCATCACCGATGTAGTGATCATGTTGCATATCATCTTCTGTCCGGTTCCCGACTTCATGCGCGAACTGCCGGTAACATATTCCGGACCGACGATCATCTCGATAGGGATATCGGATACCTCCGATACCGGTGCATCGGGATTGCTGGTGATCGAGGCCGTAAGAATACCGTGACGCCGGCACTCCTCTATGGCGCCGATCACATACGGTGTAGTACCGGAAGCCGCGATGCCTATCACGGTATCGAGCTCGCATATATCATAGGCCTTCAGGTCAAGCCAGCCCTGACGGGTATCGTCCTCGGCATTCTCCACAGGATTGCGCAGAGCCGTGTCGCCTCCCGCTATCAGACCTATAACCCATGTCGGTTCCATTCCGAAAGTCGGAGGTATCTCAGAGGCATCGAGCACCCCGAGGCGTCCGGAGGTACCGGCTCCTATATAAAATATGCGACCGCCACGCTTCATGCGCTTCACTATCTCGGTCACAAGTTTCTCTATCTGAGGCAACGCCTTTTCCACGGCAAGAGCGACTTTCTTGTCCTCCTCGTTTATATCATGAAGTATCTCCGCAACAGGTTTCTGCTCCAGATCATTGTAAAGCGACGGCTGTTCGCTTATCTTGACAAATGCCATAATGTGATAAAAGAGATTGTTTTATTGGTTTCCGAAATTGCATGCGGCTCACTCTGCGGCGGAATGGAAACGGATCAGACCTTCCATCGGGCTCTGCAGCACCGTGCCGACAGTGCAGTCCATGGCCGCCGCGGCTTCCTGCAGGACATCCCGGTAATAATAAGCCACGGATCCTACGAAGTTGACCGGCAGTGTCTTATAGTAATGATAGTGGGCTACATTACGCACAAAGAACGATTTAAATGAATTGAGAACAAGTCTGTGTATGGCCGGCTCCTCGATATTCTCGCAGAGAAAACGGGACACAGATGCCAGAAACCGGTTAGGCTGCGGCTCTTTGTAGACACGTTCTATAATGGTGGTGCGGTCAAGCTGATACTCATCCATGAACTTACGGCACAGATGATCGGGCAACTGCTGTTTCAGCACATCGCCGAGCAGAAGCCGTCCCAGTACCGCTCCGGAACCTTCGTCGCCGAGTATATATCCGAGAGGCGATACATTGTCGGCGATATTGCGTCCGTCGTAAAAACAGGAATTCGATCCCGTACCGAGTATGCATGCTATTCCAGGCCTGTCGCCACACAATGCGCGCGCCGCGGCAAGCAGATCTGTATGCACCTCAACCACAGAAGCCGCGGGGATGTTTGCACGTATGGCACGTTCGACATTGGAACATACACTGCCACTGATACATCCGGCCCCGTAATAATATACGCTATCGATGTCGTATCCTTCGATCTCCGGAACGAGTTCACACGCTATGCGGCCTGACATCTCCTCTTCGGAGAGCAACACGGCATTCATGCCGCCTGTGCAGACCCGTTTGACAACATCGCCACAGTCAACGATACACCAGTCGATCTTGGTGCTTCCACTATCAGCAATAAGTATCATATCTTGATATATATCCGTTTTTTATATAAAATATAACCTATTATCCAGTTAAATCCGACAAAAGCCAAAGCAAACAGCAACGATGCCAACATCTTATCGCCGCCACTCAAAGGCAACATAACAGCCCGGTAGATCCATCCGTGGAGCGAAGTGCTGCCATCGCCGTAAGCTACCGGCACCCGGCTGAGAATGATGCTCATGACGGCTGCAAGCACGTACAGGAACAACGGATTGACACCGAATGCCTCAAAGAATCGACACCATCTCTTGTGACCCCTAATGTCGATAATCCACATAAGCAACCCAAGCAGACTTGCAGCCAGACCGCAGGTGGTCATAACAAAGGTAGGCGACCATATCTTTTTGTTGATCGGCAATCCGTAACTCAGCAAGAATCCTGCAAAGGTAAGAATTGTTCCGACAATAAACAGCGACTGCACGCGTTTATCATTGTCTTTGGTGCCCATCACAAGCATACCGCACCAAAATCCGATCAGCACATGCGCTACCGAAGGCAATGTGCTCAGCAGCCCTTCGGGATCGAGTTTTACCGGAACGCCATCGATCCAGTCGGTATACATGTGGGCTTCGCCAAGCACACACCGGTCCACTACTGCGATTATATTGCGCTCGGAAAATTCATAACCGTAACCGCACAACAACAATACAGTATAGGTCACAAGCATGCCGACTACAAGCACCGGCAGCCATCTATGGCGCAATGTCACAGCCAGGACCGACGCAATACCATAACAAAGAGCCAGACGGGGGAGGACTCCGAGGATACGTATCTGGTCGAAATTCATGGCAGCATCCAGCACCGCCTTTCCGGAGTGTATGCCTTTAAGAAACAGCCCCAGCCACGCTATGGCCAATCCGATAGCGAATATGGTCACCGTACGGCGCAGGATCTTGCGGAATGTCGGCCATGATGGAGTAAAATCATATTTCCGCAAAGAAATATAGGTCGATATTCCCATTATGAACATAAAGAACGGAAATACGAGATCCGTAGGAGTCAGGCCGTTCCATGAAGCATGCCTCAACGGGGCATACACGCTATTCCAGGAGCCGGGATTATTCACCAAAATCATGCCGGCAATGGTTATGCCCCGCATGATGTCCAGCGAGAGAAGTCTTTTAGGTCTGTTTGCACTGATTGATTTATTCATGGCTATTAAACAATTAAAATGATTATCGTTCCGGTGTGGTACATTCGTCCACGAGATATACTATCGACTTATATAATACGCCGGAATTGGTCGTTAGTCCTATCTCACACGTACGACTGTTTGAATAACCCTTTCTCACGCCCGCTCTATCAAGTCCTAAACGCAGGTTTCGCAAGGCATATCGATTGATCTCAGGATGGGTGAAACCTTTGTCGCCCGCAAAGCCGCAGCAACCCACGCCTTCCGGAACAACCACATCACGGGCACACATACGGGCAAGAGCCTCCATCTTGTCGCCGATTCCCATCAGACGGCTCGAACACGTGATATGTATCGCGACAGGCTCATCCACAGGATGAAACTCAAGATGCGGCGCCAGTATATCGTGGATAAACTCAACCGGCTCATACAGGTGCATGCTTGATATATGTTCCCTCATGCGGTGCAGACAAGGACTCTGATCGCATAGCACAGGCCAACGGCCTCCAGACGATGCCTCCGCGAGCGCCCGTTCGAGTTCGCGGACTTTACGTTCGGCAACCTCGGGCATGCCTTTACTTTCCCATATCATGCCGCAGCACAGATTGTCCATCCCATCAGGGAATATTACCTCATATCCAGCCTTGCGGCAAAGCGCCACCATGGTGTCGATAAGCGGACGAGGTTTATCACCTCCGTCCTCACGCGAGGCTCCCATGGTCTGATTGATGCAACTCGGGAAATAAACCACCTTACGGTCCGAGCTGCCGGTATCGAGCTTATGTCTGTAATATGCCGACGGAAGCGCAGGTGTCCAAAGCGGCATACCGGCACGGTGAAGCGCCGCACCGACTTTCTCCACTCCTGCAGGCCCGATGACCGCTCCGGCCATACTGGCCGCAGACAATACCGGACGCAGCATACTCTTGACTGTCTTCAGGCGACGGGCGGCAAGATCACCGGCACGGTACATCATCGATCCCTCCGGAATGTAGCCGGCTCTCAGATCGTGGATCAGATCGGCTGTATTTATGCCCATCGGACACGAAGTGCTGCACAGTCCGTCGCCGGCACAGGTATCGACTCCGATGCGGCGGAACTCCCGCGACAGTTCATGGAGGCGCCCAGAATCTTCGCCTGTGCGCATCAGGCGTGTTATCTCGCGCTGCACAGCTATACGCTGCCGGGCCGACAGCGAGTAGCCGCATGTCACGCAGTTGACCTCACAGAAACCGCACTCTATACACCGGTCTACATGGATGTCGGCCGGAGTCATGCTTTTGACACCGCGTATGAAACAAAGCGGATCATCATTGAATATCACTCCCGGATTGAGTATCCCGGCAGGGTCGAATATCTGTTTCAGCCTTCTCATCATCTCCCAGGCCTTGTGTCCCCATTCTTTCTCAACGAAAGGAGCCATATTACGACCTGTGCCATGCTCCGCTTTCAGCGATCCGTCATATCGGTCCACGACCAGTTCCTCCACCCCTTTCATCAGATCGCAATACCTGCGGATCTCATCGTCGGTATCGAACGACTGCGATATTATGAAATGATAATTGCCCTCGAGAGCGTGTCCGTAGATACAGGCATCGTCATATCCGTGATCAGCAAGCAACCGTTGCAGATCTACCGTGGCATCGGGAAGATCGCCGATATGAAACGCCACATCCTCGATCAATACGGTTGTTCCGACAGGGCGGGTGCCGCCGACAGATGGAAATATTCCGGAACGGATGTCCCAGTATCTGGAATATTCGGCCGGATCGGATGTGAAATGTGCCGGCTTGTACAGCCTGAACGGACGGAGAATCTCAAGGATGGTGTCGATATTGGCCTGAAGTTCCGTCGGTGTATCAGCCTTGGTCTCGGTAAGGACAGCTGTAAGGCCGGTGCCTGTGGGATCTCCCACCGACGAAAGAGACTTGCTGTCGAGCAACTCCGCTCCCGATACCGGTCCGTTTTTCATGGCGACCACAGCCTCACAGGCCGTGCGCAGATCGTCGAAATAAAGCATGGCGCTTGCCGAACAGGGATAAAGATGCGCGGTATCGACAGTCACCTCGCTCAGAAAGGCCAGTGTACCCTCCGATCCGACCATACAGTGCGCTATGATTTCGAACGGATCATCATACCTGACAAACGGAAGGAGATTCAGACCCGTCACATTCTTGATCGAATATTTATACCGTATCCGGTCTGTCAGTTCCTTGTCGGTACGGATATCGTCGCGCAACCGCTCGATCCCGCGCACAAACCCAGGATGCGAACTACGGAATTCGTCGCGCGATTCGCTGTCACCGGTATCGAGCACCGTTCCGTCGGCCAGCACAATGCGCACCGACCTCAGTATCCTGTCAGAATTGGCATGGGTTCCGCAACTCATGCCGGAGGCATTGTTGATAACGATACCGCCCACCATAGCCGAATTTTTCGATGCCGGATCAGGCGAGAACATACGGCCATAGGGCTTCAGCAACGCATTCACCCGGTTTCCGACAAGACCGGGCTGCATGGTGATCGTGGAGCCGTCGGGAGCCACCGAATACCGCTCCCAGTGCTTGCCGGCCACAATAAGTATGGAATCGCTTACGGACTGTCCTGACAGACTGGTTCCCGCCGCCCGGAAGGTAACCGGCAGATTATGGCGCGATGCTGTCTCAAGCAGCCTCGACACCTCACTCTCCGATGCCGACCGGATCACAACTTCCGGAGTACGACGGTAGAAACTGGCATCGGTACCCCACGCAAAACGGCGCAGGCCATCGGTGTAAATACGGTCGCCGGGGATAAACCGGCTTATGTCGTCGACATAGTTCCGATAAGTGATATCCATAGTATCAATCAGTAAATTATCCTATATCTGTCATTTATATAGATAATACCTGGACGAGGCGCGGCGGAAAGGCTCTACATCCTTGTCCCAGTACGATCTCATATCGTCTACGCGGCATTTTACGGAAAACCGGCGGCGTATCTCTTTACTGCCACATACCTTATCGAACATCGCATGACGCTTCGCATCGGATATGGCCAGCGGATTATGGTCAGGATACATCGCCGCCAGCTCCTGCATGACATAAAACTGTATAAGAGTAAGCGGAGCAATATTCCTGTCAGTAATATAACACTCCACACCGCTGATGTTCTCGCCCTTGTAGGTAGAATAAAACGGTTTGATATGTATAGGGCGGAACCGGACCCCGGGTATGGATATAGAGTCAAGCCGCGCAGACAGAGCTCCGGCATCGACCCAGGGAGCGGCAAACAGTTTGAACGGCAACGTATAACCGACACCGATCGACACCACATAGAGATCGCCCAGAATACCGGACGCCGGATAATAGAGCGCGGTCTCTGCCGTCGGGATATGCGGCGACGGGAGCAGCCACGGCTGGCCTGTCTGATCAAACGGCATGTCGCGTGTCCAGCCCTCCATCGGGACCACCTCCAGATCTACTTTCGCACCGTAGTGGAGCAGCCCCTCGTCGTTGAGATAGCGTGCGAGCTCACCGGGTGTCATGCCGTAAAGATACGGGATGGGAAAACGGCTCACAAACGACTCGCAGTCCGGCTCGACGAGACATCCTTCGATCTTGTTGCCGCCCACAGGATTCGGCCGGTCGAGCACCATGAATTTCTTGCCGAGGGCGGCACATGCCTCCATCGCATTGCCCATGGTCGAAATAAAAGTATAGCTGCGGCAGCCTATATCCTGAATGTCATATACAAGCACGTCGACATCCTTCAGCATCTCGGCCGTAGGCTTCAGAATCTTGCCGAAGATAGAATATACGGTAACTCCTGTCGCCGGATCCTTGTAGCTGCCCACGTGATCTCCGGCATAGACATCGCCGCGCACGCCATGCTCCGGCGAAAAGAGTGCGGTCAGCTCCACCCCGGGAGCCTTATGGAGAATATCTATGGTGGAGTTCAGATCCCGGTCTACTCCTGTCGGATTGGTGATCAGACCTACACGCTTGCCCTGAAGTGCGGCGAAACCGCTATCGCGCAATACTTCGATTCCTACTTTTACCTGCGCTCCGGCGAAGACTGCTGTAAGCGTCAGCGCCAGAATGGTATTGAATATACGTTTCCTGTTCATAATTCAATGATATGGGATGATTGTCATTGTTTCCTTTCTTTGCGTCCGAACGCCGGATCGATTTTAAGAAATGCACACACTCCGATCGTGGCCACACAGCAGATCATGGTCCAGACAAAGAAATGACGGTAGCCGATAGTCTCCTGAAGCCATCCGGCAGCCATGCCCGGAAGCATCATTCCCAATGCCATGAATCCGGTACATATAGCGTAGTGCGCTGTCTTGTGGGTTCCTTCGCTGAAATAGATCAGATACAGCATATAGGCGGTAAAACCGAAACCGTAGCCGAACTGCTCTACGAATACGCATATATTGACCGTAAGCAGCGAATGATCCTGGAAGTAGCTGAGATAAACAAATGTGAGGCAGGTCAGCGACATGCTCCAGGCCATTGGCCACAGCCATTTCCGAAGACCGCCGCGGGCAGCGGCTATTCCGCCGATTATACCGCCGAGAGTAAGACCGATTATTCCCACAGTGCCATATACGAATCCGACCTGACCCGTAGTCAGCCCGAGACCGCCCTTATCGACCGGATCGAGCAGGAACGGGTTTATAAGTTTCACCAGCTGAGCCTCCGGGAGTCTGTAAAGAAGCATGAACGCGATCGCAACCCAGATCTGCTTTTTGCGGAAAAAGGATTTGAATGTCTCTACGAACTCGCGGAATATTCCGGATGCAGAGCGTGCCGCTCCGGCGCTGCGATCGGCCGGTGGTGTCGGCAATGCCCAGCTGTGATAGATGCTTACGGCAAAAAAGAATACCGACAGGACAGCAAATACCATCATCCACGCGAACGGAATATTGCCGGAAACGCCTTCGAATCTGGCCGAGACAGGCTGCGTCAGTTTATGATCCACTTCGTAATAAAGATAGGCGGTCTTATTCCAGTTCTCCTCGTTGAATTCAAAACGCGTCGACAATCGGTTCTGCTCCAGACGTATGCTCTGATCACCATCCTTATATGTGAAATTGAGCACTATCGTTTCGCCTGATGCCGGTTTCTGCGACAGACGCACACCTGCAATAGCTATATTATCGGCTATATCGCCTGCCGCCTCACGATTCTCTCCGAAAACAGCCTTGACCCAGCGGGTAAAAGCCCCGGTGCCTCCGGCTGCCTGCGCAGAGGCCGATGATGCGGCCGACTGTGTCGGCAACTCTTTACGCACAAAGCCGTTGGCCTCATTCAGCCGTTGCACGGAATCACGCATCATAGACGCATACGCACGGAAGGGCACTATACTGTCGCGGCCGGCTACTGTGACTGCGACTCCATCCTGCGGAGCCCGGGTGGCTACTGTCAGCTGCGGCGTAGCCGTATAGAACTGCATCTCTCCTGCCAGATCCGCACCGGCATCGTCTATCCAGTCGGTTGTGACGGACGTATACTCGGCTGTCGGATCGGCATTGACCGTGATCTGCACCGGAGGAAGTCCGGAGTTTGTCTCGATAAGACCGGCGATTATCACCAGAAGTCCCTGGCCGGCAACAGTGGCTATACGGTAGAACGTGCTTCGTATGCCCACATACAATGACTGTTCATGCTCTGTGAGCGCCAGCATATAGAATCCGTCGGCAGCGATATCGTGGGTCGCCGAAGTAAACCCGACGATCCAGAATACCGCCAGAGTCAACTGAAAGAAAAATGGCGCAGGAATCGAAAATGCTATTCCGGCAAGCGCGAATGCAATGATCCATTGCATTGTCAGAGTCCACCACCGTTTGGTGCGGATTATGTCGACAAACGGACTCCAGAACGGCTTTATGACCCATGGCAGATAAAGCCATCCGGTATACAGAGCTATATCGGTGTTGGATATGCCAAGGCGTTTATACATGATGACAGAGATGGTCATTACAGCCACGTAGGGCAACCCCTGTGCAAAATACAGTGTCGGAATCCATGCCCATGGCGAGCGTCGTTCAGTATGATTCATTCGTATAGAGTTTTCGGTTGATTCAATATAGTGTTTCGATTGATGAGCCGGGGAAATAATGCATCAGTATCCGGTCATAGGGTATCCCCTTTGCACCCATTACTGCGGCGCCGATCTGGCAGAGTCCGGCCCCATGCCCCCATCCGGCTCCATGCAGCACAAAACGTGCCGGTATGCCGTCGGCATCCATTCCGCTGCGCTCTACCACGAAGGCCGAGCTGTAGAGATGCGATTCCGACAGCCATTTGCGTATCTCGAGTTCTTTGCCCACAGTCACACTGCGTAGTGTGCCGCGTATAGACAGCCTGTAGATGCGTCCGGATGTACCACGCGCCAGCGGCTCCAGATCGATGATGCTTCCGAAGTCTATGCCTGAACGGCGCAACAGCAGGCCAGCCAGTTCCTGCTGTGTGTATTCAACCCTCCACCGGTAGAAATCCGAAGTCTCGCGGTCATAGTCGTTGAGCACCTGCGAGAGAATTTCCGGATCAGAGGTATTGCAATATGCACCGGGGGAGCCAAGAATCCAGGATCGTGCAGTGTCATCATATGTCAGATCCGGCAGATCCGACGGATCAATGCTGTCGCGACGAGCCTGTATATATGGATGACTGACCGGCTCCCAGCAGTTCTCAAATAGTTCCATAGCGCCGCCGCAACATTTCGAGAAACGGGCATCGCACAGATATCCGCCATACATCAGCACCTGGCCGCGTGTCGCCGCGACAGCATCGGCTACTGCCGGAGTGGTCTGGCGAAGCACACCCTGATAGCGCTGGCAGTGGTCATCGGCGCACACATCGAACCGGTCGTGGTCATCCCGGTCATACCACCGTATTATCTCGTCGAAGCCGGCATGTTGCTGTGACGCGACACATTCAGATGGCTGCGTAAGCGTACGCGTTTCCGCCATCTGGGCCAGAAGCCAGCTGCGCGATATCACGGCATGCGCCCTGAGCAGAGCAGGCGAGGCCGTGGCACTCATCTCCGAGGATATGACACTCAGCAGATATTCTTCGACCCCGACCACATTGACAGCCGTGATACCCTCAGTCCCCGACAGCATACGCAGCGAGCCTCTGAAACGTTGTGTCTCACGCCTTTCCCAATGAAAACTGACACCGATAGTCACATCTTCAAGATCGAACACAAACCCGTTGTCAAGCGGCTCGAAAAGAAGTTCAGCGCAAGCGGATCCATTCCACGGAATCAGTCCGTCGGCATTCATTTCCAGTTCTATGCGGCCGGACACGATGTCTGCGCCACAACGGAATCCACCATGAAACACCACACTGATCCGTCGGGATGTCATAATACCGACCTGTACCTGCGGTTCACGCGTAAGCCTCATCGTTCTATCTTGTTTCGTACAGCGTCGGCAACAGCGCTTACCTGTCCGGGAGTCATACACACTTCAGCCAATATCTCCTTGATACGGTCGGCGGTCAATGCATCGAAGTCCTTTTCAAGAGGGGTGATGAACACTCCGCCAAGATCGACCGACGCCGGGCTGATCAGCATGGTGTCAGTACCATCCGAGCCGTAGCACGACGGCCGGTGACGGAGACGCGGTATCACAATCAGACGCACACCGGAGCCACAGGCATAGCAAAGCAGATTCATCATCGGCTCCTCACCGTCCGACGGCTGCGGAAGCGAATCGTAGAGAGCCGCGAACAGGCTCTCGCCGTCAGCCGCAGTTTCCGCATCTATCACCAACACACCCATAGGCATTCCCGCGACAGTCGAAAGCCGCGCGCTTCCGACGCAGACCGACTCCGACAACCGGCTCTGTCCAACAGCCTGAGGCAATGTGAGAAAATCCGTATTGCCGGCCTGAAAGTGCATGTGATCCGGCGCAGACGCCCCGCACCGCGGGCCATTGTAGAACACTGTATACCCGTCTAACGCAATAGCCATACTCATCATGTGCCCTATACGCCCCGCTATGCGCTGCTCAGTATGTGCATTCAGCGGGATAGTGAAATGACGCGGAAAAATCGGAAACGGATTGATCAGTACTGTATAATCGCCCCATGGCAGACCGCGCTGCTGAGCAGGCCGGTTGGATCCGCACAAAAAACAGGGACGGGCCTTGAGCGATGCGGCATCGACCTTGGCTCCGGACGATACTATACGCGCAGGATTGAACTGAACCTTCATTATTATGCCGTCGATATCGATCTCACGGACACGCACACCATCCAGAGCAGCGTAGTTGCTGCCGGCCATAGGCCACTCCGCCAATTGTGCGCGCAGCAGATCCTCGGCCTGTATATGCAGATCTGGAGAGCTCATCGGTGATCGTTCATGGCTATACGCGCCTGGAGTTCCCAGGTGCGTATGCGGTCTTTATAGAGATTGTTGGCATTCATTTTGACCACATCGAGCGATGCGTCGGAATTGTCCTCCCACCGGCGGCAGCAATACAGTTCGTCATATATACGTCCTATCCTGTGTTCGCGCGAGAATGCCAGTCCGAGCGCATAATCCTCGCCATAACTCGTATTTGGTATATGTATTTCCCTGAGCATGGCGGTGCTGAACGCTCTTGGCGCTCCGAGACCGTTTATACGCAGGGCATTGTTGCGCCCATTGTCCGGTGTCCACTCCTTATGGTCGATAAGACCCGGAGGAATGGTGTTGAGATCGATATCCGTAAGCCTGTACGATCCGACCACCATGGCACACTTCTGCGCATAAAACGCTTCCACGATCCTGGCAAGGGTAGCGTCCGACGAATACACGTCGTCACTGTCGAGCTGCACTGCAAACTTACCGCACCGCGGATCATGAACCGCCATGTTCCAGCAGCCGCCGATGCCCAGATCGGCACGTTCGGGACAAAGGTGGATCAGACGCGGATCAGACGCGGCAATCTCTGCCAGCGCTTCGGTCGTACCGTCGGTGCTGTGATTGTCGATCACTATCACATTATAGCGGAATCCGGCTTTCTGGCTCAGCGCGCTCCGTACGGCATCGCGGATAGTGCGTATACGGTTGCGTACAGGTATTATCACGGAAGCCTCTACCGGGAAATCGCTGTCAGCGCCGAACTCAGCGTCACTGAACTGAGGGGCAAGATACCCCCCTACGGCTTTAAGATGGGCTGTACACGCCTGCTCCATCTCTATCTGGGATGCCCGGTTGCGAGGATCCACATAATCGAATATTTTCTCGCCCGAACGGCGCATATCGGTAGCGACATCGCTGTACAGATATTCGTTGATGTGGACTATTGACCCCTCGCGCGACAGACGCAGACGCAGGTCATACATACCGGCGGCCTTGTAGTCGGCATCGATGCCGGCAGCAGCCTTTTTGAAGCAGGATGTACGGAATACCGTTACCGATCCGAAGTTGAAATCATCGCGTAACGATCCGAACTGGTAATCGATCACCGGAGCATTGCGGCGTATACCGTCCACGACCTCATAATAATCGGCGTATACCATAGCAGCGCCGGAATCATCCGCGATCCAGAGCATGCGGTCAAGTGCGTAATACCCTAATTCAAGCGTATTGTACTTGCTGTAACACAACATATATTCCGACGACGCCTCCCCTGCCATAGCCTTGACAGTCGCGGAGCTCACAAGCGAGTCCTCTACAAGGATTTCGCATCCGTCCAACGCCGGCAGCGACTTGTCCGATGTCAGCAGATATATCTTACCGGTCAAATCTGATGACCGAAGATTACAGACCGTGGCCTTCACCTGTTCCGGCGAGGCATACGGAATAAAGCAGTCAATACGTTTTGCGTTCATATAGTCATTTAAAATTATCATTTGCTTTTAGATAGGAACTCGAGCACCTGTCGCATCAGCTGACTCCGCCGGTCGGAGCCGGATATCGCCTCAAACGGAAAACCGAGCACCACTGTGCGGTACGCCCCGGTATCGTATGCCGTCCCGGCTATCAGATTATTCTCGCCATAGCGCATTATCGTGGAGCCGCGCTCCGGATCGGAGGGATAGAACGAATCTGGCGACTCGACAACGTAGCATTCTTCGTTAAGTTCGTTATTGAAACGGTATGTGCCTTTTCGGAATGCCTTGAACCGCGAGGACACCTCATAAACCTCGCCGGTGACCGAGGCCTGTCCAGTGCGCCAGCGATATCCGAGTATATCCGATGCAAAAGCCCTGTCGGCATCGGTGGCCCGGGGATTGTCCCACAAATCGGTCGCCACAAACGATCCTGTCACAAACAGATCGGTTCCCTTTTGGGTCAAATCTGCGAGCCGCTTCTGCAATACCTCCGGAAATGCCTTGTATCGCGATCCGTACACACCGCGGCCTACTGTGATCTCTTTCTGCTTCCCGAGGATCAGATCCACCACGCCGGGAACCGACAGCGTATCCGTCATGAACCAGTCGAGGCTACAGCTCACAAACGGATGGCCGGCAGCGGCGATAGCCTCACCGTGCACATAAGGGTAATCGAATGTATTTCCGGCTATAACCTGGTTCTCATAATTTGCTCGGCTTGCCCCGAAACCGGCCGCATCGTCGTCCATCCACGGTATGTCGCGGCGGAATTCCGTCTGCGATCCGATATAGCTGATATCGCTGATATACGGCACCCCGTGATCACGCCCGTCGTAGAAACCGGCTATGGCTCCGGCATCGAACGTATCGGGACCACTCACACGGGTAAAACCATTGACCACGGTCACACACTCTTTGCCGCCCTCTCCCTTCAGGCATGCCGCAAGGACTTCACTCGGAAAGCTCTTGCCGCCCTCGTTGCGGGCTATGACACGGTACGAGTGGATTCGGCCATCATCGGCCTTGAGCTTGTATACTGTATCGCCATCGGTCTCCGCAATGGGCCGGAATGCCAGCTCATCGCCTATACGCTCCTCTATGATATAGCCTGTAGGCATGGCGGTCGGTTCCAACGGGTCTGCCGTAGGCTGCCATGACAGCACCACTTCGCCCGGAGCTCCCTGCATGACGGCAAACGATCGTACCGGCAACGGCTGCACTATGGCGGGTACCCCCTCGGCTGCAGACAGATAACGCAATATCCCTTTATATATCGCACGGCTTACGGTAAACCGGAATCCGGGATCGAGCCCGTATTTCATATCGGCGAAATTCTGATGCGACAGCAGTTCGAGCAGCATCGCCGGAACCTGAGGTATACGCGCCTCGGCATAGCTCTTGTCCCACATCTGCCGCCGCGTCCATTCCGGCTCGTATGTCGCCCGGACATCCGATACGATCGACGTCATAACAGCGTCAGTCAGATCGCGCGACAGATAGCGAGTGCGTCCGTCGGCAAATTTCTTGCCTTTTTCCGTACAATATATGCCTAAAGTACCGATTATGGTATCGTCCGTCTTGGTACCCGCATCGGTGTGGAACGCAAACGAAAGATCTATCGGTATTCCGAGCCCCTGCTCCTTAGGCAGCCGGCACGAACCTCCGGCAAGCCAGTTGACCCATGCGCCACGGCAGCGGTAATCGTCATTATAATCGTTCTCGCCCGCTGTCGGAGTATACACAGAATCCGGTACTCCGGCCCACTGCAGCCAGTAGCGCGCCCCCTCGGTGAAACGCGGATAGCCGCTGGTATGGTATTCGTAATCGACTGCCGGATCTCCGGATGCGACACGTCTTGCCACATTGCCCATGCCTCCGCCTATCTTCACCGCATCGGCCGTCACTACAGCACCATGCGCGGCCGAAATGTTATCCATCTCCACAACCGGTTTATCTCCACGTCCGGCTTTCAGCGGAAAATGTCCGAGATATACCCACGTACCGCCGCCCATACGCTGGTTGACGGTAACCCGCCGCGTACCGGCCTGTGAATTGATCCGGTATGTAACATCGGGTGCGCTTTCTGGCAGTGTGGCATAACTGACATATACCGCGTATGTGCCGTCGGCCGGAATCTCGGCATGCCATGAGGCTGTCGACACATCCGACGGCTTCTCAACCGCCTTGACCATACGCACACCACCGTTGCGGAACATATTGTCGCCATCCTCGAGCGTGGCTTTCGTATAGCCGAAGCCTGCTGCCGGGGCATCGCTCCAACGACGCTTGCCGTGATGCTCTGAATAGCCGTCATAGGCATACCCTCCGTCGCGGTCCACGATAACCTCATAGCGGGATGTATCGCGCTCTCGCGGAGTCATGACATATGCTCCCGCATTTTCGAGCATCGGAATCAGAAAAGGAAGCACATAGCTCTGCGGATAGAGATCCTCGACCGTCTGGAATATGCGGGCTCGTTGCCACTCCCAACGGTCGAGTTTCTGTTCAAAATACCATCCGTGGCTCTGCCACAAAGCTATATTGCGGCCGTCGAGACTCCCCGAGAAACCATCGCGGGTGACAAACCGGTCTACAGCCATAGCCGGCACCGCACCGGCCATAACAAGCACACATGCTACATACGGCGCCAACCGACGCCACGACGAAATTATATCTTGTATTCGCACTATTATCAGATCAGTATTAGGATTACTCAGAATGATGACAACGCCATCGCGCCGCCCTACCCCACAAAGTTAACATAATCCTTTTATTCAGTGCTCAAACCTCAAACCAAAACGCCATCCGCAAAATATTTATTAACATTTAACTACATGTTTTATATCAGCATTGCCGCATTGTGACATCGCTCTTATCTAAAAACGTGCGTAAGGGACTCGCGGCATCACTCCGTGAATCCCTTACGTTCTATTTAAATAAAGGTTATCGGCCTATCTATTCATTTAGCCGGAATGGCTGTTCATTCCCAGTCATCGGTATCGAAGCCGGAGCCGGAGTTGGCCGGCATAAAGAGCCGTCCGGCGATATACACGCCATGCCGGCCTACGATATCCTCATAGACAACAATCGGCTGTTCCAGCTTTTCACCGGTCTCCTCGCCATATTCCACCTGCTCGGTAAGAAGCAGATACCCGACTTTCGACATCCCTTTATAATAGGTCTGATATCCTCTGATACGACCATCGAAATATGCAAGCGACTCAGACCGTAAAGCACCTACCTCATTGCCGTCACCGGCTTTCCAGAATGACCAGCCCACAGTCTGTTCGTATTCCTCTGTTACATCCGTATTGACCAGATACGCCTCGTCCACCTCCTGCTCGGCAAGCTCAGGGGCAAGAAGCGGAAAGTTGGCATGAAACATGCAAAGAGTGTCTATATACCCCTCGCTTCCGGTGGCGATATTGCGCACTTTCACCCATCCGTCGGCAGGAAAGTCCACATAGCGTAATATCTCACCCATTGAAGGAGTTGCGACAGTCGACGATCCGGCATCAGGTGCCGATTTCAACTCTACACCGGCCATCTTTACGGCAACGTATGTCTCCGGAACCTCATTGGCACACGACACCGCCATCACAGAGGCTCCGCCGACAAACATCAGCGCTGCTTTTAGAACTATTGATTTCATGTTACCTGACATTTTTATTTTTCCGACCACATCCCTTTCAGGTCTTCCTTCATGCGTTCCTGAAATTCCTCGGCTGCTTTCGTCTGAGACTCCGACACCACACGTTTCGACGCTGTTGCCATCGAGTTTACTCGCCAGCCTAATTTCTCATAGGTCTCTATAAAGTCATAATCCTCATCTGTGAAGCCCTTTGTTCCATCAGCATTTTCTCTCTTAATGCCAGGCTTATACACATCTTCCCAACCGCCTTTGAGCAAAGCGAGCATTTCATCGAAATCGTCTGCGGTAAGTTGCTCGAATTTCTTATTGCATAACTCCTGCGCACGCTCCTGATTCCAGGATGGGCCTCCGCACGCTGTAAGAATAATACACGACAGGCATATCGCCATCACATAACATACAATTTTTTTCATGATAAATTAATATTAAGTTGTCTTACATCCGATCAGAAGCGGTGAGTCGGGAGCAGCCCGTGAGCAATCGCATTAAGCATCAGCTCTGCCGAATTACGGGCCTGCAGCTTGCTCAGCAGGTGACGGCGGTGGGTCTCTATGGTATTGGGACTTAAACCCATTTCGGCCGCGATATCGTTGGTTTTCTTTCCGGAAGCTATCAGCCGCAGCACTTCAAGCTCTTTAGGACTCGGCATCTCGTAAGTCTCTATCAGGCGCCTGAGCCGTGCGGCACGTTTACAGAAATAGGTACCTTCGTCAGCCACACGGCATATCGCGGTGGCGATTTCATTTGAAAGCGCATCCTTGAACAGAATCCCCTCCACCTTTGCATCGAAATAGTCTTTGATGATCCACAACTCCTCATGGATGGTATTCACTATTATTTTGATCGCCGGACATTTCTTGCGTATTTCGCGAAGCAGGGTTATTCCCGATGCATCCGGAAGCTCGACATCAAGCAGACAAAGATCATACGTGCGCACCGACGCCAGAGAGAGAGCGTCGGCCGCTGTCATGGCTACATCCACATGGCATCTGTCTCCGAGACTGTCCTCTATAAGATGGCGCATGCCTCGAAGCACAATGTCATGGTCATCAACAAGTAAGATTTTCAGCTCAGATTTTGCCATGCGTGGAACAAACGTTGTCAAATGAATTTACACCGCAAAATAAAGCAAATACCATGGCACCTGAATCACGGAAATCCGTGAGCAAAGGAGTTTTTATTGAGGAAATCTGATCGACATCACGTTAAATCCGCCTTTTTCGGCAACTGTCATAGACCCCTCGAGCGCTTTCACACGGCGGTTCAGATTCTCGATGCCGAGACCGGACGACTCCACTCCCGATGGATCGAACGGCACACCGTTGTCCGATATTTCAAGTATAATCCCATCTCCAGTATGCCTCAGATCGACTACCGCTCCGGTCGCGGAATTGTGACGGCGAAGATTCGCGATCCACTCCTGTATTATCCGGTAGAGATTGATCGCCTTCTCCGGATCGATGTCGACATCCTGCTCCGGGGGCGTGTAGCTTACAAAACCGTCGCTCTTTTGAGCATAGGCCGCTATCAGCTGCGGAAGCGACAAGCCGTTGAAACGCGGCGGAAGCAGTTCGTGCGATATGAAACGGACATCTTTGCGCGCCGAACGCACCATATCGGTCACCTCCTTTGTGTCACAGTTACGCGAGCCAAGCATCAGCTCGATCCCGAGCAGATCATTGCACACTCCGTCGTGGAGCTCATGGGCAAGACGCCCGCGCTCCTGCTCTATTCCGTCAAGACGCGAACGGATATTCTCGATCTCGATTTTCCGGCGCCGGGAGCGAAGATAGACCAAAAGCAGAAGCGTAGCGATAACAATCGCTGCTGTGATGACAGCTATTACGGTATCGCGGCGCGACTTTTCCGATTCCAGATTGGCGATAGCCAATTCCTTCTCAGCTGTATGATAGCGCACATTAAGATCCGAAATCTGCTGGTTGATCGCGCTGTTGTGGATGCTGTCGGCTATAGCTATGGCGGTACGGTACGCCTCATCCATCTGCTCGATATCGCCGAGACCCTTGTAATTGAGCGCTATCCGCTGCCATAGCCGGTCGAGCGACATAAACGGATGCGAATCCTGCATTGCGAGTATCTTCTTCTGTATATCCAGACTCTCGCGGTAACGTCCCATCGCCGTAAGCACCACAAAGCACTGTTCGAGAAAGCCGACAGATTCTATCGACGCCTCAGGCACACGGTCCAGAACGGCTCGGCCACGGGCTATATAGCAGCTCACCGAATCGGGATTCCCCAGACGGTTGTGCATGGCTATTATTGAAGCATACGTTTTCAGCATATAGCGCGGAATCCCATTTTGCTCCGCCACGCCGATAATACCACGCTGCGTGGAGAGACCCCTCTCATACTCGCCGGCCAGAAAAAGAGCCGACCCCAGCGACGACGCAGCATAGATCTGCGTCTCGATATCATCAGTCTGACGTGCTTTGGCGAGACCCTTTTCCGCAAACGGCACAGCCTCCTCAAAGCGACCCTGATTGGCGAAAAGCACAGCTATCGAGGTGAGTATATTCGCTTCCAGATCGGGAACATCGACCGTTTCAAGCATTGCGAGCGCACGGTTGTAGCATATCAGAGACGAATCCGGCTGCTGGCTCACCCGATATGCGACTCCGAGATCGGAAAGCGCGTTGACACACGCAACAGTATCGGAAAGATCTTCCGCAAGTCGCACAGCCTGGCCGAAATCGGCTATCGCCGCAGGATAGTCACCGAGCGTAAACGATGCATTTCCCCTGATCGTCAACAGCGAGACCAGTTCCGGCGTCGCATGCCCCGGCAACTTTCCGAGAGCAGCATCGCACAATATGATCGCACTGTCAGGATCAGTGTTGACATACGAGTCGATGCGTTCTATGACATCCGTATCGACCGGAACCTCCGCTACAGCATAGAAAGCCGTGATAACAGCAAAAACAACATTCAGTATATTTTTCATAAAGTCAGTATTTCCCATCGAAATAAATGTGAATGGTATCAGATCGGACAAATTTACATAAACTTTTGCAACAGACACCCATATTGCGTATTAAACGGATCAAATAAATTTGCTGCAAATCAAATCTGTCATCATACCGCTTCCGCATTCCACTTTTTTATACTACCTTTGCCATCCCTACTGTACAGAAACATCACATTAGCATGAGAATAGCAGTCTACTGCTCAGCACGTCAGAATATTGCCGTCGAATATCAGGAAGCCGCCTCTGCTGTGGGACATTCGATCGGCGCCGGCGGACACACCCTCATATACGGAGGTCTGTCACTGGGACTTATGGACATCGTGTCACGCGCCACAAAAAAAGCCGGAGGGCGAATAGTAGGAATCGTACCCGTATCCCGTACCGGACTCACATCCGACATCAACGACGAGACCATCCAGGTGGCCGACCTCAACGAGCGCAAAGCCAGGATGATCACCCTCTCCGACGCCTTCATCGCACTTCCGGGCGGCTACGGAACCCTCGACGAGCTGATGTCCACTCTCGCATTTTTAAAATTCACATCAAACGATACTAAACCCGTAATTGTGGTCAACACCGGAGGCCTGTTCGACCCGATGCTCCAGCAGCTGCGTCACATGGAAGCGCTCGGACTCACCGACAAATCCATCCTGAAGCGCATACATGTCGCCGACAACGCCGACGAATGTTGCAGGATGCTTCACGAAGCAGCCACCGCGCCACAGAAATAAACCTACCATACACTGTTATGAAAAAAAGCATTATCTACACAGGGACCGGCGATCAGGGTACGACATCGCTGGCAGGAGGCAAACGCGTAGACAAAGACTGCATCCGCATCGAAGCCTACGGCACAATCGATGAGCTCAACGCCCAGATAGGCATGCTCGCAACAGCACCGACACTTCAGCCCGAAGCAGTGCCACAGCTTATCCATATCCAGAACAAACTCTTCAACATCGGAGCCTATCTCGCCACCGAAGGAGCAACCTCCCCATTAGGACTGTCCGAAACCGACATCTCCGATCTCGAACACTCAATCGACGAAATGGATGCCGAACTGCCGCCACTCTCATCATTTGTACTGCCCGGCGGATCGCGCCGTGCAGCCCTGTGCCACATGTGCCGCACCGTAGCCCGACGCGCCGAACGACGCATCATCACCCTGTCGCATCAGGCATACGTGGATCCGGTAGTCATTCGATACATCAACCGTCTTAGCGACTTCTTCTTTGTTTTTGCACGTTTTAACAACGTACACAACCAGTTCGACGAAATATTTTGGGATAAAAATTGTTAGTTATATGAATTTAGCTACTTTTGCGGAAATTTTTCCGGCAGTAGCCTGATTCATATTGTGAAATCCCATTATATCACCTATTAATAAAAAACATAACCGACTATGTATTGGACACTTGAACTGGCATCGAAGCTCGAAGACGCACCATGGCCCGCAACCAAGGATGAGTTGATAGACTATGCAATGCGTTCGGGAGCACCGTTGGAAGTAATCGAAAACCTACAGGAAATGGAAGACGAAGGCGAGACCTACGAATGCATCGAAGACATCTGGCCCGACTACCCCAGCAAAGAAGACTTCTTCTTCAACGAAGAAGAATATTAATTGAAAATTAGCCGGAATTGCCGGCATAAATATTTGAAATACAAGCGATTGACAAGCAAGGAAATACACTTGTCAATCGCTTTTTATTGTGTTTTGCCACAGAAGATGAACCCCGTATCTACGACAACAAAGCACTGATGGCTCTCCTCGGCGTAAAAGATCGCTATCTGAAACGCCTCCGCGACAACGGTCTCCTCGGTTACTCCCGCCACGGATACAAATACTGGTACACCCAAGCCGACGTTGACTGCTTTCTCTCTCAATGTCATTATGCGCCATTCGCGGGCATATAGAGTATGTAAAACATAAGACGCATGTCCCATGTCAGATATGCGTCTTATGTTTTAGTAGTTATTTCCGATGCAAGATGATTACCTCATCTAACTTTTGAAGATTGCCAATATCAACATTCTGTCGATTGAAATATTTTCCCGAATGGATTTGAATCAACTTATCTGTATGTTTATTATAAAGAACAATCACATGGAATATTTCTTTATTTTTGAGAATGTCTGCGAAGAACAAATCTGCAAGTTCTTCCAAAGTATACCCATCTACTTTCTTAATAGTCACCACACAAGTACCATCATTCTCGCTGTGATATTCCAGTAGATTCGTGTCATAATCTGACTCTTCCGGCAACCATTCATTATCATGCAGAAAAGCCCTGAGAGTTAAGAAGGATTCTGTTTTAATGGTCTTACCCCTAAAACAGAATCTGAAGGTTATAGTGTTATCCTCCACTTTCATAACATGACCTTGAATGAATGGTTATCTACTGTAACTATGTATAGGCCGCTTGGTAACCCTTGAATTTCATGTTCTGTCGTTTCTTTGATAAGCACTCCGTGAGGAGTGTAAAATCTCACAATTGCATCATCGGATTTTTTATATAGATATACTGTGCCGTTTAGTATCTGAATTTCTATGGGACTTACGCAGACCGCAATATTTTCCATTCCAGCAGTGTACTCATCAATACTTTTAATTTCCCAAAAGTTTTTCCATCCATCGGCTTCTTTATAGGCCCGAATCGCTTGCCCTGGAACATAAAGTACTCCATTTATAAACGTATTGGACGTAAAGACATTGGATTCTAATTGTGGAGGTTCGGGATTATAAGACATTATGGACATTAATTCTGGACATTCGTTAAATGCACTATTCATTATATAGTTTACCGAATTTGCCAACGACACAGAACGCAAAGAGATACACTTTGCGAAACAGCTATAATAAATTGTTGATACTGATTGGCTAATTATCACTGCCTCGAGTTTATCAAACTTGTCATTTAAATATCCATTTTGCAAGTTAATATTCTGGATGCTTCCTCCGATAGTGAGTTTTGTAAGATTCTTTTTGAATTCACTTAAAAGAAGAGTATAATCACCTTTAGCACTTGTTGGTTGAGCACCATAAAATTGGTCTTGCATATAGGAAATATCACGACCAAGATATATCTCCTCTATAAGGCATTTGCCAAATGGCGTCTTTTTATTATAAGGCTCAAGATGTAGCACCAAATTATCACTCGCATTTTCTATATTAAGTTTATGAATATTATAACATCCATCAAAAGCATCATTGCCAATTTCTATTACGGAAGACGGAATAGAGATTTCTCTTAATTGATTGCATCCTTCAAACGCAGAACTTCCAATCTTTGTAATATTAGAGGTAATATCAATTTCTGTCAACGAAGAACAGCCGGCAAAGGTGAATAAGCTGATTTCTGTAACACGTTCTGGAATAACAACTGATGTTAAACTTGAACAATCGCTAAAAGCTAAGCCATCAATTACTTCAATGCTTGTAGGGAGATCAATGATGGTAAGCTCTGAGCAATGATCAAAGGCTCTCCACCCTATACTTTTAATAGATTCCGGAATATGTATTCCCATAAGACCAATGCAACCATTAAAGGCCATTGATCCTATACCCGTAACTGGCAATATGCGCCCTTTATACGATATTTCCATAGGGACATTTATAAATCCGGAATACAACTCTTCACCATACGTAACCTCACATATTGGATTATCTCCAACTATTACATTATAGTAGATGCCATCAACTTTAATATCATAAGCTGCAGAAGTGATAAATGACATAAGCAGCACTAATAATATTACGAATTTCTTGATACTCGCGTTCATCATTATTCATCCAAGAATTTAAGATTCTGATATTCTACCATGTGAACTGAGCCATCCGCATCATCTTCGACTAATGCCATGGTCTTGATGTCGGGAATATCTTTGCTGGTGCAAACATCATCTATCCAGCGGTGGAAATGCCCAGAACGCTCTTTACAGAGATATTCCATGTCTGTCTTTTCCTCAGGAGTAGGATTGGGGGTAAACTCATAACTTCCAAGAGTGAAAGTTACTTTGCGTAAATCTTTACACATAATGTAGTCAGTGCCTCTGGACTCCCCTCGTTGGCATTTGTCGTTTCACGAAAAAAGCGTAGGAATCTGTATCTGTTACCGTCCTACCATTGGAGGCTTCTCGCATTGCCTTACTTGTGTCGGACGGCAACGCAGAAGCCCACGCTTGTATATGCAATCAATACGTCCGACTATATTTCTCTCGAAATATCGTGCCGAATGCAAGATAATTACATATCCACGGGCATCTACCGTTGCTCAATCCTTGTCACAAGTATGAATTTTGCGAGAATTCCCAATGGACAAGAATCAGCGCGGATAAACGCTTTCTTATGTATTTTCACCATATCCCGCTCCGCTTAACCCCAGACCGGGGCCTCTGCGAGACGGTCTGCAACTGCAAAGTTAGTAAAAAAAATATTTATATGGGCAATAGTAGACTCTTGCCTTAAGTAAAAATTAGCGGCCGAACATGGTAGCATCACACTAAAACGACATTAATGTAAAAATAAGTTGATTCGACTTTGCTTATTTGATCTTTATTTGTAGCTTTGTATAAAATTATATGAATATGGAATATACTCCGTGGCTTGAAAAGCAGATTATAGGCAGAATGAAAGTTGAAAATCCTTGGTGGACCGAAGGTCGGTTATCCAATGACTATTCGACCATGTCTCCACGTCAATACATGAAAGTATTCTTTCCTCTGGTGATGTCAAAAGACCCAAGGAGGGCATTGATATTGATGGGACCACGTCGTGTTGGTAAAACTGTTATGATGCACCACGCGATGCAGCGGATGATAGAAGAGGGGATTCCTGCCCAAAACATTATCTATATCAATGTAGAAACCCCAATTTATAATAAGATATTTCTTGAGCAGTTATTCGGGATTGCATGTTCAATTCTTGAAAAGGATCCTACAAAAGACTCATTATATGTGTTTTTTGATGAGATTCAATATCTTAAAAATTGGGAAGTTGAACTTAAATCTATGGTTGACACTTACCGGAATATAAAGTTCATAGCTTCAGGTTCAGCGGCTGCCGAATTAAAAAGACGAAGTGATGAGAGTGGGGCGGGACGTTTCACAGATTTTAATCTGCCGCCCCTTACATTCTATGAGTACATGCACCTAAAGGGCTATGCCAATATTATGCTACCCAAGACAATAGCGTGGGGGTCCGGAACGAGTGAGATATACTCAACGATTGATATCAATCGGCTAAATGCTCTCTTTATAGATTATATTAATTTTGGAGGATATCCGGAAGTGGTATTTTCAGATAAGATAAGCGAAAACCCAGGTCAGTTTATACGGCATGATATCATAGACAAAGTTCTGTTAAGGGATTTGCCAAGTTTATACGGTATAAATGACGTCCAGGAACTAAACTCTCTGTTCACGATGATCGCGTATCATTCTGGATCTCAATTCTCCTACGAGAAGTTATCGAAAGAGTCGGGTGTTCAGAAAGACACCCTGAAGAAATATATAAACTATCTTGAGGCTGCTTTCCTGATAAGAGTCGTTAAGCGAACAGATGAAACGGCCAAAAGTTATCAGCGTGAAACTCAGTTCAAGATTTACCTCACCAATCCATCTTTAAGATGTGCGCTTTTCGAGCCTCTTACCGAACAAAGTCCGGAAATTGGAAATATGGTAGAGACTGCCGTATATTCACAATGGTTTCCACGTCAAAGCGTTGAACTTCGCTATGCTAATTGGAGACAAGGAAGACAGCAAGGAGAGGTGGACTTGGTTGGTTTGGACATTAGCCGCCAGAAGCCTTTTTGGGCAGTTGAAATCAAATGGTCAAATCTTTTCTTTAATAATCCGGGAGATTTGAAATCTCTAAATTATTTCATGGAATCCAATAAGTTGAACGAAGCATTGGTAACCACAATTAGCGAAGCCGGCTGGAAAGGATTGAATGAAAAGAGAATCTATTTTATTCCTGTAGCCTGCTATGCCTATACCGTTGGAGAGAATACTATAAACCAAAGTAAATCATTCTATGGAGTATAATTGGATGTCAAAATAAGCAGAACAATATCTTCTTATTTTGATCATGTCTAGTAATCAAAATATAATCAACAGATTATGTGTGAAATTTAAGAAACGTGTTAGTTGCTAATCGTGTTTTACCGTCTTTTATCAACTTATTCACTTACATAAATCACGTCAAATAAAGGCAACTAACTGAAATACAGTGTTTACTCTTTTCTTCAACGAAGAAGAATATTGATTGGTCTTATAGCATATAATACCTATAAATCAATGGACAAGCAAAATTAAATTTGTTTGTCCATTGTTGTTTCTATTCGATTTTACGCCGTCAGACCGTGAAATATGTTTGTCCATATTACACTCCAATTTTTATAGCACATTGATATACAAGTATGTATGACTTTCAATAAGTAGGAATACCAAGCGCGCACAAAAGAATTAACCCATAGAATACAAAAGAGTTGAGCTTCGCATCGGGCGAAGCTCAACTCTTTTGTATTCTTGCATTTTGCTTCCTTCTACAGCATAATCACAAGGCTACTTTATATGTTCTGCCTCCTACTCTAACCACAACAAAACGGTGAGAGTCATCAACAGCTACGATTGATTTACAAGTCTCAGCAATTATGCAGCCGTTTATGGCATAGACCACAACCGGCATATCGTCAGGCTTGTTATCTACAGATATAGTGTGGTTGAATACAGTTATCTTTATATCTGACGCTTCCTGATTATTAATCCCCGATTCTCCCGATTCAATATATACGGCATTCAGCTCATTATCGCCATAGAGCGCCGGCAAAACAAATGTATTGTCATCATTGATTTCCAAAGATTCACCATTGAGAGTAAGACTATGCAACGTATGGTCTTCGACGGGGGTCAATGTGACCGCCGGAGCTTCTCCCTCACGATACATAGTCGTCACAGAGTGCTGGCCGGGAGCTGTCACAGTTAAAGTCGCATATCCGGATCTGACAAAACCGACCGAAAGGCTGGAGCGCGTATCCGCTGTCACACGCAAGTGACGGTTGTTGACCTGATCGGTTACATCAGCATCATTCCACATAACTTTATCTATCACGGCATCTCCATCCGGAACAATATAGAAATCCAGCTCTTTACCTGTGTTCACCACATAGTCAACACCGTCACGCCTCAGGCTTTCACCTCGGTAAAGGACTTCGCCGGCTCCGCTTGTGCTTACCGAGACACTGGGGTATTTCTTAAAGTAAACATAAAGGGTTCGACGTTTCTCATCCGGAGTGACAAGAACGGTGTTGGCCTCCGATGGAGTCAGCGAGGTCAATGGATCAGTCAGCCTTATTTCAGACACATAACAGCCATCTTCAGGGACTATAAGAATACAGTGTTCCTTATCTCCTATAATGTATTCTCGATCATTGATAAGCATGCCGTCATCATAGATTTTTGAATAGCCGGCATCGCTGGCAACAAGACGTATGTACGGATAACTTCCAAATTGTATCTTGACCGAACCGCTCGTAATTCCTTCGGCCGAAAAATCTATGATTCCATCATGAAGCATCGAGCTTATGTCTGAGCCGTCGAGTGTGACGCTCTCGATGTATGCGTAGCTATACGCCGGCTCTATTCCGATTTTGAAATTATCTTCCAGAACTGCTCCTGATGAAAGGGGAACAGTATATACCCCTCCTTCCGATTCTCTGTATTGGTACACATTCCCCATGGAATCATATTCTATACTCAATCCGAATTCTATAATATCATCATCAGTCAGCTCGCGCTCCCCGCCGTTCTCATCTGCTATACATAAATCCCAAGTCTTAAAGCTGTCAGCCATCCCGCTGGGCACATATAGATGACAACCGTTGGGTAAGATAATGCGCATGCTCATACCTCCCCATGATAATGGTTCATAAACCTTAATTTCCTTGAGAGAGTTACAGCCGTTGAAAATATTGAAATCAATATTGTCAACAGAAAAATCGGACGGAATTCTGTCAACAATCACGCTTTCAAGTTGCGAGCAATATTCCAACGCTCCAGGATCGACATAAAGACCTCTCAAGTCGACATTCCGGGCATCGCGAGACACGAATATTACTGTAGTATTCCAACCAAAATCCCCATGAAGATACAGATCACCTTCTTTTTTTAATCCCTCAATATTTTTCAGGGAACGACACGAAGTAAATGGCGCGTTCATTAGACTACATGTCGGATTAATATATATATCGGTCAGGTTATAACACATGCTGAAAGCTGAATTTCCGATATAGTCAGCACTCAACAGGCATACACTTGTAAATTTTGCATAAGAAAATGCCATAGAACCTATCCGCTTGCATTGAGACAAATCTATCGACGAAAGACTATAGCACGAATTGAATGCAAACATACCGATATAGGCGACTGAACCAAGGTCTACACTCTTTAGATTGTAGCTATGGGCAAAAGCGTTCGGACCGATATGGGACACTTCGTATGAGATACCCTCATAACTTACTTCCGAAGGAATTACAACATGCTCGGAAGTACCATTATAGCTACTTACATAAATTTGTTGATGCCACGAATTATTGTCGGATGGAAAATCAATTTCATGATTGATCGACAAGTCTTCCCATGGTTCATCTGAAAACGTAAAGTCGCCCTCGGTAAATGTTACACCCTTAGCTGCAAACGTGCAGCCAACGACAAGTAAAAGGAATAGCAGCTTTTTCATTTATGATAATATTAATATCGTTTTGACAATGTGTCAGACTGTGTTTACTTTTTAATATTCAGTAGATCAAAGAATAATCATTCGGACGATTTGCTACTGAACTCGAAATAGCAATCCCGGACTGCGGCCGACGAGTCAAGTCGAAAAAAGCACTTAAAGAATCAGTAATTCACTTCCGTGTTTTGATTGTAATATAGATTTAACACATTTTTGCAAAATTAACTCTTATTCTGCGATTCCCCAAGATATTTATGTTAAATCCGCATTAAATCCGCTTTTAACTCCACAAATCAGAGAATTTAACAATTATTCTTGACATAATCTCTCCGAAGGCAACTGCTGTCACTTTACAAAAAGTGTCATCACTACTATATCGTTATATTCCTAAGTTTGTGAGTATATTGGACTCTGAAATGCACTACTAACTTGTTTCTCTGCAATCTTGACGGCGCAACCCAGTTCGCCCAGTGATGCGGTAGCAGCACCGACAACCCACCCCATGGAACTCAAAGAAGATGAAGATGACCGCAGCTTCGCCTACCGCTGCATATTGCAATCTCATAGAATGTTGATACTTCCCAGCAAAACACGGTATGCGTCGCTAATGTTAAAAAAATATTTCATCACATACATCCTACATCACGCAAAATTTCGATAATTTTGTAATCAAAACCAGTTCGAGATCAAAACAATAATCTTTGACTCATTATTTTATGTGCACTCGATTTCCCATATTTTTCGCTCTTATTGATGTTGTCTGTATTTTTGATGATGCTCACTTCTTGTTCGCCTTCTGCTAAATTGGTCTTTCAAACGGAGCTAACATTTCTAAATCTAAAGTATGTAAGTTCCGGGAAAGAACAAAAAGGAGATAGAGAATTGGACGATGTTATGCTATTAGTCCAAAATGAAATCGCAAATACTAAATTACAGCCAATTTCCTTAACGTATGCTCCTGATGATTATTCAGGTTATACACTTACCCCTTCATATAAATGTTAAATCAGAAAAGTGGGATAGTGGACACTCATATATTACCATAACTTTTTATGACCGTTATACAGACCAAAGCGTTGCCGTTGTTAAAAGTAGTGGTATCGGATTGTCAATATTACAAGACCAAAAATTAGCTTTAGGGGCTATTTGAAAAAAACAAACTGTTTTCGACAAAAAAGAATAGTATAGCAAAAATCCTCTCTCAAAATTATAGCTACGCCAATAACTCAAGCGGTGATCTTATCAATGTTTCAACTGCTCAACGTAACGAAAAATATTTTTGCCCTATATGTGGAGAATTAATGAATCCACATATGGGGAAAGTGCGTCGGTGGCATTTTGTTCATAAAAACGTTGGAAATTGTTCTTATGAATCATATTTACATAAGTTAGCGAAAATCAGGATAAGGCAGGCATTCTTATCATCCGAGCATTTTTTTCTTTCTTACAACGCCAAGGCGATTTGCTCTTATGATTGTCCTTTCGTAGGTTCATCCAAATGTGTTGGTGAAAAACATGTTGAGTTCGATTTGCGTAGATATTATGATACTTGCGAGATAGAAGCTACCTACAACCAATACAGAGCAGACTTGCTTTTAACATCGTCCACAAAACCCAAGCTGGATCCTGTGCTCATTGAAATTATGGTTACTCATAAATGTACAGAGGACAAAATCAAGGATGGTGTTCGTATTATTGAAATTTCAGTGCAATCTGAAGAACAAATAAACAATATCGTTAACAACTGTAAATTAAATGCAGTCAGGGACAATCATTACAATTATCGTTATTTAAACGATAGAAATATCACTCTATATAACTTCAATAAAGAAGAATCTTTCGATCCCGTTGGACGTTTTGATGAATATGAAGACTACTTTAGTCAAAAAAACACAATAGTATTTTGGCTAAATAACCAAGGCCAGTTCAATTCATTTAATTGCCACTGCTATGAAGTAAGCACGAAGCTACCGCCCAATGTTCATTACTACATAACAGAGAGAGCGACTCCTTTCAAAACGATTTTTCAAGAATTTTCTAAGAGAGGAGTAAAAATACGTAATTGCTTTTTATGCAAATTTAGCAAACACACCTTATATGGTGATCGCCTTTGTATTCTTTATAAGAAACATAACTTGCCACGCAAACCTTCTCCTTATTATGGGGCATCTTGTCCTCATTACAGAGAGGATTTTGGAGTTTCACAATATATGACACCAATTGAACAACCTCCATCAACAGAACAGACGGATTGTTCTCAAAGACATAAATTCTATTATCACATTTGTAAAGATATTCTTTGAATATGAAATATTATCCGTTTTAATAAAGCTGAAATAAATAATGACTCTCAATAACATTTTATCGCCTTCTATAGCAAAGTTTGCTTGTCCTTATTTCTATGGAATCAAGATAACTATCAACTAACAATCTACTCGTATCTTTTCACCGAAGAAGAATCATACGCATTCTTATGGTATCTTATAAACGATGGACATACAATGCGAACCTTGTTTGTCCATCTCCATTTTTATATACAATTCGATTCTTCTGACTTAGCTGTGTCGGGCGTTTCTCCGAATTTATCTGCAATCCCGCACGCCATACAATGGCCTCTGCCGCTTTTTTGCTAAATTTGCGGTATACCAACTTTTAACCATTTCACACAATACCGATGAAAAAAATATTGATGGCATTGACTCTTGCTGTTGCGGCGCTATCCGGAACTGCGGCGTCGCCTTCTGCGAAGACCGATAGCGTAAACCAGGCCACACTACGTCTGCTATACTGGAATATACAGAACGGCATGTGGGACGGACAGCCAGACAATTACGACCGGTTCGTAGACTTTGTCCGTGAACAGAATCCCGATATATGCGTATGGTGCGAGGCCGCTACCATATACAATGACGGCACTGCCGACCAACGGGCGAAAGAACTGTGCTACCTACCCGACAACTGGGGCGAACTGGCTGCCCGCTACGGACACAGCCACTGGTATCTCGGAGGATACCGCGACAGCTATCCTCAGGTGATCACCTCGCGGTATCCCATCACCGCGGTCGACCATATAGTCGGCGTGGAGCCGGACAGTGTGGTCAGCCACGGTGCCGGATGGGCGCAGATAGAGAAAAACGGCCATACCGTCAACATCGTCACACTCCACACATGGCCCCAACGCTACAGTTTCCATGCACTGCACAAAGATGCCGATGCCCGCAAAGCAAGTGCCGCTGAAAACGGCGGCGACCTATACCGTCGGCTCGAAACCGAATATATATGCCGACACACAATCGGCACTTCTCCCGATGCCGACCGTCAGCTATGGATGATGATGGGCGATTTCAATTCAAAGTCCGTCATCGACAATTATTTCTACAAAATGGATCCGGACTCGACCGCGTTTCTGGTCCATGACTACATATTAACGAACACCCCCTACATCGATATAATCGCCGAAAAATATCCCGCCGAATTCAAGTCAACCATCTTAGGCAAGGCGCGCATCGACTTTGTATACTGCACGCGACCGCTTTTCGACCGGATACTGCATGCCGATGTGATCCGCGACAGCTACACCGAACCTGTGCGCAGTCCGGAAAAACTGAGCAACTTCTGCCATCCGTCCGACCATTGCCCGATAGTGGTCGATTTCGACATGAAGTAAACTTTTTAGAGCCGCTGTACGTCTAAATATCAACGGCTCTAAATTACTGACAAAATGAATCTATCGGGCAGACGACACAGCAACAATGTCACCGACCGCCGCGGAATCTCAGGCAAGGCCATCGGCGCGGGAGGTATCGGTGCGGTAATAATCGGCGTAATAGTCACACTCCTGTCGGGAGGAAATCTCGGCGACGTGATCAACAATGTGATGGGATCGCAGATGCAGCAGTATGTGACTTCGACCACATCCGATCCTTCATCGCCGGAAGAACAACGGCTGTTCGACATCGCCTCGCAGGTGCTTGCCGGCACCGAGGACGTGTGGACGCGCGAGTTCCAGCGCCAAGGCTGGGGCACATACACAGCGCCGCAGATGGTAATATACAGCGGAGCCGTGCAGACCGGCTGCGGACAAGGCACGGCTCAGACCGGACCGTTCTACTGCTCGGCCGACCAGACCATATATCTCGATCTCGACTTTTTCAAGAACATGCAACGTGATATCGGTGCCGGCGGAGATTTCACCTACGCCTACGTCATAGCCCACGAAGTAGGCCACCATGTGCAGTATCTGCTCGGCACTCTCGACGAAGCCCACAGCCGGATGGCACGACTGCCGGATGCCGAGGCCAACCAGACGAGCGTGCGCATAGAACTGCAGGCCGACTACTATGCCGGTGTGTGGGCCCACAACGACAACGAGATGTTCGGGTCCATAGAGCCGGGCGATGTGGAAGCGGCCATCGACGCGGCATCGAAAATCGGCGACGACTACCTGCAGCGCAAAGCCTACGGACGCGAGATGCCCGAAAGTTTCAACCACGGCAGGTCATCCCAGCGCATGCGCTGGCTCCAGCTCGGCATCGATTCCGGCGACCCGACAGCGCATACCACATGGTCGCAACCATACTCGCAGCTATGACCGGGACGTCAGAATCCGGCGCCTCATCGCTTCTCGACCAGGCGGACCGGTCCGAGCAGTCCCGACGGCTGCAACGGCGAGTCACTGCCGTAATGGCGGAATGTGGTGAATGTGTAGCGGTCTGACGGCCGAGGATTACCGCCGGTCAGCCAGTCGGGCCATTCTCCGCCGCATATTCCGTCATCTTCGCGCCGTTCGTCTCCTATCAGACGGTTTACCCAGAGGTTCGTCACCTCTACGCACAAGTCATTCTTCCCGTCCATAATGCAATCGGTGACATCGATCTCCCAAGGTGCCGCCCATACGGTACCGGCGCAGTCTCCGTTGATCCATACACGGGCTATATTCCTCACATCGCCGAGATTCAGGTATACCCGGGTACCGTCATCCGGGCGCTTCTTATAGTCGAAGTCCGTGCTGTACACAGCCGTCCCCGAATAATAGCGTATGCCTTCGTCCTCACTCCGGCTCCAGTCCGTAAGCTCCTCAAAATCGACATCGCCGGGGCCGCCCCACTTAGGATCGAAAGCCACATGCCACGGCCCGGCGAGTGCTGCGTCCACAGCCACGGCCGGGAAGTTTGGCGCTCCGGTATTGTGCTCCGGCTTGCCAGCAAACACCACGAAGAAACTCTGATAATCGCCGAACGACATATCGATCGCCGTTGTCGTACCGTTGTCGGCAAACGAGGTCAGATCACGCGTCTCCCCTGTCACCGGATCCCATAGCTGCGGCTGCTTGCCCGACACACGGAACACACACGTGTCGCGTATCTCATCAGGAGTGCGGTTGGCCACGAAATATACATCGGCTTCACCGGCCCGTTTGTGTATGTAGCGCACATTGCCGTCCGACGACGTGAAGTCGTCGCCGATACCCAGATCCCTCTCCAGAATATCGGAGGTCACAGAATAGTGCGGATACAGATTGTCCTCCTTTTCAAGCAGGCCCGCACCGCAATACACAGTGCCCTTGCCGTAACGGTGAGCCACGATCCCTGGAGCATCGGCATCAGCGCCCCAGAGATCGTCGGCCATAGCTTTCAGACGGCTGTCCGACTCAGGATACCCCGTCAGACCCGGAGTATGCACCGGAGGCAGACCGGCCACCACCGCTCCTGCGGCCACCAGTTCCCTGACTTTGGCAAGCAGCCCGGGAGTCATAGTTCTGAAATGCGGCAACACGAGCATACTGTATTGAGCGCCAGACGGAAATACGACTTTTCCGTCACGGACCTCAGCACCGCAGAGCAGACTCGGCGGACAGGCGTCGAAGTTATGGCCGCGGCGGTCTATCAGTGTATCGCCGTACAGCGCCGACTCCGGAGCGCGGAACACAAACGGAGCCTCCTCAGGCGACAGATACAGCACATCGGCCACCGTGGCGCCCTTCTGCAGCATATACTGGCATCTGGCCACATACTTATGATACTCGCCTACGTACGGCCACCATGTCTGGTTGCGGTCCCAGTGCACCCCATACGGCCCCATGGTCATACCCGGACGCAGGCTGTCGGGAAGGCACTGATGCTGGAACGTATGGTACATAAGCCTGTTTATGCCTGCGGCAAAAGCCCAGTCAGTCTGGTTTTTCATCGATGCCGGATGCTGCTTCCACCCGTCGAGATACGAAGTGAACGCCTCCGACGGAACCACACGCTGCCCCTTGACATTGGCTATCGAACTGCCCTCCACCGAACTGAACGAAGTATTGAAACCGCCGAGACTCCAAAACTCGCACATCGGCACATTGGCCGTAGCTCCAAGCTCCAGATCCTGCATAGGGTTCATATCGTATGGCTCGATCGAAAGCTGCATGCCATATTTTCGGGCATACTCGCGCACTGCCGACGAATGATTCTCCAGCATAAGCTCCTGCATCGTCTGGCGGAGATCCCACAGAAAGCGCTCGCTCACAGTCTTGTTGCCGACTATATAGCCGGCATATACCGGATAATATGGCTGCGGGTCATAACCGCGACGGGACTTGAACTCCTCCCGCAGACGAGGGGTCCAGTTCTGCGCACCCATCTCCCAGCTGTCTATATGCAGATATTTCAGACCACCCTCCAGCGTAGTATCACGGTCTCCCACGAGATCGAGCAGCTCACCTATAAACGCTCCGAGATGAGACATAAGAGCCTCTGACGAGGCCTTGTCGCACTCGAATCCCACACCGGGCAACGGAGCCGGACGTGTCACCGCACCATTGTTGCGCGCCACTATGCGCATTATGCGCCATTCCCCCTCCGGAATATCCCATGTCAGAGAATCGCCGTCGAGCATATCGGTCAGATCTATCACCTGATCCACAGGCACGATATCGGACACCGGAGTCGCCGATGTATCGTCATCGCGCTCCACAAACTGTTTTACCCCAGGCATGGAACTGTAAGGCGCCCGGTAATAAAGCGCTTTTGAATCGGCATCGTCGATCTTGCCTCCTTCGGTCTTCGGAAATGCCAGCACAGCTATGTCGGTATAATATTCACGCCAACGCTCATGGAGTTCGGGAGTAAACGCGCCCTCTCCGAAAAACGGCGCCCTCGGATCGGGCACCGGCAGGAACAGAGTCTGCCGTGCGCCACCGGTCACATCCGTCACTCCGGGAACAAGATGCTGCATCGACTCCTCGCCCTTGACCCACGGACCTCCGCTGCCGGCCCATCCTGGGCCGGTGCCGAGAGTCATGGTTATGCCCAGGCGCTCGCACTCACGCACAGCGTGAACGAAACACGCCTTCCATTCCGCACTCATGAAGTCGACCGATCCGCGAGGCACACCTGCGTTGACCTCCAGAAACACGACCGATCCGATACCGGCATCTTTCATCGACTCAAGATCCCTGGTCATGCTCTCCTTGTCCATATTGCCGTCCATAAAATACCAATAGACACCCGGGCGACTCGATGCAGGAGGCGACACGAAGCCGGCACGCATCTCCTCTATTTCAGCACGGCCATTATCCGTGCACGAAACGGCCGCCACGGCCATCGCCGCACAACCTATCAGATTGAATATCGTTGTTTTCATGTTCATTGAGATTTATAGTATCGATCAGCACACTTTCACCACCGGAATATCGAGCAGAAACGCGAATTTGGCAATTTTATCGGCCATATGGCCTATACCTATGGCACAGTGGTGGGAAGGCCCCGCTTTGCTCCAGCGGTCCATGAACTCACGCGCGCCGCAGGCAAAACGGTAACGGCTGTTGGTATTGCCTATCCGAAGTGTCGGCCCGGCGACAGATTCGCCCTCGGCGACAAGCAGAAACACCCCGTCGCGACCCTCGCATACCGACAGCAGCGTCACATCGCCGTGACGCACCGTCATCTGAATCGACAGTCCGCTTCCGGGCTTCCCGTGATAGAGAGGCAACGGCACAAGACCCACCCGGCCTTCAGCCATGGCGAAATGCGCCGGACCATCGTGTCCCCACATCACCACATCATCGTTGAAATCCATAGCATACGGCTCGGAAAACGACCCTCCGCCACCGAGCAGCGACATGATCTTCATGGCCTGCACGTTTTTCACCTCGCACTCTCCAGCCACCGGAATGCCGTTGCCGGTCAGAAGCGTGTTTCCCGCTATCACCGAAGTCACGATATCCTCATATTCATTGCCGGGAGCTCCTTCGTAATAATAGGCCAGAGATCCGAGCCCATGCGCGGCCACCAGCCTGTCGAGCGCCATCGAAGTGCGTGCCGCCCTGTCGAGCTCATAATCGCCGCACTCTGGAGAAACGTCGAACGCCCGACTGAACTCGGCCCGTTTAAGCCGCAGCTCCTCATCGGTCACCGTGTCACGCAACCGCTTCAGCTCGCACATCTCAACATGCTCGATCTGAGTGCCGAAAACCGCCGACTGCCGCGTCGTATCTGTATACACGTCGAGCATACCGCAATAATAATGTCCGAGTATGCCCATACGGTTGTCACGCATGCCCCTGACAGCTCTCGCCGCGTCGATCCACGAACGGATCCCGTCCCAGACCCGCGGCTCCTGCATATATCCCGTCACCATATCGTAGCGTATTCCGGCGCGGTTCATGACACACGCGAATTCCGGAGCCGAACAAGCCTGGCAATGAGCCAGCCACTCGCCCGTCATCCGGCCACGGTCGCCCATGCTGTTTATGTAGTTATAGTCTATGGCCGCCGACGGTTGCAGATTGAGTAATATCACCGGCACCTTGACCTGCTGCACAACAGGCAGCAGCGTCGACGACAAGGCATAGGTGGAGATAAACACGAACAGGATTTCCAGCCCTTGGCCACGAAGATACCCTGCCGCCTCGGCAGCCTTTTCCGGCGAATCCACCATACCCGCGTCGATGATTTCGGCATCCATATCCGACATCCGCCGGAATATTTCGGCGCGATAGCCGTTCAACCGGTCGAGCAGACCATCGAACTGATCCCAATATGTATTCAGTCCGACCCCGATCAGTCCGGCCTTCACTGTCAACTGTTTTTCCATATAGTCGTTGCTTAACTTGCTTCCGGCAGCAAATTTATAACCGCCGCCCCACAGCCACCCCGACTATTTGATAAATCACCCTTGCTTTTTGAGCGTTATCCGCGGAATTCCCGCGGAGTGCGCCCGGTCCGGCTCCGGAACAATGCCGAAAAATAGTCGGCCGACCCGAAATCAAGCCGGTAGGCAATCTCCTTGACGGGCATATCGGTAGTCCTCAGGAGATCCTCGGCACGCCGGATTCTGAGATCCTGAAAATATGCGGCAGGTGACATACCGGTGTATTTCTTGAAATTCTTGCGGAACGTAGAGTATCCTACCCCTACCCGCACAGCGATATCCTGTATAGTCAGCCGACTTTCGATATGTTCATGCATGATCATACGCGCCTGGTCGATCTGGCTGACCACATAAGGGTTCCGCTCCATACGCTTATTGCGGTCGAGCGTATATACAAGCCCGAGAAGATAGTTGGCGATACCGGCAAGCATCTGCTGGAAATTGGCCATCTCACGGTCGGCCACATCTATGGCTTTCATGAACAGACGCACGATCTCGTTGTCAGAGCCCACATGAAACACAGGCTCACGCGCGTCGAGAAACCCGTTGGCTACCCTTGCGTCCATATTAGCGCCCTTGAATCCTATCCAATAGTGCGACCATCCAGTATCAGGATCCGGACGATAAGTATGCCATTCGTCAGGAAACAGCAGAAATATAGCTCCCGCCTCCACTGCAGCCTCACCGAAACTCGCCGAACGGAACAGCCCGCGGCCGCCGGTCACATATACCAGCTGATATTCCTGTAGCGTACGCCCTTTATCCGGCGAAAAGCAGTAACCGTCGAGGTGCCTGTCGGAGGGATACCGGCCTCCCGGCTCGATACTCTCGTATCCGACAGTAGTCACCGTAAGGCCCCACAGCCGGTCACGCTCGCTCTCTATTATATACTTTATGGGACGCATGACATTATCTTACGGGCAAAGATACGACAATGATCAAGACAACACAACCCGCAATATCGTTTGCGGATATGGAAAATTATCCATAATTTTGTGATTGACGATGATCCGATACGCCTGTTGTCTAATATCCGTGATATGCCTCTCGCTGGCGTTTACCGTCAATGCCGATGAGGCCTCATCGGTTGATTCATTGATGAATCAACTCGATAAAGTCATATCGGAAAGAGCAGTCTATCTCCAGAAACGCCAGGAACGCATAACCGGTCTCAAGGCAGCCCTGCGTCAGACCGAAGAAGATACCGCACGATTCGTCCTTCTCGGAGAGTTGATCGACGAGTACACCCCTATCAATACCGACTCGGCTTTCGCGGCAAGCATGATGCGCGAATCGGTTGCCCGGCGCATAGGCGATCCCATATTCATAGCCAATGCGCGCATGAACCGCGCAAACACGCTGTGCAACACAGGCATGTACATGGAGGCTCTCAACCTGATGGACTCCATTCCGCTGAACACTCTGCCGGAATACCTCCATCCGTATTATTTCCATATCAAACGGACTGTCTACGGACTTTTGGCCGACTACTCGGCATTCGAGCCGGAGCGCAACCGGTACAACACGCTCACCGACATGTACCGCGATTCACTGCTCGCCGTCAACGATCCCGGCTCACTGGCCTACGTCATAACCAGAGCCGACCAGCTCAATTCAAGAGGCAGACCTCAGGAGGCCATAAATACAATCGAAGAGTTCAAAGCCAACAACACCCTGTCGGAACATGATAAAGCCATCTGCGCCTGGAGCCTGTCGGAATCGTATGCAGGCCTCGGCGATTCCGCCAACCAGAAGAAGCAACTGATCATATCGGCCATTTCCGACATAAGATCCGCCATCCGGGAATATGTGTCGCTCCGCCAGCTCGCTCTGCTCCTGTACCAGGAAGGAGATCTCGACAGGGCATACCGGTTCATGACCATATCGGTCGACGATGCCGCCAAATGCAATGCCCGACAGCGAATCATAGAACTCAACGCACACTACCCGATGATCAACGGCATATATGTGGACACCATCAGATCGCAGCAGGACACGCTGATACGGTCGCTGATTGTCATCACGGTATTGTCGCTGTTTCTGCTCGCCGCCCTGCTGTATATGCGCAAGCAGATGAAACGCATAGCATCGGCCCGCAAGGCTATAGAAGATGCCAACGCCCGTCTACGGCAGTCGAACGAGGAACTCTGCATAGCCAATCAGGCAATTGCTGAAAACTCACAGCTGAAGGAGTTCTATATCGGACGCTACATGGATCAGTGTCTGGCATATATAGAAAAACTCGACACCTATCGCAAACAGCTCGGCAAACTCGTCTTGGCAGGCAAGACCGACGATATAAAAAAGGCGCTTAAATCGACCGATATTGTCGATGACGAGCTGAAATCGTTCTACGATAATTTCGACAGGACATTTCTCAGCCTGTTTCCTACCTTCGTCGACGACTTCAACAGCCTGCTGGCCGATGGCGAAGCGATACACCCCAAGCGTGAAGGCTCGCTGACCACCGAACTGCGAATTTTCGCACTGATACGCCTTGGCATATCGGACAGCGACAAGATAGCCAAGTTTCTACACTACTCGCTCACGACCATCTACAACTACCGCACCAAAGTACGCAACAAAGCGTCAGGCGACCGTAACGAACTTGAAGCGAAAGTGCTCAAAATAGGCCGCACGAACATCGACTGACGGCCTCCGCAGGGCTGGATCGCCACTACTTAAACAGCCCTACTCCCTCAATGCAATAAACTGATACACAGAGATATATCATTTCAAAACAGCTACTTTTTAAATACCAGGCATTGGATAGCCGTAATCCAATGTATAATTTTACGCTGCAACTAAACCAAAAACTTAATACCATTTTATCCGAAATGAAAAAGTGCAGACATTATGTCCGACCCCTGCTCATATTGCTATTTATGGTGGCCGGCATACAATTTGTATCGGCTCAGCAGATGAGCATAGCCGGATCGGTGACCGATCCGGAAGGAGAACCGATAATCGGAGCAAGCGTAGTGGTGAAAGGTGCCCAGTCTGGCACTGCCACCGATATAGACGGACTCTTCAGGCTTCAGGCCGACGCCAAGAGCACATTACGCATATCATTCATAGGATACGAGACTATTGAGATGCCGGTCAACGGCCACAGCGAAATCAATGTGGTGATGAAAGAAAACACCGCAGTGCTCGACGAGGTCGTGGTGATCGGCTACGGCACCATGGACAAGAAAGAGCTCACATCGGCTGTATCGCACGTGAGCGAAAAAGACTTCCTGTCGGTAAGCTCTCTCGATCCTTCGATGATGATCCAGGGCAAGGTGCCGGGTGTATCGATCACCAACACGGGTGCCGGCGACCCCAACAATCAGGCGAGCATCCAGATCCGCGGCGTATCGTCGCGCTCAGCCGGCCTCGGCCCGCTGATCGTCATAGACGGTGTGCCGGGCGGCAACCTGACCAATATCAATCCCAACGACATCGCGTCGTTCGATATCCTCAAAGACGGTGCCGCATCGGCCATATACGGCACACGAGGCTCCAACGGTGTGATTCTGGTCACGACCAAAAAGGGGAGCAAAGACGGACAGACCCACACCACTTACTCCGGCACATTCGCCTGGGACGTGGCGAAAAAAGAACTTGACATGATGAGCGCCCAGGACTATCGCGAAGTACGTCTTGGCTGGGGCGACCGCGGTGTGGATCTCCAGGGCAACGATGACTGGCTCGATGCCGTGACCCGCACAGGCTTCACCATGCAGCACACACTTACCATCAGCGGCGGCAACGAAAAGAGCAACTACCGCGTGAGCGCCGACTACCGCGATGCCAACGGCATAGACCTGCGCTCGGACCGCGAGGAGTACGGTGCCCGCGCATCGGTCACGCACACGACCAAAGGCGGCCTGTTCACTGTATCCATGAACGTAGCGCCGCGAATCATCTACCGCAACAATTCCGACTGGAGTGTGTTCCGCAACGCGCTCGAAGCCAATCCCACCACCCCGATCATGGATCCGGAGAATCCTACGCGCTACTATAATTTCCAGGGACAGGTGGTAGGCAGCAATCCTGTGGAGCTGATGAAACTCGAAAAGAACCAGGCCGATACTAAACTCCTTGACTGGGACGGCACACTCAGACTGAATCTGCTCCCGCTTCTGGCCAGGGACGGACAGAGCATACACCATCTGACAACCCAGATCATGTTTGCCGACCATCAGTACAGCAACAACGACTCATGGTTCCGCCCTTCGACAAGCACACTGGCTATCAACAGCGGCTATGACGGCGAGGCAAAACGGGCCTACTCCAAAGAGCGCCAGTATGTGATGGAATGGCTTACCAACTACAATGCGAGTTTCGGTCTGCACAACCTAAAGGCAATGACCGGATACTCTTACCAGTACTCGCAGTATTCAGGATTCAGCGCCGAAAACAAGGATTTCCCCAACGATGGCCTCGGCTCCGACAATCTGGGCTCAGGCGAACTCGCCAAGGAGGAGGGCGAAGTACTGATGAGCAGCTACCGGAACGACTCGAAACTCATATCGTTTTTCGGTCGCGTAAGCTATGACTTCGACGGCAAATACATGCTCACCGCATCATGGCGCCACGAAGGTTCATCCAAGTTCGGCCAGAACCACAAATGGGGCGACTTCCCTGCCGTATCGGCCGGATGGCGCATATCGCAGGAAAGTTTCATGCGCGACATACACTGGATCAACGACCTGAAGATCCGCGCCGACTACGGTGTGACAGGAAACCAGGATTTCGACAGCTACATATCGCTCAACACCATGAGCGGATTCGGCTATTACTTCTACAACGGCAAATATTTCCAGGTATGGGGTCCGTCCAAAAACGTGAATCCCGACCTGAAATGGGAGAAAGGCAAGAACTGGAACATAGGCCTCGACTTCTCACTGTTCGGCAACAGGATATACGGTTCGCTCAACTACTTCAACCGACGCCAGCAGGATCTGCTCGGCAACTACAAGGTATCGGTGCCGCCATATCTTTTCGACGAGACATTCGTCAATGTAGGCACCATGCGCAATGCCGGCTTCGAGTTCGACCTCAGCTTCAACGTTGTGGAAACACGCGATTTCTCCTACAGTTTCAACGTGGTAGGCACCACCATGAGCAATAAATTCGTGGATTTCAGCAACTCTGAATATGTAGGCCAGGACTTCTACAACATGTGCGGAACAGAAGATCCATATCCGTTCTATGACCTGCAGCGGATCGAGAAAGGCAAATCCCTCGGCAACTTCTATATGTGGAAATATGCAGGCATCACCACCGAAGGCGAATGGCTGGTATATGACCGGGACGGCGACATAATCCGCGCTTCGCAGGCTACCGACGATGACCGTCAGATAGTAGGCAACGGCATGCCCAAGTTCACTATGTCGACAAGCCATAACTTCCGTTACCGCAACTTCGATCTGGCGCTGTTTTTCCGCGGAGCTTTCGGCTACGACATATTCAATATCCACGACTTCTACTACGGCACCCGCAATTTCTCCGGCAATACGCTTAAAAAAGCCTATGGCAAAAACTTCGATATCTCTCCCGACGTGAATCCCGTGGTCAGCGACTACTTCCTGGAACGCGGCGACTATTTCAAACTCGACATGATCACACTGGGCTACACGTTCAGATTCCCGTCGTGCCGCTTCATAGACAGCCTGCGGCTCTACGGTACAGCCAAGAATGTGTTCACGATAACCAGGTTCAGCGGTGTCGACCCCTCGACCTATCAGGTCAACGGCCTCACTCCGGGCGCACAGGGATCACGCACCTACTATCCGTCGACACGCCAGTTCATACTCGGTCTTCAACTGGATTTCTAACCTAACCATTAAAAACTCAGGACAATGAAATTTCTGCAATATATAGCGGGAGCCGCAATCTGCATATCCGCACTCGGCAGCTGCACCAACCTCGACGAGACCCTCTACGACCAGGTGGGCACCCAGAACTATTACAATACGAAAAACGATGTGATCCGCGCCACATTCCGCCCGTTCGAACACGCATTCTGGAGTATCCAGAGCCGCCATGTGCTCAACGAGCTGTCGGCCGACCAGCTCATCACCCCTACCCGCGACGGATGGTGGGACGACGGCGGCAAATGGCGGCGTCTGCACTACCATCAGTGGAACGTAGAGGACGGCGGCGACGCCCAGACCGAGTGGAACGGCTGTTTCCAGGGAATCATGCAGTGCAACTATGTGATCGAGGATCTCGAACAGCTCGAACCGGAACGTTTCGGATTCTCCCAGCCGGAGTTCGACAATCTCAAAGCGCAGTGCCGCGCTCTCCGCGCATGGTTCTACATCCGTCTGCTCGACGCATTCCGCAACATCCCGCTGGCTGTAAGTTTCAACAACGTATCGCTCAATACAGATACACAGGTGGAGCCGGCAGTGATATTCAACTTCATCGAGTCGGAACTCAAGGACTGCATAAATCTTCTGACCAAGAAAGAGGGTCTCGGCACAAACGCCAATATCCAGGGACAATGGACCAAGGCCGGAGCCGCCTCTCTGCTCGTACGCCTCTATCTCAATGCCAAGGTCTACATAGGTGTGGAGAAATACTCCGAATGCGAGACTGTGGCACAGGACATAATCAACGGAGTATACGGAGACTATGCCGTAGCAGACCGCTGGGACGCTCCTTTCGACTGGGACAATGAGACCTGCGACGAGGTGATATTCGGATTTCCCGGATCGCAGGGCTACTCGTTCTGGCACTATCAGGGCGACACCTACTGGTGGACGGTACCCGCACGCGCACGCTACTATTTCGGCGACCACAAGGCCAAAGGCGGCGACCACAACACAAAGTACGCAGCTTCTCCAAGCTATGACCTAAACGGCGAGCTATACACTTACGAACTCGGAATGCCGATACAGAACTTCCGCAAATACCCCGGCGACGAGCGCATGAAACTCTACCGCAATCTCGGCGACAACAAACGCGAGGGAATGTTCCTATTCGGATATCTGGAATACATCGACGAGGACGGATCCAAAAAGCGTGTGCGCGCACCGGAACAGCCCTACGACCTGTATATACGCGACGCCGTGGGCAACTTCCAGAGTCTCGATCCCAGCAAATGGCCGAGCAACAAGACCAGCAACCTGATGAACGGAGACCACAATTCAGGATGGCACTTCGCCAAATATCCGTTCTACAGCGATGACGACGCCCACCAGATGGAAAGCGACTACACCGAGATACGTCTGCCCGAGATCATCTACTCGCTGGCCGAATGCAAACTGCGTTCCGGAAAGAAAAGCGATGCCGCCAAACTCCTCAACAGTGTGCGCCGCCGCAATTATCCTCAGGCAAACCATGCCGATGTACTATACTCGCCCGAGGGCAAGGCTCAGCTCGACGAAAACGAGATGCTGGCCGAATGGGGACGTGAATTCTTCGCAGAGAGCCGGCGCCGTATCGATCTGATCCGTTTCGGCAAATTCTCCAGCGGCACATGGTGGGACAAGACTCCTGATGCCTCCCGCAATACAGAGATATTCCCGATCATGCGCCCGATTCTCAACGCGAATCCGTCGCTCGTCCAGAATCCGGGATACAGCAACTAACCAGTAAAACACAGATTATTAAACCACAGACATGAAACTCAACAACATATTTTCAGTTGCAGTCGGGCTCGGGCTCGCCTTGGGCTTGAGCGGATGCGAAGGTGAAAAAGACCTGATAATCATAGAAGGCAACCTGCCTATAAAGACATCGGCGCTCTACATGGTCGGCGATGCCACCCCCAACGGGTGGAGTATAGACAACCCCACTCCGCTGACCGCTGAAGGCGAGGATCCACTGATATTCTCCTGGGAAGGCGAGCTCAACACAGGCGAGCTCAAACTATGCCTCACCACCGGCAGCTGGGACGCGCCGTTTATCCGCCCGAAGGAAAACGGCAGGGAAATAGGGCGAACCGCCATCACCGGCGAAACATTCCAGATGCACGCCGGCGATCCTGACGAGAAGTGGAAAGTGTCAGAGGCCGGTATATACGCCCTTACATTCGACCTTCGCAACTGGACTGTCAGCACCGTATATCTGAAAGAAGCGGACGCTCCGGTAATAGAACCGATCGTAACCGATGCCCTCTATATAGTAGGCGACGCCACCCCCAACGGATGGATCATAGATTCGCCGACCGCTCTTGAAAAGAAATCGGACTACGTGTTCACTTACGAAGGCCCCCTGACGGCCGGCGAACTCAAGGCATGTACATCGATAGGAAGCTGGGATGTACCTTTCGTGCGTCCGCTTTCCGACGGCAGCAAAATCAGCCGTAACGGCGCCGAGGCTCCCGACTTCGTATATACTACAGGCCCCGATAACAAATGGAGAGTGGAAGATGACGGCATATACCGTCTGACATTCGATCTCCAGAACTGGACTATCGCCGCAGAGTTTATGGGCGAGACCGTCATCGAGAAGAACCCGATCGAGACCAACGCGCTCTATATGATTGGCGATGCCACTCCCGGCGGATGGTCGCTGGACGACGCTCAGGTGTTTACCGCAGATCCTGCTAACAGGTATATATTCTCTTGGGAAGGGACGCTGGTGGAAGGCACACTGAAAGCCTGTATCGAGAAGGACTTCGGCGCTCCGTTCATCAGACCGTCGGCTGCCGACTGCGAGATATCGGCCAACGGCGCGGCGGCCCCGGATTTCGTATTCACAAAGAGTCCCGACGACCAGTGGCGTGTGACCAAGGCAGGCCGCTACCGTCTGACATTCGATCTACAGAACTGGACTATCGACGCTAAATATCTGGATTGACCATCATTTCAAAACCATACAATACAATGAACCGAATGACTATAATACCGGCGATACTGGCTACAGCCTCGATACTCGGAGCCTGTTCCAACGACATCGAGATGCGCCGTCCCCCGAAATACGAACTGCCAGAACTTCCTGTGATAACCGACATACACTGCTTCAAGGCACCTCTCTACTGGAGTGTGTATGAATACTGTTACGAGCAGGAGCAGCAGGGAGTATCCAACTCCGATATGGACATCACTCCGGAGGAATGGGACAAGATCATAGACTGGGTGGCCACCGACCTGAAACCATACGGCTACGATATGGTGTGCACCGACGGATTCATACCTATGCTTGCCAACGACGCCTCCGGCTACATGACCCACTACGGATCCATGCCGCTCAAGGACCTCGTGGCGAAATGCAAGGCCAAAGGCCTGAAAGTAGGCGTCTACGACAATCCTCTATGGATACACGGCCCCTCCGAGACCAAGGTAGCAGGCACCGACTATACTTTCGGACAGCTCTGTTATCAGAACGATATGGATATAATGAATCCGTCGGCGGAGAACATGTGGTTCAACTGGGCTGTAGCCGAGAATCCCGGCACACGCGAATATATCGACGGATTTTTCAAACACTACGCCGACCTCGGCATAGACTATATCCGTATGGACTTCCTGTCGTGGTACGAGGACGGCAAAGACCGCAACATCGGAGTCGTAGGCCACGGCTACGGCCGAGCCTCATACGGTCGCGCCCTCTCCTATATAGCGGAATCGGCCAAGAAATACGGCATCTTCACCTCACTTGTCATGCCTCATCTGTATAACGATGCCGAGGTCGAGGCCCGATACGGCAATATGGTGCGTATAGTAGCCGATACCGCCGGCGGCGGATGGTGGCACTGCTCGGCACAGGATCGCGGCAAGTCGTACGCCAACTGGCCCAACTGCATGAACATGTTCGACGGTTTCGTGTACTGGTCGCACATATCCGGCCGCGACCGTGTGATACTCGACGGCGATTTCATACGTCTCAACAAATTCGATACCGATGCCGAACGCGAGACAGTGGTATCGCTTCAGCTCATGGCAGGCGGTCCGGTCACTGTAGCCGACCAGTATCATACCATAGGCGCCAACACCAGATTCTATACCAATACCGAACTCCTCGAGCTTAACGCTGACCGTTTCGTAGGCAAACCGGTGACAGATCAGCTCGGCAATGCCGACAACCAGATATGGTACGGCCAGATGAGCAATGGCGACTATGTAATCGGGTTGTTCAACCGCGATGACAACAGCCGCGCGTTTTCGGTTAATCTCGCCAGTCTCGGCATAGAGGGAGAGTGGAAAGTACGCGACCTGTGGAAACATGCCGACGAAGGAACGGCCACAGCCATATCGGCCACAATACCTCCCCACGGATGCAAAATAGTAAGACTTTCTAAATAACCACCACCCAAGTAGCAATCAATGAAATATAACAGAATCATTGCCATGGCGGCCGCTATGGCGAGCCTGAACTTTGCCCATACCGCGGCAGAGGCAGCAGAGATATCGTCGCCTTCAGGAGTAATAACCGTGCAGTCCGACGTAATCAACGGACAGCCTACCTACAGTATCGAATACAAGGGCAAGACTGTGATCAAACCGTCGACACTCGGCCTGGAGCTCTCCGATGCCGAAGACCTTACCGACGGTTTCAAACTGACCGGGACACCGACATCGGAATTTGACGATGTATGGCAGCCGGTATGGGGAGAAAACCGCGATATACGCAACCACTACAACGAGATGCTCATGGAGATGGAGCAACCCTCGACCGGACGGAAGATGAACATACGGTTCCGCGTCTACGACGATGGCGTAGGATTCCGTTACGAGATTCCTCAGCAGCAGCATCTGACATATTTCGTAATCAAAGAGGAGCACTCGCAGTTTGCCATGAACGGCGACCATACCGCATGGTGGATAGCCGGCGACTACGACACCCAGGAATACGACTATACAGAATGCCGCCTTTCGGAAATCAGGTCAAAGATGCACGAAGCCATCAGCAGCAACGCATCGCAGACCCAGTTCTCGCCTACCGGAGTACAGACCTCGCTACAGATGAAAAGCGACGACGGCCTCTACATCAACATACATGAGGCGGCACTCGTAGATTATTCCTGCATGCACCTCAATCTCGACGACAAGAACATGGTGTTCGAATCGTGGCTCACTCCCGACGCGCAGGGCAACAAAGGTCATCTCCAGGCACCGGCGCATTCTCCATGGCGCACAGTGATGGTAAGCGACGACGCCCGCGACATTCTGGCCTCCAACCTCATCCTGAACCTCAACGATCCGTGCGCCTACGACGACACATCGTGGATCAAACCGGTAAAGTATATCGGCGTATGGTGGGAGATGATCGCCGGTCCGCAGGAATGGAGCTATACCTACGATCTGCCTTCGGTGAAACTCGACTCTCTCGACTACTCCTCGACCAGACATCACGGCAAACATTCGGCAAACAACGACAATGTCAAGAAATATATCGATTTCGCAGCCGAACACGGATTCGACCAGGTGCTCGTGGAGGGATGGAACATAGGATGGGAAGACTGGTTCGGCAAATCAAAAGACTATGTGTTCGACTTCCAGACCCCGTATCCCGATTTCGACATAAAAATGCTCAACGAATACGCCCAGTCCAAAGGTGTGCTCCTGATGATGCACCACGAGACATCGGCCTCGATACGCAACTACGAACGCCACATGGAGGCAGCCTACAGTCTGATGAACCATTACGGCTACAATGCCGTAAAGAGCGGATATGTAGGCAACATTATACCCCGTGGCGAACATCATTACGGCCAGTGGCTCAACAACCACTATCTGTATGCCGTGACCGAGGCTGCGCGACACAAGATCATGGTCAATGCCCACGAAGCAGTCAGACCTACCGGCCTGTGCCGTACCTATCCCAATCTTATAGGCAATGAGTCGGCACGCGGCACCGAATACGAGGCGTTTGCCGGCAACAAGCCGTTCCATACCACAGTACTGCCGTTCACCCGCCTTCAGGGAGGCCCGATGGACTATACCCCCGGTATATTCGACATGGACATGAAAACCGTCAATCCCGATGGCAACGGGCATGTCAACAGCACTATAGCCCGACAGCTGGCTCTGTATGTCACCATGTACAGCCCGTTGCAGATGGCAGCCGACCTTCCAGAGGTCTACAACCGCCATCTTGACGCATTCCAGTTTATCAAGGACGTAGCCGTAGACTGGGACGAGAGCCGCTATCTCGAGGCTGAACCCGGACGCTACATCGTGGCGGCACGCAAAGCCAAGGGAGGAGACGACTGGTATATAGGCTGCACGGCCAATGAGGACGGACACTCGTCGACCCTCGCCCTCGACTTTCTCGACAAGGATAAGAAATACGAGGCCACGATCTATGCCGACGCGTCCGATGCCCACTACCGTGACAATCCCCATGCCTATGTCATCAGCAAAAAGAATGTCACGGCCAAAAGCAAGCTGAAGATGGCCGCTGCCCCCGGCGGCGGATATGCCATATCGATCAAGCCCGTAAACAAACAATAAAATCAATCACAATACTACACAATGATGAAATACTTTGCGAAATTAGCTTCAGTGATAGCTCTGTCAATGAGCGCGCCGGCCCTTGAGGCGGGCAACCTATGGATTATCGGCGACGCAACGCCTTACGGATGGAGCACAGACGATGCGACAGCGCTGTTGTCGGACACAGATACTCCCGATGTATATACCGGTACGATATATCTCAAAGCCGATGCCAATTTCAAGTTCATGACCCAGACCGATTTCGGCGGACACGAATACGGCGCATCCCCCGGCTCGTCACTGACAGACGGCACCATCGCCCTGGCAGCAGGATCGTTCGACGAGGGATATTCCCAGATACAGGTACCGGAATCGGCCAACTACCGCATAACCGTCAATACCGGCGACATGACAGCCACCATCGTAAAGTCCGACTATCAGGAATCGGAAATCGGGCTATGCTCGCTCTTTCTTGTCGGCGACCCGATGCCTAACGGATGGAGCGTGGACAATGGCAGCCCTCTCTATCAGGACCAGACGGCTCCTTACATATTCCGGACCTCAAGACTCGCACTGAAAACAGGTTCATTCAAGATCGCATCAGTGATCAAAGGCGGCGGCACCTGGGATCCGAAATACTGGTATTTCCGCGATGCGGCCGACAGCAACAAGATCGCATTAAACCAGAGCGGAGACCTGCAGTGGAACATAACCGATGCCGGCGATTACGACATTACAGTCAATCTGCTCACATCGGCTATTGAAATAGCCGTATCGCAACCCGGCATATCCGGCATATCCGGAACATACACGGACAATACAGACGCTCCGGTATATTACTATACGACAACAGGCATACAGGTAACGAATCCTACCCAAGGGATCTACATACGCTGTCAGGGAGACAAAACGACAAAAGTATACCTGAAATAACTGTCCTGACCAGACTCTCATATACCAAAGCATCGGATCCGATTCCGGTGCTTTTTTTCATTTATCCACGTTTTCAATGTCCTCACGGTACACATCCGCAAAGATAACATCGCATAATACGCTCAGGACTGCGATTTTTCCGAAACGCAAATGTTAAAATCCATACCGGACTCCACTACCGGATGAAATGTCGTATCTTTGTATAAAATGACCGACACACGCAAGATCATACATATAGATATGGATGCGTTTTACGCCTCGGTGGAACAACGCGACAATCCCGCGTTGCGTGGCAAACCGGTGGCTGTAGGGCATGCCGAATCGCGCGGCGTTGTCGCGGCAGCAAGCTACGAGGCGCGCCGCTTCGGAGTGCGGTCTGCAATGCCGAGCACCCGCGCCAAAAGGATGTGCCCCCATCTGATATTCGTGCCGGGGCGCATGGATGTATACAAATCCGTATCGGCTCAGATCCATGACATCTTCCACGAATATACCGATGTTATCGAGCCGATATCGCTCGATGAGGCTTTTCTTGATGTCACAGTCAACAAGCCCGGCATACCGCTTGCCGTCGACATAGCGGTAGAGATCAAACAAAAGATCCGCGAACGCCTCCACCTGGTGGCTTCGGCCGGAATATCCTACAACAAGTTTCTGGCCAAGATAGCTTCAGACCTGCGCAAGCCTGACGGACTGTGTACGATCCACCCATCCGTAGCACTGGAATTCATCTCCCGGATTCCAATCGAATCATTCTGGGGAGTCGGTCCGGTCACCGCAAGGCGCATGCATTCGCTTGGCATACACGACGGGGCCGATCTGCGGCAATGCCAGCTTGGATTCCTCACTCACGAATTCGGCAAAGCAGGACTCGTGTACTACAATTTCGCCCGCGGCATCGACACGCGTCCGGTCGAGGCCGAACGGATACGCAAATCGGTAGGCTGCGAACACACTCTCGACCGCGACATATACGCCCCTGAAGATGTGGCTGACGCGCTGCTCCTGGTGGCCGAAGATCTGACAGGACGCATAGAGCGCAGGCAGTTTCTCGGCAATACACTGACACTGAAAGTGAAATTTCATGATTTCACGCAGATAACCCGCAGTATCACACAACCGTCGTATCTCACCGACAAAGCCGCCATACTCGATCTCGCCGCCGGCCTGATGAATGCAGTCGAATACCGTACCCGCCCCATACGCCTTATCGGCCTGACGGTATCCAATCCTCATGCCGACAGCGACGACACACCTACATCCGACTCCGAAGGGATCCAGCTGCGCCTCGACTTCGGCCCCGACTTCCCCTACTGACAAACTATATGGTTATTTGCAGCATAACAGCCCTATAATTAATTAATTATTCTATATATTTGCAAAAACTTATAATCTATATCATGATTAGAATTTTATCTTTAATAACCATAGCTCTGTTAGCCGTCAATGCCAATGGCGCCAATCCGGAAGTGTACAGTTTCATGTACGGCGATTCGGTGCGCACATACACCATGTCTGTTCCGGATTCTCTCGACGAATCGCGACCCCTCATAATCTACACCCACGGTTATGGCAGTTCGCACAGACACCAGCGGCAGGATCTCAACCGGGGAGCGGAAATATATGGATTCGCGGTATGCTATCCCGACGGCACTACCGATTCAAACGGCAAGAAAGGATGGAACGTAGGGTATCCGTCGCAGCAATCCATGGACATAGACGAAGCTGACTTTTTCGAGGCGCTCATAAAAGAGGTATGTCAACGTTTCGGTCTGAGCCGCGAGAATGTGTTTCTTACCGGGATGTCTAACGGCGGCGATCTGTGCTATCATTTCATGTACACCCGGCCGGAGCTGTTCAAAGCCTACGCTTCGGTAGCCGGACTGACCTTCACATGGGTGTATCTTCAACACCGGTTGACCTCTCCGGTTCCGTTCATGGAAATACACGGCACTGCCGACAAAACATCCATGTGGAATGGCGATCCTTGCAACACTGGCGGATGGGGTCCATACCTTCCTGTCGAGATGGCAGTATCGGCCATAGCCTGCAACAACAGGTGCACGTCAGTGACGACATCGTCTATACCTGTGATGCCGGAAAGCACACGGCGTGTCACGCGCTACGACTACACGGGATCTCCCGATGGTGCCGATGTGACCCTTATCGAAATCGAGGGAGGCCCCCACAAGTGGAATGACGGAGACATCGATACCGGCTCAGTTGTATGTGAATACTTCTCGCAGTTTCTGCGGTCTATTGACTGACATCTGTTTTTTCTATATCTTTGCGAGTTGATAACTCAGCTAAGCAACAAACGAATAAAGATGTCACTGGATAATATCATAGCGCAGGCCGTGAGCCGCGCAGTAAAAGAATTGTACGGGGTCGACACTGCCCCGGAATCTATAGTGCCGCAGGCGACCCGCAAAGAGTTCGAAGGCAACATGACCGTAGTGGTCTTCCCGTGGGTCAAGGCAGCCCGCAAGTCGCCGGAACAGGTAGGCCAGGAGATCGGCAACTGGCTGGTCGACAACGAGCCTGCCGTGAACCGCTTCAACGTGGTAAAAGGATTTCTCAACATAGTCATAGAGCCTACATACTGGAATACAGTACTGCGGCACATAGCCGACACTGCCGACTACGGCACAGTGAAAGCGACTGAAGAAAGTCCGCTGGTGATGGTGGAATACTCGTCGCCCAATACCAACAAGCCGCTCCATCTGGGACATGTACGCAACAATCTGCTCGGATTCAGCCTTTCGGAGATACTCAAGGCGTGCGGCAACCGTGTGGTAAAGACCAATATAGTCAACGACCGCGGTATCCACATCTGCAAATCGATGCTGGCATGGCAGAAGTGGGGCAATGGAGCCACTCCCGAGTCAGCAGGCAAGAAGGGCGACCATCTTATAGGCGACTTCTACGTGCTGTTCGACAAGCATTACAAAGCCGAGCTGGCAGAGCTTACAGCCGGCGGCATGAGCCAGGAAGAAGCCGAGAAGGCATCGCCTCTTATGCAGGAGGCACGCGCTATGCTCCGCCGCTGGGAGGCCAAGGATCCCGAAGTGCGCAAGCTGTGGGAGACCATGAACTCATGGGTATATGCCGGTTTCGACGAGACATACCGCCGCATGGGAGTAGATTTCGACAAGATATATTACGAAAGCGACACATACCTCGAAGGAAAGGAGAAGGTGCTCGAGGGTCTCGAGAAAGGCATAATGTACCGCAAGGATGACGGTTCTGTATGGGCTGATCTGACCGATGCCGGTCTCGATCACAAACTGCTGCTCCGCAGCGACGGCACTTCTGTATACATGACCCAGGACATCGGTACAGCCAAGCTGCGTTTCCAGGATTATCCGATAGACAAGATGGTCTATGTGGTCGGCAACGAGCAGAACTACCATTTCCAGGTGCTTTCTCTGCTGCTCGACAGGCTTGGATTCCGCTGGGGCAAGGATCTCGTACACTTCTCATACGGCATGGTGGAGCTGCCTGAAGGCAAAATGAAGAGCCGCGAGGGCACTGTGGTCGACGCCGACGACCTTATGGACGAGATGGTGGGAACGGCACGCGAGGTATCGCGCGAGCTCGGCAAACTCGACGGACTCAGCGCCGACGAGGCCGAGGCCATAGCCGAAACCGTAGGTCTGGGAGCTCTCAAATACTTCCTGCTCAAGGTCGATCCGCGCAAGAACATGACTTTCAATCCGAAAGAATCGATCGACTTCAACGGCAACACCGGTCCGTTCATCCAGTATACCTATGCCCGCATACGCTCCGTACTCCGTAAAGCCGCCGAACAGGGTTTTGCCATAAGCGAATACGCCACTGTGGTTCCCAACGACAAGGAGATAGCCCTGATACAGCGCCTTGCCGACTTCCCCTCGGTCGTGTCCGAAGCCGGCCGCAGCTACAGCCCGGCACTGATAGCAAACTACGTATACGATCTGGTCAAAGAGTACAATCAGTTCTACCACGACTGCTCGATACTCCGCGAGGAAGATGCCGCCGTACGCTCCCTAAGGCTCACGCTTTCCGATGTCACATCACGTGTGATCAGAACCGGTATGGGACTGCTCGGCATCAATGTTCCCGAACGTATGTGATATTTCCCGCGTTTAATATACTAACCAACAAACAAGCAATCATATGGACAATTATCCTTACAATCTGCCGCCGACTCCGGCCCACATGCAGTCGCTCGACCAACGCGTCACCCAAGTAATGAAGCGCGTTTATGTCAAAATGTTCCTCGCCCTGATCCTGACGGCCGCCGCCGCATGGGTTGTCAGCGGCACTTCGCTCATATATTACATGGCTCAGCACTCCTGGGCATACTGGGGCATATTTCTTCTGGAGATAGGCCTGGTGATCGGCATATCGGCCGGAATCAACAAGCTCAGTTCACCGGCCGCCACAGCGCTGTTCGTGCTTTTTGCGATAGTCAACGGTGTGGCACTTGCACCTATATTCCTGATATACACCCATGTATCTATTGTAAAGACATTCCTTATCACATCGGCCGTGTTCGGTGCGATGAGCGTATACGGCTATACCACAGCCCGCGATCTTACCAAAATGGGTACATTCCTTTACATGGCGCTATGGGGTCTGATAGCATGCATAGTCATAAACATGTTCTGGGCCAACTCCACTATGGAGTGGATCATCTCCGGCGCCGGCGTGCTGATATTTATCGGCATCACCGCCTGGGACACTCAGAAGATCAAGACTATGGCGTCGCAGATGCCTGAAGCCGGCTACGGTCGCCTGGCAACCCTCGGCGCACTGAGCCTCTACCTCGACTTCATAAATCTGTTCCTTTATCTGCTGCGTTTCTTCGGAAACAGCCGCAACTGATCATAACACACTTATTTGTTGTAATAGAAAGGGAGCCCCGCGGGACTCCCTTTCTGCATTAAATATATTATCTACCGTAAAAACTTATATCAGGTCGATGCCGGCAGCCCGGCAAGCCTCAATCTGCTCCTCAGGCCATATCGAAGCCTGGACTTCGCCGACATGGGCTTTCTGCAGCAGGAACATACAGAGACGGCTCTGGCCGATACCGCCGCCGATCGACGAAGGCAGCTCTCCGTCGAGAAGCATGGTGTGGAACTTATATCCCGCCCGTTCGGGACATCCCCGTTCCTGCAACTGCGCCAGAAGCGATGGCGCCTCCACGCGTATGCCCATCGACGACAGTTCAAACGGACACTGCAGAACCGGATTCCACAATATGATATCGCCGTTAAGGCCTGTGAATCCGTCGGAGTTGGGTGTGATCCAGTCGTCATAGTCCGGAGCGCGGCCATCATGCGGCTCTCCGTCGGACAGCTTCGCGCCTATGCCTATAAGGAATATGGCACCATATCGCCTCACAGCCTCGGCCTCGCGCTCTTTAGCCGACAGATTCGGATACTGGCGCAACAATTCCTCGGAGTGTATGAATGTGATCTTTTCGGGAAGCACAGGTGTGATATGCGGAAACTGTTCGTATATCATCGCTTCGGTCTCCCTGAGCGCATTATATATCTTCTCTACCGTAGCCTTGAGATAATGCAGATTACGGTCCGACGGATTTATGGTCTGCTCCCAGTCCCACTGATCCACATAAAGCGAGTGAAGATTGTCGAGCTCCTCCGATGTGCGTATAGCGTTCATGTCGGTATACAGACCGTAGCCGGGAGCTATGTCATAAGCGCCGAGTTTGGTGCGCTTCCATTTGGCCAGAGAGTGAACCACCTCGGCTCTGGCATCGCCCATGCAGCGGATAGCGAAACCCACCGGGGGCTCCACTCCGTTCAGATCATCGTTGAGACCGGTTCCGGACAGCACGAAGAGCGGTGCTGTCACGCGACGCAGATTCAGCACCTTGGCCAGTTTCTCCTGAAAAGTTTCCTTTATCGACTTTATGGCGACCTCGGTAGTCTCCGGCAGTAGTTTGCGCTTATATTTCTTTGGTATAATCAGCGTCATATTTCAATCATTTTGCAGTTAAAACACCGCAAATATACGACATTTTTTAATTATTCGGAATTTTTTATTGACAAAATGCAACAATACAATCTGATTACAGAACTAAATGACTGCTTTTGCCCGGATATCCTCCGAAGGAAAAGTCGGTCGTCCAACCGATAGTCACATATTTTAACATTATTTAGCAATCGGGGGGGGTAATTTGACCTCTTTACCCTATTTTTGCAAGTACGATCACCATCCTAATACACAGACACACGCAACGGTATACAGACAGGGATGACGGCTCAACAGACGACAGCGAAAAAAACGGCTGTCGGGATTGAGCCCAACAACAAGAGGCAAACACAGTAGTGTTTGCCTCTTGCATGCATAAAATATATGAATCCGGTGTCAACCGGGGATATTGTCGAGAGTCGACATCGCTCCATGTGCTGCTATGGCATCGACATAATGCAGGTATTCGCTTACGAAAGCGTCGGATCCGCACAGGTCTGCCCCGCCGAAAGCCGACAGACCGAGGAAATCGGACGGATCGTCCGATGCTATCAGACGGCAGTCGGCTTCAGTCATGGCCGGTTCGGCGATCTCAAACTCCGCCCCGTTGTCATCGCGGCGATATTTCAGATAATGGCGATAGGCGGCTATCAGATATGCCACGCGGGTCAGAGGCTTGCCGTCGCGTATCATTTTCACGAGATTGGGCACCACATAGACAGGGAATTTCGATACTCCGTCGAAACAGAGCCGCGCTATCTGGTCGCTTACCGAGCGGTTGCCGAACCTCTCCACAAGCGTCTGCTTGTAGAGTTCCAGATCCGTATCGCCCGGAGCCGGCACATAAGGCGTTATATCGATATCCATGAACTGACGCACGAATCCGGCTATGCACCCGTCGCGCATGGCCTCGTCTACCTTGCGGTAACCGCCGAGAAATGCCGGATACGACAGAAGCGTATGCGAAGCGTTGAGCAGGCTCAGTTTCATGTTCTCGTAGGCTGTCACATCGTCGGTAAATTCCACGCCTACCTTTTCCCAGCAGGGACGTCCGGCAGCGAAATCATCCTCGACCACCCACTGTATGAAGTCTTCGCAGTATACCGGCGCGCGGTCGTCGGAACCGTTGCGGGCATCGAGCCGCTCCACATCCTCAGGCCGTGTGGCCGGAGTTATGCGGTCGACCATACTGTTGGGAAATGTGACATTTCTCTCAGCCCATCCGGCCAGATCCGGATCCTGGGCGCTGAAAAAGGCCATGAACGCCTTGCGGGCCGTGCAGCCGTTATGCTGAAGGTTGTCGCACGACAGTATCGTCAGCGGTCCGGCGCCTCTGTCACGGCGACGGCGCAGCCCTTCGGCCAGATAGCCGAATGCCGTAGCCGGCCGCAGCGGAGCGGCAATGTCGGCCTGCACCGCGGGATCGGAAAGATCGAATTCGCCGGTAGCCTTGTCGATGTTGTATCCGCCTTCGGTTATAGTGAGCGAAACAATTCTGATCTGGGGCGAAGCTATCATGTCGAGTATCGCTTCCGACGATTCAGGCGCCCACAGCAGATCTACCAGCGAGCCGATACAGAAAGCCTGATCGCGCCCGTCGCGGCCGCACACCGTAAGAGTATACAATCCCGACTGCGCTTTCAGCGCCCTATATACAGGCTCATCGGCCTCGCGCAACAAGGCACCGCATATCCCCCATTCCGCCTGCGACGGATCCATCGCGACAAGACGGTCGGTATAGTACTCCTCGTGGGCACGATGGAAATTTCCTACGCCGATATGCAGTATGCCGGATTTCAAACACGAACGGTCGTATCCGGCCGGTTTCACAACTTTACTGTCAAACTTCATATTCTGATTCAGATTATTCTCCTAAATAGGCACCTTCCGCACGGAGAGCGTCCTGCAGCTTGCCCACATTGAGATCGCGCATCTCCACTCCGTCTTTTACCGACAGGGCGGCAGCCTTGCCGGCAGCCTCGCCGAGCGCCATTGCCGGAGCCATGACACGAGCCGAAGCGAGGGCCAGGTGAGACATCGACACATCTCGTCCGGCCACGATAAGACCGTTTATCTTCTTGGGTATCAGGCAGCGGTATGGTATATCATAGCTGTCCGGACACCAGTAGAGCGAGCAGTCGCCACCCACGGGGTGATGCTGGTCTACGGGGTAGCCTGACACAGCCACTACATCGTCGAAACGCGCACAGTCCAGTACCTCCTGTTCGGTCAGGGTATATTCGCCGACTATACGCCGGGTCTCACGTACGCCCATGAACGGAGCCACACGGTCCATATAGGCATTCTCGAATCCCGGGATATATTCCTTGAGATAGCGTACAATCTCGGCATTCTGCTCGACACACATCGCCTCGCCATGGGTGGACTGGGCGGGATCCGTGGCGTCGACACCGCTCACGCGCGACATGTTGACCCACCACTCATCGGGAGCCATTCCGGTCATGAATATGGTGCGCTCCACAGGGATATTCAGGCCGGCCTCGCGGGCTTTCCGGATCTGGTTGCGGAAGCCCACCACGGTACATATATCGTCGGCGCGGAAAAATTCATTGGGAATGAAGTCGATGTCGTAAAGTTCCGGATGGTCGGCAATAGCGTCGCGCAGTTTCCGTGAATCCACACCGCGCATCGAGAACATCAGCGTAGGTGGCTGTGCGATACCGTTCTCATTGCCGTAGGCCATCTCGGCGCCGGCACGATAGGCGATGTCGCCGTCGCCGGTGCAGTCCACGACGCGTTTCGCCAGAATAGCCTCGCGCCCTTTCTTGGATTCGATTATGACACCCTTTACAGTGTCGCCTTCCATGATCACATCGGAAGCGAACACATACATGAGCAGTTCGATACCGCACTCCTTTATTATCTGGAATGCCTGGCGCTTCACACCTTCAGGATCGACCATGGTCAGACTCACGTGAAGCGGACATGCGCGGTGGTGTGTGGCGAGCCCCTTTTCGCGGAGACGCTCCACAAACTGCAAGGGCAGACCCTTTATTATCTCGTTGCCTTTACGTCCGAGGAATCCGAGCAATGGCAGACCGATGGTCATATTGCCGCCAAGTATGCTGCGGCTCTCGATCAGCATTACCTTCGTACCGGGTACCAGCGCAGCCGCCTGGGCTGCCATAATGCCGGCGGGACCGGCACCGACCACAAGAACATCAACCTCCGCGCGGACAGGTATCTCGCATGCGGGAACGGCGATAGTTTTCATTTACTTTCTGATTAGATTGGTTAAAAGTGATACGTTTATTAAAATAGAGTCAGCGACGCAAATTTAACCATTTTATCAATCCGCCAAGAGTGTAATGCCGATTTCTACAAAATATTTGGAAGCACCCCGATACGGGAACGTTCCCGGAGACCGAAAACGTTCCCGGAAACGGATGTCACTGCCGCTGTATCATCTGCTGCCCGCCTCGGGCGAACGACTGCTGTCCGGCATATTCGAGAAATGAGCTGACAGCGAATATCACCATGGCGATACCGGTGATCAGCACTATATAGTCCTGGATTCTTGGACCTCCGACTATCAGCATGGTCACTCCGGCTATGACCAGCAGCGACGGAAATATATAGAGCCAACCCGGGAAATGCATCGGCCGGTAGCCGTAGGCAAGCATATAGATATGGTACGCACCGCCCAGTATCAGCAATACGGCAAACGCATACACGATAACACTGATTATATCGCCGGGACTGACTGTCATCCAGATGCCGAGAGCCAGGGCGGCACCGCTGGCCAGCACTCCCGATATCCGTCCGGAACTGTTCTCCTTATGGGTCTTGCCGGTATAGAGCATCAGCAGATTGATCACACTTGCCGAGATAAAAAGCAGCCCGAGTATAAACACTATGGCATGGAGCACATCCTGCCGCGACTGCATGAATATGAACACCACACCCACTATAAGTATAAGGATGCTGGTCACGATGTTGCTTTTGGAATTCATTGTCTCACAAATTTAGTTACGTACTATATATTACGCCGCACAGCCGTCTAAAGTTCGGATAAATCCATTATCTTTGCCACGCCTTGGTTAACAACCGAATTTTTTTAACCTAACCATCCATATATCATGACACAATCCGCATCGCTACGCCACTGCGTGACAGTCATTGCTGCAGCCATGCTTGTCTCGTGCGGCACCACTCCGCAAACCAACACGCTGACCCAAGCCGAGATCGCCGACGGCTGGGAACTCCTGTTCGACGGCAAGACCCTTGCCGGATGGAAGGACTTCAACGGCGATTCGCTCACCCAGCCGTGGCATGTGGTCGACGGATGCATACAGGCCAACGGCGACGGCAGCGACCGGTCGGGATATATCGTTACCGACCGCAAGTTCGACAACTTCATTCTCGACTGGGACTGGAAACTGAGCCACGGAGGCAACAGCGGCATGCTGTATCATGTGGGGGAGAACCCATACTTCAATGTCCCTTACGTGACCGGCCCTGAATACCAGCTTATAGACAACGAGGGCTGGGAGGAGGTCAATGCCCCGGCCAGACTCGAGGAGTGGCAGAAACTCGGCGTGGACTATGCCATGCATCTGCCCGATCCGGACTCCATGTTTGTCAATCCGCAGGGAGAGTGGAACAACTCGCGCATAGTATTCGACAACGGACATGTGGAACACTGGCTCAACGGCCACAAGATTCTTGAGTTCGAAGCATGGACCGACGACTGGTATGCCCGCAAGAACAGCGGCAAATGGGAGAACGCTCCCGAATACGGTCTGGCCCGGTCGGGTGTGATATGCCTCCAGGACCACGGATCGCCCGCTTCGTTCCGCAATATCAAGATCAAGACCCTCCCGGCCAAAGAGAGCGCACCGCAGCAGCTGTTCAACGGCAAGGATCTGACCGGATGGCAGCCTTACGGAACCGAACTGTGGTATGTGGATCCTGAAGGTCTGCTGGTATGCGAGAGCGGCCCCGACAAGGCATACGGCTATCTGGCCACCGCCGACTACTACAAGGATTTCGATCTGACACTGAAATTCCGTCAGCTTGCCAACGGCAATTCAGGTGTGTTTTTCCGCTCGTTCATAGAACCTCCGGTCAAGGTACACGGATGGCAGGTCGAGGTAGCTCCAAAAGGATGCGACACCGGCGGTGTGTATGAATCATACGGCCGCGGATGGCTGGTGCAGATACCCGACGAAAAAGAGAGCATACTCAAGGAGGGGGAATGGAACACCATGCGGATACGTGTCGAGGGCGACCACGTACAGACCTGGCTCAACGGCGAGCCGATGGCCGATTTCACCGATCCGGAGATCGGCAAGGCCGACGGCCGCATAGCCCTTCAGATCCATGACGGTGGCGGCATCAAGGTACAGTGGAAAGACTTTGAGATCAGACGCCTATAAGCACCGGCCCATATCCGCGACATCACAGTTTCAAGGGAAATCTCACGCTGCTCCCCTGTATTCTAACGCCGTAGGGTCTCGTCTTTCGACGAGACCCTACGGCGTTAGAATACAGTTTAAGACAGCAGTCTGATTCAGCGACATCAAGCAAGGCCGAAAGCCTGGCGTATACGGTCGACCATATCGAGCTTCTCCCAGGTGAAGAGCTCTACGGTCACATCGCGGTCGCCCTCGTATTTCGAGGTGAAATGCTTGGTCACAGTCCGGGGCTGACGGCCCATGTGTCCGTACGATGCCGTCTCCTGATATATAGGCGCGCGCAGTTTCAGACGGTGCTCTATGGCGTGGGGACGCATGTCGAACAGAGTCTTGACGCGTTCCGAGATCTCTGCGTCGGTCATATCCACCGCCGCACTGCCCGATGTGTTGACATATAGACTCACCGGCTCGGCCACACCGATAGCATAGGCCACCTGTACCAGAGCCTCGCGGGCCACACCTGCTGCGACCAGATTCTTGGCTATATGGCGGGCTGCATACGCCGCCGAACGGTCTACCTTGCTCGGATCCTTGCCGGAGAAAGCGCCGCCGCCATGGGCTCCGCGGCCGCCGTAGGTGTCGACTATGATCTTGCGGCCGGTAAGACCGGTGTCGCCGTGGGGGCCGCCGATCACGAATTTTCCGGTGGGGTTGACATGGAGTATATAGTCTTCGTCGAGCAACTGACGCAGGTTTTCGGGCAGCTTGGCACGCACGCGCGGTATCAGCGCCGAGCGCACATCGGCACGTATCAGGTCGAGCATCTCGCGGTCGGCCTCCTCCTGGGTCTTTCCGCCGCCGGCGGCAATGAAGTCGTCGTGCTGTGTCGACACCACTATGGTGTGTATGCGCACCGGACGGTTGTCATCGCCGTACTCTACCGTGACCTGGCTCTTGGAGTCGGGGCGCAGGTAGCTGACGCGGTGACCGTTGGCATCGACGTAGGTCATGGCCGACCCGTCGCGGCGTATGTCGGCCAGCTCAAGCAGCAGCAGGTGGCTGAGATATAGCGGCAGAGGCATCAGCTCGGGAGTCTCGTCGCAGGCATAACCGAACATCATGCCCTGGTCGCCCGCGCCCTGTTCCTGAGGCTCCGCACGCTCCACGCCGCGGTTTATATCGGGGCTTTGCTCATGGAGAGCCGACAGCACACCGCATGCCTCGGCATCGAACTTCAGCTCGCTGCGGTTGTAGCCTATGCCGGATATCACACGTCGCGTCACATCCATCAGATCGATATAGGCATTGCTCTTGACCTCGCCGGCCACGACTACCTGACCGGTCGTCACCAGAGTCTCGCATGCCACCTTCGAGTCGGGATCATAGGCCAGAAACTCGTCGAGCACAGCATCGGAAATCTGATCGGCCACCTTGTCGGGGTGCCCTTCTGACACAGATTCGCTTGTAAACAGATAATTCATAATATTTCGTTTTTTGTATATGATTCCTATTGACCGTACATATATAATACGGCAGACACAAACCCGCTACAGCGGCCGAACCGATGCCAACCACGCGCAGGCCTATCAAAAAACGTTATGACGGGGAGTGCGGTTTTAGCATTTTTTTCGGTGGTTGCAAGCAGCCAAATTTTTCCACCGTAGGCCGCATATCGTTGCGACGCAGCAAAGTTACGACATATTTCCCGACCACGCAAACAAATTTTTCACGCAGCCGGACCCGTTGCAGCTGCGGACGCAAGGAGACCAGACCGTTCTTTAAAGCATATTTAACATTTGTTTATGCTAATTTTATGCGTCGGTCTATCTTGATTACTGAAATTTTTAATGTATATTTGCCGGTGCTTTGTCATCACAACCAACCGATCGAAACCATTATTAACTCACATTATAAACCCTAACCAAACAACTATGTTGAAAAAACTACTCGCTATCGCCATGATTGGCACAGCCATGACTGCCTCTGCAGAGGTTCCCATGGAATTCCGTGACGGCACCCTCAACTCCATCGACCTCGGTGGCCATTTCTTCCACTCGTATGACGCGACTACCGGTGTCACCACATTCAAGTCCATCAACGAAAATACCACAAAGGCAGAGATCGCCGAATTTATGGGTATTCCAGAAAGCGACATTGAAGGAATTGCCGATGTTACCGCCGGCCCACGCTATGTACGCACCAAGAAACCGGTAGGCGGCACATGGAAAAGTTTAGGCCTTGATGAGAACCACACATACGTGGCATTCGACTACAAGGTAAACAAAGCCAATGCCAACGCATTCATATACTGGCAGGAGGGGCTTCCATACGACGACACCAATCCGAGTGCAGCCGGTATCACTCTGTCCGTAGCCGAAGAATGGCAGACCATATTCTTTACCACTACCCCCGCCCCGGGATGGACCGATATGGAAAACAACGGCTACATGTGGCTCGTGTTCAATTCATGGGCTGATTCCAAGGATGAGATTGTATTTGAAGTCAAGAACCTCCGCTTCCTGACTTCTGAGGAGGTTGCCGCCCAGTACGTTCCCTCGGCAAGCGGCACAGAGATCACCTATTCTCCCGCCAATCCCGACATCGTCAAGGACGAGGACGACTGGGGCGAACCGTTCTGGCGCGTTTCCGGCCCGAACCCCATCTTCTTCTGCAACTCGTTCAGCATGCCTCACCCGCAGGATCACTGCATCCTGTCGTTCGACAGCAAATGCGACCAGCCCGCACGTATGGTAGTCTACATCGACCCGAAGAGCAAATGGCAGGATTTCAAGCCGACTGGCATCCTGCAGCTTGAAGTATATGAGGGCGACATCATGAATCCCGATGCAGAATGGGAACACCACGAAATCAACCTCGGCAAGGACAAAAACTGGAAGAACATGGGCTTCGCCAAGGAGATGGGCTCCAACGACCGTCTCGCCATCCAGTTCTCTCCGTCGGTAGTTGACGGCATGATCTATCTCCGCAACATGAAGCTCATCGCCGATCCCGCCGGTATTCAGGGCGTAGGCGCCGATGAGGATTCAGAAGTGGTATCGTCGCAGTACTTCGACCTCCAGGGCCGTCAGCTCAAGGCTGCTCCCGAATCAGGCCTGTACCTGCGCCGCGACATCCGCGCCAACGGCACCTCTGCCACCGTCAAGGCTATCCGCTGATAAGCGCTGCACATACACCGAAAAGGCACCTCCGCACAGAGGTGCCTTTTTGGCATGATCCGGACACCTCCGCGGAGGCCGTGACTTCCGGAATTAACATTCGATATCACATCAGGGTATTGCAATTTCGGTTTGATTTCCATAAATTTGCGGAACAATACTGAAATTACCCTAAATCAACACATTTACTAACACAAATCTTATACACAAAGATGAAACTACGATTGACTGCCGCCGCCATAGCACTACTGGCAGCGGGTTCGGCCATAGCCTCGAACATACCGATAACCCTGACAGCACCGGCAGGTTCGGGTCTGACAGTAGAATACGATGCCGGATCGAAGGTGTATACCCTCACGGCGACAAAAGCGCCCTACAAAGTGCGCACCCAGACCAATACCGAAGCATGGCCGGAGGATATAGGCTTTCTGAGTTTCGACTACATATCCACAGCCCAGCTCAGCGGCTTCAAGCTGACCATGTATAACGGCGGCATGCCCGGCACGCCCGCCTATCCCCGCACCGACTCCCGTACGGTCACGGAGACATTCAGCGTGGCCGGCAGCTGGCAGGAGTATTCCTACGACATAAGCAAACTCCGCACATCGACCCCACGACTCGGCAACTATCCCGACCAGTATCAGGACATCGAGTTCGTAGGTCTGTCGGCCGGCGATGTGCTGAAACTGCACAACCTGCGCTGGGCCGGCCAGGAGAGCGCCTACAAGGATGTGACCCTGACAGCCGGAGCCGAGACAGTGATAGAAGCCGAGGACTTCAACAGGTCGGCGGTAGACGGCCTCGCCCACCAGTCAAAACAGATAGACTATCCAGAAATAACGAAATACACCAATCCTACCGGCGACAGATTCCCGGTATATGCCTGGGGATCGGTCGACTACCGCGGCGGATTCGGCATTGAAAACGGAGTGGACATGGGCCTGATGGAACTGAAACGCCAGTATCAGGAGCTCGCCGACTGCGGATTCACATGCACCCAGGGCACCGCATGGCCCGCCATCGATGAAGCGGCGCTGTTTCCAGGCGGAACAGCCGGCAACGGCAGCGTGAACGTAGACCTGTTCGAAGGTCTTGACTTATGGATGATCGTAAAAGCCGGAATGGACAACAATCCCGAACTCGCCGCCAAATACAAGAACGCTCCGCGTCTGGCCGGATATTTCATATTCGACGAGCCGCATTTCCGCCACTTCCCCGACATGCGCAAGAAGCTGCTCAGCATCAAGCAGTATGACGACGAGCACATGTTCTACGGCAATCTGCTCAACATAAGCACCCCGATGGCTGCCATCGGCGCCACATCGTACGAGAACTACGTGCAGGAGTTCGTGCGCCAGGTAGGCACCGGCACCGTGTCGTTCGACTACTATCCCGTGCGCCAGAACGACGACACCGGAGAGATATTCCTCAAGCCCGACTACTTCAAGAACCTCGAGGTAGTGTCGAAAATGGCCAAATACTACAACCAGCCGTTCTGGTCGTTCGGCCACTCCGTGGCGTCGAACTGCGGCACACCCGGCGAGAGCTACCCCACCCCGACCGAGGATCACCTGCGCGTACAGGTGTTCATGAGCCTCGCCTACGGCGCCCAGGGCATACAGTACTTCACCTACAAATGCCCTACCCCCTATGACGGATACGTATATTATGACGCTCCCATCGACCTTGAAAACAAAAAGACCCCCGTATGGTATGCCGTACAGGCTGTCAACAAGGATATCCATGCCATGACCGAAGTGTTTCTCGGAGCCAAGCTCGTGCATGTGGGATATACCCACGCCACAACGCCCGTAGGCTGCGTGCGCCTGACCCCCGAGATGCTCCCCGACGGAGTGACCTCGGTATCGGCCGACGGCCAGGGCGTTGCGGTATCGCTGCTCCAGAATGGCCCGAAAATGTATCTGATGATCGTCAACCCCGACATACACAAGAATCAGAACGTGACCGTGGGGCTGTCGTCAAAGCTGACACAGGTCAAGACCGACGGCGAAAAGGCCGAGGTGAGCGGCGACCAGAAGGTGACCCTGAAGCCCGGCGGACACCTGGTGTACCTCGTTGACGAAAATGCTCCTGTAGCTGAAGAATACGAACAGCCTGCCCAATTCGAGCGCTCAAACTACCGCAACGACGTCAGCGACGTGATAATAGCGAATGACGCCGCCGCCTCAGGCAGCCATTTCCTCCCCGACATGGGCGACCGCGCATGGAACGTGTTCTCGGGCATAATAGCCGACGATGCCAACCACGTGATCACCGAAGACGATGCGATAGCAAACTGGGGATCGTTCTACAACTATTATGTGAACGTCGACGAAGACATCGAGGTATCGATATCGGTAGGACACTCAGTGCCCTGGAGCGAATACGGACGAGTGGCCTCGACAGGAGCGACTCCGGGCTACGGATATATGGTCGAGAACAACCCGTCGCTTAACTGGCCGAAAGCATACGCGGCATCGATGAAACTCGAGATCGACGGCGAGACTGTGATTCCGGCAAACCAGCCGCTGCGCCCGGCAGTTCCGGAGGTGTTTGATCCGGCAGGCGCCGAATTCAACCGCATACTCGCCGACAAGAGTCTGTGGGTAAGCACACTGAACGACGACAACACCCCGTCGGACGTGCTGTACTTCTGGCCGAAAGAGGGGGGCAAGGACGATATAGAATTCGTATATAACGAGACCCCCGACTACCAGAACGTGAAACTCACCGCCGGAGAGCACAAGATCACAGTGAAGTCCATGAGCTATCCATGGCACTTCGACGCCCTGAAGATCAGCGCCATCCAGTCGGGCATCCAGGGAATAGGCATCGACGAGAACTCCGAGATCGTGACCTCGCAGTATTTCGACCTGCAGGGCCGCCAGCTCAGCTCGGCACCCGAAAAAGGCCTGTATCTGCGCCGCGACATCCGTACCAACGGCACCGCAACGACAGTCAAAATCGTCCGATAAAATCATATCCATAAACATGCAGAGGCGTCTTCCCGTCGGGAAGACGCCTCTGTCATCATCATACCGGCAGACATGATGACAATCCTCAAACTGACAGCCATACTCATCTTAGGACTGGTACTGGTGTTTCTGCTGAAGAAACTCACACAATGTCTGATAAATCTTGTCGTACTGTATAAGAAAGAGAACTCTCTGGACATATCCAAACAGCGCGACGGAATCGTCTACAACACAACCACAAAAAAACTCGAAGCCGACCAGTCGATCATACTCCCGTTTGAATGATATCCGAATAGCAGATCTCAAACCTCTGATCGACAATTCCAGGAACCTGCTCGGCGACGTCGACAAATACTCGGTCGCAATCCGTCATCACAAAGGTCTTGCCACCGAAGGCGCACTGACAGGTCGTGACATGTGTCTATGGCTTAATCAGAAAGGGACGCAATGGATTATCGGGGTGATTCTCGCAGTAGCGGTGGCGATGGTCATAACGGCCATAGTCCGGCTCATGACAATATGACGATATGATGTTACAGACTTGGATTCGATGAACGATTTATCGATTTTTTCGTTATTTTTGTAATTTCATCACATATCCGAACCGTCTATGGACAATATCAAGCAAGTGGCAACACGCCTGCAGGGATTGCGTGACGCCCTCGAACTCACGCCCGAAGAGATCGCCACCACATGCGGCATAGCCCCCGAACTGTATAATCTGTACGAAAGCGGCGGATGCGACATCCCCGTGAGTTTCCTCCACCGTCTGGCCGGAGCCTACGGCGTCGAGCTGACAGCTCTGCTGTTTGGCGAAGAACCGAAGATGCAGGCCTACTACGTGACCCGCGCAGGCCACGGCGTGAAGGTGGAACGCACCGCAGCCTACAGCTACCAGGATGTGGCGGCCGGATTCGCCAACCGCGCGATGGCTCCGTTTATCGTCACCGTCGAGCCGCACCATCCCGACACTCCGCTTACCATCAATACCCACCAGGGGCAGGAGTTCAATTATGTGCTCGAAGGCCAGCTCGAGGTGACTGTAGCCGGCCACGCCGTAGTGCTCAATCCCGGCGACAGCATAATGTTCGACGCCCGCCGTCCCCACGGCATGCGCACCATAGGCGGCAGTCCCGTGCGTTTTCTCGCCATCATATCATAACCGACATACCCATATCTTTCGGACACATACTATATCTGATTATGTTAGAACAGTTTCTCGATAAGACAGAATTCGAGTCGTACGACGACTTCATGGCCAACTTCCACGTAAACGTGCCGGAAAATTTCAATTTCGGCTATGATGTAGTCGACCGCTGGGCAGAGACAGAACCCGACCGCAAGGCTCTGTTGTGGACCAACGACCGGGGAGAGGTGCGGCAGTTTACCTTTGCCGACATAAAGCGCGAAAGCGACCGCGCCGCCGCCTTTTTCGCATCGATCGGAATAGGACGCGGCGATATGGTCATGCTCATACTCAAGCGCCACTACCAGTTCTGGTTCTCGATCACAGCGCTCCACAAACTCGGAGCCACAGTAATACCCGCCACCCACCTGCTCACCGAGAAAGATATCATATACCGGTGCAAGATGGCCGGCATAAAGGCGATAGTATGCACGGGCGACGAGATCGTGACCGGCCACATAGCCAGAGCGCTCCCGGAATGTCCGACAGTCAAAGCCGTAGTATCGACAGGACCGGTGGTGCCCGAAGGATGGTACGATTTCGACGCGGAGACCGCCAGGGCCGGCGAATTTATCCGCCCGTCAGAGCCCGTCAATACCAACGACGACATATCGCTGCTCTATTTCACGTCAGGCACCACCGGCGAACCGAAAATGGTGGCCCACGACTTCACATACCCGTTAGGACACATAATCACGGCAAGCTACTGGCACAACCTCGGCCCCGACAGCCTGCACCTGACACTTGCCGACACCGGCTGGGGCAAGGCGGTATGGGGAAAGCTGTACGGCCAGTGGATAGCCGGAGCCAATGTGTTCGTGTACGACTTCGAGAAATTCGAGCCTGTCGATGTGCTACACATGATCGAGCGCCACGGCATCACATCGTTCTGCGCGCCGCCTACGGTATTCCGGTTTCTGATACGCGAGGATCTCACGAAATTCGACATCTCGACACTTAAATACTGCACGATAGCCGGCGAGGCCCTGAACCCGAGTGTGTACGAGGAGTGGAAACGGCTCACCGGCATAAAACTTATGGAAGGTTTCGGCCAGACAGAAACCACACTTACAATAGCGACATATCCGTGGCTCGAGCCCAAACCGGGATCTATGGGCAAGAAAGGCCCCCAGTACGACATAGACCTCATTACACCGTCGGGACGCCCCGCCGAAGACGGCGAACAGGGCGAGATCATAGTGCGCACCCACGGACACAAGCCGTTAGGCCTGTTCAAGGAGTATCTGCATGATCCCGAACTGACCCGTTCGGTATATCACGACGGCATATATCACACGGGCGATGTGGCCTGGCGCGACGAAGACGGGTATTTCTGGTTTGTAGGCCGCACCGACGACGTGATCAAATCGTCGGGCTACCGCATAGGCCCGTTCGAAGTGGAAAGCGCTCTGATGACACATCCGGCAGTGGTGGAATGCGCCATAACCGGCGTACCCGACGAGATACGCGGCCAGGTAGTAAAAGCCACAATAGTACTTGCCGCCGACTACCGCAGCCGCCGCGACGACCCGACACTCGTCAAGGAGATACAGAATCACGTGAAACATGTGACTGCGCCCTACAAATATCCGCGTATAGTAGAGTTCGTCGACGAGCTCCCCAAGACTATAAGCGGCAAGATCCGCCGCGTGGCAATACGCGGTGACAAAAAATAAACGACACCACAGAAACGCGATGGCAACAGGCAACATACCTCTAATCTACAAGCGCATAGCCGTGAAAGTGGGCAGCAATGTGCTTACACGTCCCGACGGCACCCTCGACATAACCCGCATGAGCGCAATAGTCGACCAGATAGCGGCTCTGCACCACGCCGGCGTAAGACCGGTGCTCATATCGTCGGGAGCCGTAGCTTCCGGACGCAGCGAGGTCAATGCCGACCGGAAGCTCGATCCGGTATCGGCGCGGCAGCTGTACAGCGCCGTAGGACAGGCCAAACTCATCAACCGGTACTACGAGCTGTTCCGCGATCACGGCATACGCTGCGGCCAGGTGCTGACGACAAAAGAGAACTTCTCGACACGGCGCCATTACCTCAACCAGATGCACTGCATGGAAGTGATGCTCTCCGCCGATGTGATACCGGTGGTCAACGAAAACGACACTGTGTCGCTCACCGAACTGATGTTTACCGACAATGACGAACTGTCGGGACTGATAGCCTCGATGATGAACATGCAGGCGCTTGTGATACTCACCAATGTCGACGGCATATATACCGGCAATCCGGCTGATCCCGGCTCTCGGCTGATCACAGACATGGATCCAGACACCGACGCCTCCGACTGCATATCACAGACCAGATCGACACTCGGCCGCGGCGGTATGACAACCAAATACCGCATAGCACGCAAAGTGGCATCCGAAGGCATAGCGGTGGTGATAGCCAACGGACGCCGTGAAGGCATACTGCTCGATGTGGCCGCAGGCAACCGCGACGTTCCCTACACACTGTTCCGGCCGGCTGACGGCTCAGCGTCGCCGGTACGCAAATGGATAGCCCACAGCGAGGACTTCGCCAAGGGGTGCGTCGGAGTCAACGAAGGCGCCGCAGCGGCACTGCTTTCGTCGGGCGGTGCCAGCCTGCTTCCCGTAGGTGTGACTTCCGTGACAGGCGATTTCGAGAAAGACGACATAATACGCGTGGCCGATCCCTCAGGCTCTGTCATAGCGTGGGGCCGCGCCGGCTACGACGCCGACGGTGTCCGTGCCGTAATAGGCGACCGCGGAGCCCGACCCATAATACACCGCGACTATTTATATATCGACAACATAGACTGACTGCACACTACAATGAAAGTGACTGACATAGACCGGCTCCTCGACCGCTCCCGCTCGGCCGCCAGAGATCTCAACCTGCGCAGCGCCGACGATATCGACGCGCTGCTGCGCGCTCTTGCCGACAGGATAGAGGCCTCGGCATCAGAGATTCTGGAGGCTAATTCCCGGGATCTGGCACGGATGGACAAAGCAAACCCGAAGTATGACCGGCTAAGACTCACAGCCGACCGCCTTGCCGGTATTGCCGCCGACATGCGGGTCGTGGCCGCACTTCCGTCGCCATTAGGCAACATTCTGGATGAATGGACCCGGCCTAACGGCATGACCATACGGAAAGTATCGGTTCCGTTCGGAGTCATCGGCGTTGTATACGAAGCCCGTCCCAACGTGACTTTCGATGTGGCATCGCTATGTCTGAAAGCCGGAAGCGCCTGCGTGCTGAAAGGAGGAAGCGACGCCCAGGCGACCAACGAGACTGCCATAGCAATAATACGTGATGAGCTTGACCGGCACAGATTCAGCCCCGACTGCGCCACCCTGCTGCCTGCTGGACATGATGCGACAGAAGCCATGCTCAATGCCGCGGGCAAGATCGACGTGATCATACCGCGCGGGGGACGCGGCCTGATCGACTTCGTAAGGGACAATTCGCGGGTGCCGGTGATAGAGACCGGAGCAGGCGTATGCCACACGTATCTCCATGCGTCGGGCCGGACGGACTATGCCCGCGATATAGTGCTCAACGCCAAAACACGCCGTGTGAGCGTGTGCAACTCGCTCGACGCATTTATCATAGACCGCAGCCGGCTGGCAGATCTCAGGGATATATGCATGCCTCTGGCCGACAGAAAAGTAGAGATACACGCCGACGCGGCCACATACGCTGCTCTCGACGGACACTATCCGTATCTGACACATGCAGAGACCGACGATTACGGGCGCGAGTGGATGGACTACAAGATGCTCACCATAGCGGTCGACGGCATAGACCAGGCTCTCGACACAATAGCCCGCTACGGCTCACGCCACAGCGAGGCAATAGTAGCTGACGACGACGCAATAATAACTCGGTTTCTGCGCGAGGTCGATGCGGCGTGTGTCTATGCCAACGTCTCGACGGCCTTTACCGATGGCGGACAGTTCGGATTCGGGGCAGAGATCGGCATATCGACCCAGAAACTTCATGCCCGCGGGCCTATGGGACTGCCGGAGATCACCACATACAAATATCTCGTCACAGGATCAGGACAGACACGAAATTCATAAACGCCTCCGGTCAGCGCGCAGTCAGCGCATAAAGCGGCGTAGGCTCGTAGCGCGGCAACACGATAAGCTGAAGATCGGTAGTGAGTTCGGAAGAACCGTCGCCTATGCGCAGGTTCCGATGGCCCAGAGCATTCTGAAACGCCTCTTTAGCCTGACGCGGCGTATTGTTGTCGAAACTCAGGTGACATAGAAACAGGTACCTGAGCGACGGAGTGTAGATGCTGTCGATAAAGCGTGCCGAGACCTCATTGTCGAGATGTCCGTTGTCGGCTCGGATACGGCTTTTAAGATACTCGGGATATGAGCCTACACGCAGCATTTCGGCATCATAGTTGCTCTCGATCATTATAAACTGGGCCTGGCGCATATAGTGCTCCACACGCGGACTGATACAGCCGAGATCGGTCGCCAACGCGAAACGCATGGATCCGTGTTCGATAAAGTAACCGGCATTGTCCGAGCCGTCGTGCATCACCTCAAACGGAGTCAGCGTGAAAGTACCGAGCTTAAACGGAAACTCCTTGTAGATCGGCTCATGATAGTCCTTGATACGGCGCGATATGCTGTGGCGGCGCAACAATCCGTTGAACGCTTTCGGCGTACAGTAGAGACGCATGTGCCGGTTACGGCGCAGTATATTGTAGGCATAGCGTACGTGATCGCCGTGATCGTGCGTAAGGAAGATACCCTTTACCTGCTCCATGCCGATACCGTTGACAAGCAATGCACGCTCCACGCGCTCGCCGTCAATACCCGCATCGACCAGAAATCCGCACTCACGGTCGCCTATATATGTACAGTTGCCGCTGCTGCCGCTGCCGAAGCTCATATAGAAGATCTTGTCGCCTCCCGGATTCAGAGCTACCTCATCGCGCACCAGAGAGACATCGGCAATGTCATGCGTATCATCGCATCTGTCGGCCTGTGCGGCACGCATACGGTCCATATAAGTCTCCATGATCCCGAGCGGCGGAAGATCGTCGAACGCGCCGGCCGGCTCATCGAACAGACCTGAAGGCGCATCGAACAGCGACGGATGCGCTCCGTCACGGTCATTACGACATATATTTTTCTTGGGATTCATCAGTTGTAAAGCAGAAATATAGTAGGCCGTTTGGCATAATCGTATTTTGCCTTAGCCCACCACGACAGCGGTCGGGTGATAATACTCTCGTCAGACCCTGTCACATCCGATGCCACGCAAAGCGACATCGAGCCAGGCAGCACTCTGGCCAGCTCGGATATCAGCCTGTTGTTGCGGTAAGGGGTCTCGATAAATATCTGTGTGCACCTGTCGCGGTCTATGCTGCGCTGCATTTCCTTGAGCACCCGGCTGCGGGCTCCGCTCTCTACAGGAAGATATCCGCGGAAGGTAAAACTCTGGCCGTTGAAACCCGATCCCATCAGCGACAGCAATATGCTCGACGGCCCTACCAGCGGCACCACCGGCAGTCCGCGGCGCTGTGCGGCCGCCACAAGATCGGCCCCGGGATCGGCAATGGCCGGACATCCCGCCTCCGAAAGCACACCCATAGGATTGCCGTTCTCAAGCGGCTCGAGCATGGCCGGAATATCGGCAGCCCGAGTGTGCTCGTCAAGTTCAAAAAATGTAATGGATCCGATATCTATGCTGCGGTCGACCGATTTCAGGAAACGACGCGCCGAACGCAGATTCTCAACAGCAAAATAACGCACACGCCGCAGCAGCTGCAGATTGCGCTGCGGCAGAACATCCGCTGCCGGAGTGTCGCTAAGGCCCACCGGAAACAGATAGAGTGCCGGTAACACCGGTTCTGATTCGGGACAATTCATATCTGACATACGCAAAGATACCGATTTTCCCGCAAAATCATTATATTTGCCTCACGATATTTATCTATCACATTTCACACTATGAACCTTCTATCTCATCTGCTTACAGCCGCGGCATTGTCAATCCCGGTCTGTGTGACGGCCAAGGAGCCTGCACAAAGCATATCCGTAACGCCAAGCCACATAACTCTCAAAAACGGAGAAACCGCGCGGTTAAAAGCCACCGTCCTTCCGGCCAATGCGTCACAGACAGTGAAGTGGGAAGCCGACTATTCAGGAGAATACACTATCGACTCCGACGGAAATGTAACCGCGACATTTTCATCCGGCGACACAGGCACCGGACTCATCGTATCGGCCACAACTACCGACGGAACAGAACTTACCGCATACTGCTCGATAGAAAAAGGCTATTCAGAGCCTGAGGCCCTCGAGATATTGCAGCCGGAAATAACCGTCGCCAAAGGAGAGACAGCTGAGATCACAGCGCACCTGCTGCCCGACAACGGAATCTATAAATCCATCTCCTGGATACGCTACAACCAGACCGTAGGCTACGGAAACAGCTTCCGATATACCGCCGACAATATCGGAACAGACATCATCACAGCCATATATATCGTTTCCGAAGAGACTGTAACGGAAACAGAAGACGGTGACATAATAATAACGCCAGGCAAGATCCTGACTGCCGACTGCACGGTCAATGTCACCGACGCATTGTGCACGACCATATCATTATGGCCATCATCGATAAGACTCAGGCCCAACACATCGGCGCAATTAAACGCCACCTCATATCCCACGCCATTCAACCGGGACTATCATTGGAGTTCCGACAGGCCGGACATTGCCACTGTCAATGAAAGCGGCGAGGTATCGGCTGTTGCCGACGGAACAGCGGTCATCACAGTCACAGCGCTGGACGGCAGCGATGTCAGCCGCTCGTGCGAAGTCACAGTCCTCACCGCTGCTCAGACAGATCATCCCAACACTCTGCGGATAGCGGTCAAGGGCGAAAACGGGTATACACTGCCGCTGTCGGAGATCGATCACATCACAGCCGACAACTACACCGAAGGGATAAGCCGACTCATAATCCACACGGCCGGCGGTGACGACCTGAAAATACCGTTTGCCGATATCTCGGAAGTGTCACACATCTACGATTCCGGCAATGGAAACACCGATGCGACGAACCCTGTGATAACTGTCGTATCGTCAGGAAACAGACTGACTGTCGAGGGATGCGATAAAACTCCAATGATCGAGATCTACGACCTCAGCGGCCATCTTATCCATCATGAACGTACAGACTCCGCCGAATTGCCATCCGGCATATATATCGTCATTGTCGACAAGATCAATATATTCAAAACCAAAATCTGACATCCATCCGTTATGAAAACCATATTGAAAGGCATCATCGCCTCGGCAACCGCACTGTCCGTACACTCCACTGCCACAGCGGTGATAATCTATCCGGAACACTGCCCCATCGTAACATATACCGACGAAAACACACCGTCACTGTTTATCGAAACCGACGACGGAGTCTATATGCCCGGGCCTGTCAACGAATTCACCATAGACTACACTATGGCCGACGACGGCTCATACATAATGGCACTTCACTCGATCGGCAGAAACAGCCCTCTGCTGCATACGGTTCCGGTCGATGATATCACAACGATGCAGCTCTATTATCCCTACACCGGAACCATAACCGCCATAGAGTGCGGCAACGAGAACTGGGACAACATATATGCCACACCACGGGGTTATTTTGCGACACGGCGTATAGAACACAGCAATGGCGAGCCGGAATATGACGAAATACGGTATCTGAGCTTCAACGGATATGCCGCATCCATGATGTTCAATCCCGAGACCGGAATTCCATTGTCACTCACCACACCCGACATAAACCTGATATTCAACGCCTCGCCTCATATTGTCTACGACATCGACGGCAACGGAGATCCGATAGAAAGCGAATGCGAGTTCGCGTGCGACATGGAGCTCACTGTCGATGTACCGTCCTCCACTCCCCGCGAAACCAGCCTGTACAGCATTCCAGTGGTCATAATCATGCCGGATGCGGAGGTTCCCCAGGACCACCATCTCCTTTCCTATACCGGACACCCGACCCTCAGCGCAGACAATCCTCTCGCACCGAGACTTTATGCTGTTGCCAGATCCCTGTCCGACAATTTTATCTCAGGTTTCGACTACCCTATGCTATCCACGCTGCACTCTGTGTTTTATGACATAGCCATGATACCGTCTTGCCAGAAGTGCGGCGAGAATCCGGATCTGAACATACCTGTAATAGGTATTGCCATGGGAGGGCCGTCAGGGCCGTCAGGTGATACGGAAACCACATCCGACATCGTCGTCATGACCCAGGGAGCCAAAAACATAACCGATACGAAAGCCGTGCTGACAGGCGCCGTCAGATGCCATAGCCCGAGATTCCGCACGGAAGGATCCTACGGCATACTGGTCGATACCGACGAATCCAGACTCATAAAAGGCTCAGCCATGTACGACCTGCCGGGATCGCAGGACAAGCTAAAGCTATCATTCGATGTCAACGCATCCGGTCTTGAACCGAACACAGATTATTATTATCGCGCATACTACAAGCTGAACAGCGCCAAATCCGACCTCGCGATAAAGTTCGACAACAGAGATCCGGACAAGATATCCGACAAAACGCCGACCGAAACCTACGGAAAGACAAAGCGCTTCACCACCGCGCCTCCTGACATATCGGGTGTATGGCACTTCGTAAACAGCGTGTTTGCCGACAATCTGTATTTCGACCTGAAATTCGATCCGCACTCCGGCAAATACAAAGCCTACGACTTCTACGGAGTTTTCAGACTCGAAGTTGAAGTATACCGCGACCGCAGGGTTACACTCAATTTCATAGGCAATCAGAGCGGTGCCGGCTTCTCGGGATATTTCAACGACGGCTACTCCTCCGCCAAAGGCACCGGCACAAGCACCTATATGTCCGATCCCACCCCGTTTTTCATGACCAGATGAGGCATGCCGCGGGATACCGGCAATAAATTTTTTAATTCACGACATCTTTCATACCGGTATTCGCGTTAATATCGGGAGAAAACAAAAACAAGCCCTACAAGGACAGATGAAAAAGAAGTTAGTCATATCGACCGGAGCCGGAATGAGCGCCGAGAGCGGCATATCGACATTCCGCGACGCGGGAGGACTCTGGGAGAAATATCCGGTCATGGACGTGGCGAGCGCCGATGGGTTCGCCCGAAATCCGGCTCTCGTACACGAATTCTACAACCGGCGCCGGCATGACCTACAGAAAGCGGAACCAAATGCGGGACACCGCGGACTGGCCGATCTGGAACAGATGTTTGACGTGTACGTGATCACACAGAATGTGGACGACCTCCATGAACGCGCAGGAAGCACACACGTGATGCACCTGCACGGTGAATTGATGAAAATACGGTCAACCACACATCCAGAGCGCGTTTACACCCTTGATCCAAAGCACCTTGACACCACGCCTGAGACACGCGACCGATACGGAGACCCCGTACGTCCCCATATAGTGTTTTTCCAGGAAGCGGTTCCCATGATGGAACCGGCGGCACAGCTCGCGTCGGAGGCCGACATATTCGTTGTCATAGGGACATCGCTCAACGTCTATCCGGCAGCATCGCTCATGCAGTACGTACGTCCGGGCGTACCGGTATTCTACATCGATCCGAATCCCGCACCGGTTCCTCCCCACGTCACAGTACTCAGAACAACAGCGACAGAAGGGGTACGCCAGCTCGCTGAAATCCTTTCCGGTTTACAATCGTAAACCATTGAACAGACGTGTTGATAACTTTTTACCCTTTTTAAGGTAAAAAGCGGGTTTGCTGTTGTAAATTTCCGAAGGAAAATATCTACCTTTACACATTCAATAGACCAACAGCAAGCACTTCCGGATGACAGAACCCGCATATCATATCCCAGCACTGCTCGACGAAACGATCCAGGCCCTCGACATCAAGCCCGGAGGCACTTATGTCGACGTCACCTTCGGCGGCGGAGGCCATTCACGCGCCATACTCGACCACCTCGGCCCGGACGGCCGACTGATATCGTTCGACCAGGACGAAGAAGCTGTTGCAGGCGCATTCGACGATCCCCGCTTCACGATCGTACACGGAAACTTCCGCTTTCTGCGCAACTACCTGCGGTTCTACGGCGCCGGAGAAGTAGACGGCATACTCGGAGACCTCGGTGTGTCATTCCATCACTTCGATGATCCCGCACGCGGATTTTCATTCCGGCACACAGGCCCGCTTGACATGAGGATGAACCCGCGCGCCAAAGTATCTGCCGCCCAGCTGCTCGCGACCATGACAGCCGAACAGCTCGCAACGATACTGAAACTCTATGGAGAACTGTCACAAGCATCGCGCATGGCCAAAGCAATCGTGGCGGCACGCGACGAAGCGCCGGTCGATACCGTAGAGCGCCTGCTCGGTATCGTAGAGCCGCTCATAAACCCCAGGCAGCAGAAAAAAGAGCTCGCCCAGCTGTTTCAGGCATTGCGGATCGAAGTCAACGACGAGATCCATGCACTCGAGGCACTGCTCCGTCAGGCATTGCAGTCGCTCCGTCCGGGAGGCCGGCTGGCTATCATCACATACCATTCGCTCGAGGACCGTCTGGTCAAAAACTTCATGCGCACCGGCGATCTCAAAGGGAAAGAGTCAAAGGACTTTTTCGGACGCAATCTGTCGCCGGTCCGGCTGCTCACATCGAAACCGATCGTACCCGCAGACGCAGAAGTGGAAAGAAATCCCCGCTCACGCAGCGCCAAACTCCGCGTTGCCGTAAAACTCTGACGACACATGGCTACAGTTCAACGCAATAAAAAATCAGCTGCCGGAAGCGACTCCCTGTTGCTTCGCGCTCTCCACGGGCGTCTGCTTAGCACTGACTTTTTCGCGCACAACTGGCTTAAACTACTGATGCTCATCGTCATGATACTGATATATATCACCAACAAATATCAGTGTCAGACCCGCATGGAAGAGATCCGTAAACTCACCCGCCAGCTCGAAGTAGTAGAAACCGAACGGGTACGTGTACGCAGCGAATACATGAGCCGTACGCGCGAAAGCGCCATGCAGGAGCTGGTCGACACCATGCGCCTGGGTCTGCGCGTCCAGGAGCGGCCTCCCTACCATCTAAGCAAGCAATCCCGATAAACGACCGCCGACAATGAAGAAAAAGAGCAACCGCAGCCATATACTCTTCAGATACGCACTCATCACGGTGTTTATCCTGTTTTTTGCGTCGTTGATAGCTTCGGCGGTATTCCGCACGACAGTACTCCATGCCGACAAATGGAACCGCAAAGCTCGGGTCGAACTGTCGCGCACCGACACCATCAAGCCTGAGCGCGGCGATATTCTGGCCGCCGACGGAAGCGTACTCGCCACCAACCTGCGTTATTACACACTGCGTGTCGACTTCCGCAGCGAGAAATTCATGACAGCCCGATATATCAATGCCATCGACTCACTGGCCGACAGCCTGCAACGGTATTTTCCCGTAAAAGGCGGATCCAAAGCCTGGGCCGACAGCCTGCGTTCTCCGCTGAAACGCACACGCAAACCCCGCGCATGGCGTCTGCTCCACAATATAACATACGCCGACTATATGCGCGTCAAGACATTCCCATTTTTCGAGATCCGCAATCCGAACCGCAACGGACTCGTCAAAGAGGAACGCATGCGCCGCCGCAATCCTTACGGCGACATGGCGCGCCGAAGCATCGGAGTGGTATATGAACGCCGGTCCGACGGACAGTTCCACGGATTCTCAGGTCTGGAAAAAGCGCTCGACTCTCTGCTCTACGGAGTACCCGGCATATATAAGAAACTCCCTCTGACAAAAGATATCGTCAACTGGACCGACGTGCCGGCAAAACGCGGCTACGACATTCTGACCACAATCGACATCAACATGCAGGACATAGTCGAGAACGAACTTAACGACGTACTCGAATACTGCGCCGCCGACTGGGGCGTGGCCATACTCATGGAAGTTTCCACAGGCGACATAAAAGCCATATCGAATCTGGAGCGCAGCCCATACCGAAACGGCTATGTGGAAGGCATGAACCGGGCCGTCCGCGGATTCGAACCGGGCTCTGTAGTCAAAACGCTGTCCATGATGGTCGCCGTAGAGGATGGCCTCGTGCATAATCTCGACTCAGTCATAACCACAGGCCACGGATACCCGTATGCCGGCGGCCGGCCCATCACCGACAGCCATTCAGTGCCGTCGATGACTGTCAATGAAGTGATCGAACGGTCAAGCAACATAGGCATGGCCAAGATCATAACCCGCGCTTACGGAGACAAACCGTCACGCTGGCGCGAGCGCATAGCCCAGCTCGGATTCCTTGACCGCCTCGGCAGCGGTATCGCAGAGGAGATGGCGCCATATTTTCCACGCGTAAAGGACGACCGCGGCGGCCGCATAGCCCTTTCGCGCATGAGCTACGGATATGCGACCGAAATACCGCCGATGCACACCCTCTCGATCTACAACGCCATAGCCAACGGAGGCCGCTACGTACGGCCACGCCTTATAAAAGGACTGAAAGACGGCTCTATCGACTCCGTAATGCCGGTATCGTATGTACGTGACAGGGTATGTTCGGAAGAGACCGCCCGCAAAATGCAGGCCATGCTCAAGAGTGTCGTATGGGGCGACCACGGCACAGCACGGTCATTGCGGAGCGATCTTGTGGCCGTAGCAGGAAAGACAGGCACCTGCTGGATGATCGACACCGCAACCCACAAATACAATCCGGCTCACAAACGACTGGCATTCTGCGGATTTTTTCCGGCCGACAATCCTCAATACAGCTGCATGGTCCTGACAGCCCATCCTCGTCAGAACGCTTTCGGCGCGGCAAGCACGAGCGGCACTGTACTGAAAAACATTGCACTCAAAATGTATTCACGCGGCATGCTGAACAATGTAAGCGACTACCGGGCCGACAGCCGGGGCGAAAACTCAAGACCGGTTCTGTATGCATCGCATGATCCGGGCCACACACGCCGTCTGCGCAAAGGCCTTGAGATTCCGCTGGCCGGACGGATGAAAACGCCGGCAGCGACCGCCGACGGCAAAGTGCCCGATGTGGCCGGCCTCGGTCTGCGTGAGGCTGTATCCATAATCGAGAGTGCAGGATATAATGTAGCGTTCGACGGAACCGGATATGTGGCCGTTCAGGCTCCCAAGGCCGGAACCGCACTCGCAAAAGGCAACCGCATAATGCTGACACTGCGCGAATAAAGACATCACAACGACTTATATTTCACCGCATAATGAAACATCTGCTCCAACTAATCAGCAACGTCAAGGTTCTCGAGGCAATAGGTCCGAAGAACCCCGTAATAACATCGGTGGTCAGCGACTCGCGACAAGCCTCCGCCGGTGGCCTGTTCGTGGCCGTACGCGGAACCACCGTCGACGGACATACCTTCATCCCATTGCTCACCCATAGCGGCATACACGCCATCGTGTGCGAGCAGCTCCCTGAAATCATGATCCCGTCGATCACATATATACGTGTCGAAAACTCAGCCATAGCCCTAGGCTTCATCGCTTCGGAATGGTATGGCAATCCGTCATCGAAACTGAAACTCGTGGGCGTCACAGGCACAAACGGCAAGACAACCACAGCAACCCTCATATATGAGATGGCCAGGCTTCAGGGTCACAAGGCCGGACTGCTGTCGACCGTATGCAACTACGTGGAAACCACACCGTATCCGGCACACCAGACAACGCCCGACCCACTGTCGCTCAATCATCTGCTGTCGCTTATGGTCGAGGCCGGCTGCACATATGCCGCCATGGAAGTAAGTTCGCATGCCGCACATCAGCACCGCATAGCGGGTCTGACATTCGCAGGCGGCATATTCACCAACCTTACCCGCGACCACCTCGACTACCACAAGACAGTCGAAGCCTACCTCGCGGCAAAAAAATCCTTCTTCGACGGTCTCGGAAACGAGGCATGGGCTCTGACCAACATCGACGACAAGGCCGGCAACGTAATGCTTCAGAACACTGCGGCACGACGTCTTACATATTCGCTGCGCTCATCGGCCGATTTCAACTGCCGGATCATAGAAAGCCGGCTTGACGGCATGCTGCTGAGTTTCAACGGCCATGAGATAGAGACGATGTTCACCGGCCGATTCAACGCCTACAACCTGACGGCCGTATACGGAGCCGCGCTCTCGCTCGGATGGGATCCCGAACAGGTTCTCGTCGACATGAGCCGTCTTGTGCCGGTAGCCGGACGTTTCCAGGCATTTCATGCTCCTAACGGCGCTACCGCAATAGTGGACTATGCCCACACACCCGACGCCGTAATCAACGTGCTCGCCGCGATACGCGATGTAGTGGGCAAAGAAGGCCGCATCATCACTGTAGTCGGAGCCGGAGGCAACCGCGACAAAGGCAAACGCCCGATTATGGCACGCGAAGCCGCATCCCGCTCCGAACAACTCATCCTGACATCCGACAATCCGCGTTTCGAGAAGCCTATGGACATACTCCATGACATGGAGGAGGGGCTTGACGCCGAGGCACGCACACGCACACTCGTCATAGCCGACCGGCGCGAGGCCATAGCCGCCGCAGCCGCCATAGCCGGCAAAGGCGACGTGATACTCATAGCCGGCAAAGGCCATGAGGACTATCAGGAGATAGAAGGCGTAAAGCATCATTTCGATGACCGCGAAGTGGTGCGCGAGATATTCAAGACATTGGACGACTGACATAAACAAAAACTTATAACCGAAAGCCAACGAAATGTTATACTCCCTGTTTCAGTTACTTGAAGATTCCGGATTCTCCGCAGCCCGCCTGATGGACTACATAACCGTACGTTCTGGCGTGGCACTGATACTGTCGCTGTTCATAGCCACGGTGATCGGACGCCGCATCATCGACCGGCTGCAATTGCGGCAGGTAGGAGAACTGGTACGCAATCTCGGCCTCGAGGGACAGATGAGCAAGACAGGAACACCCACAATGGGCGGTATCATCATAATCATCTCGATAATTATACCCTGCCTGCTGGTAGCCAACCTCAACAATATCTACATGATCCTTATGCTCGTGTCTACGATATGGCTGGGAACACTCGGGTTTCTCGACGACTATATCAAGGTGCACCGCCATGACAAGGAGGGAATGAAAGGCATCTTCAAGATCATAGGCCAGGTAGGACTCGGCCTGATAGTGGGCGTCACGATGTGGCTGAGTCCCTCTATTGTCATGCGCGAGAACCAGGAGGTGATGCTTCAGGCCACAGAGATCACAGCACCGGACGGAACACACGATACCGGGATCGTAGAAATCACATACGGCAGCGACGATATCAAAGCGCCGCAGACCACCATTCCGTTTGTCAAGAACAACAACTTCGATTATTCCTGGCTCACCCAATGGATGGGATCATGGTCCATGACCGGCGGATGGATACTATTCGTGATAGTGGTGATCCTCGCTGTGACAGCCACATCCAACGGAGCGAATCTTACCGACGGACTCGACGGTCTGGCCACAGGCACATCGGCGATCATAGGTACGGCACTCGCCATAATGGCTTATCTGGGCAGCAATGTCATATACTCGTCGTACCTTAATATAATGTATATCCCCGGTTCGGAAGAACTCGTGGTATACATGGCCGCCTTTATCGGCGCACTGATCGGATTCCTGTGGTATAACGCATATCCGGCTCAGGTATTCATGGGCGACACCGGAAGCCTGACTCTCGGCGGCATAATAGCCGTATTCGCCATACTCATACGCAAAGAGCTGCTGATACCGATACTCTGCGCGATATTCTTCATCGAGGATCTGTCGGTGATGCTTCAGGTATTCTACTTCAAACTGACAAAACAGCGTACTGGCACCGGACGCAGGATATTCAAGATGACACCGCTGCACCACCATTTCCAGAAGGCAGGCAACGCCGGCATAGACGCGATAATACAGCGGCCTATAGCACCGATACCGGAATCCAAGATCGTGACGCGTTTCTGGATCGTAGGCATATTCCTTGCCGTAATCACTTTCGTCACACTCAAGATACGCTGACAAGACAAACAAGATACTGATCACAAACCTATATATCACTTGCATTACGATATGAACACAGACAACGGAACCTCAGGGCGCAAACGCCTTGTAGTGCTCGGCGGAGGTGAAAGCGGCGTAGGCGCCGCCATACTCGGCCTCGACAAAGGATGGGATGTGTTTCTGAGCGACAGCGGAACCATACCGCAGCGCTACAAAGAGATGCTCGACGCCGAACATATCCAGTGGGAGGAAGGACACCACACCGAAGACCGGATACTCGCCGCCGACGAGGTGGTAAAGAGCCCGGGCATCCCTCCTACGGCTCCTATAGTGGCCAGACTGATGGCTCAGGGAACGCCGGTAATTTCGGAAATCGAATTTGCCGGACGATACACCACATCCAAAATGGTCTGCATAACAGGCAGCAACGGCAAGACCACAACCACTCTGCTGATATATCACATTCTACGGCAGGCCGGTCTCAACGTAGGTCTCGCAGGAAACGTGGGGCGCTCCCTCGCCTTGCAGGTAAGCCGCCAGCCACACGACGTATATGTAGTGGAACTCAGCAGTTTCCAGCTTGAGAACATGTACGACTTCCGCGCCAACATTGCGGTTCTGCTCAACATAACACCCGACCACCTCGACCGCTATGACCACCGGATGCAAAACTATATCAACGCCAAATTCCGGATCATACGCAACCAGACTGCCGAGGACGCGTTCATATTCTGGCAGGACGATCCCGTGATAGCGGCACAGCTGGAACAGGTGACCACCGAGGCCCGCATGCTACCCTTTGCCGAAAACCGGGAGGAAAACACCGCCGCCTATATCGATGCCGAAAACCGGCTCGTCATCGACACTCCGGGATCGACACTCCGGATGCCACGGGCTGATCTCGCACTAAACGGACTGCACAACCTCTACAACTCCATGGCCGCCGGACTGTCGGCATGCCTGCTCGATGTCCGCCGCGACGACATACGCCGTGCGCTCAGCGACTTCGAAGGAGTCGAACACCGGCTTGAATACGTAGCGACTATCGACGGCGTCCGATACATCAATGACTCGAAAGCCACCAATGTCAACTCATGCTGGTATGCGCTCGAAAGCATGCCGTCGCAGGGTGTGGTGCTGATTCTCGGAGGCAAAGACAAAGGCAATGACTATACCGAGATCGAACCGCTTGTACGACAGAAAGTAAAAGCGATAGTCGCCATGGGCAAGGACAACTCCAAGATCATGGAGTTTTTCGAGGGTAAAGTACCTCAGCTGGTGAGCACCGGCTCCCTCGACGACGCCATCGCCGCTTGTGTGAGCCTGTCGGCCGAAGGCGACACCGTGCTTCTATCGCCATGTTGTGCGAGCTTCGACCTTTTCCGAAGCTATGAGGACCGTGGCGAGCAGTTCAAACAACGCGTCAACAACCTAAAATAATGATTCAGGATAAAGCTTATATGGTCTCTGACACTACCGAAGTCCGGACTGCCGCACCTGAAGCCGCCGCACCTGCGCCGGCTCAGACTCTGCCTGTCAATCCCTCCGACAAATATATCTGGGGGATCTATGGCGCGCTATGCTTTTTCTCTGTCATAGAACTTTACAGCGCCTCGTCGCGTGAGATTGCCGCCTCAGGCGTGTACGGACCGATTCTACGTCACGCGGCAATGCTCTTCGTTGGGTTTCTGATCATTCTTGCAGTAGAACGCATACCCTACAGGTGGTTCATCCCGCTCACACCGCTGTTTGTTGTTGCGAGCGTCGTAATGATGGTATATGTCATGTTTTTCGGCGAGATCATCAATGGCGCCCGACGAAGTTTCAATCTGCCGGGATTTGCTGTCCAGCCGTCGGAATTCATCAAACTGTCGGCCGTACTGCTGCTGGCTCTGATAATGTCGCGCACCCAGATGAAACGCGGCATACTCAACTCCGGCGTCATAGCCTCTGCCGTATCAGTCGTATTCTTCGGTGCGCTGCTGTTCAACCAGGGTCTGACAAACACGTTGCTGCTGATGGCCATAAGCGCATCCATGATGGTGATCGGAGGCATACAGTGGCGCAAGCTCGCCGTGGTAATGCTGGCCTACAGCATTGTTGCCGGCGGCGCTGCGCTATACAAGCTCGGACACGGCGATGACGACACCCCGGCGGCCGCAACCCAGACAGAACAGCTGGCGGCCGGAACCGACGGCGCCGGAAATGTGAACCGGGCAAGCACATGGCAGAGCCGTATCGAGCGATATCTCGGCGACGGAACCCCTCTATACGAAAAGCCTATCGACGCCAAAAACCGTCAGGAGATGTATTCTTACATGGCTCAGGCCAACGGCGGTGTATTCGGCGTGATTCCCGGCAACTCACGCGAGACGGCACGCCTGCCTCTGGCATTCTCCGATTATATATTCGCCATCATCATAGAAGACCTCGGGCTCGTAGGCGCTCTGTTCATAATGTTCATGTATCTGTCGCTGCTCGCCCGCGCGGCAAGCATAGCCCGCAGATGCACACGCACATTCCCGGCCCTGCTCGTGATCGGCATGGCTGTAATGATCACATTCCAGGCTCTGTTTCACATGGCGATAGTCAGCGGAGTGTTCCCGGTTTCAGGACAGCCGCTGCCGCTATTCTCAAAAGGCGGCACCTCAATACTCATCACATCCATAGCTTTCGGTATAATGCTGAGTGTGAGCCGATATGCCGTACGTGGCGGAACCAAACAGGAGATCCGCCAGGAGATGGATTCTCTCCCTGAGAACATGCGGGCGGAGAACCAGACGCAATTCTGACATAAACGAATAAAAACGATGAACGACAGCAGACATCCATCCATACTGATAAGTGGCGGCGGCACAGGCGGACACATATTTCCTGCCCTGTCCATAGCCAATGCCCTGCGACGGAGAGACCCTCAGACACGAATCCTCTTTGTAGGCGCCGAAGGACGCATGGAGATGGAACGTGTCCCGGCAGCTGGCTACGAGATCGTAGGACTTCCGGTAAGCGGATTCGACCGCAGACGCCCATGGCGCAATTTCAAAGTGCTCTGGCGTCTGTGGAAGAGCCTGCGCCGCGCAAAAAAGACAGTGGCCGGTTTCGCTCCCGACGTAGTGGTAGGAGTCGGTGGCTACGCATCGGGCCCGGTGATGAAACAGGCCCAGAAAGCCGGCATCCCCACACTCATACAGGAACAGAACTCCTATCCCGGAGTTACCAACAAACTGCTCGCCCCCAAGGCCGCCGCAATATGCGTGGCCTACGACGGTCTGGATCGTTTCTTCCCCGCCGACCGCATAATCAAGACCGGCAACCCCGTGCGCGCCGATCTGCTCAATGTCGGCATATCTCAGGCCGAAGCAAAGAAAGAACTCGGGTTCGACCCTGAAAAACCTCTGGTTTTAGTTGTCGGCGGCAGTCTCGGCGCACGCACCATCAACGAAAGCATCGCACCCGCACTCGACAGGTTCGTCAAAGCAGGAGCATCGGTCATGTGGCAGACCGGCAAGCTCTATGCCGACGAATGCGTGCCAATGGCTGCGGGCCACAATGGTATCGAGGCGATGCCGTTCATATCACGCATGGATCTTGCCTACCGTGCCGCAGATATCGTAGTTTCCAGAGCAGGCGCAGGAACCATATCGGAACTGCAGTTGCTCGGAAAACCGTCAGTGCTGGTTCCGTCGCCCAATGTCGCCGAAGACCACCAGCGCAAAAACGCACAGGCTCTGGTCGACCGCAATGCCGCCGTCATGGTTCCTGACTCCGAAGCCAGGACATCGCTGGCCGACACTGTAATCGGACTTCTCAACGACCACAGCCGCAGGCAGACATTGGGTCAGAATGTGGCCGCCATGGCACTCCCCGATTCCGACGAAAAGATTGTAGACCGCATATATGAACTGATACGACGATGAACAACCATCAGAAAAAGAACAATATATATTTTGTAGGAGCCGGAGGCATCGGCATGGCCGCACTTGTGCGCTGGTTCCTTAGCCGCGGATGTGCAGTGGCCGGATATGACCGCACACCTACGGCATTGACCGGAGCCCTCATCAAAGAAGGAGCCGACATAGTATTCGACGAGAATCCTGAACTGATTCCGGAACACATGCGCAATCCCGACACCACGCTTGTGGTCTACACTCCGGCTGTCCCGGAAAGCCATGCGGGACTAAAGTGGTTCCGAGATGGAGGATTCGAAGTGGTCAAACGGGCAGCGGTACTCGGCCGAATCACCCGCGAACTCGACGGTCTGTGCTTTGCCGGAACACACGGCAAGACCACTACATCGTCCATGGCCGCGCATCTGCTGCATCAGAGCGGCATCGGGTGCAACGCATTCCTTGGCGGAGTACTGCGCAACTATGGCACAAACCTGCTGCTCAGCGACAAATCGCATATAGCAGTGATCGAAGCCGACGAATACGACCGCTCATTCCACCAGCTCACCCCGCATGTGGCCGTGATCACAGCCACCGATCCTGACCATCTCGACATATACGGCACCGAGGATGCCTACCTCGAAAGTTTCGCCCGATTCACCGAACTGATACGCCCCGACGGCACTCTTATAGTCCATGAAGGACTGAAACTGAAGCCGCGGCCGGCCGAAGGAGTGCGAGTGCTGACATATAGCCGCGACAAAGGCGATTTCCATGCAGCAGGCATACGTTGCGGAAACGGACGCATAATATTCGACCTGGTGACACCTGACCGCACTGTCACCGGTATCGAACTTGGAGTACCCGTCGATGTCAATATCGACAACGCCATAGCCGCCACAGCCGGAGTGATCGTAGCCTGTGGCGGACAGATATCCGACGAGGACATACGCAAGGCTCACGCATCGTTTCTCGGAGCCAAACGCCGGTTCGAATTCTGGCTGCGGGAGGAGGGAGCGCAGGGACGGGTCATAATCGACGACTACGCCCATCATCCCGATGAGCTTACAGCATCGATCCGTTCGGTCAAGGCTCTCTATCCCGACAGGAAACTGACCGTGGCATTCCAGCCGCACCTGTACTCGCGCACACGTGATTTCGCACCGGAATTCGCCCGCGCGCTGTCCATGGCCGATGAAGTCATACTCCTCGACATATACCCGGCCAGGGAGCAGCCAATACCGGGAGTGACCTCCGGAATCATATTCGACGCCATAGAGTGTCCGCAAAAAATGCTAATCGCCACGAAGGATTTGACAGATACGGTAAAAAAACGTAAATTTGAGATTTTATTAACAGCAGGGGCCGGCGATATCGACCGTCAGCTTCCCGCTATCGTTGAAGCAGTGAGCAAGTGAAACGTACCCTCTGGCTGGCATTGGCGGCACTGGCTATAGCCGCATATCTGGTTTTCGCCCTTATATGGACGGGAACACAGGCGTCGCATGCCGTATGCCAGGGTATAGACATAGAGATAACCGACACTGTCGGACACGGATTCGTCACCACCCGCGAGATAGCCAACGAACTCGGGCCGTGGAACAATGCGCCGTCGCGTACGCTCGACAGCATAGACATAGACTCGATGGAACGACTCCTCAACACTATCGACAAGATCGAGAACGTGTCTGTGACACGCACCACCGACAGCCGCATACATCTCAGAGTCAACCCGATGCATCCTGTAGCAAGAGTCTGGGACAGCGGCCGTTCATACTACATAAACCGCGAAGGCAAACGCATCACGGCCAACGCCCGGTATCACACCGATGTACCCGTCATAACCGGCACGTTCGACAGCGTTTTCCAGCCTACGGCACTGCTGCCGCTGATAGACTATATCGAAGCCGACTCCACCTGGAGCTCGCTGATAACCATGATAAAGACTGACCGCCGCCATAACGTGATACTGATACCTATGATACGCGGCCATGTGATCAATTTCGGATCTATAGCAAATATCCCCGACAAATTCTCGCGGCTGCACCGCATGTACACAGAAGTGCTGCCGGTCAAGGGGTGGAACTATTACGACACTCTGTCCGTGAAATGGGACGGACAGGTAGTTGCCACACGCCGGCACAACAAGCTGCCTGCACCGGCTGTTATAGTGGACGACGGATCCGACGATGACGTGGGCGATATCGGCACGATGCTCATCGACACTGACGACGGAAAGCAATCCCAAAAAACGCAGAAAACTAAACCCTGATATGGAACCAAGATACATAGTCGCCATCGAGATTGGAAGCTCCAAGATAAAAGGAGCCGTAGGCACCGTCGAGTCCGACGGTACTCTGTCGGTCATTGCAGTCGAGGAGGAAAAACGGGTCAATTGTGTGCGCTACGGATGCATACAGAACGTTGACGAAGTGAGTTTCTGCGTCAGCAAGATCATACGTTGCCTGCAGAACCGCATATATCCGCGCCAGATACGGGGCGTATATGCCGGCATAGGCGGACGTTCGCTACTGTCGGCCGTAAGAGAAGCCGAACGGCAGCTTGCCGACGAGATGGAGATCACCGAACGGATAATCGAACAGATAAAATCGGAAGCCAACACCACACTGACCGACAGAAACGTAGTGTCGGTAGAGCCGATGGAATTCATCGTCGACAACCAGACGATCATAAATCCGGTGGGCACATTCGGGCAGAATATCCGCGCCACGCTCAACGTGATCACATGCAAACCGCAGATCATCAAAAATATCAACCGGGTGCTCGTGGAGAAACTCCAGCTCCATGTGTGCGGATATATCGTACGCCAGCTCGCCGAGGCGGATCTCGTGCTCACTGAAGACGAAAAACGTCTTGGCTGTATGTTCGTCGACATGGGAGCCGAGACCACCACCGTGTCGATCTACAAGAACGGATCCCTGCAATACCTCTCCACTCTGCCTCTCGGATCACGCAACATCACACGCGACATAACTGCGCTCAACTACATCGAAGAACGCGCAGAAGAAATAAAGAAAGCCGTCGGAAACGCCAATCCGTCGGAAACATCGGCATCGTCCATAGCCGCCGAAGGCATAGACACGACTGAAATCAACAACTATGTGCAGGCACGTGCAGGCGAAATCATGGCCAATATCACCGAACAGCTCAACTATGCAGGCCTGAAGGCATCGGAAATCCCCGGGGGCATAGTCATGATCGGCGGAGGAAGCAAGCTGCGCGGATTCAGCACCCTGCTCGCCAATCAGACCAAGCTGAAAGTGCGCCAGGGACTCGCGCCGTCGGGTGTACGCATATCCGACTCCGGCATCAAGGCCGACGAGGCGGTCGATGTCATCGCAATTCTTGCCGCTGCCGCCCGAATGGCTCCTGCCGAATGTGTGTTCACACCCGAACGTCACGAAGACGAGAACGACGAACCGGAAGAAGATATCCATAACCGGAATACGGCCGGCGATAACAGATCGAAGAAACGCAGGCATGACGACGACGATGATGACGATGAGTACGAAGATGAACGTCCGCGTCGAGGAGGCAGCTTCTGGGGAAACCTGCGTACACGCGTAGAGAATCTTATCAACGGCAACGAAGACGACGATTTCTTCGATGACGACGAAAAATAACATATCCGCAACACTCCCAAACACAGCAAATACGGACATGGATACTGAAAATACAAACCACAACTTCATAGCTGAACCGCTCGATCCGAGCGAAACCTCCATCATCAAGGTAATCGGTGTGGGCGGAGGAGGCAACAATGCCATCAACCACATGTTCCGGCAGGGCATAGAACGCGTATCGTTCGTGGTGTGCAACACCGACCAGCAGGCGCTGACAAAATCGCCGGTACCGACCAAAGTCCTGTTGGGATCCACCGGACTCGGAGCGGGCAACAAGCCGGAAGTGGCACGTGCGGCAGCAGAAGAGAGCATCGACAAGATCCACGATCTGTTCGATGACAACACGCGCATGGTATTCATCACTGCCGGCATGGGCGGCGGCACAGGCACAGGCGCATCGCCGGTAGTAGCGAGGGTAGCCAAGGAACACAACGTGCTCACCATAGGTATTGTGACAATACCGTTCCTTTTCGAAGGCGAGAAAAAAATACTCAAGGCCGAAGAAGGTGCGATCGAAATGAGCAAATACGTCGACGCGCTGCTGGTGATCAACAACAACCGGCTCATAGAGATATATCCCGACTGGGATCTTATAAACGCTTTCGGAAAAGCCGACGACACACTGGCCACAGCAGCCAGAAGCATATCGGAACTCATCACCTGCGAAGGATACATAAACCTCGACTTCAACGACGTGGACACAACCCTGCGCAACGGCGGATCGGCTGTCATTTCCACCGGATACGGCGAAGGAGAGAACCGTGTGACACAGGCCATTCAGGACGCACTAAACTCGCCTCTGCTCAAAAACCGCGACATCAAGGGAGCGAAAAAACTGCTGTTCAATCTCTACTTTTCGCGCGAAGCCGAACAGACTCTCAAGACCGTCGAGGCCGAAGAATTCAACAGTTTCGTAAGCACCATCGACGACGACGGGGTTGATGTGATCTGGGGTATGGCCTATGACGACACACTCGGCGACAAAGTGAAGATAACAATACTCGCCGCCGGATTCAACACCCTCGACAACAGTGTAGCCCGCGACACCCCCAAACCTCCGGTTCCGGGAGCCGCATCGAAACCATCGGAACGTACTGCCGCCGAACGCCTTACCGACCTCTACGGAGCCGATCAGGTAGCAGTATTGCAGACCATCAAGGACCGGGCCCGCTACATAATACTGACACCGGAGCAGATGGACGACGATGCAATTGTGGAAAAACTCGAGCGCACGCCGGCATATAACCGCGACAAACGTGTGGCCGACGAGATCAAAGCATCAGCCAAAACACCGGCACCCACACCGGCACCGAAACCCGGCAATACCGGCCATCAGCACGGCGGCACCATACTCGACTTCTCAAAAGAACTGTAAATCGTCATCCATTTGACGATATATTACCACAGACTCAACTGACACGCAACCGCATACATGTCCGAAAGTCCGCAATATCGGCGGGCTTTCGCCGTTAATAGTGTATGACCCTACGATTTATATTATACACTATAGCGGCCGCCATCGGAGCGGCTCTATGCTCCTGTATCGAGGACGGTGTCACCACATCGGCATCGGATCAGCCGGTATGCTCGACCGACACCCTCGACCTCGGCCTTATATTCACCGGAGAGGGATCGCCTACCCATTCGTTCAAGATATATAACCGTCACCCCAAAATAATCAGTCTGGCATCCGTGACAATCCGTAACGGACAATATTTCCGGATGAACGTAGACGGATTTTCAGGAAAAGAATTCTCAGGAGTCGAAATCAGACCCAAAGACTCCATATTCGTATTCGTCGAAGCCACCCTGCCATCCAACGGAGGGCAGAGCCTGCCGGTAGAAATCACAGACCATATCGACATTGAAGCCAACGGACGCACATCGTCAGTTGTGCTACGTGCCGATGGCCAGGATGTCGACAGACTGCATGCACACGAGATAACAGCCGATACCCGTATGGACGCAACACTCCCGTATCAGATATTCGACAGTCTGGTCGTACGTTCCGGAGCCACCCTTACACTCGAGCCGGGGACACGCCTCTATTTCCATGACAAAGCCGAACTGCGGGTCTACGGCACCCTGCAAAGCAAAGGCACCTCCGATGCTCCCGTGATCATGCGCGGCGACCGTCACGGAGCTGTAGTTGGGAGCATCGATTTCAACATCATGCCCGGCCAATGGCGGGGGATCGCATTCTTCAACGGAAGCCACGGCAACTCATTGGCCTATACATCCGTCATCAACACATCCTACGGCATAGTAGCCGATTCTCTCGGCTCAGCGTCCGACCATGGCGGCACCGCACCGCTGACACTCACGGCATGCCGGCTGCACAACTCCTCGGGATCTGTACTGACCGCCATACATACTGATGTCAACGCCGACGCATGCGAGATGTCAGATGCTCCCTGGAGTGTGGTCAACCTCCACGGCGGCATCCACCGCCTGAACCGGTGCACACTTGCCAACACCTACATATTCTCTGTGGTGCGCGGAGCCATACTTACGCTGGGACATATCGATGACAAGAGCGATGACGGCTCCGGGTTACCATATACCGATGCGCTCGTAACCAACTCGATAATACACGGCAACGGAACCCCCATATTTCCGGCCGACATAGCCGGATCTGCAATAACTTTCAACAGATGCATGTTCGGACTGAAAGGCTCCGATGACGAAAATTTCATCCAGTGTCTGTGGGAGAGCGACCCTCTGTTCGCCGTTGACCGCGCCAACTACATATTCGACTACCGCCTGCTTCCCGACTCCCCCGCTGCCGATGCCGCCGATCTCGGACTTGACACCCCTACAACCCCCGCCACCGACTTTTACGGTACCGCCATCGGCCTGACCCTCGGCGCATTCGGCATACCCGTAACCGAATAAATTGGCGGAATCGGAGGAATTTGCTATTTTTGTAAAAACTATAAACACGACAGCATCATGACATTCGCAGAAAACGCTTTCGATATATTCAGCGGCACAACAGCACTCTACCACACTACAGACTGCGTAGACGCTCCGCATGCCAACCCCTACTCCGAAGGCTCGATCGAGGCAGTACTTGCCGCAAAAAACTGGATCGACGCCGTGCAATGGCATCTGGAAGACATTATCCGTGATCCCCAGATCGATCCCGTGGCCGCTCTGGCATTGAAACGCCGCATCGACAAGTCCAATCAGGACCGTACCGACATGGTAGAGGAACTGGATACATATTTCCGCTCCAAGTATGCCGATGTAAAGATTCTGGAGAATGCCACGATCAACACAGAGAGCCCCGCATGGGCACTCGACCGCCTGTCGATCCTCGCGCTGAAGATATACCACATGCAGGCCGAAGTGGATCGCACCGATGCCGCTCCGGACCATCGCGAACGCTGCGCGGCAAAACTGGCGGTACTGCTCGAACAGAAAACAGACCTGATCACCGCGATAGACCAGCTGCTCGACGACATAGCAGCCGGACGCAAGTACATGAAAGTATACCGTCAGATGAAAATGTACAACGATCCGTCGACCAACCCGGTGCTCTATGGGAGCAAATGACAGCATATCCGACGGTTTTGATATCCGCGCCACAGGTCGCCCCTCATCGGAACAGGACCTTGAAAAGGCGCTGCGCCCCGACGCGTTCAATTCGTTCAGCGGACAGGAAAAGATAGTCGAGAATCTGCGCGTATTCGTAGCGGCCGCGCGTGGCCGTGGAGAAGCGCTCGACCACACTCTGCTGCACGGTCCTCCAGGGCTCGGCAAGACCACCTTGTCAGGCATCATCGCCAACGAACTTGGCGTAAGCATGAAAGTGACCTCAGGACCGGTGCTCGACAAACCGGGCGATCTGGCCGGCATTCTCACATCGCTCGAAGAAAACGACGTGCTGTTCATCGACGAGATACACCGTCTGAGCCCTGTAGTGGAGGAATATCTGTATTCCGCCATGGAGGACTACCGTATCGACATCATGATCGACAAAGGGCCTGGAGCCAGATCGGTACAGCTGTCGCTCGCCCCGTTCACATTGGTGGGAGCCACAACCCGAAGCGGACTGCTCACCTCACCGCTACGGGCAAGATTCGGTATCAACTGCCACCTCGAATACTACGGACACGAAGTGCTCGAGCGCATAATACTACGATCGGCTTCGCTGCTCGGAGTCGAGTGCACTGCCGAAGCAGCCCACGAAATAGCGTTGCGCAGCCGCGGCACGCCTCGTATAGCCAACGCACTGCTGCGAAGGGTGCGCGACTTCGCCCAGGTCAAAGGCAACGGCGTGGTCGAACCCGGGATAGCCCGCTATGCCCTGGAGGCACTGAACATAGACCGGTACGGACTTGACGAGATCGACCACAAGATACTGTCGACAATAATCACCAAGTTCCACGGAGGTCCGGTAGGACTCTCGACCATAGCCACCGCGCTCGGAGAGGATCCCGGAACAATCGAGGAAGTCTATGAACCGTTCCTGATCCAGGAAGGTTTCATAAAACGTACCCCTCGGGGACGCGAAGTCACGCCTCTGGCCTACACACATCTCGGCCACACCTCCGCGCCGGCCGCAGGAACCCTGTTTTAAACACAAACATCTCTATACCGACATGGCCGGACTGAAAAGTTTAGCAAAAGACACCGCCATATATGGTCTCAGTTCCATTGTTGGACGATTTCTGAACTGGTGCCTGGTACCGCTCTACACAGCTATGTTCGCTGCATCGGAGTACGGTATCGTGACATATATATACTCGATCGTGGCACTGGTCATGATCATTCTGACATACGGCATGGAGACCGGCTTCTTCCGGTTTGCCAATCATGACCGATACAAGGATCCGGAAGAGGTATACACCACCTCTCTGACATCGCTGGCTGTGACATCGGCTCTGTTCGTGGCCGCGGTTCTGGCGTTTATCGATCCGTTAAGCGGCGCCCTGGAGTGTGGCGGGCACCCGGAATATATCGGGATAATGGCCGTGACAGTCGCCATCGACGCATTTACAGCATTGCCGTTCGCCTATCTGCGGTTCCGCAAACGACCGCTCCGGTTCGCCGCACTGCGGCTCATAAACATAGGCCTGAACATAGGCCTGAACATACTGTTCATACTGATCTGCCCGTGGCTCATGAAGCAGGCGCCGCAGATCGTCGACGGATGGTATGATCCCGGTTTCGGCATAGGATACATATTCCTTGCCAACCTGATAAGTTCCGGTGTAATGATGCTCCTGCTCATACCCGAAATATTCCGACGTCCATGGCGTTTCAACTGGCCGCTGCTCCGCAGCATGCTGTCATACTCATTTCCACTGCTCATCCTCGGGATAGCCGGAATCATGAACCAGACCATCGACAAGATTCTGTATCCGGTGCTGGTACAGGATCCGCAGGAAGCCATGCACGGCCTCGGCATATACGGCGCCAACTACAAGATCGCCATCGTAATGGTCATGTTCCTGCAGGCATTCAGGTTCGCCTACGAGCCTTTCATTTTCGCAAAAGACAAGGAGAAAGGCGACAACAGACTGCAATCCTACGCCGACGCCATGAAATATTTCGTGATTTTCGCGCTCATAATATTTCTCGGGGTCATGTACTATCTCGACGTGATACGCCACTTCATATCGTCCGACTACTTCGCCGGACTTAAAGTCGTGCCTGTGATAATGCTCGCCGAACTGTTTTTCGGAATATTCTTCAATCTGTCGATATGGTACAAACTCACCGACAAGACCATCTGGGGAGCATGGTTCTCACTCGGCGGACTCGCCGTAACCGTAGGACTTAACATCCTTCTTGTGCCGCAGTTCGGATACATGGGATGCGCCTGGGCTGCCTTGGCATGCTACACATCCATGATGATTGCCAGCTACTTCATAGGACGGTCAAGACTGGCCGTTCCATATCAGACAGGCCGCATAATCGGTTATTTCGGCATAGCGGCAGTACTATACGCCGCAGGAATAGCCGTGGATACCGGCTCATCATGGGCTGATATGCTGCTGCGCACTCCTCTGCTACTGCTGTTCATATACACAGTCCTACGGCTGGAACACATCGACCCGCGCTCTTTCGCAAAAATCATATGCCGGCGCCGCAGGCCGGCATAAACCGACACAGTATCCTTCCCCGTCATCCTACATATCCGAACATTATGAGACAGGACAGATTCAACAAAATCAAGGACACGCTCGTGAGCTACTTCTCGCTCACGGACTACATCATCCCTCAGGAAGAAGCCGAAGCGGCCATCCGTGAAGGCATATCTTTCCGCGGCACAAACATCCTGATACTCATATTCGCCATACTGATAGCCTCGCTCGGACTCAACACCAACTCCACTGCAGTGATAATAGGCGCTATGCTGATCTCACCGCTCATGGGACCGATAATCGGAGTCGGGCTCGGAGTCGGAATCCACGATTTCACACTGATAAAACGATCGGTGCGGAACCTCGCCATGGCCACAGGCTTCAGCATACTCGCATCCACAATATACTTTCTCATATCACCCGTCAATGAAGGGCACTCCGAACTGCTGGCACGCACATCACCCACCATCTACGACGTGCTTATAGGATTTTTCGGAGGATGCGCCGGAATCATCGGCATTGGATCCCGCAGCAAAGGCAACGTTATTCCCGGTGTAGCGATAGCCACCGCGCTCATGCCGCCGTTGTGTACCGTCGGATACGGACTGGCCACCGCACAGCCCCACTACTTCATCGGCGCGTTCTATCTGTTTCTTATCAACTCCATATACATCGCGTTTGCCACGACCGTAGGCGTCAAACTCATGAAATACCAGCATGTGCAGTTCGTAAACGAAGCGCGTGCTCGGAAAGTGCGCCGCATAGTCTATGCGATCGTGATCATAACCATGCTCCCGAGCGTATACCTCACATGGTCCATGCTGCGGCAGAACCAGTATTCTATGCATGTGCGCCAGTTCGTCACCAAAGCCATGAACTTCCCCGACACTCAGGTGCTGAGCTACAATGAAACCAGTCGGAACGGACAGCGGGTACTCGAAGTGACTCTGATAGGACGCCTGCTCCCTGTCGACTCGCTGAGACTGGCGCTGACACCACGTCTGGCCGACTTCGGACTCGACGGCACCAGACTCAACTTCATACAGGGCGATGACCGTCCGCTGACCGCCATCACCTCAGGCCAGCTGAATTCATCGTCGGTCAAAGACATATACCAGGCATCGCAGAATGCCATCAGCCGGCAGCAATCCACCATCGACTCGCTGCGTTATGTCAACTCATGGCGGGAGCGTCAGGACACCATCAGCGCTACCATATCGCCTGAAATAAAAGTACTGTTCCCGGAAGTGAGCGAAATAGCCATAGCTCCCGCAGTATTCAGCGCCACAGACCATCCGAGTCTCGACACTATGACCGTGGCACTCGTAAAATACACACGTCCGATGGCTGCCGCCCAACGCGATAAATTCAAGGCCTACCTCCAGGCACGCGTACAGGCACGCCATATCAGCCTGATCGATATCGGAAGTGCCGTGACATTCCCGAACCGCCAGAAAGAAAGAAATCCATGAAAATAGCCCTCATCAACACAAGCGACACATTAGGCGGTGCGGCCATAGTCACATACCGCCTTATGGAAGCCTTGCGCAATGCCGGGCACGATGCCCGCATGGTCACATTCGTAAAATACGGCGACTCGCCTCACGTAATGGAGAGCGCCACACGCAGCCAGCGCGGCAACAGATTCGTACCTGAACGGGGCTGGATATTCCTGCACAACGGCCTGAACCGGGAAAATCTGTTTAAGGTATCTATCGCCAATACAGGCATGCCGCTGCACAGACACCCCTGGATAAGGGAGGCCGACATAATATCGCTGAACTGGATAAACCAGGGAACATTGTCGATCAAAGGCATCGAACGCATCTGCGCTCTTGGCAAACCGGTAGTATGGACCATGCACGACATGTGGTGCATGACCGGAGCGTGCCATCACGCATACGAATGCACCGGTTATCGCGACAGATGCGGAAACTGTCAGTTCTTCCACGGCGGATCGTCAGGACACGACCTGTCTCGCTCCACCTGGCTGCGCAAGAAAGACCTGTTCGACAAAACCGACATACACTTCGTGGCCGTAAGCAGATGGCTCGCCGAAAAATGCCGGCATAGCTCTTTGCTCGCCGGAAAACCGATATCGGTCATCCCTTGCGCGTATCCCGTGGAATCATACCACACCGAACCGTATGTGACCATGCACTCCTACGATATCGATTACTCACGCGATATCATAGTCATGGGAGCCGCCCGTCTCGACGACCCGGTCAAAGGACTCCCCTACGCCATCAAAGCATTCAACTACGTGTTCGACACAAACCCGTCATGGGCCAACCGGTGTCTTGTCGTCTTTTTCGGAAATATACGCAACCCGCGGCTGCTCAACGAAATGCAGCTCCCGTTTGTGCACATCGGACAGGTCAACGATCCAAAGATTCTGCGCGAACTCTATGCACGCGCCAAAGTAGTGGTATCGTCATCGCTCTATGAGACACTCGGTGCCACACTCATAGAAGGACAGGCTGCCGGCGCAGTACCCGTATCATTCGGCGAAGGAGGCCAGACCGACATCATCGAACACGGAGTAAACGGCTACATCGCCGAATACCGGAACCCTGAAAGCCTCGGCCGATACATAATCAAAGCTCTGGAACAACCTTTCGACCGCGCATTCCTCCACAACGAAGTCACCCGTCATTTCGGCGCCGAGACAATCGCCGCCCGCTACATAGACCTGTTCCGGTCACTCCTCGACAGATAACACACGATCCACTCTCCGCGGAAATCATGGCAGACTGAGATGGCCGTCGAAACTTATACCGGTCTCCGACGGGTCATGGGTCACATAGATCAGCGTCGAGCAGGCAGCTGCCTGCTCTGTCAGAGTGCGTACCCTCGCCCGGTTTCGGGCATCGAGACCGTGCATAGGCTCGTCGAGAATCAGCAGCTCAGGATTTTTGATCAGCGTGCGTGCAAGCAGAGCCATTCGCTGTTCGCCTGCCGAAAGCGTAGCGAACCGGCGGTCGGCCAGATGCGCTATGCCACATTTTTCGAGCCATTCCATAGCCTTGTCGGCCTCGCCCTCACGCAGCTTCGTGAACTCGCCTACGGTATCGTGCAGTCCATGGGCCACAACCGACAGCACAGTAGACTGACCCCCGTTGAAATAAAGATGCATCTCCGGCGATATATATCCTATGCGGCGTTTTATCTCCCAGATGCTTTCGCCGGATCCGCGACGACGGCCGAACAGCTCGATATCGTTGTTGTAACCCTGTGGATTGTCAGCGGCCACAAGACTCAGCAGAGTGGACTTGCCGCTGCCGTTGGCTCCGGTAAGCAGCCAGCGTTCGCCACGGCGCACACACCAGTCGATACTGTCGATGATCACACGCGAGCCATAACGCACAGTCACACCGCGCATACGTATTACCTCCTGAGCATCGGCATCACGCTCCACACCCACTGTCATATTGTCCATATACAGGAAGTGGCTCACAGCTTCGGGCACAATATCGCCCTCCGGCAGCAGCAGCATCACGGACTGTCCGGCATCGCCGAGAGCGGCAAAGGTATCATTCAGGACTTTGCGCGAGTCCGCATCCAGTCCTATGTAGGGATTGTCGAGTATCAGAAGGTCGGGCATATCCACGAGCTGGTTTATAAGCAGCACCTTGCGAAGTTCGCCCGACGAAAGGAAATTGACACACTTGTCGTCGATTCCTTTCAGACCGAGCCTGTCGCTCCACACGCGCCACTGATCGGTCGATATACGCTCCTCGCCGATGACCGATGCCACAGTAGGCATATCATCGTTCATCGTGGCTTCGTAGCGCTGCTGGTAGTATCCGGCACGGATACCTGCAAGCGAATGTATGTCGGCAAACTCTATCATTCTGACATTCAGCCGACCGCGTGGCGACGTGATCCGGTTGGTCGTTATGTTCCATCCTCGCTCGAGTATGCGGCCGAGAGTACTCTTGCCAGCCCCGTTGGGACCTATGACAGCCGTGATCCCGACCGGCACAGCCACCGGCTGCGGCACGGCAAGCCTGACCGTCATGTAACGTAGTTCCGGACTCTCTATGGTAAGAAGTGTTTCCATCAGCCAAAAGCACATATCAGAGTGAACGCCACACAATATACCAGCATGGCCATGGCCGTCTTGCCGAGCAGAGGGTTAAGCGCAGTTCCCGAACGGACGCACAGCCCGACCCACAGCGAGGTATGCAGACACAGGTACAGAACCGGAACAATGAGCCACCACCAGGCTATCGAAACAAGCCATAGAGGAAACATAAGCCCCATGGCTACCCAGCCCGACAGCAGATACAGCCCCGACGAGATCTGTCGGCCGAACCTCACGGCAATGGTGCGCTTGCCAACCGCACGGTCATCGTCGGCATCACGGTAATTATTAACGATCAACACATTAGCGCCCATCAGGCCGACAGCTATACCAGGAGCCCACGCATAATACATGGCGTCGCTTCCCTGGACCACGCACGTGAGCCACACAGGCACCACGCCGAAAAACAATATCACCGCCACCTCACCCCAGCCGTGACGCGACAAAGGATACGGACCGGCGGAATAAGCCAGCGCCCCGATAGCTATCAGCACTCCGGCCACTATCAGCCACCAGGGGCCATAAAGGAGCAGCGACAGACCGGTCAGGCACGCCAGACCGAGAGTGGCAAACGTAGCCGTCAGCATGGCGCGCGGTGTTATGTCGCCTTCGGTCACACCGCGGCGCGGGCCATCGCGCCCCACTCGGTCGAGACCATCACGGAAATCATAATATTCATTCGCAAAATTCGACGCTACCTGAGCCAGTATGGCAAACGCCAGACACAGCAGTGCCGGCACCCATTTCAATCCATCGCCCTGATATAGCGTAAGACCCCATGCGAATATCACGCCCGCCACCGATACCGGCAGAGTGCGCAGACGCATAGCCTCGACCCACACCTTAAACTGATTCATACCACAAAGGTACGCAAAAATATCTATTTCAGACCGAAGCAATCCATCACCGCGCGGCGTATCATGCCAGCCTCCGGACGGTCGGTTTTCAACAGGGCGAGTATGGCATCGACATAAGCGCGCTTGTCGCTCAGACCGCACGCGGCAGCCACACCGCTGTTCGGAATCATCGCCTTCTGGTTGTAGACCAGCAGTATCGAGGCATAATCGGCCTCCTTTACATACCGGTGGAAATCGCAGCAGAACCCATCGTAGATCGCCCGCGGATTTATCTCGTTCACCAGATCGGCAAGATGCTCCTCCAGCTTGGCTATATTCTGGAAGCGCCGGTCGATCCGGTGCTCGACAGTGCGTTTCACATAATGCCGGGTATGCAGCAGAGCCTGCTGCTTGAGTTCACGAGAGAACATATCCACCATAGTCCGCTTCACACGTGCGAAAACACGGTTGGCATCCTTTCCGCGCGAACGCGCCACGGCACGGACCACCCCTTCCAGCATCAGTATATTCTCGATCTCGGCTACCTCGGGTACAAGTATCTTCTTGTCGCGCAGATAAGCCACCTCCTGCGCCGAACGACGGTCGCGGTCTACTATTCCATAGCTGTCGAGATGATGAAACGCACTCAGATCGTTGAACGTGCGCGTCGACTCTATCACCCTGTTGCACGATCCCAGTGCCTTGACCGTATGGTCAGGAAATATCAGCGGATACAGCTTGGAATCTATCGAATGCAGGTCATCGCCCTCAATAAACAGAACCGGCTTCCTGGCTCCGAGCAACGTCAGATAAAGCTCATCGCTTATACCCGAATGAGGAGGCAGCAGATCGTAGTCCCAGCTGCATGATACGGCATCGAAATCGCGCACCCAGCACACAGCCGCCTCCGAACGCGACGACGCGAAATCCGGATCATGGGTCACATAGATAAACGAGCAGTCAGGACGCACGGACTCGATCTTGTCCCATACACGGCGGATGATCGACGGATGCAGAAACATATCGGGTGAATCCACCGTGATCACAGAATTGCCCGGAGCATACAGCACGGCACCGAAATAATACAGCACCACCTTCTCGCCCGCCGACAGTTTGAGCGACGACCGCGATGACCTGTCGCCGTCATCGTCGCGCGAAAACAGCAGCCTCCCCCCTTCTATCAGCACATCATTGCCGGGAAACAGCTCCTTCCACATCTCTATCACCCGGTCAAGGCGGGTACGTCCCAGACGAGCCTTCTCGCCTCTGGCCGAATTCACCTTATAGGCAATCAGATTCACCACCTCATCGTGAAGCAGCATAGCCATCACTCTCTCAAGATCGGACGCTGTATCGGGAAGACCGGCTGAAAACATAGGCTCAGATTCGACCATACGGCGATAAAGCGTAGCCGGAGAGTGCGCACCGGAAACGTCGGCTACAGCATTAGTACGCGTTCCGTACAAAGCGTCGAGCGGCGACAGACAGTAGGCCCTGTCGCCAAGATCAGCAACCACATGCGAAGCGAACCGTGTCTTGCCGGCTCCGTTGGCTCCGATTATCAACAGACGCCGGCAGCCGGCATCTACAGCAGCACGCTCTCCGTCATGGCTTGGCGGCAGCAATATCCGTTCCATATCATTACGTTCGATGGTCATACCACAAATATAACAAAAATATTCGATGAAACATAATAGCGGATGTCGCCCAAAGGGCGGTTCGCGGTGGCGGAGCCAATTATGTGAGTCAAATATAACCAGAATATCATATTAGAGCCCATTACCACAAGAATAAAATAGGGCGATAAGGGCGATTTTTGCTATCTTTGCACCCGAAAATTCGTATTGAGCATGCTGAGCACTCCCGACATAGTCATTCTCATTATCGCAGTGGCAGCCGGCGCATGGGGCGCATGGCGTGGCTTCATAGCGCAACTCGGATCGCTCGTCGCCATTCTGGCCGCAATTGTCGGTTGCCAGGTATGGGGCGACGACATGGCCCGATGGCTCGGTGTAAACACCATCCTGGCCTGGATCATACTGTTCATCCTCATTTATCTGGGGGTGATTCTGCTCGCCAACATGATACGCGGAGCGGCTCAAACGCTGCACTTGGGACCGGTCGACCGGTTTTTCGGAGCCGTATTCTACATATTCAAATGGCTGGTGCTCGCATCGCTGCTCATAAATATATGGCTCGCCTTCAAGCCTGGCGCCGGCATAAACCATGGCGTGATAACTCCGGCGGTGACACGTCTGGCTCCGAAACTGCTCGGCTACATGACACAATACGTCAATATACCGCTGCCCAACAACTAATAGCACCCGCGCGGCGTTATTATCAATAACCTGACTGCAATGGAACCAACTGACAGCAACATAATAGACGACGTTACCTCCGGGGACTACGGCTCGAAATACGGATTCCGGTCCGATATCGACACCGAGATCATACCTCCGGGGCTCAACGAAGATGTGATCCGCATCATATCGGCAAAGAAAGAGGAGCCACTGTGGCTGCTCGACTTCCGCCTGAAGGCATTCCGCCACTGGCAGAAGATGACTGTACCCGACTGGGCTCACCTCGACATACCGCCCATCGATTTCCAGGCCATAAGCTACTATGCCGCACCTCGGCAGAAAAAAGCGCCGGGAAGCCTCGACGAAGTGGATCCGCAGCTCATCGACACATTCAACCGTCTCGGCATTCCGCTCGAAGAGCAGAAACTGCTCAGCGGCATGGCTGTCGACGCTGTCATGGACTCGACATCGGTCAAGACCACACACCGCGCAAAACTGGCCGAGATGGGCATAATATTCTGCTCCTTCTCCGAAGCCGTAAAAGAGTATCCCGAACTGGTACAGAAATACCTCGGCAAAGTCGTGAGCTACGCCGACAACTTCTACGCGGCTCTCAACTCAGCGGTATTCTCCGACGGCTCGTTCGTCTATATACCCAAAGGAGTACGCTGCCCGATGGAACTGTCGACCTATTTCCGCATCAATGCATCAGGCACCGGACAGTTCGAACGCACCCTGATCGTAGCCGACGACGACAGCTATGTAAGCTACCTCGAAGGATGCACAGCTCCCATGCGCGACGAGAATCAGCTCCACGCCGCTATAGTCGAGATAATAGTCGAGAACCGCGCCGAGGTGAAATACTCGACCGTACAGAACTGGTATGCCGGCGACGCCGACGGACGCGGAGGCGTGTACAACTTCGTCACAAAACGCGGACTGTGCCGCGGTGTCGACAGCAAACTGTCATGGACACAGGTCGAGACCGGATCGGCTATCACATGGAAATATCCGAGCTGCGTGCTCGCCGGACGAGGTGCCACAGGCGAATTCTACTCCGTTGCCGTGACACGCAACCGGCAGCAGGCCGACACCGGCACAAAGATGATACACCTCGCATCCGACACCCGAAGCACCATAGTCAGCAAAGGCATATCCGCAGGACACAGCCAGAACTCATACCGCGGTCTCGTCAAGGTGGCGGCCAACGCCGACAACTGCCGTAACCACACCCAGTGCGACAGCCTCCTGCTCGGAGCCACCTGCGGAGCACATACATTCCCCTACATAGACGTGGCCAACGACTCCGCAATCGTGGAACACGAAGCCACCACATCGAAAATATCCGAGGAACAGCTATTCTACTGCAACCAGCGCGGCATACCCACAGAAGAAGCCGTAGGCCTGATCGTCAACGGCTATGCCAAGGAGGTGATGAACAAACTCCCGATGGAATTCGCCGTCGAAGCCCAGAAACTGCTCCAGATCACTCTCGAAGGCTCCGTAGGATAACTTGATTCCGGCAACATTGAAACATACGATTATGAACGACGATATACTTCTTAAAGTCAACGGTCTCCACGCCTCGATAGGCGACAAAGAGATACTACGAGGAATCGACCTCACCGTGCGCCGCGGCGAAGTTCACGCCATCATGGGGCCAAACGGCTCAGGCAAGTCGACACTGAGCGAAGTGCTCGCCGGAGATCCGGCATTCACCGTCACAGCCGGTTCTGCCGAGTTCCACGGCATAGACCTGCTGGCGCTAAGCCCCGAAGACCGCAGTCACGAAGGATTGTTCCTCTCATTCCAGTATCCGGTGGAGATACCCGGAGTATCGATGGTCAACTTCATGCGTGCGGCAGTCAATGCAAAGCGCAAATATCTCGGACAGGAGCCAATGAGCGCCGCCGACTTCCTCAAACTGATGCGCAGCAAGCGCGAAGTCGTGGAGCTTGACGGAAAGCTCACATCACGGTCTGTCAACGAAGGATTCTCCGGAGGCGAGAAAAAACGCAACGAAATATTCCAGATGGCCGTGCTCGAACCATGCCTGTCGATTCTCGACGAGACCGACTCCGGCCTCGACATCGACGCGCTCCGCATCGTGGCCGGAGGCGTCAACAAGCTCAAGACTCCCGAAACATCGGCGATCGTGATCACACACTACCAGCGTCTGCTCGACTACATAAAGCCCGACTTCGTGCATGTGCTCTACAAAGGGCGCATAGTACGCACAGGCGGCCCGGAACTCGCACTCGAGCTCGAAGAACGCGGCTACGACTGGATAAAGCAGGAGATCGACAATGAATAGCCATTCCGCAGCTATGGACAACAGCCTTCAGCAATATCTCGACCTATACGACGCCAACAGCCGGGCAATCGACGCCGGCTGTGGCGCTCCGCTACTCAACGCCATGCGTCCCGGAGCACGCTCCGCCCTCGAAGGCGCACGCCTCCCGGAACGCGGCGACGAAGGCTATGAGCGGACATCGGTCAACGACATGCTCGCGCCCGATTTCGGCCTCAACATATCGCGCCTGCCCATGCCGGTCGACGTCACCGCCTCATTCCGCTGCGACATCCCGGCGGTAAGCACCCTCATGGCATTCGTTGTCAACGACTCATTCGTGCCATCGCGCACTCTGGAAGAGCGACTGCCCGACGGAGTGAGGTTCATGTCCCTCGCACGGGCCGCACGCGAATGTCCTGAGCTCGTGGAACCATACATCGGCCTCGGCACCGGCAGCTGTCCGGCCGCCGACCTAAACACCCTCCTGCTACAGGACGGGGTGCTGCTCCACATAGGACGTGGGGTCAGACTTCAGAAGCCGCTGCAGCTCGTCAACATCTTCTCATCGTCAACCGACATGATGGCCGTGCGCCGTCTGCTCGTCGTAGCCGAAGACGACTCCGAGGCTCAGCTGCTCGTGTGCGACCACACACAGGACCGCGAACACCGCTACCTGTCGCTGCAGATGATACAGATCCACGTGGCACAGCGCGCATCGTTCGAACTCTACGACCTTGAAGAATCGTCGGCGCTGACATCGCGGATTTCCATGCTGTACGCACACCAGGAAGCAGACAGCTCGCTCACCGTCAACGGATCTACCCTCTCCGGAGGCAAAACCCGCAATGACTACCGGCTCGACCTCGACGGCACAGGATGCCGTACGATGCTCGCCGGAATGGCGGTCGCGACAGGCGACCAGACCGTCGACAACAGCTCCGAAGTGCTACACCACGTCCCGAGATGCCACAGCGACCAGCTGTTCAAATATGTACTCGACGATAAGTCAAACGGAGCCTTCGAAGGCGCGATACGCGTCGAGGAAGGCGCAGTGCTCACCGAAGCTTATCAGACCAACCGCAACCTGCTCGCATCGTCCGATGCCCGCATGCACACACGCCCGCAGCTCGAAATATACTGCGACGACGTGAAATGTTCCCACGGAGCCGCAACCGGACAGCTCGACCAGCAGGCGCTGTTCTACATGCAAGCACGAGGCATACCCCAGCACGAAGCGCGCGTCATGCTCATGCAGGCCTTTATGGCCGATGTCATTGCCACTGTTCGCCCCGAAGGCCTGCGCGACCGGCTGAGGCTTCTCGTCGAACGCCGTTTCCACGGACGGTCCTCGGCCACATGCGCCGACTGCGGAGCCGCCCATAACACAGACCAGGTATGCAGCAGCTCGATATAGAATCCATACGTCGCGACTTCCCTATACTCGACCGCGAAATCTACAACCGGCCGCTGGTATATCTCGACAATGCCGCGACATCCCAGACCCCGCGGTGCGTGGTCGACGCGATCGACAGAATGTACTGCCACACAAAAGCCAACGTACACCGCGGCGTACACACCCTCTCGCAGGAAGCGACCGACCTGCAGGAAGCCGCACGCGAACGGGTACGCGCATTCATCAATGCCGCATCCACCCAGGAAATCATATTCACACGAGGCACGACCGAAGCCATAAACCTCGTGGCTTCGTCAATGGGCGACCTTCTCGAAAACGGCGACGAGATAATACTCACCGCCATGGAGCATCACGCCAACATCGTGCCGTGGCAACTGCTCCGGAGGAGAAAACGCATACTGATACGCGTAGTCCCGGTCGACGCCACCGGACAGCTCGACATGGAAGCCTACAGATCGCTGTTCAACGAACGCACGAGACTCGTATCCGTATGCCATGTATCCAACGTGCTGGGAACAGTCAATCCCGTCAAAGAAATGATAGCCTACGCACACTCCCTCGAAGTACCCGTAGTAGTCGATGGAGCACAGGCGATAAGCCATCTGAAAGTCGACGTGCGCGATCTCGACGCCGATTTCTACGCATTCTCGTCACACAAGATGTACGGCCCGTCGGGTGTAGGTGTCCTCTACGGAAAAAAATACTGGCTCGATATGATCCCGCCATATCAGGGTGGAGGCGAAATGATATCGCACGTAAGTTTCGAACACACCACATGGGCCGAACTGCCGTTCAAATTCGAAGCCGGCACACCCGACTTCGTAGGCATAGCCGCATTCCGCACAGCCATCGACTACATGGAATCCATTGGCATAGAACGCATAGCCGCCCACGAACATGACCTGCTGGAATACACCACATCCCGCATGATGGAGATTCCGGGCATGCGCATATTCGGCACAGCGCCAGGAAAGGCGGCAGTGATCTCATTCCTGCTCGGCAACGAACACCACTACGACACAGGACTCCTGCTCGACAAACTCGGAATAGCAGTGCGCACCGGCCACCACTGCGCACAGCCGCTTATGCACGCCCTCGGCGTAGAAGGCACCGTACGCGCATCGTTTGCCGTATACAACACTCGCGAAGAAGCCGACCGGTTCATCGACGCTCTCCGCCGGGTAGCAGCCATGCTCGGCCTTTAACGGCTTTAACTTAATGTGAAATAGGGTTAAAGCCCCGCCCACAGCACGCATTTTTTACTATTTTTGCACATACAACAATGCAAAAACAGATCTAATCATGCGTCCCAGAACCACGATCTTCACATTATTGATATGCGTGCTATCCATCATGAAAGCCGCTGTCCCGTCATCGTCCGACAAGGAACGCATGAAACCCGTACGCCCCGATATGGACAGGATAGCCGCCGAAGTGGCCGATCCGAAATCGAAATACTACTACTCCAAGCTCATGGCACGATACGAAGCCAACGAGACCATAATGGGCCTGGAGGACTACCGGCACCTCTATCTCGGCTACGTATTCCAGGAAGACTACAATCCTTATCGGCATTCCGAATTCGCACAGCAGGTCGAAGAACAGTACTACAAGACCGACCACACGCGCGCCGAATGCGACACCATAATAAAATATGCCGAACTGTCGCTGGCCGACAATCCGTTCGACCTCCGGCAGATCAACTTCCTGATATACGCACTGCGCGAGAAACAGAAAAACAATCTCGCCAACATCTGGCAATACCGCCTGAACCATCTGCTCGAAGCCATCGTATCGACAGGAACCGGACTCGACAAAGACAACGCATGGTACGTCATCAACCCGCAGCACGAATACATGATCATAAACCTGCTCGGACACATCGCACGCAAACAGAGCTTCGAAGAACCTTACTACGACTACATAACCGTCGAAAAAAAGAAAGACAACGACCCCGAAGGCTACTATTTCAACATACGCCACATCCTCGAAGAATACCTCCGCAAATTTCCCGACTCCGAATAAACCCCGCCCGACTCGGCAATCAAGCATCAAGCGCAGCGGCACCCACGGCAAAGAATAGTATTCAGACAATTTCCGCCGTTAAACTTCGCTAATAATTACATTATTTAGTTAAATAACACCTCGACACTGTCCATATCACGACATAAATACACTGCAATTGTTGCGCAAAGCACAAAATATTTGTAATTTTGCAGTGTAAGCAACGGAGGAGGCGAAAGTTTCCTCCTAACTTTTTATGAAAGCATAGCAACGTATATGATAGATAAGGCAATACTGGACCGAGCCGTAGCCGATGCCATAGAAGGCACCGACCTATTCGTAGTCGAGACTGAAGTCCTCCCCGGAGGACGTCTTGTCGTGGCCATCGACAGCCCGGGAGCAATGGATGTCGACACCTGCGCCGGAATAGCGCGCAAAGTAGAGGCTGCGCTCGGCGACGAAGCCGGCGACTACGAACTGGAGCTCGGATCCGCAGGTCTGACAGCTCCGTTCAAGGTACACGGACAGTATCTCAAAAACATAGGCAACGACGTGGAAGTCCTCACCCGCGACGGACGCAAGCTCACCGGCAGGCTGATAGCAGCCACCGACAGCGATTTCACCATCGAGATCCAGCGAAAGGAGAGGCAGCCCGGACAGAAGCGCCCGGTAATAGTGGTAGAGCCTGAAGTAATAGCCAAGGCCAACGCCAAGACAGTCAAGTATTCAATAAAATTCAAATAAAACCGTATCAACCCTTATGGCTAAGAAAGAGGAAGCACCAAACATGGTGGAACGTTTTGCCGAGTTCAAGGAACTGAAGAACATCGACAAGACCACAATGATAAGCGTGCTCGAAGAATCGTTCCGCAACGTGCTGGCGAAAATGTTCGGCACCGACGAGAACCTTGACGTGATCATGAACCCCGACAAGGGCGACGTACAGATATTTCAGAATCTCGAAGTAGTTCCCGACGGTGAAGTGACCGACCCGAATACTCAGATAAGTCTCTCAGACGCTCGCGCCGACCAGGATCCCGACGTAGAGATCGGCGAGGAACACACAAAAGAGATATTCTTTGCCGACTTCGGACGCCGCGCCATCCTCAACCTGCGCCAGACACTCCAGTCTAAGATCCTCGACCTTCAGAAAGAGGCCATATACTCGAAGTTCAAGGAACTTGAAGGAGAGCTCGTCACCGGCGAAGTGTACCAGACATGGTCCAAAGAGACGCTCCTCCTCGACGACGACAAAAACGAGCTCCTGCTCCCTAAAAACGAATCGATACCAGGCGACTTCTTCCGCAAAGGAGAGACCGTAAGGGCCGTGATCGCCAACGTCGACAACAAGAACAACAACCCCAAGATCACCGTAAGCCGCACCAACGAAAACTTCCTGCGCCGGCTATTCGAGATCGAAGTGCCCGAGATACACGACGGACTAATCAATATACGCGCCGTTGCACGCATACCGGGAGAACGCGCCAAGATCGCCGTCGAGAGCTACGATGACCGCATAGACCCGGTAGGAGCTTGCGTCGGAGTAAAAGGCTCACGCATACATGGCATCGTACGCGAACTGCGCAACGAGAACATCGACGTGATCAACTATACATCCAACCCCTCCCTGTTCATCCAGCGCGCGCTCAGCCCCGCAAAAGTATCAAGCATACGCCTTGACGAAGAAGAAAAGAAAGCCGAAGTGTTCCTGCGCCCGGAAGAAGTATCGCTCGCAATCGGCAAAGGCGGCCTGAACATCAAACTCGCATCCATGCTCACTGGATATGTGATCGACGTTTACCGCGACACTGAAGACGTTTACGAAGAAGACATATACCTCGACGAATTCAAAGACGAAATCGACGCATGGGTAATCGAAGCGCTCAAAAACATCGGATGCGTCACCGCCAAGGCAGTGCTCTCTACTCCACGCGAGACCCTGATCGAGAAAGCCGACCTCGAAGAATCGACAGTCGACACCGTGCTCGAGACTCTGCGCGCGGAGTTTGAGGACTGATAATCCCGCCGTCAGCGACTCTCCTCACAATTAAAAGATAGAAAATCACTTACCTATATATGGCGAAAACGAAAATCAGCAAAGTAGCGAAAGACCTCAACGTGGCACTACCCACCGTCGTAGAGTTCCTGCGCAAAAAAAACATCACCGTCGACGACAACCCCAATGCCCGCATTGAGGAAGACGTCTACGAACTCCTGGTGCACGAGTTCAAAAACGACAAAGATCTCAAGCACCGCTCCTCGCAGATAGCGTCCGAGCGTCAGGAGGCACGCGCCCGCATGACACCTAAGGAAAAGGAAACACCCAAGCCTAAAGACGAGGAGGAAAAGCTCTTTGCCGAACGCCCCAAGCCTAAAATACTGGGTAAGATCGACTTGGACTCCAAAGGCAATCCAGTGGCAAAGACTCCGGAACCGGCTCCCGTAACCGAAAAACCGGAATCGGCACCCGTTCAGGAGCCGAAACAGGAACCGGTAGCCGAGAAACCCGCCGAACCTGTTCCCGCTCCCGCGGTGGAGAAACCGGCCGAAAAACCTGTACAGAAACCGGAGCCGGTAGCCGAAAAGCCCGCCGAACCCGCTCCCGCTCCCGCACCCGCAGTGGAGAAACCGGCCGAAAAACCTGTACAGAAACCGGAGCCAGTAGCCGAGAAGCCCGCCGAACCCGCTCCCGCTCCCGCGGTGGAGAAACCGGTCGAAAAACCGGCACCCGCACCCGTTCAGGAGCCGAAAAAGACAGCTCCGGAGGCTGAAACGAAAACAGAGACCCCGGAGGCTACAGCACCGGCGGCTGGCGAAGTATTCCGCCTGCCTGCCGACAAAGCGCCCGGACTGCAGCTCAACGTTGTAGGCAAAATCGACCTGTCGGCCATAAACCAGTCTACACGTCCCAAGAAAAAGACCAAAGAGGAACGCCGCGCCGAACGTAACGGAAAAGCCGGCGCGCCCGGAACTCAGGGAGCCGCCGCAAATGCCGGAGGCGACCGTCGCAAACGCAAGCGCATAAACGGTAAGGAAAAAGTAGATATAGAAAAAACTGCCGGACAGAATCCAGGCGGAAATCAGGGCGGACGCAACAACGACGCCCCGCGACGTGAGAAAGGCGGAAACGGTTCGCAGCGCCGCGACGACCGCACACGCCGTCCCGTACATACCGAAGTCAACGAGGAAGACGTACAGAAGCAGGTAAAAGAGACTCTCGCACGCCTCACCAACAAGGATAAAGGCCAGAAAAAAGGCGCTAAATGGCGTAAGGAAAAACGCGAGGCATTCGCATCGCGTGAACGCGAACACGCCGAAATGGAAGAAGCTGAAAGCCGCGTGCTGAAGCTCACCGAATTCGTGACCGCCAACGACCTCGCCATGATGATGGACGTACCCATCAACAACGTAATAGGCACATGTATGAACCTCGGCGTAATGGTGTCGATCAACCAGCGCCTCGACGCCGAAACCATCAATATCGTGGCCGAAGAATTCGGGTTCCGCACAGAATATGTATCGGCCGAAGTTGTTGAAGCCATATCCCAGGAAGAGGACAGCGAAGAGGATCTGACCACACGCCCGCCGATCGTGACTGTGATGGGCCACGTCGACCACGGCAAAACCTCATTGCTCGACTATATACGCCAGGCCAACGTCATAGCAGGCGAAGCCGGCGGCATAACACAGCATATCGGCGCATACAATGTCAAGCTCCCCGACGGACGCCGTATCACATTCCTCGACACACCGGGTCACGAAGCGTTCACCGCCATGCGTGCCCGCGGTGCAAAAGTCACCGACCTCTGTATTATCATAGTCGCTGCCGACGACAATGTGATGCCCCAGACTGTCGAAGCAATCAACCACGCATCGGCAGCTGGCGTACCCATAGTATTCGCTATCAACAAGATTGACAAGCCCGCAGCAAACCCCGACAAGGTGAAGGAGGAACTCGCCGCAATGAACTATCTGGTAGAGGAATGGGGCGGAAAATACCAGTCTCAGGACATCTCGGCCAAGAAAGGAATAGGCGTCAACGAACTCATGGAGAAAGTACTCCTCGAAGCCGAAATGCTTGACCTGAAAGCCAATCCCGACCGTCTGGCATCCGGCTCGATAATAGAATCGTCGCTCGACAAAGGCCGCGGATACGTAGCCACCGTACTCGTACAGAACGGTACCCTGCGAGTAGGCGATGTAGTGCTCGCCGGTACCCACTACGGCAAGATCAAAGCCATGTTCAACGAACGCAACCAGCGCATCAACGAAGCCGGACCGGCTACTCCCGCCCTCGTGCTCGGACTCAACGGCGCTCCCGCAGCAGGCGATACATTCAACGTAATGGAGACCGAACAGGAAGCACGCGAGATCGCCACCAAACGAGAACAGCTCCAGCGCGAACTCAACGCCCGCACCAAGAAGATCCTGACTCTCGAGGATATCGGACGACGCCGCGCTGTAGGCAACTTCCAGGAGCTCAACATAATCGTCAAAGGCGACGTCGACGGCTCGATCGAGGCGCTCAGCGACTCCCTGCTCAAACTGTCGACCCCTGAGATACAGGTCAACGTAATCCACAAAGCCGTCGGAGCTATATCCGAAAGCGACGTCGACCTCGCAGCAGCATCCGATGCCGTGATCATAGGCTTCCAGGTACGCCCGTCGCAGGCCGCACGCCGCGCCGCCGAACGTGCAGGCGTAGAGATACGACTCTACTCAGTCATATATCAGGCCATCGAAGAGGTGAAGGACGCTATGGCAGGCATGCTCGCCCCCGAGATCAAGGAAGAAATCACCGGTACAGCCGAAGTGCTCCAGACATATCATATATCAAAAGTCGGAACAATCGCAGGTGCCATTGTGCGAGAAGGCAAGATCAAGCGCTCTTGCAAAGTCCGCCTGATACGCGACGGCATAGTACGGTTCACAGGCGAACTCGGCTCGCTCAAACGATTCAAGGACGACGTCAAGGAAGTCCTCTCGGGATACGATTGCGGTCTGAGCATAGCCGGATACAACGATCTTAAAGAGGGTGACTTCATCGAGGGATTCGAAGAAGTGGAAGTGAACCGCTCCCTCTGACAAGCGCACCTCCCCATACAATACGACGCATTTGCCGGTATCCGGCAAATGCGTTGTCATAACCATCCGTCCGGTTATCTATAAACACATATCCTACTGACAATCTGTATCGCACTGTAACCAATGAGAAAAGCAACGATTTCACTCGCAACGGCCATCTTGACAACCATGACGATGCACGCCGGATACGGAAAAGCTCCGGCACATCTCGACTACGACAGCCTCAACCTCCACCACCATCGAACGACTGCTTGAGTTCGATGCCATGCAACCGTAACACAATGACCATAGCATACATCAACATAGGCTCTAACAAAGGAGACCGCCGCACACTCACCGACAGAGCGGTAGCCATGATAGAACAGACGCTCGGCGCCACAGCTTGCCGCGCCCCCGTCTACCAGAGTCCGGCATGGGGATATGAATCCGACATGCCCTATCTCAACCTCGGCATAACCATACCGACATCGCTGTCACCGGAGACACTGCTCGCCGCTCTACACAGAATCGAACAGGCCATCAGCACCGCATCGCACCGCGATGCCGACGGATCATACATAGACCGCGAGATCGACATAGACCTCATCTGCCTCGGCGATACCGTAGCCCGCACACCCGCGCTCACACTGCCCCACCCCCGCATGCACCTGCGCCAGTTCGTACTCGTACCTATGGCCGCGCTCATCCCGGGCTGGCGCCATCCCGTCACAGGCCTCACTCCCGCCGACATGATACGCGACCTGGTCTGACTGTTGCATATTACCGATCTTTTCCTTATCTTTGGGAAAACCGAACTTAACACAACCGATATGGATCTCTGGATAATCTGGCTGATAGCGGGAGCCGTATTGCTCATCATCGAGTTGCTGAGCGGTATCGTGGCTACACTGTGCGTGGCTGTCGGATGTATTGCGGCCGCCGTTGCCGCGCTTGCAGGAACAGGCATAGAACTGCAGCTCGCCTCAATGGCCGCAGGAATCATACTCGCGTTCATCTTCATAGCCCCTATGGTAAACCGCATGCGCCGCCGCAAATCAGGCCGTCGCGAGGAGTACAACAGCAACATGAACGCACTGATCGGACGCGAAGCCATAATGACAAAGGAATACGTCAGCGAAGCGGAACCCGGACGAGCACGCATAGACGGCGACAACTGGCAGGTGCGCAGCGCCGACGGATCACCGGTACCGCGGGGATCCCATGTCACTGTGACCGGCTACGAAAGCATAATCCTTATAGTGAAACGCACCGAACAATAAACCATCAAAACACCATCTGAAAAATGACAGGAACCTACATTTTACTCGGACTGATAGTCCTGATCGTGATCATAACGGTATCGGCAGGAGTAAAGATCGTGCCGCAGTCGGAAACACGCGTCGTAGAGCGCCTCGGACGCTTCCACAGCGTACTGTCTCCGGGACTGAACATCATCTGGCCCTTCATCGACAAACCGAAAGTGGTATATACAAGGCGCGTGGAGACTATGGTCAACGGCCGGGTAATGGTCACCGTGTCATCGTCGAGCGCCATCGATCTGCGTGAACAGGTCTACGACTTCCCGGCACAGCAGGTGATCACTAAAGACAATGTGACAACCGAGATCAACGCCCTCCTGTATTTCCAGATAGTCGATGCGAAAAAAGCCGTATACGAGATCGACAATCTGCCAAACGCACTCGAGAAACTGACGCAGACATCGCTCCGAAACGTGATCGGCGAACTCGAGCTCGACCAGACACTGACCTCGCGCGACACCATCAACACACGCCTCCAGGTGATTCTCGACGACGTAACAAACAAATGGGGCGTCAAGGTGAACCGCGTCGAGCTTCAGGATATAACACCCCCGAAAAGCGTACGCGAAGCCATGGAGAAACAGATGCAGGCCGAGCGCAACCGACGCGCCGAGATCCTCAACGCCGAAGGCCAGAAAACATCGGCCATACTCCTCTCCGAGGGCGAAAAACAATCACAGATCAACCAGGCCTCTGCAATAAAAGAAGCCGAGATACTGCGGGCCGAAGGCGAGGCGCGGGCCAAAGTGCTCACAGCACAGGCCGAAGCCGAAGCCATAACACGGGTAGCCGAGGCGATAAAGGCGTCAGATACCGACCCCGCCACCTACATGCTCGCCATGAAGTATATCGAGACACTGCGCGAGATGACATCCGGAAAAGACAACAAGACCGTCTACGTGCCTTACGAGGCATCGGGAGTGCTCAGCTCAATAGGCTCGATCAAAAACCTGTTCGACGGCAAATGACGTCGATGACATAGCAATAAGACAAAATCGGCGGCGATCCGGGTTGGTAGCCGCCCGGTGTGGGGTTTAAAGATAAATTGGGGTGTTTTTTGGTGGGGGCGGGGGCGGGGCCCCGTGGCG